>DASXLI010000092.1:0-60472 GCA_036496285.1 Binatia bacterium
GCGTAAGGAGCAATGCGCCTAAACGGGTGCAGGCGCGGTGAGCCCCGCACTTCCCGTCTGTTGCGTCATAGCCCCACCTGCCCACGGGACACCCGGACGCAAGCCGATGCCGCGTCCCGCGGCTTCTTTGGCCGCGGACGAGGTGAGCCCGCGACGCCATCGGTGGTTCAGTCGAGGTCGGCGCGCGGCGGTGGCTGTCGTGCTTGCACCCGTTTGCGAGCACTGAACTGATTGCGAGCGTCGGGTGCGAGCGACAGCACCCGCCCTCTCCCCCGACCGCGCACCGGCCTTGCGACATGCGTCCTGCGCGATGCTGCACGGGCGCCTCCACGCGCGCCGCCCCTTGACGATCGACGACGACGACTTACGTTTTCGTCATCACGAAGGGAGGAGCAACGATGACGTTCTTTCGATTCATGCCGGAGCTCGATCCGGTGAACGGTCTACTGACGCTCCAGCGCGAGCTGGACCGTGCGTGGCAACGGCCGTTCGATTCGTGGTCGGCCTCGGGGCAGGGCGTGTTCCCGCCGGTCAACGTGTTCAACGATCCGGACGGGTACGTCGTGAAGGTGGAGGTGCCGGGCATCGCGCCGGAGAGGCTCAAGATCGAGGGACACGGCCGTACGCTGACGATCAGCGGCAGCCGCGAGCCCGAGGCTCCGCAAGGCGGCTCGTTCCATCGCCGGGAGCGGCGCGGCGGGCAGTTCTCGCGCTCGCTACAGCTTCCCGAGGATCTCGATCTCAGCCGCACGGAGGCCTCGCACAAGCACGGCGTGCTCACCATCCACGTGCCCAAGCGCGAGGAGACGAAGCCGAGGCAGATCAGCGTCAAGGCCGCCTGACGGCGGCTGCGCCAATTTCGGGAGAGGAGGACATACCCACCATGACTGAACAGGAGCTGAACGTCCGGGAGAAGCAGGAGGCGAGCGCCCAGGAAGGCACCAGGGCTGGCCGTACCTACGTTCCCGACGTGGATATCTACGAGACGGCCGACTCGATGTACCTGTGGGCCGACATGCCGGGCGTCGAAGAGAAATCGCTCAACGTGCGGCTCGACGACGGCGTGCTCACGATCGAGGGGCAGGTGGTGCTGAAGGAGTACGAGCACCTCGCCCCGGTCTACACGGAGTACAAGGTCGGCAACTACGAGCGTCGCTTCACGGTGTCGCGTGACGTCGACGCCGACAAGATCGCGGCGCGGCTGACGAACGGGGTTCTCGCGCTCGAGCTACCGAAGGCCGAGCGCGCGAAGCCGCGGCAGATCACGATCAACCGAAGCTAGTCTGACGAGATCGGCCGGGCCGCGTGCCCGGCCGGGGGCGCCCGCGGCTCGCGGGCGCACGCGCAGCACCCCAGCTTGACTTGCGCCCGTGCGGCGAGGCATCGCAGACGCCGCATGGGCGGATCGCGCGCGCTGTGGCTGATGGCGGCCGCTCTCGTCGTCGGCATCGCGGCGCGGGGCGTGCTGCTCGAGGTCGCTCCGCGCTACGCCTTCTTCGGCGATCACGTCGACTACGTCTGCTGGGCCCGCGAGGCCGTCGACGCCGGCGTGCTGGAGGTCTATACGCGCCCGCCAGGCCCGTGCCCAGCGCGGTTCTATCCGCCGGGCGAGCAGGCGCAGGACATCACCTCCGGCGCGAACGAGCGTCTCAACTATCCGCCCCTTGCCGCCTATGTCTTCTGGCTCGAGGGCCTGGTCCTGCGTGTGGTCGATCCCGCGCGTATCGCCAACACGGTCGCCGCACGCAGCGTGCTGGCGCTCAGCACGACCATCGCGGAGCTCGCCGCGGCGATCGGCGTGGCGGCGCTCGTCGTCGACGTTGGCGGCCCGATGGTCGCGGCGGTGGCGTTCGCCGCGACATGGCTCGCCCCGCCGATCCTGGCCGACGGGCCGTTCTGGGGGCAGACCGAGAGCTGGATTCTCGGGCCCTCGATCTGGATGGTGTGGGCGATGAACCGCCAGCGCTGGCTCCTGGCCGGCGTGCTGTGGGGAATCGCGCTCGCGTTGAAGCCGTCGGGCGTCCTCCTCGGGCCGCTCTGGGCGTACGCGCTCCTGTTCCGCGACGCGCGTCCTCGCATCGTGGCGGGCGGCCTGGCCGCGCTCGCGACGCTCAACTTCCTGGCGCTGCCCTTCTGGCTCTGGTCGGGCATCGCGTGGCTGCGGCTCACCTACCTCGCCAACTACGTCTACAACCTCCACTGGACGACGATGATGACGTTCAACGTCTGGTACGCCGATCTCCTCGTCGCCGGCCATCTCGACTCGCAGACGACCATCCTCGGTGTCACCCGCGACACCTGGGGCACCGTGCTGCTCCTCCTCGGCGTCGTCGGCGCCTGCGCGCTGACGCGGCGCTGGGAGACACGTGGCGCCGGACGCGCGGCGCTCGCGTTCGTGCCGCTCGCAACGCTCGTCACCCTCGCCGCCGTGACCTTCCCGACCCGGGTGCACGGCACCTACACGGCGTTCACCGCGCCGTTCCTGATCGCGACGGCGTGCTTCGTGCGGCGCGCACGCTGGCCCGCGACGGCGATGATCGTCGCCGCGACGCTGCAGATTCTCTCCTGGCAGTGGGCCAACCTGCTCGCCGTGCACGTGCTGCCGGACGAGAGCCGCTTCCCGCCCGCGCGTCAGGCCGAGCGCCGCGCGCTGCGCGAGCGTGATCTGCCGCGCGAGTGGGCGCTCATCCTCCTCAGCCTCGGTGCCACCGCGGCGACGTTCGCCGCCGTCGCCCGCGACGACGAGGACGCGTGACGCGTGCGCCCGTCGCGGCGGCGCTCGTCGCCGTCGCCCTCCTCCTCGTCCTCGCCACCCACACCAAGCAGGGCGGGTGGAACGACGCCTCGCGGCTCGCGATGATCGAGGCGATCGTCGAGCACGGCCATCTCTGGATCGACGGCACGCACATGTCGCGCTTCACCGGCGACATCTGCCGCATCGACGGGAAGTACTACTCCGACAAGCCGCCGGCGCTCGCGTTCGCCGGCGTCCCCGTCTACGCCGCCGAGACCGCGCTCGGTATCACCTTCCGGAACGACCTGCCGCGCGCGTACTACTGGACGACGCTCATCGTGATCGGCGGCACCACGCTCGCGGGGCTCGTCGCCCTGGCGATCTTCCTCCGCCGCATCGTCCCCGATCCATGGTGGCGCGCGGCGACCGTGCTGGCGGTCGGGCTCGGCACGCTCAACACCGCCTACACGGTCACGTTCTCCAACCATCCGCCCTCGGCGATGGCGCTGCTGGTCGGCTTTCTCCTCCTCTGGCGGTGGCGGCGCTTCGACGGCGGCCTCGGCAGCGTCGCCGGCGCCGCCCTCATGACCGGGCTCGCCGCGCTCACCGACCACGGCGCCGCATTCTACTTCCCGGCGTTCCTCGCCTACCTCGTCTGGCCCGAGGCGCCGCGGCGGCGTGATGCCGCGCTCGTCTTCGCCGCCGCTGCCGCCCTGCCGATCCTCGGCTATGCCGCGTACGCAATCATGCTCTCCGGCAGCCCGATGCCGCTGCCGCTCCAGCCGAAGCTCTTCGACTATCCGGGCTCGTACTTCGCGACCCAGGGCCACCTCGCCGGCAGCGCCCTGCCCCACCACTCGCTCGGCGAGCTGCTGCGCTACGCCGGCCTCTGCCTGATCGGCTACCGCGGGCTCTTCATCCACACCCCCGCGATGCTCTTCGTCACCTGGGGCATGATCCGCCTCGCCGCCTCACCCGGGCGCCCGCAGCGCGCCGAGGCGATCGTCGCGCTCGTCCCGACGCTCGTCCTCGTGACCTACTACCTCCTCACCTCGACCGATCCGGGCGGCAACGCCTACGGCGTCCGCTGGTACTGCCTCTTCATCCCGATGTTCTACGTCTTCATGACCGACGCGTACGCCGAGCTACGTAGTGCCGCGGCACGCGCGCTCTTCTGGGTGGCGTACGCGCTCTCGTTTCCCCTGGCGTGGATCGGCGCCTGGGACCCGTGGCTCGACCCGACGCCCTACGGCACGAGCTTCTCGTGGGTGCTAGTACTCAGAGCCCACGGCTGGCTCTAGCCGTCGACCACGGCGAATCCCCCCTTCACGGCTCGACGAGGATGAGATCGAGTCCCCCGCGTTTCATCATCGCGAAGTCGCCGTCGATCGCAAGAAGCGGCACGCCATGGGCAATCGCATAGGTCGCAATCAAGAGATCGACGGTCTTGACGCTCGTACCCCGTCGCGCGAGCGCGTAGCCGAGGTCCCCCGCCTCATCCCAGAGTCGGTCCGGCTGCTCCAGGGCATGGCATCCTGCGATGAGAGGTAGGACCCTCGCCCGGTCGCGCGCGGTCCGCAGGCCTCGTCGCAGCTCGGTGACGACGGGACCGCACAGGGCGACCTCGTTCGATTCGAGCAGCCGATCGACGGCCGCTGCGAACGGCGCGCGGCCGCGGAAGAAGTCGATCCACGCGGAGGTGTCGACGAGAATCAGCGGCGCGTCTCCTCGAGATCGAGCTCCACGCGCACCTTGCCCTTCAACGCGCGGAGAGCGGAGCGCTTGGCGCGACGCTCGATCTCGTGGAGCCCCTCGAGGATCGTCGGCGTAATGCCCTTGCCGGTCAGCCTGGTCGCGTTCTCGAGAGTCTCGACCGGAAGATTGACGGTGACTTTCTTCAATCGGCTGCGCATCGGGGCAGTATGAAGATATGGCAAGAGATGGTCAAGAAGATGGTCGGCGTTCTTCACAGAGGGGAAGTGTCGGCAGGCACGGCGCTATCGTGCCCCATCCGAGCCGAGGCGCTCGGGCGACGGACGCCAACGTCCCCGTGCACGCATCCCTTGGACAGCGGACACGATCTAGAACGCGTCCGTGATCGACTGAAGCACGCGTACGATGCGCTCGGCTGACCGAGCGATCTGATCCAAGTCCGACGCGTCTATGGCTTCCCTTGGGGGCTGGGCCGAATAGCGGCACGTTTCATTGGCCGTGCACGCATCGACTGCCGCCCCTTCGGTGGCGGCCTTTGCGCGCCACATCTTTTTCTCGGGTACACTCAGGTTCAGCACGGTGACGACGGTACTTCGCCGCGTCAACAACTGCGCAAACTCAAAGGGCACCCAGGACGGACCTTCTTGGACGCAGCCCGCGTCGTCCACGATCTGGCTCGCCTTCGTCGGGGCGAGGACGGCGTGGGCGGTCGTTGCGACGTGGGTTGGGATCGGCGACCGCCCGCACCTGGCAGAGCTAGATCCGCGCGCGGTCGGCTTGCTCGATCGCGTCGGTGACGAAGAAGGTGCCGGAGGCCTTCGCGAGGATCTTGCCTTCCTCGTTCCGCACCTCACCCTCGGCGTAGGCGGTGTTGCGGCTCAGGTTGACGAGCCGACCCTCGGCGACGATGCGGCCGTGCTGGATCGGGCGGAAGTAGTTGATCTTGAGCTCGAGAGTGGCGCAGCCCCGGCCGGCGGGGAGGCCGTTCACGACGGCGCCGCCGAGGGCGGTGTCGAGGAGGGTGAAGAGCACCCCGCCGTGCACGCGGTTGGCGCGGCTCATGTGCAGCGGCGTGAGCGTCAGCGCCAGGCGCCGGAGGCCGCCCCCGTCGACGAGGTACTCGACGCCGAGTGACTGCGTGAACGGGTCGCCGATGTCGTTTGCGGACATGCGCGGCAACCTACGGCGGCCCTCGGCGGCAAGTCAATTCCAGATCGTGCGCCGGACCGTGAGTTGATTTTTGGTCGGCGGTGGCGGAAGCTTGACCGACCATGAGCTACAATGCGTGGTTCCGCTGCATCAACGGGTGCGAGGGGCAGTACAACCTCCTCGAGATCATCTACCGCTGTCCGACGTGCGGGGACTTGCTGGAGGTCCAGCACGACATGGACGCGCTGAAGACCCGGGCGCCCTCGGCCTGGATGCGGCTCCTGGAGGAGCGCCAGCAGCACAGCACCTACCCGTACGGCTCGGGCGTCTGGGGCAAGAAGGAATGGGTGCTGCCCTTCATCGACGACGAGAACGTCGTCTCGATGTTCGAGGGCAACAGCAACCTCTTCTGGGCGAACCGCTACGGCAAGCAGCTCCACGTCGAGGACCTGTGGGTCAAGCAGTGCGGCAACTCGCACACGGGCTCGTTCAAGGATCTCGGCATGACGGTGCTGGTGTCGGCGGTGAAGCAGATGATCGCCGACGGCCTGCACATCGACGCGGTCGCCTGCGCCTCGACCGGCGATACCTCGGCGGCCCTCGCGGCATACTGCGCCGCGGCCGGTATCCCCGCGGTCGTGCTGCTGCCGCGCGACAAGGTCACGCCGGCGCAGCTCGTGCAGCCGATCGCCAACGGCGCGCTCGTGCTCTCGCTCGACACCGATTTCGACGGCTGCATGAAGGTCGTGCAGGAGATCACCAAGCAGAAGCGCATCTACCTCGCCAACTCGATGAACAGCCTGCGCATCGAGGGGCAGAAGACGGTCGCGATCGAGATCGTACAGCAGTTCGACTGGGAGGTGCCCGACTGGGTGATCATCCCCGGCGGCAACCTCGGCAACGTGAGCGCCCTCGGCAAGGGCTTCCTCATGATGCACGAGCTCGGCCTCATCCAGAAACTGCCGCGCATCTGCGTCGCGCAGGCCGAGCACGCGAACCCGCTCTACCGCTCGTTCCAGAAGGGCTTCGAGACCTTCGAGCCGGTGACCGCGCAGAAGACGCTCGCGAGTGCCATTCAGATCGGCAACCCGGTGAGCATCAACCGCGCGATCCGCACCCTGCAGCGCTTCAACGGCGTCGTCGAGCAGGCGAGCGAGCAGGAGCTCGCCGACGAGTCGGCGCGCGCGGACCGGACGGGCATGTTCAACTGCCCGCATACCGGCGTGGCGCTGGCGGCGCTGCGGAAGCTCGCCGAGCGCAAGGTCGTGCGCTCGAGCGACCGGGTCGTCGTCATCTCGACGGCGCACGGTCTCAAGTTCTCCGAGCAGAAGACGGCGTACCACCTCGGCACGCTGCCGGGCGTGCGCTCGACCTACCAGAACCCGACGGTCGAGCTCGCCCCCGAGCCGGGCAAGGTGGCCGAGGCGATTGCACGGCACGTCGAGCGTGCGCGCCTGCTGGAGAAGTGATGACCGGCCAGCCGCCGAAGCCGCCTGAGCCGAAGCGCAAGCCCGGCATCGGCACCGCCGCGGTGCACGCCGGCGAGCCGCGCCACAACTCGAGCAACGCGCTCGCGACGCCCATCATCCAGACGGCCACCTATTCCTTCGCCAACACCCAGGAGCTGCGCGACCACTTCGAGCAGCGTATCGAGCGCGAAGAGTACGGCCGCTACGGCAATCCGACCCAGCGCATCGCCGAGCTGAAGCTCGCGGCTCTCGACAGCGCCGACGACTGCCTGCTCTTCGCGAGCGGCATGGCCGCGATCACGACGACGCTCTTCGCGATGCTCTCGCGCGGCGCGCACGTCGTCGTCACCGACGACTCCTATCGGCGCACGCGGCAGTTCCTGAACTCCGTCCTGCGCCGTTACGGCATCGAGGTCACGACGGTGCCGGCGGGCGATTTCGACGCGCTCGGCGACGCCATCCGGCCGAACACGCGCGTGCTGCTGAGCGAGTCGCCGACCAACCCCTACAACTGCATTCTCGACCTCGAGCGCTTTGCCGAGCTCGGCCGGCGCCACCGGGTGAAGACGATCGTCGACGCGACGTTCGCGACCCCGTACAACCAGCGCCCGCTCGAGTTCGGCGTCGACATCGTCTTCCACTCCGCCACCAAGTACCTGGGCGGCCACAACGACATCCTCGCCGGCGCCGTGCTCGGCTCGCGCGAGCTGATCGACGGCATCCGCTCGATGCAGGGCGTGACGGGCGCCGTCGTCGACCCGTTCGCGGCCTACCTGCTCGTGCGTGGCCTCAAGACCCTGGCGCTACGCATCGAGCGGCAGAACACCAGCGCGCAGGCGATCGCCGAGTTCCTCGACGCGCACCCGCGCGTCGGCCGCGTGTACTACCCCGGCGTGAAGAGCCACCCGAACCATGACGTGGCGAAGCGGCAGATGCGCGGCTTCGGCGGCGTCGTCACCTTCGAGGTGGAGGGCGATCTCGACGCCACCTCGCGCGTGGTCGATGCCTGCCGCATCCCGCGCATTGCCCCGTCGCTCGGCGGCGTCGAGAGCCTGATCGAGCAGCCGGCCCTGATGAGCTTCTACGAGCTCACGACGGAGGAGCGCCTGCAGGTCGGCATCAAGGACAACCTGATCCGCTACTCCGTCGGCATCGAGGACACCGCGGATCTGATCGACGACCTGCGCGCCGCGCTCGACGCGTAGCGGGCGTCAGGCCCCGCTCAGTTGCCGAACGCGTGGTCGACGAGCTTCTGCAGATCGCCCGTCGTGAACATCTCGCGCACGATGTCGCAGCCGCCGACGAACTTTCCGTCGATGTAGATCTGCGGGATCGTCGGCCAGTTGGAGTAGCGCTTGATCGCGTCGCGCTTCGCCGGCTCGCTCAGCACGTCGACCGTATGGAACGGCTTGCCGATCTCCTGGAAGATCTCGATCGTGGCGGCGGAGAACCCGCACTGCGGAAACGTGGGATTCCCCTTCATGTAGATCATGATCTTGTTGTTGCGAATCTCGTCGTCGATCTGCTTGGTGACGTCGTCGGCCATGGTGCGATCTCCTCGCCGGCTCAGCGCTCGCCGGGCGTGACGGTCTTGAGCTGCAATGCGTGGATGCGCGGCATGAGCGCGCTGAGCGCGCCGTAGACCATCTGGTGACGCTCCACCAGGGACTTGCCCGCGAACTGGCCGGTCACGACGGTGACCGCGAAGTGGTCGCCGGCGCCCGTGGAGTCGGCCGCGGACACCGTCGCATCGGGGAATGCCTCCTCGAGACGACGTTGGATGTCCTGCGGATTCATCATCCTCTTTCACGTATCGCAGCCCCCGAGCGGTAGCAAGGTGGGAAACGCTGAGGCATGCTGCGTGCCATGGCCGACGAGTCCAGCCGCACGCGACGCGGCTCGACGCCCGGGCTCGCCGTTACCGCGGCGGCGATCGGCGTGCTCGGCGCGCTCGGCAACCTCTGCTTCCGGGAAGCCATCATCCTGGCTGGCGCGGCGTTCGACGCGCTCGGCGCGTGGCTCGCGGATGTCGTGCCGCTCCTCACACGCTTCACCGCGCCCTTCGTGCTCGCCGCCGGCGGCGTCGCGCTCTACGCCCTCTCGCGGCTCTTCCCGGAGCACACGCTCGGTTACGGCTTTCCGCGCTTCCTCGAGATGGTGAACCTCGAGGGCCGCGTGAAGAAGCGCTGGATGATCGTGAAGACGATCGGCGCCGCCATCTCGCTCGGCGCCGGCGCGTCCGTCGGCCGCGAGGGCCCGATCGCGCAGATCGGCGGCTCCATCGGATCCGCCGTCGCCGACCTGCTGCGGGTCTCCACCGATCGAGCGAAGCTCTTCGTCGTGTGCGGCGCCGCGGCGGGTCTCGCGTCGACCTTCAACGCGCCGATCGCGAGCGTCATGTTCGCGCAGGAGATCCTGCTGCACGGCGAGATGCAGCTCGCGCACTTCAGCCTGATCGTCATCGCCACGACGTCGTCGGTGGTCGCGTCGCGCGCGATCCTGGGCGCGGACACCGTCTTCCACGTGCGCACATTCGTGCTCGCCAGCTACTGGGAGCTGCTCACCTATGCGCTCATGGGCGGCCTGATGGGGCTCCTCGCGGTCGGCTACACGCGGCTCTTCCACGTCGCGCTCGAGCGCATCGGCCGCCTGGCGTACTCCACGCCGGCCAAGCTCATCGGCGGCCTGGCGCTCGTCGGCATGGTGGGCGTCGCGCTGCCGCAGAACCTCTCGGACGGCTACCCGACGATCGACCGGGCCTTGAACGGGGCGCTCAGCCCGCCGCTCATGGGCCTCCTCTCCATGGCGAAGATCTTCGCGAGCACGCTCTCGCTCGGCTGCGGCGCGCCCGGCGGCGTCTTCGGTCCGATGTTCTTCATCGGCGCGATGGGCGGCGGCGCCTTCCGCGCGCTCTCGGCGCTGATCCTGCCCGGGCTGACCGGTCCGCGCGGGTCGTACGCGCTGGTCGGCATGGGCACCTTCCTCGCCGCCTGCACGCACGCGCCGCTCACCGCGATCTTCCTCCTGATGGAGATGACGGGCGACTACGAGATCACGCTGCCCGCACTCATCACCGCGATCATCGCCGTCATGGTGTCGAGCAGCATCGAGCCGGAGTCGATCGACACGCTCGGCCTCGCCCGCGCCGGCACCAACCTGCGCCCGCCGCGCGAGCAGCTCATGGATCTGATTCCGGTCTCGGCGGCGTTCCACACCACCTTCGAGCCGATCCCGGCGGCCGCGCGCATGACCGACATCCTGCACGTCATCGGCGAGAGCCGCGCGACTAGCTTCCCCGTCCTCGACACGCAGCAGCGCCTGATCGGGACCATCTCGGTGCACGATATCCGCCGGCTGCTGATCGACCCGGCCGCGAATGAGCTCGTCGTCGCCGCCGATCTTTGCGACGCCAACATCCCGACGGTCACGCCGGCGACCACGCTCGGCAAGGCGCTCGGCCGCATGGAGAGCGACGAGCTCGAGGAGATCCCGGTCGTCGATCCCGCCGACCCGGGCCGCATCCTCGGCCTGCTGTCGCGCGCCGACGTGATCCGCGCCTACAACCGCACGCTGCTCACGGTACGCACGGTCCCCGGCGCCCCCGGCGCCGACGAGCTGCCGCAATGGTCGAAGGCCTACCGCGTGACCAGCCTCCCCGTCCCGCCCGAGTGGCTCGGCCGCTCGCTCCGCGAGCTCGACTTCCGCGCCCACTTCAACGTGAGCGTCCTCGCGGTCCAGAAGGACAACACGCCGGGCCGCACGTTCGAAGTTCCCGACCCCGACCGCACACTGCTGGACGGCGAATGGATGGTCCTCGCGGGGCCGTCTGCCGCGGTGCGGGCGCTCGAGCGTACGATCAACGCCTCCGGCCGACGAAGCGCGGGCGCCGCGAAGGACGTCGGCCGCGATTGAATGCGACGTCTCTGCCATGCGGGGACGCGGAGGGTGTCGTGCTCGCACCCGACGCTCGCAATCGGTTCAGTGCTCGCAAACGGGTGCAAGCACGACACCCTCCGCGTCCCCGCTCGACGCGTCCTCAGAACGCGCGGCGACTTCGTCGCGCGCGTGGCACGAACTGCGTGACGCGGTCAGTGGTCAGTGCATACGCCGGGGTAGGCGCGGCCCAACCCCGCCGCCGTCAGCATCGGGCAGGCGTCGTTGAATTCGGCGCCTACCATGCGCTCGACGGCGGCAGACTGGCCGTCGAGGACGCAGGTTGCGACGTCGGCGATGTTTGCGGCTTCCGGGTCGCACGGGCTCCCTATGGCCGCTGGGGTGAGGCCTTCGCACTTCTTCGCAATCGACGACAGGAGCTTGGCGCGTAGCTTGGGGAGCGACGCCTTCGGGTTCGCGGGGTCCAGGGCTTTCTGGCAGGCGGCGGCGGAGACGGTGAACGGCTTTGGCTTCGAGGCGGACGCGTCCTTCAGGATGCGGACGATGCAGCTCGCGAGGAGGGACTGCTCGCTCTGCGCGAGCTGGCTCGCGGCCTTGGTGATCGTCGCCTGGCAGGCGAGGCCCTGCTTGCTCAGGACCTGCGGGTCGCCGGGCGCGAAGGTATCGCCGATCATCTCGGCGACGCGGTCGCCATGCTGGCCGAGCACGCAGTCGGCAACCTTGTCGAAGCCGACGGCCGCGCGGTTGCACGGGCGGTTGACGGCGGACGGCGTCAAGCTGCCGCACTTCTTCAGCACCGCGCTCCGCGCGCTGCTGCGCGCCTTGCCGACGCTCGAGCCGGGATCGGAGAGCGACGCGCAGAGCGCCTCGCCCTGCTGGCTGCCCTTCCCCGCCGCGACGTCCTTCAGGATCAGGCTCTGGCAGGACGACCGCGCGCCCTGATCGGTCTTGACGAAGGCGCGCGCCTCCGCGGCGAGCGCCGCCTGGCACGCGAGCGCCGTCTTGGAGAGGCGTGGCGGGCGGAGGGCCGGGATGGTGCCGTCGCTGAGGGCGACCGGCGCGACGCCGGTCGGGATCGGGGTGACGCCGTTCGTGGGGTCGCCGTCGGTGTCGACGAGGGTGTTGGTGGCGGCGTCGATGACCGAGATGCTCTTGTCGTTGCGGTTGGTCACGTAGACGTGCGCGCCGTCGGGGGTGAAGAAGACGTCGTCCGGCTGATCGCCGACCGTGATCGTCTTGATCACCGTGCGCGTCGCGGTGTCGATGACCGAAACGTTGTCGCTGTTGTTGTTCGCGACGTAGACATGCGCGCCGTCCGGGCTGAACGCGACGCCGTCGGGGTTGCTGCCGACGCTGATCGTCCCGGTGATCGACAAGCTCGCGGTGTTGATCACGGTCACGAGCTGACCGGTCTCGCTGGTGACGTACAGCTCGTCACCGGCCGGGCTCACCGCGGCGTGGGTCGGGTTCGAGCCCGCGATCGGCACGCTCTTCACGCCGTAGGTGTCGGCGTCGATCACGCTCACGCTATCGCTGCCGCGGTTCACGACGTACACCGGCGTGCCGGCGGGATTGATCACGACGCCGAGCGGGTTGTTCTCGACGTCGACGACCTTGATCACCTGGTTCAGCGCGGTGTCGATGACCGACACGGTCTTGTCGACGCGGTTGGCGACCCAGACCTGGTTGCCGGGGAAGCGCACAGCGGCGCCGGTCGGATCGTCGCCGACCTTGAGCGGCACGACGGAGTTGTCCGACGTGGTGATGATCGAGACGTTGCCGTCGGGCCCGTCCTGATTGACGACGTAGACGTGCGCGCCGTCCGGATCGACCGCCACACCGAGCGGGGCGTTGCCGACGTCGATCATGTCGATCACCTGGTTGGTCGCGGTGTCGATCACGAGGACGTTGTCGTCCTGATGGTTGGCGACGTACGCCAGGGCACCGGCGAGCGCCGCCGACGGCGCGAGGACGAGCAGCAGGAGCGGCGTCAGCAACCGGGCTCGGGTCAGCATCCGCATGAGCACGAGCAAGACAAGGACCATGCGGCACTTGCGTAAGGCTGTGGCTTCAGACGCGCAACCGTGCGGATTTTCAACATCGGCAACTCCCCTCGAACGCGTGGTGTGGGCTGCCCGACAGAACCCGAATCTTGCAAGTTCGCGACATCGTGCGGTGCCGCTTCGGGAGAGTGCATTTCCGAGCTATCGCAAGAGCTTGCGGGTCCGCGGTGTCGCGCGCGTGCGACGAACGAGCGGCTAGATGAACGCCAGCCAGTCGAGGTGCTTCGTGTCCTCTCCGCGGATGAGCGCGAAGTACGCCTGTTGCATCGCGACGGTCACCGGACCGGGCTTGCCGGAGCCGATCGCACGGTCGTCGAGCTCGCGCACCGGCGTCACCTCGGCCGCCGTGCCGGTGAAGAAGGCCTCGTCGGCGATGTAGACCTCGTCACGGGTGAAGCGCTCCTCGACGACCGTATGTCCGCGCTCGCGCAGGAGCGTGATGAGGGTGGCGCGCGTGATGCCGGGCAGGACCGACGTGAGCGGCGGCGTCTTCACGATGCCGTCGCGGACGATGAAGAGGTTCTCGCCGCTCGCCTCCGCGACGAAGCCGTCGGTATCGAGGAGGAGCGCCTCGTCGTAGCCCGAGCGCCGAGCCTCCTGGTTGGCGAGGATGGAGTTGACGTAGTGGCCAACGGCCTTCGCCTTGGTCATCAGGGTGTTCACGTGAAAACGTTGAAACGAGGACGTCTTCACTCGGATGCCATTCTTGATGCCCGCGTCACCGAGGTATGAGCCCCACGGCCACACGGCGATCGCCACGCGCACCGGATTGCTGGTCGCGTGCAGGCCCATCTCGCCCTCGCCGAGGAACACCAGTGGGCGGATGTAGCAGGCGCGCAGCCGGTTGCGCCGCACCGTTTCGAGGCACGCCTCGTCGACCGTCGCCTCGTCGAACGGAATGGTGATGCCCAGGATCTTCGCCGAGGCGAAGAGGCGCCGGGTGTGCTCGCGCAGGCGGAAGATCGCGGAGCGCTTGTCCGAGGTCTCGTAGCAGCGCACGCCCTCGAACACGCCGAGGCCGTAGTGCAGCGTGTGCGTGAGCACGTGCACTTGCGCGCGGTCCCAGGGGACGTACGCGCCATCCAGCCAGATCAGCTCGCTCTTCTCCACATGCGCTCCGAACGGGTGTGGCTAGCCGAGCCCTCCCGTGATGTCAATTTGGGTGCGCGTCCGGCGGGGAGCCGTCGGCGTCGACGCCGAACCAGCGCTCGTAGAGGGCGCGAACGCGCTCGCGGTGGCGCGCGTAGTCGGCGAGCAGGCGGCGCCCGACCTCGTCGCCGCTCCCCTCGTAGCCGAGGCGGCGCGCCAGCGCGGGCAGCCGCTCGCCCTCGCGCTCGAGCGCCTCGACCGGCTGATCGCGCTCGATGCGCAGGCGGTTGGTGAGCGTGCGCAGAAAGGCGTAGCTCTCGCCGAGCGCGACCGCGTCCGCGCGCGCCATGAACCCCGCTTCCGCCAGGGCCGCGAGCGCGTGGCGCGTGGCGCGCTTGCGGACGCGCGGGCATGCGGCGCCATGCCGGAGCTGCAGCATCTGGGTCAGGAACTCGATGTCGACGAGGCCGCCGCGGCCGGTCTTGATGTTGTAGCCACGGTCCTCGTCGCCCGCGAGCTCGCGCTCCATGCGCATGCGCAGCCGATGGATCTCCGCGACCTGCTCGTCGCCCAGGGGCGTAGCGTAGACGAACCGCTCGGTGACGGCCTCGACCTCGCGCATCAGCTCGGCGTCGCCGGTGATCGCGCGCGACTTGATCAGCGCCTGGCGCTCCCAGAGGCGCGAGCTGGTCGCGTGATAGCGCTCGAACGCCTCGCGCGATGTGACGAGCGGTCCCTTGTTGCCCGAGGGACGGAGTCGCGTGTCGATCTTGTAGGCGATGCCCTCGCGGGTCGGCACCTGGAGCGTCGTGAGCAGGCGCTGCGCGAGGCGGGTGAAGAACTCGTGCGGCGCCACCGGCACGGGGCTCTCGGCCGGAGCGTCGTAGACGAAGATCAGGTCGAGGTCCGAGTTGTAGGTGAGCTCGCGGCCGCCGAGCTTGCCCATGCCGAGGATCGCGAAGCGCCCGGGCGAGCCCGACGTGCCGTAGCGCGCGACGGTCTCGGCCTCGGCGATCTTCCACGCCACCTCGAGGCAGACGTCGGCGAGGTCGCTCAGCTGGCTGCTCACCGCGGCGAAGGTCAGCAGGCCCTGGAGGTCGTTCACTCCGACCCGCAGCAGCTGCTCGTTGCGGAAGCGGCGCAGCACATCCAGCCGATCCTCGTAGCTCGTGGCGGTCGCGAGCAGGCTTGCGAGCTCCGCCGCCATGTCCGCCTTCGGCATCTCGACCCGGA
Organism: Binatia bacterium; assembly: GCA_036496285.1. Classification (GTDB taxonomy): domain Bacteria; phylum Desulfobacterota; class Binatia; order UTPRO1; family UTPRO1; genus DP-19. The sequence continues at coordinate 15,345 of DASXLI010000092.1, forward strand.
CGAGGTCGGCGCGGACGAGGCTGTCGAGCACCTCAGGATGCCGGATCAGCACCTGCGAGAGGAAGGCGCTCGAGCCGAAGAGGCGCACGAGGACGCTCATCGTGCCGGGATTCTCCGCGAGGAGCGCGAGGAAGCTCGAGCGCGCTCCCACCGCGGCGAGGAACGTCGCCATGTTGCGGAGCGCGAGATCGGCGTCGGGCGCGCGCACGATCTCGCCCAGCAGGGCGGGCGCGACCTCGCGCAGCATCTGGCGGCGGCGGGGCGTCGCGGGCGACGTCCGGGAGCCGTCGCGCAGGAGGACGAGGTTGGCCGCCGCCTCCTCCACGGCGTGGAAGCCGAGCGCGCGCAGACCGGACTCGAGCGCATCCGCGTCGCTCTCGTCGAGCAGCGCGAGGAAGCGCGGATCGGCGGCGCGCTCGATCGCGGCGCGCGAGGAGTAGAAGAGCGACGCGAAGGCCGCATGCACGGTGTCGGTGTACGCCTCGCAGTCGGCGCGGAACCGATCCAGCGCCGACGCGGGATCCTCGCGGCCGTAGCCGAGCCGGCGCGCCAGGTGCAGCTCGGCGACGCCTTCCGGCACGACGTGGGTCTGGCGCTCGTCGACGAGCTGGATCTTGTGCTCCACCTGGCGCAGGAAGCGATATGCCGCGGCAAGCCGCTCGCCCTGCTCGCTCTCGAGATAGCGATGCTCGGCGAGGAGGCGGAGCGCGCGGAGCGAGTTGCGCTCGCGGATGCGCTCGTCCTTCCCGGCGTTCACCAACTGCAGGCTCTGGATGACGAACTCGATCTCGCGGATGCCGCCCTGCCCGAGCTTCACGTTCCGGCCCTTCGCGCGGCCGGCCGCGAGCGCGGAGGCCACCTTGGCCTTCATGCCCTTGATGTCCTCGATGGTGGCAAAGTCGAGGTAGCGCCGGTAGACGAACGGCACGAGGTCGCGGAGGAAGCGCTCGCCGAGCGCGCGGTCGCCCGCGACCGGCCGCGCCTTCAGGAGCGCCGCGCGCTCCCAGGTCTGGCCCCAGGACTCGTAGTAGGTCGACGCGTTCGCCGCCGAGTTGACGATGGGGCCGTTGCCGCCCTCCGGACGCAGGCGCAGATCGACGCGGAAGACAAAGCCCTCGGCGGTGCCCTGGTGCAGCGCGCGGGTCACGCCCTCGCCGAGACGGGTGAAGAACTCGCCCGCGGACACGCTACCGCGCGCGCCCCCGGCGCTGTCGACGTCGTCGCGCTCGTACAGGTAGATGAGATCGATGTCCGAGCTGAAGTTGAGCTCGACGCCGCCGAGCTTGCCCATGCCGAGCACACAGAAGCCGAGCGGGCCGTCCGCGCCGACGACGTCGCCGTAGTCGGCGACGAGGCGGCTCCGCACGGCGCCGATGGCGACCTCGAGCGCGTCCTCGGCGAGCGCCGTGAGCGCGGCGGTCGTCTGCTCGAGCGTCGCGAGGTACAGGAGGTCGCGCACGGCGATGCGCAGCATGCGGCGCCGCTTGAAGCCGCGGAGCGCGCTCACCACCGCGTCCAGGTCCGCTCCAGCAGGCGGCGCGGGCGGCGGGACCAGATCGGTCACCGACACGGCGGCGTCGGCGGGCGCCAGCACCTCCGTCCACGACTCCGGAGCGGCGAGCAGGAAGCGCACCACGAGGATGCTCGCGCCGAGAACCGTCACCAGGTTCCGCGCCAGCTCCGGATCGGCGAGGACCGCCGCGGTCGCGTCCGGCTCCGCCTCGCGCAGCCGCTCGAGGCCCGCGACGGCGAGCGCGGGATCGGCGCTCTCGAGCCACGCCGCCGACACCCCGGGCGGCGGGCCGCCGTCGCTCCACAGCGCGGCGAACCGTTGCGCCACCCGCTCGGGGTCCTCGACTCCCGCGGCGGCGAGCAGCGCGGCCGGCGACGCGACGGTCATCGCAGCGCCGGGCTCAGGCTCCGGAGGCGCTCGCGTCGAGGCCCGACGGCGAGCCGAGCTGGCCCGCGCGCCAGACGTCGAAATCCGCCAGCGCGCGCTCGGCGATCGCGAGCTTCTTCTCGCGCCCGTGCCGGCGGCCGGGGAGCGGCGGGAAGAGGCCGTAGTTGGCGTTCATCGGTTGGAAATCGCGGCGCGCGGGCTGGGTGACGTAGGCGAGCAGCGAGCCGTAGGCGGTCGTCACCGGCGGCACGACGAGCGGCGCCCCGCCGAGGAGACGCGCGGCGTTGATGCCCGCGAGCAGCCCCGCCGCCGCCGACTCGACGTAGCCCTCGACGCCGATGATCTGGCCGGCGAGGAACACGCGCGGCGTCCGCCGCAGTTGCAGGGTCGGCAGGAGCAGCGCGGGCGCGTTCACGAAGGTGTTGCGATGCAGGCTGCCGAGACGCACGAACTCCGCCGCGGCGAGGCCGGGGATCATGCGGAAGACGCGACGCTGCTCGCCATAGGTCATCTTCGTCTGGAAGCCGACGATGTTGAAGAGCGTCGCGGCGGCGTCGTCCTGCCGGAGCTGCACCACGGCGTACGGCCGCGTGCCGGTGCGCGGGTCGTTCAGCCCGACGGGACGCATCGGGCCGAACGCCAGCGTCTCGCGCCCACGCCGCGCCATCTCCTCGATCGGCATGCAGCCCTCGAAGTAGACGGCACGCTCGAACTGCTTGGCGGGCACCTTCTCGGCCGCCAGCACGGCGTCGACGAACGCGTAGTACCGGTCGCGGTCGAGGGGACAGTTCACGTAGTCGTCGCCGCCCTTGCCGTAGCGCGACGCACGGTACGCGATGCCCATGTCGATCGATTCGCCGGTCACGATCGGCGCGATCGCGTCGTAGAAGTAGAGGTGCTTGTCGCCGAAGATCCCTTCGAGCGCGGTCGAGAGCGCGGGCGACGTGAGCGGGCCGGTCGCGACGATGGTCACGCCGTCCTCGGGCAGGTGTGTCACCTCCTCGCGGCGGACGCGGATGCGCGGCTCGCTCTCGATCGCGCCCGTCACCCCGGCGGCGAAGAGCTCGCGATCGACGGCGAGCGCGGCGCCGGCGGGCACGCTCGTACGGTCGGCGACCGCGAGGATCAGCGAGCCGAGGCGGCGCATCTCCTCCTTCAGGCAGCCGACGGCGGTCTCGAGCGAGGCGTTGCGGAACGAGTTGGAGCAGACCAGCTCCGAGAGCCGGTCGGTCTGGTGCGCCTCGGTCGGCCGCACCGGCCGCATCTCGTAGAGATCGACCGCGACGCCGCGGCGCGCGAGCTGCCACGCGGCCTCACAGCCGGCGAGGCCGCCGCCGATGACGGATACACGAGGGCTCGATGCGTCGTTCATGGGATCGCTCGGGGAATCGCTCGGAAGCTCTCGTCTTACCCTCTCCGGCGGAGCCCGGCAACGAACTCACGTGTCGCGCCGCCGGGCGCTACCCGATCGCGCCCGCGCAACTCCCGACCCTTTGTGCTGCCAGTGCCGTGTCGCGGAATTCCGCCCGTCGTGGCCGCGCCGCTACTCTGGATCGATGATGACACGCGGAACCACGCTTCCCCTGGCCCTGCTCGCCATGACGCTGACGCTCGCGGCCGCGCCGCGGCCGGCGACCGCCGGCTCGTACGTGCTCACCTCGGACGTCCGCATCACCATGCCCGACGGGGTCACGCTCGACTCCGACGAGTACGTGCCGACGACCGGCTGCCCGTGCCCGACGATCCTCGTGCAGACGCCGTATCGCAAGACGAGCACGGTCATCGGCGAGGGCAACACGGTCTTCCCGTCGAACGGCTACGCGATGATCGTCGTCGACGTCCGCGGCACCGGCTCGAGCGAGGGCACGTGGGACTCCTTCGGGCCGCGCGAGCAGCAGGACGGCGTGCAGCTCGTGCTGTGGGCGGCGTCGCGGCCGTTCTCGAACGGCACCGTCGGCCTCTCGGGCGTGAGCTACTCCGCCATCAATCAATTCCTCACCGTCGAGCAGCCCGGCACCGGCGCGGTGAAAGCGATGTTTCCGATCGTCCCGGCGGCAGACGTCTACCGCGACGTCACCTGGGCGGGGGGCAACACCGACGCCGGGTTCATCCCGCTCTGGCTCGGCCTGGTGAACGGCCTCGCCATGGTTCCCACCGACGACGCGCAGAGCCAGCCGCAGCTCGCGCTCAACGCGGAGTCGCAACACGCGCTCGACATCGCCACGTTCGGCGGCCCGGCGGTGCTCGACGCGGTCTTCGGCGGCTACGAGATGATGCTGCCGTCGGCGCTCGTGACCTTCCCCGAGCAGGCGTACGACGGGCCGTTCTACCAGGTGCGGTCGCCGATCCGGAACATCGGCGCGGTGAAGATCCCGACCTTCATCGTCGGCGGCACCTACGACATCTTCCAGCGCGGCGAGCCGATCCTCTTCAACGCGCTCAAGCTCTCACGCTCGAAGAAGAAGCTCTTGATCGGCCCCTGGTACCACACGACCGCCGGCAACGGCCTCACGGCCGACGACGGCTCGAGCCCGGTCGTCGACACGAAGGGCATGGTCGTCCCGAGCCTCGACAACCTGCAGCTCGCTTGGTTCGACCACTGGCTGAAGGGCGTGCCGAACGGCATCGACAAGTTTCCCTCGGTCGAGACGTACTACCTCGGCGCCGACAGGTGGGCGCCCGACCGGAAGTACCCGGCGGCGCGCACCAAGTACAAGCGCTGGTACCTCTCCGCGTCGCCCGGCAGCGGCAGCTCGCTCTTCGCCGGCTCGCTCGCGCCCGCGCCCGACGCCTCGGACTCGACGGCGACCCTGCCGTGGATCCCGCTGAACGGCGCCTGCTCGCGCGCGACGACGCAGTGGACCGCCGGCCTCGTGTCCGGCACCGCCTGCGAGAACGACGACACGCCGACCGAGGCGCTCGCCGCGACCTTCACCACCGCGCCCTTCGGCGCGCCCTACGCGCTCTCCGGCCCGATCGACGCGACGATCTGGCTCAGCTCCAACGTCACCGACACGCAGATCATCGCCACCATCTCCGACGTCGATCCGAGCGGGGCGTCGAGCTCGATCACGGCGGGCACGCTCGTGGCGTCGCACCGCGCCGGGACCCCGGCGCGCTGCCGGGGCGCGGTCGTCGATTGCTCCGCCTACGGCCGCTCACAGGTGATCGAGCCGTGGCACCCCTACACGCACGCGGCGCAGGCGCCGCTCACCCCGAACACGCCGACCGAGCTACAGATCGAGATCTTCCCGACCTCGGCGATCATCCCGGCGGGCCACGCGCTGCGGCTCACGCTCGCGACGGGCGACTTCCCGCACGAGACGCTCACGCTGTCGACGATCCTCGGCTCGGCGGGCGGCATCGACACGCTCTACCTCGGGCCGAGCCACCCCTCGTCGATCTACCTCGGCAACGTGGTGCCGGCGCCGGCGAGCTGACGGTGCTTGTGCGCCGTCCGCGGCGGCCGCGCCCTCGATGGTGCGGGCGGCGCGGCCGGCGTGGCGACGGCGCGGGCCAACGCCAGCACCGTGTCGATGTACGCGGCCGAGCGGTTGTATTGCCAGAGGACGGCGCGCCGCTCCTTCACGGACATCCCCGGCCGCCAGCCGCGCTGCGCGAGGAACCGCCCGCACGACGCCGCGGCGTCGTCGAACTCGTCGAGGCGCACCCGGCCGTCGCCGTCGGCATCCACGCCGTCGCGCAGGTAGCTGGTGGGCAGGAACTGCGGGTAGCCGAACGCGCCGGCAGCGGAGCCGCGCAGCTCGAGCGGGTCGACGCCCATGCGCGCCGCGACGTCGAACAGCGCGCGCACCTCCGGGTAGAAGGTGTCCTCGAGATAGCGTGCACGGGCGTGTACCTGCTCCGCGACCCCGGGCTCGTCGCAGTCGTCGCGGACGTGACGCTCGACGTTCACCGCCAGATTCGCGGGCTCGGCTGCCATGGCGAGGCGCGCGAGGCCGTACAGGATCGGGCTCGACCCGGCGTTCCGCCCGCAGCTGCTCTCGACGAAGAGGATCGCGGTGAGGACGCTCGCCGGCACGCCTTGCGTGCGCTCCGCGGCCTCGAGTGCCTCCGCATTGCGGGCGCGGCAGCGCCGCGCCTCGGCGACGGCGGCCCGCCCGAGAAGCTTCCGGTAGAGCGCCCGCGACTCGGCGGGGTGCAAGGAGAACTCGAGCCCCGTGAAGGACGGCATGCGCGGGTCGGCGAACGCCCGTGTGACCTGCGCATCGGGCAGGCCGTCCGCGACGAGCTTGTCGACCAGGTACCGCCAGCCGTGGACGTCCGCCGCCGCGGCGCGGGTCGCGGGGAGAAGCAGGCCGAGGACGAGCATCACCGCGCACGCGATGCGTGCGACGCGTGGCGAATGCCATGCCTTGCGCGCTTTTCTGGTCGTCACGGGTCCCCGCTCCTCGTCGCCCCACCATCGGCAGTTTCGCCGCGGGTCTTGAGCGTGCCGGATGCCGCCCTTCCCGTCCAACGCCGTCACCGGTTGAGACCGTAGCGCTCGTCCGCGAGCCGGTACAGGCGGCGCCACAGGGTGCGATTCAGGCCGACGAGGGCGAGCGCCATGGTCAGGACACCCGCGGCCAGCAGCGGAAAGTTTGCGGATTCCGACGCCTGCGTGATGAGCGCGCCGAGGCCCGGCGCCACCAGCGTCTGGCCGCGGTAGCGGACGTACTCGGCGACGATGCTCGCATTCCAGGCGCCGCCCGCGGCGGTGACGAGCCCGGTGACGAGCTGCGGGAAGACGGCGGGGAGATAGAGGGTTCGCCAACGTGCGATCCGCCCGAGACCGTAGACGCTCGCCGCCTCGCGCAGGTCCTGCGGCATCGCGGTCGCGCCGGCGAGCACGTTGAACAGCACGTACCACTGCGAGCCGAGCAGCATGAGGAGGACGCATCCCCAGGCGAACGGCACTCCGGCCGACAGGACCGCGAGCGTGACGAGCGGGAAGATCATCGGCGCGGGAAAGGCGGCGGCGACCTGCACGATCGGCTGCACGAGGCGCGTCCGGGTGGGCGAGAGGCCGACCCAGATCCCCACCGGCACCGCCCAGAGCGCCCCGAGCGCGACGGCCGTCGCCGTACGGAGGAACGTCAGGCCGAGCGCGCCGGCGAGAGTCGTCCAGTCGTGCGCGGTAAGCGCGCCGAGCAGCTCGACGAGATGGTATCCGCCCCACGCAACGAACGCGGTGAAGGCCCCCGCCGCGACGAAGCCGGCGGCCCACGACAGGAGGGACCCGCCGCTCGCGTCGCCCGCGTGCGCGACCTCCCGGTGCCGCGCGCCGACGCGGGCGAACACGCGTCCCATCTCCTCCTCGATCCAGGGTACGAGGCGGGAGCCGCGCAGCAGCTCGAGAAGCCACGAGCGCGGCGCCGTTCCGGCGCTCGTGTCCTCCACCTTGAACTTCTGCGCCCACGCAAGCGCGGGACGCCACACGATCTGATCGACCGTGACGATCATCACGACCATGGCGACGACGGCGCAGCCCATCGCCCGTCGGTCGCCGCGGTCGATCGCGACGCTCATGTACGAGCCGATGCCGGGCAGCCGGAAGTCGCGGTCGCCGAGCGTGAACGCCTCCGTGACCGTCAGGAAGAACCACCCACCCGCCATCGACATCATCGAGTTCCACACCAGCCCGATCATCGACGACGGCACCTCCAGGGTCCGGAAGCGCTTCCACCAGCCGAAGCGATGCAGCGTCGCGACCTCGCGTAGCTCGTTGGGAATGCCGCGCAGCGAGCCGTAGAACGAGAACGTCATGTTCCAGACCTGCCCGGTGAAGATCATCACGACGCAGGCGAGCTCGAGCCCGACGTTGGAGCGCGGGAAGAGCGCCACCATGCCGAGCACGAGCCCCGGCAGGAAGCCGAGGACGGGGATCCCCTGCAGGATGTCGAGCAGCGGAATCATGATCCGCTCGGCGCGGTGGTAGTAGGCCGCGACGCTGCCGTAGACGAGCGTGAAGGTCAGCGAGAGCACGTACGCGACGAGCCCGCGCCCCAGCGACAGCAGCGTGTAGCGCGGCAGCGCCCACGGCGACAGATCGATCTCCGTCGCGGCGTGGTACGGCGCTTCCCAGCGCCGCGCGAGGGCCAGTGTCCCCGCGAAGAGCGCGGCGATCGCGACGAGGAGGACGACGTCTACCCAGTAGCCGGGCGCCGCGGCGACCGCTCGTGCCGCATGCGGCCGGCTACGCGTGATGGCCATGGCGTCCTGCCGCTCAGACGGACGCGGTGTGCGTCACCGGTGCGACCGTGCTGTCGACGTCCAGGTAGACCTCTCGCGTCTCCGGGTCGTAGCCGAGCAGCTCGCCGTAGCGCCCCCAGCGGACGATCGTCTCGAACAGCGCCTCCGTCGGCTCGCTCGGGACGTGCATTGCGAGCTCCTCCTCGATCACCTCGGCCGGCAGACGAAGGGTGCCGCTGCCGCGCAGCCGCTCGACGAAGTAGCGGAAGGTCGGGATCGCGAGCAGGCGGGCGTGCACGATCCGCTTGCGGGCGTTCGCATCACCGGCGACCAGCTCGCGGCCGATCGCGGTCAGGATGACGTCCTGCTTCGGGGTCTCGACGAGGTGGAACAGCTCCGCCGCCTTGACGATCAGGATGACGTGACCGATCTCGAGGTTCAGCATCGCGACCAGGTCGAAGAGGTTCGTGGTCCCGCCCTGGTCGTGGAGCACCTCGAGCAGACCGAACACCTGGGCGACCTCGGCGTTCGGGAACGGCTCGACCCGCGCCGGAACCTCCGCGCGCCCACGCTCGTCGGGAAGATGCACCTGCGTGATCGCCGCGTGGATCTCGTCGACCAGGGCGAGAAACGCCGGGTCGCGGTACTCACGTGGGTGCGGCAGCGGATTCGGGATCATCTCGCGCACCGATCCCGGGTTGGTGCCCATGATGACGATGCGGTCTCCGAGAAAGACGGCCTCCTCGATCAGATGCGTGATGAGCAGCATGCTCTTCAGCCCGAGGTCGCCGCGCGACCAGAGGCCGTAGACCTCCGAGCGCAACGACTCCGCCGTGAGCACGTCGAGCGCCGAGAAGGGCTCGTCCATGCAAAGCAGCTCCGGCCCGCCGACGAGCGCCCGGGCGATACCCACCCGCTGCTTCATGCCGCCCGAGAGCTCCTTCGGGTACGCCTCCTCGAATCCCTCGAGACCGACGAGGTCGATCGCGTGGGTGATGCGACGGTTCTCCTCCTCGCGCGAGAGCGCCTTCCGATGGAGCCCGACGCGGACGTTCTCCGCCACCGTCAGCCACGGGTAGAGGGCGAAGCTCTGGAAGACGATCGCCGCACCGGGATGGATGCCGTGCAACGGCATGCCGTGGCAGAGCACCTCGCCGCCGGTCGGCGGGATCAAGCCGACCAGGATGCGCAGCAACGTCGACTTACCACACCCCGACGGCCCCAGGACGGCGACGACCTCGCCGGGACGAATCGCCAGGCTCACGTCCTTGAGGACGACCAGCTCGTGCTCGTCGCGCACGAACACCTTCGAAATGGAGCGCGCCTCCGCCAGCTCCGCGGTGACGCTCGGCGCCGTGACCACGGCAGCCTTGTAGCGGAGAATTCGCCGCTGACAATACGACCGGGTGATCGGCGGCTCAGCGCACGACGCGCCGGACCCGATCAGCCCCGGCGCCGGCGCTCAGGTGCCGGTCTCGCCGACGGTTTCCTGCGGAGTCTCGACCGCCTCCGTGTAGCCGCACCCTTCCTTGATGCAGCGGCGCACGGTGCCGGCGCGCTTGGTCGTCTTCTCGACGATGAACGGCGCCTGGCACTGCGGGCAGGCCACCGGGATCGGCTGGTCCCAGCTCGCGAAGGTGCACTTCGGATAGCGGTTGCAACTGTAGAAGATCTTGCCGCGGCGCGAGCGCTTCTCCAGGATCTCGCCCTCGCCGCAGTCGGGACACTTGATGCCGAGGCTCTTCGGCTTGACCATCGGGACGATCGTCTTGCATTCCGGATAGCCCGAGCAGCCGAGGAACTTGCCGTAGCGGCCGAAGCGCACGAGCATCGGCTTGCCGCACTTCTCGCACACCTCGTCGGTGGTCTCGGCCTTGGCGACCTCGATCTCGCCGTCCTCGGTGCGGGTGAAGTTCTTGGTGTTCTTGCACTCGGGGTAGCGCCGGCAGGCGAGGAACTCGCCTTTGCGGCCCCAGCGGATGACCATCTGGTCGCCGCACTGGTCGCACTTGATGTCGGTCGGCCGCTCCTCCGCCTTGACATTCCGCATCTCCGACTCGGCCTTCTCGAGATCCTTCGAGAACGGGGCGTAGAAGCGCTTCAGCGCGACCACCCGGTTCTGCGAGCCATCCTCGATGCCGTCGAGCGTCTCCTCCATGCCGGCGGTGAACTCGACGTTCAGGATGTCGGGGAACGAGACGACGAGGAGATCGGTGACGAGCATGCCGAGCTCGGTGGGGTACAGGCGACGCTGCTCGTCCTCCTGCACGTACTCCTTGCCGAGGATCGTGTTCATGATCGAGGCGTACGTCGACGGGCGGCCGATGCCCTTCTCCTCGAGCTCCTTGATGAGCGTCGCCTGGCTGAAGCGCGGCGGCGGCTGGGTGAAGTGCTGGTCGGGCGTCAGCGCGAGGAGCTTCAGCCGATCGCCCTCGGCGAGGGCCGGCAGCGTGCGCTCGTCGTCCTCGGTGCTCGCCTCGTCGAGGCCCTCCGTGTAGACGCGGATGAAGCCGTCGAACTTCACGACCTGGCCGGTTGCGCGGAAGATCGCCTTCTTCGCCTTGATGTCGACCGTGGTCTGCTCGAGCCGCGCCGGCGCCATCTGGCAGGCGACGAAGCGGTTCCAGATGAGCGTATAGAGGTTCAGCTCCTCCTTGGAGAGGTAGGGCGCGACCTTGTCCGGATCGTACTCGATGCTGGTCGGGCGGATCGCCTCGTGGGCGTCCTGGGCGCTCTTCTTCGACTTGTAGACGTTCGGCTTCTCCGGGACGTAGTCGGCGCCGTAGCGCGTCTGGATGTAGCCACGGACGGCGTCGAGCGCGTCGTTGGCGATGCGCGTCGAGTCGGTACGCATGTAGGTGATGAGGCCGACCGCGCCCTCGTCGCCGAGCTCGACGCCCTCATAGAGCTTCTGCGCGATGCGCATCGTGCGGCTCGGCTGATAGCCGAGCTTGCGCGACGCCTCCTGCTGGAGCTTCGAGGTGATGAAGGGCGGCGTCGGGTTGCGCTTGCGATCGCGCTTCTCGACCTTGGAGACGACCCAGTCGGCACCGTCGAGCTGCGCAAGGGCGCCCTTCGCCGCGGCGTCGTTCTCGAGGCGGAAGGTTTTGTGGTCGAGGCGCTTGCCGTCGAGCTCGAAGAGGTTGGCGTTGAAGGGAGGCGGGGCCCCGCCCTCGAGCTGGGCCGTGATCGTCCAGTACTCCTCCTTCACGAAGGCGCGGATCTCTCGCTCACGCTCCGTGATGAGGCGGACGGCGACCGACTGCACCCGCCCGGCCGAAAGGCCGCGGCGGACCTTCTTCCAGAGGAGCGGGCTCAGCTGGTAGCCGACGAGCCGGTCGAGGATGCGGCGCGCCACCTGGGCCTCGAACTTGTTCTGGTCGAGCTTCAGGGGGTGCTTGATCGCCTCCTGGACCGCCTTCTTCGTGATCTCGTTGAAGAGGACACGATGGACGTTCTTCTTCCGCCCGAGGCGCTCGGCGATGTGCCAGGCGATCGCCTCGCCCTCCCGATCGGGGTCGGGGGCGAGATAGATGTTCTCCTTGTCCTTGGCCGCCTTCTTCAGCTCGTCGATGACCTTGCCCTTGCCGTGGATGACGGCGTACTCGGGCTCGAAGTCGTTCTCGATATCGACCCCGAGCTTCGACTTGGGCAGGTCCACGACGTGGCCGACCGAGGCCTTCACCGTGTAGTTGCGGCCGAGATATTTGCCGAGTGTCCTGGCTTTGGCCGGGGACTCGACGATGACGAGATTCTTTGCCATGTGCGATTTCGCCCGCTCAACCCCCGCGGACCCTCAACCTCCCCTTACTGGAATCACCCCGGACCGGCAAATACGGGGTCGTCATGGCCGATTGGCAAGCTGGAAGTGCTTGCCTGGAAGCTGCACCAGGATTCCCCGCAACTCCAGATCGAGAATTCGCGCCAAAACCGACGCCGGCGCAAGCCCACTTCTGCGGATGAGCTCATCGGCCGCGAGCGGCCCGCCGGCCAGGAGCGGCAGCAGCGGCTCGTCCTGAGCGACGGGCTCGGCGATCGGATCGACCCCGACGTGCGCCGAGATCCTCTGGGGCGCCCTGGCCCGGAGCGCCGGGCCGAGCTCCGCGACGATGTCCTCGATGCTGCCGACGAGCTTCGCCCCCTCCTGGATCAGCCGATGTGTCCCCGCGGAGAGCGGCGAGTCGATCCGTCCCGGCACGGCGAACACCTCCCGACCCTGGTCGAGGGCCAGCCGCGCGGTGATCTGGGAGCCGCTCTGCTGCGCCGCCTCGACGACCAGGGTCCCGTGCGTCATGCCCGCGATGATGCGGTTGCGCGACGGGAAGTGCTCGGCGAGGGGCGGCGTGCCGCAGGGCAGCTCGGTGACGAGCGTGCCGGAGGCAGCAACCTCTGCGGCGAGGTCCGCATGCTCGGGCGGGTAGATGACGTCGATGCCGGCGCCGAACACCGCGACGGTGCGCCCGCCGCCGCGGAGCGCGCCGCGGTGGGCGGCGCCGTCGACGCCGCGGGCGAGGCCGCTCACGACCGTCACCCCGGCCTGCGCCAGCTCCTCGCCGAAGCGGGCGGCGACGTCGAGGCCGTAGGGCGTCGCATGGCGCGCACCGACCAGTGCAACCGCCGGTCCGTCGTCGAGCTCGTCGCCGCGCACGATCAGATAGAGCGGCGCGTCGGGCAGCTCACGGAGGAGCGCCGGGTACTCCACGTCACGGTAGGCGACGAGACGGGCGTCGAGCGCGGCGATGCGCTCGGCCTCGGCGCGCGCGTCGTCGCGCCGCGCCTTGCGGACGCCCGAGCGCGCCGCCGGTGAGAGACCGGCCGCGTCCAGCATCGTGGCGGACGCCGCAAGCATCGCCTCCGCGCTGCCGAGCAGCTCGACCGCACGTCGCGCCGCCGCGTCGCTCAGCCCGCGCGCTCCGCGCAGCGCGATCCACGCAACCGCGTCCTCCGCCACCTCACCCTTCCGCCCCATGCGCCGGGCATTGTGGCAAAGGGCCCCGCCACCCGGAAGACGCAAAGTAGTGCGCCGGCCAAGCGCCCGCCGCGCCTAGCGATACTTCTCCTGGACGGCGTCGAGGTGCGCCTTCAGCGTGTCGGCATCGGAACGCGCGCGCTCGGCCGCGGCACGCGCGCGCTCGAGCTTCGCCTGCAACGCCGAGGCGCGGTCGGGATCGACGTCGCCGGAGCCGCGCTGCACCTGATCGGCGACATCGTTGTACTCGTCGGCACGCGCGTTGTAGCGCTCGATCGCCGTCCGGTAGGCGCGCTGCGCCTCGACGAGATCGGTGCCGAGCGCCGGACGCTCCTCGGAGGGGTGCGCGTCTGCCGCCGGCGTCGCGACGGTTTCGGTGCCGGCGCGCGGCGCGACCGGTGTCTCCTCGACCGCGGGCGGCACCGCGGCGCGCTCCTCCGGCTCCTCCTCGGGCGGCGGCGCCGGACGACGCGGACGGACCACACGGCGCGGCGCGGCGGTACGCGCCACCGGCGGCGCCGCGACGTGCGCCGGGGTCGCACGGGCAGCGGGAGCCGGCGGAGGCGGCGGGATGGCCGCCGTCACCGGTGGACGGGCTGCCGGGGGCGGAGCCGTCGCGACGGGATGCGGCGCCGCGACACGCGGCGCGACGGCGGGCGGCGGCGCGACGGCCACCGGCGGCGCGGCCGCGGGGCGGGATGGCGGCGGCGGCTCGGCCTTGGTCTCGATGCGTGGCGCGGCCGTCACGGCTGCCGCGACGGGTGTCGCGACGACCTCGGGCGGCAGCGCGAGGCGTCGGGCCGCCGCGTCATTGTCCGCGCCCAGGTGGTCCGCCGACGACGACAACCACTGCAGCCGGGCGTAGCCGACGATCGCGGCGACGAGCACGGCGATCAGGGCAGCCGGCCACATCCAGGGCGGCTCGCGGCGACGGCGGCGCGCCGGCCGTCCGCCCGTCATCGCCTCCCCGATCGTCCGCAGCGCCAGCGGGTCGCTGCCCGACTCCGCGTCGAGGGGCGTGCCGCAGAACGCGCAGTGGACCTGACCGGCGCGGTTGGCCTTGCCGCAGACCGGACAGACCGCCCCTCCCGGATCGTCCCCGAGACGCCACTCCTCGTGATCCACCATGCAGAGTGCGCCCTAGAGTGGCAGCCCCAGGGCGGGCAGGCAACCCGCCGCGCGCAATGTTGCATCCCGCCAGGGCGCCCGGATAATCCGCCGAACACCCAAGGAGGTTTCATGCCGGAGTCGAACGGGTTCCACCGCTTCAAGGGTACGGCGGGCTACATCGCCTCGGGTCCGCTGGTCGACGCGGTCAACTGCGCCGTCGCCCTCGAGCGGCCGCTGCTCATCAAGGGGGAGCCCGGCACGGGGAAGACCCTGCTCGCGAAGCACGTCGCCGACGGCCTCGAGATGCCGATGCTCTCCTGGCACATCAAGTCGACCTCAAAGGCGGCCGACGGCCTCTACGTGTACGACACCGTCCAGCGCCTGAACGACAGCCGGTTCGGCGGCGGCAACGTCGCCGACATCAACCACTACATCAAGCTCGGACCGCTCGGGCAGGCGTTCGCCGCGACGGAGCGCCACGTCCTCCTCATCGACGAGATCGACAAGGCCGACCTCGAGTTCCCGAACGACCTCCTGCGCGAGCTCGACGAGATGCGCTTCACCGTCACCGAGACCGGCGCCGAGGTCGTGGCGGAGAAGCGGCCGGTCGTCGTCATCACCTCGAACAACGAGAAGGAGCTGCCCGACGCGTTCCTGCGCCGTTGCATCTTCCACTTCATCGAGTTCCCCGACGCGCCGCTGATGCGCCAGATCGTCGACGTGCACCACCCGCACCTCGACGCCGCCCTCCTCGACCAGGTGCTGATCAAGTTCTACTGGCTGCGCGAGCAGAACGAGCTGCGGAAGAAGCCCTCGACGTCCGAGTTGATCGACTGGATCTCGGCGCTGCTGCGCGCCGGGGTGTCAAAGGAGCAGATCGAGGGCCACATCCCGTTCATCGGCGCGCTCCTCAAGAAGGAGCAGGACGCCGACGCCCTGCAGCGCTACGACACGAAGGGCGGCGACTACCCGACGCGCTGGAGCGACCTCGGGCCGCGCTACAATCAATGAGGTAGGCGGACGATGTTCCTCGATCTCTTCTACGGGCTGCGCGAGGAGGGCGTGCCGGTCGCCCTGCAGGAATGGATGACGTTCCTGACGGCGCTGCGCCAGGGCCTGCACGGCTCGAGCCTGCTGCGCTTCTATCATCTGGCGCGCGCGTGCCTGGTGAAGAGCGAGACCTACTTCGACGCGTTCGACCGGGTATTCGCGCACGTGTTCCAGGGCGTCGAGGGCGCGCTCGACGACATCGCCGACGAGGTCCTGAAGTGGCTCGCGGACCCGAAGAACTTCCCGAACCTGTCGCCGGAGGAGCTGGCGGCGCTCGAGCGCCTGAGCGCCGACGAGCTGATGCAGCGCTTCCTCGAGACGCTCGCGAAGCAGACCGAGCGCCACGACGGCGGCGACCGCTGGGTCGGCACGGGCGGGCGCTCGCCCTACGGCCACGGCGGCCAGCATCCGACCGGCATCCGCGTCGGCGGCCAGGGCGGCGGCCGCTCCGCGATGAAGGTCGCCGGCGAGCGGCGCTTCCGCGACTATCGCACGGACGTCGCGCTCGACAACCGCCAGATGCGGGTCGCGCTCCGCCGCCTGCGCCAGCTCACCCGCACCGGCCTCGAGACCGAGCTCGACCTCGACGAGACGGTCGACGAGACCTGTCGCAACGCCGGCGAGATCGAGCTCGTCTTCCGCGCCCCGCGCAAGAACGACGTCCGGCTCCTTCTGCTGATGGACGTCGGCGGCACGATGGACCCGTACTTCGAGCCGGTGAGCCACCTCCTCACCGCGCTCCACGAGGAGCGCGGGCTGCGCGAGTTCCGCCCGTACTACTTCCACAACTGCGTCTATGATCAGGTCTACTCCCGGGCGCGCCTGACGCGCGCGGACGCGATCCCGACGGCCGACGTCCTGCGCCGCCTCGACGACCGCTGGAAGCTCGCGATCGTCGGCGACGCGGCGATGCATCCCTCGGAGCTGCTCGACGCGCACGGCGGCATCAACCCGCACGCCACCTCGGCCACCTCCGGCATCGCCTGGCTGCACCGCCTCGCCGCGCATTTCGAGCGCGCCGTGTGGATCAATCCCGACGACGCCGCGCTCTGGGATCAGACCTACACGACCCGGCTCGTCCGCCGCCTCTTCCCGATGTTCCATCTGAGCGTGGACGGCCTCGGCGACGCGGTGCAGGCGCTCGTCGGCGCGCGCGCCTGACGCGGGCCACGCCATGACCGGACGCGGCATCGAGGTCCGGAAGGATGTCGTGATCCCGCCGCGCGAGATCACGCTGACCTTCGTGCGCGCCAGCGGCCCCGGCGGGCAGAACGTCAACAAGGTCGCCTCGAAGGCGGTGCTGCGCTTCAACGTCCGCGACTCACCGTCGCTCACCGCGGCGCAGCGCGAGCGCGCGCTCGCGCGTCTCGCGTCACGTCTCACGAGCGAGGGCGAGCTGATCCTGCACTGCGCCGAGGAGCGCCAGCAGGCGCGCAACCGCGAGGCGCTGCTCGCGCGCTTCGCGACCGTCATGCGGACGGCGCTGCGCGTATCGCGCACGCGCCGCCCCAGCCGGCCGTCCGCCAGGGCCGTCGAGCGCAGACTCGCCGACAAGCGCGCGCGCAGCGAGCGCAAGCGGGAGCGCCGCACCCTGGACTGACCCGCTGCGGTCCGCCCGGCGACGCGCGCCCGTCTGGCTAAATCTCGTCGCGCTGCCCCGTCCGAGGGGCAAAAAAGTGACGCCCGTCCCCACGAACAACGCATTCGCCGTGTCGGCCTCGCGGCACGGCCGTTGCTCCTCAGCGGCACCCGTTGCCGCCAGGGGACCCCGACGCCATGAGAACCGTGCTCACCGCCGACCGCAGCACCGTCGTCCGCGCCGTCGTCGAACGGCACCTGGAGCGCTACGGCTGCCGGGCGCTCGAGGCGACGAACGCCGAGGAGGCGCTCGCCGGCGCCCGGGAGCACCAGCTCGATCTGATGGTCGTCGACGCCGGCGTGCACGCCGCCGCCGGCCGTCTCGCCGACCCCGCGTATGACGCCGTCCCCCTCGTCCTCCTCACGACCGATCACCCCGCGAGCGAGCCCGACCCCGACGACAGCCGCATCGTCGCGACGCTGCGGAAACCGTTCGACGCGCCGAGCTTCGACCGCGCCGTGAGCCGTGTCCTCGGCGTGCCGCAGCCCAGAGGCCCCGTCGCCGACGTGGCACAGGAGGGAGCCGCCCGATGACCGATCCCTATCCGGTGGACGCTTCCGTCCTCGAGCGCCTGCGTCGCCAGCGGATCCGCCAGACGCTGACCCATCTCTCACGCACGGGCGAGCTGCCGTCGCTTCCTGGCGCCGCGTCCGCCGCACTGTCGCTCGCGAGCTCGCCCGACGCCAACATCGAGCGGGTGTGCGAGCTGGTCGAGACCGACGTCGGCCTCGCCGCGCGCGTGCTGCGTCTCGCCAATTCGGCCGCGTACGCCCGCCGCAGCCCGGCCCGCACCGTGCGCGACGCCGTGGTCGCGCTCGGCCTGCGCAAGACCTGCGACGTGCTGGTCGCCGCGTGCTTCCGCCGCCTGGTCGCGATTCCCGGCGACCTCGCGCAGAACCTCTGGAGCCACGCCCTCGCCGTCGCGATCGCGACCGAGGAGTTCGCGAAGATCACCAAGGCGATCGAGCCCGGCAGCGGCTTCCTGCCCGGCCTCTTCCACGACGTCGGCCGCATCGCGTTCCTGCTCGCCGACCCGACCTCGGCGGACGTCATCCAGAGCCTGGTGGACAGCGGCGCCGGCAGCCGCGCCGACCTGGAGCGCGAGTGGTACGGCTTCGATCACGCCGAGGCCGGCGCCATCCTCGCCGCCGACTGGGGCCTCGACGCCACGCAGGCGGACGCCATCCGCTGGCACCACGATCCGCTGAACGCACAAGGCGGCCGCCCGCTCGCGATCCTCCTCAGCGCCGCCGACTCGATCGCCTACGCGATCGGCTTCGGCACCGGCGTCACCCGTCCGAAGATGGACGGCCTCGACGCCCTCGGCCTCTCGACCGAGGTCGAGGCCGACTGCGCGACCCGCGTGCAGCACGCGTTCGCCGAGCACAGCGAGCTCTTTGGCTGAGCCGGCGGCGACTCTCCGGAGGCCGAAGAACGCTTCATTCGGTTCGGGGAGGAATGACAGTCGGCGTGGTCCCCGGCTGCCCGAGCGGCTCGCTCTTGCGGCCGTCCGTAGCGCCGGCATTCGCCGCGTTTCTCCGAAGCTCTGTCATACGTGCGTTGTAGACCGTCATCGCGTGGTCGCATCGACGGTGCGACAGATAGTCGACTGGAAGCAGGATCGTATCGAGCGCCGCGCTGAGCGGCAGATCGACCAAACAGAACGGGGCAAGGCCGATCCATCCGGACTCTTCGCCTCCGTGCACACTCCCTCCGGGCGCCGCGCCGTACCCGAACAGCGGTCCGAGCGCGCAGACGAAATCGAACGTCGTCCCAGCGTAGTACGGAAGGGCCTCGGCAGGGATCTGCACGGTCTCGGTACCGATGCGGGAGTGCGCGGAACTTTCCGTGGGCCAACTGACGCGCAGCACAGAAGAGGCGCATCCCGAGGCGAGCAGAGTCAGCGCCAGCAATGACGCGGCGCCTCGCATTCGATAGCGGAAGAGTGGGAAGAACACGCGCGGCCCTTCGGGTAGTGGATGACCCGCGGGTCGTCAACGGTTGAGCCACCTCGTCGTCCGATGCGGAGGGCTACGGGTAGCGTTGCCGCCACGACCGTCGCCTCGGCACACTGCGTGGGCGGTGCTCGCGACGGTTCTCTCCTGCGCCCTCGTCGGCATCGAGGCGCATCCGGTGCAGGTCGAGGTCGATCTGGCCGCGGGGTTGCCGCACACCGCGACCGTCGGCCTTCCCGACCACGTGATACGCGAGAGCAAGGACCGGGTCCGCTCGGCGCTCCGCAACTCCGGCTTCGACATCCCTCCGCGCCGCATCACGGTGAGCCTCGCGCCGGCGCACCTGCGCAAGGAGGGCGCCGCGTACGACTTGCCGATCGCCGTCGGCATCCTCGCCGCGACCGGGCACGAGGTGCGGCGCGGTCTCGCCGGCACGATCATCGCCGGCGAGCTCGCGCTCGACGGGGCGCTGCGCCCGATCCGCGGCGCGCTCTCGGTCGCCGCGGCGGCACAGGCGCTCGGCTGCCGGCGGCTGGTCGTGCCGCGCGTCAACGCCGCCGAGGCCGCGCTCGTTCCCACAGTCGAGGTATTCGGCGCGGCGTCGCTGCGCGAGGCCGTCGACCTCCTGAGCGGCGCCGCCGCCGATGTCACCCCTACCCCGCCGACCACGCTCACCGCCGAGGTCGCGGACGGCGCCCTCGACCTCGCCGAGGTGCGCGGCCAGGAGCTGGCCAAGCGCGCGCTCGAGATCGCGGCGTCGGGCGGTCACAACGCGCTCCTCATCGGCCCGCCCGGCGCCGGCAAGACGATGCTCGCCCGCCGCCTGACGACGATCCTGCCGCCACTCGCCTTCGATGAGGCGCTCGAGGTGACGAAGATCCACAGCGCCGCCGGGCTGCTCGACGACCGGCCGCTCGTCGCCACGCGTCCGTTCCGCGCCCCGCACCATACCATCTCCGCCGCCGGGCTCTTCGGCGGCGGCGCCGGCCAGCGTCCCGGCGAGGTCGCGCTCGCACACCGCGGCGTCCTCTTCCTCGACGAGCTGGCCGAGTTCCGCCGCGACGCGCTGGAAGGTCTGCGCCAACCGCTCGAGGAGCGGCGCGTCTCCCTCGTCCGCGCCGCCTGGCGCATCGTCTACCCGGCGCGCCTCATGCTGCTCGCGGCGACCAATCCCTGCCCGTGCGGCTTCCACGGCGACCCGACGCACGTCTGCCGCTGCACCCCGAACCGCCTGACGCAGTACCGCGCGCGCCTCTCGGGTCCGCTGCTCGACCGTATCGACCTGCACGTCGACGTCGCCCCGGTGCGCTACGGCGAGCTGACGGGCGATGCGCCGGGCGAGACGTCGGCGGCCGTGCGCGCCCGCGTCCTCGCCGCGCGCGAGCGCCAGCACGCGCGCTTCGCCGCGGGCACGACGACCTGCAACGCCGAGATGAGCGCCCGCGAGCTCCGCGCCTTCGCCCGCCCCGACGCTGCCGGCGCGAGCATCCTCGAGCGTACCATGAGTCGCCTCGGCCTGAGCGCGCGCGCCTACACGCGCGTCCTCAAGGTCGCACGCACGATCGCCGACCTCGACGGCGCGGAGCGCGTCGGCGCGGCGCACGTCGCGGAGGCGGTGCAGTACCGCAGCCTCGATCGCTGAGCGTGGCTCGCCGCCGTCGGGCGGAGGCCGGCGATGTCCGCACAACTCTGTACGGCCCGTCACCCTTTCGTATCCCAAGCTCTCGATCATCCCGCAGGGTCACATCGACACGCTCCTCGGATGCGGTACCGGCCAATCAGGAGCTGACGCGGAAAAGACGGGGAGCGCGCGCTCCACGAAATGGGACGCGAGGGCCGAAAGGGATGACTCCGCGCGCGCGAGATCCCGCAGTCGGAGGAGGAGGCGCCGACGCGTCCGTTGACCACATCGGTAGTTGCAACGCGGGAGCCGCTCCGCAGCGCATCCGGCTCGGCGTTTCGGCGGGGCATGCGCGCTGCACCAAACGCGTCAGGCCCTACTCGCGCCCCCATGCCGCACATGCAGCCTCGTACGAGCAAGCTCCTCGCACATGATGACGCATCCGGCGGAGCGGCTGCGCTGATCGGCCCCATTCCCGCGCGCTATTGGATGCCGCCCCTTCCCGAGGTGGCATCGCACGCGATGATTCTCGCGTCGTCGCCGCGTGCGAACGCCGTGGAGGTCGCGCACGCGGTGGAGGCCGACCCGACGCTGGCCTGTCGCGTGATGAAGATCGCAAGCTCGGTGGTCTACGCGCCCACCGAGCCGCCACGCACCGTGCAGGCCGCGATTCTCCGCGTGGGATTCCAAGCGCTGCGCCGCATTCTCATCGCCGCCTCGACCTCCGCCGCGTACCGCGCGGAGCGCTCCGCCACCGAGGATCTCTGGGTGCACGCCCTCCTCACGGCGCTCGTCGCGGACGAGCTCGCGGCGCTGGCGCATCACCCGCGGGGTGGACCGGAGTTCCTCGCGGCGATCCTGCACGACATCGGACGACTGGTCCTGCACCTCACCGATCCGCAGCGCGCGGCCGAGGCCTCGCGCGACGACGACGGGCTGCTCGAGCGCCGGGTCTTCGGCATCTCCCATGAGGAGATCAGCGCCTACGTCGCGCAGAAGTGGGGCCTCGATCGCGCGATCGTCGAGGCGATCCTGACCCACCATCGTCCCGAGGACGAGATCGCGAGACGCATCGCAGCCGCCGAGCAGATCGCCGATGCCATCGAGAATGGCAGCGCGAACGTCGGGCCGCCGGCGAGCGACCTCACCGAGCTTCAGCAGGCCGCGGTCGTCGATCTCGCGGTCGCGCGATTCCGGACGGAACGGGCGCTCTTCGAGTAGCGGTTCGCCGCGGTCTTCCGACGGCGCAGCCACACCGCGCTGAGGCTCCGCTAGCGATGCCCGCGATGCGCGCGGAAGAACGCGAGCATGCTCGCCGTCCACTCCGTCGGCCAGCGCACGTGGTTCGCGGAGCCCTCGGTGAAGCCGAGCGGGTTGTCGGCGGGGCTCAGGTCGCCGTCGGGGTTCGTGCCGCACTGGGCATTGCACATCGTCACTTTCTGCTGCGAGTCGTCGATGATGATGTCAGTGACGCGCGCGTGAATGGCGAGGAGATCACCAAGGAGCCGCTCACCGTTCGGGCAGATGCCGGCGATGTCGCAGGCGTTGTGCACGTGGAGGATCGGGACGCGCTTGTTGCTGACGCGAATTTCGGCGTCGCTGCGCGGACGGCGGCTGACCGGCATCTGCGGGCAGGAATCGTTGAACGCCTCGAAGGCGTCCGGGGCGGTGTAGACGGCCGCGGCGGCGATGCGCGTGCGGTTCAGCGCGTAGAGCATCCCCATCGCCGCGCCGTTCGACCAGCCGGTGACGTAGATGCGACGCGTGTCGACCTTGCCCGTCGCGACCTCGGCGTCGATGAAATGGTCGATCGTCGCGGCATCGACGTTCTGCGCGTACGTCGAGCCGTCGACCATGACGTCACGCCCGCGCTTGTCCAGCTGGCGATACCAGTTGTCCCAGCCCGTCCCCGTGTCGTCGGGCGTCGGATAGAAGTGCTGGGTCGACCGGCCCTCGGGGGCGACGACGATGAAGCCGGGCCGCGCCGGATCGCCGGAGAGATCGGCGGTATTCTGGAAGCTCAGGATGTTGGTCACGGCGGCGATCGTGTCGGCGGTGAAGAGCGATGGGTGGACGTACACGACGAGCGGCAGCGGGCTCGAC
The DNA here is from genome assembly GCA_036496285.1 of Binatia bacterium. Classification (GTDB taxonomy): domain Bacteria; phylum Desulfobacterota; class Binatia; order UTPRO1; family UTPRO1; genus DP-19. Next base: position 37,887 of record DASXLI010000092.1, read on the forward strand.
GGCGAGGCGGACGCCGGCTCGTACAGGCACGCGGTGCGCGGCGTGCCGTTCGCGTCGGCCCACGACGGCATCATCGCCCCGCCCGTGCAGGTGAGCACCGACGTGTCGAGCGTCATGGGGCGCGGCGCGTCGCCGAACGGGTTGCAGACCTGGGCGGCCGCCGGCACGGCGGTCGCGACGGCCACGAGGGCGGAGACCACGAGGGCGCGAGAGATCCGCGGGGCATGAGAAGGCTTCACGTCGTTCCTCCTTCGGCGCCGCGACACGACACGCACGCAGCGCTACGCGGGGGTGGACGCTAGCGCCCGGCCAGCGCGGAGGCACTGCCGGAACCAGAGGAGCATCGCGGCGACGAGACGTGAGGCGCGCCGCGGATAGGCGTCATGCCCTCGCGCCGCCGACCGATCTCTACGACCGGCCGAAGCCGCCGCTCACGCTGATCGCCTGGCCGGTGATCCACGACGCCTCCGACGAGGCGAGGAACACGATCAGCGGCGCGATGTCCTCCACCCGGCCGAGGCGGCCGAGCGGGTACATACGCGCCCACTCGCGCTCCATGTCGTCGGTGATGTAGCTCGTCATCGGTGTGCGGGTGACGCCCGGACAGACGGCGTTCACGGTGATGCCGTAGCGGCCGAGCTCGGCGGCGAGGCCGCGCGTCAGCGAGATGACGCCGCCCTTCGTCGCCCCGTAGGCGACGATGCGCTTCTCGTTCGCCTTGCCGGCCTCGGAGGCGATGTTGATGATGCGCCCCGAGCGCCGCGCGGTCATGCGGTCCACTACGGCGCGACAGCAGTGCATCGTGCCGAGGAGATTGATCGCGACGAGGTCGCTCCACTCCTCCGGCTTGTTCTCGCTGAAGAGCGCCGGGATGCCGCCGATGCCGGCGCAGTTCACCAGCACGTCGACCCGATCGAACGCGAGGATCGCGCCGGAGACCATGCGCTCGCACGCGGCATAGTCACGGACGTCGACGTGCTCCGCCATCACCTCGCAGCCGTCGGCACGCAGCTCTTCGACCGCCTGCTTCAGCGCCCGCGCCTGGGCGTCGGCAAGGACGAGGCGCGCGCCCTCACGGCGGAAGTACTCGGCGGTGGCACGGCCGATGCCCGAGGCACCACCCGTGATGACGACCACCTGATCCTTGAGATGCAGATCCATCGGCGACCCTCCGACGGCGCTGCGCGCGCCGCTCAGTCGTCGACGGCGGGTTTTCCGACGACGCCGTTGAAACCCGTGTGCGGGACCGCTTCGCGGCCGTTCAGCTCGGAGACGTCCGGGTTGCCGCGGCAATCGTCGTCGATCAGCGTCGCGCCGTCGATCGTGATCTGCGCGCCGGAGGTCACCGTGATCTCGCCGCACTTGCCGAAGTCGTTGTCGAGCAGGGTGTTGGTCAGGTTGATGTTGCCGCCGGCGCTGATCGTGATGCCCTCGGCGACGTTGTACTGCTGGCCGCTGATGTCGATGTCGCCGGCCGCGGTCATGAAGAACGTGCTCTCGATACCGCCGCGGACGGTGCCGCACTCCTCGCACGGCGTCGGGGTGGCGACCGGGGTGTGCGTGGGCGTCGGTGTGCGCGGCGTCGTCGGGGTCGCGGTGCGTGTCCCGCCCGTCGGCGTCGGCGTGTGCGTCGGGCCCGTGGAGCTCGGCGTGCCGATCGGCAGCGACGCGGTGGAGAGCGGCGTGGACGGCGTCGCGGTCGGCGTCGGATCGGTGGCCGTCGCGGTCGGGGTGCCGGGCGGCGTGCCCAGCGGTAGCGAGGCCGTCTCCAACGGCGTCGACGGAGTGGGCGTCGGCGTGGCTCCGGCCGGCGTCGGCGTCCCCTGACACGTCTGGCAGAACTCGACGGCCTCCGAGACGGCGTCGACCTTGTCGACGTCGACCTCCGCCATCAGGCGCCCGCGCGCGAGGCCGATGGTGATCGCGCCCGACTTGCGGATCGAGCCGTTGTTGGCGTCGATCACGACGAGGTCGCGTGGACCGAAGGTATCGACGTGATCGCCGTCCCAGATGATGTCGCCCTGGGCGTCGAGCACGAGGTGGTTGCAGTGGAAATGGGTATTGATGACGTTCAGCGTGCAGCCGATGCCGGTGCACGTGATCCGGGCCTCGCCGCCGGAATCGACCTCGAGGGGGCCCTGGACCTGTACGGTGTCCGCGCCGCGGATCAGGATCTTGCCGTTGGTGTCGGAGCTGAGGAGCGACCCGGTGACCAGCACGCTTGCGGCGTCGAGGACGATCGACTGGCCCTTGCCGGTGACGCTGATCTGGCCGCCGCTCGGTCCGTCGACCGCGATGGCCTTGGCGAGGACCTGCAGCGTGGTGGTGCCCGGCAGCGGGACGATCGGGCCGGCAATGACGACGGTGTCGTTCGGGACCTGGATCACCGTCTTCTTGCTGATCGCAACGCAATGCGCATCGGATGCGCAATCGGTGACGGTGACCGTAGCCGCCGCCGCCCGGGGCAGGAGAAGCGCGACCATCAGGCCGAAGAGTGCGAATGGTCTCAAGGACATGGACACGCGGGCGACAGGTCCCTGAAGTATCTCGAATCGGAACGCCGGCGCAAGGGTGAATGCAGTCCGGACGGGGGTCTACGGCCGCGTGCGGCCTCCCGGAAGGCCCGCGCGCGCGGGTTCAGCGCGGCGCGTCGGTGCGCAGGAGGGCGAGGAGGTGCTGATCGATGAAGCGCCCGCCGACCCACTGCGCCTCGCGCAGGAGTCCCTCCAGGCGGAAGCCGAGCCGTTCGGCGACCCGCCGGCTGCGCGCATTGTCTATGGCGCAGCGGATCACGAGCCGGTGCAGGCCGGCCGAGCCGAAGGCCACCCCGAGGAGGCGGCGCGTCGCCCGGGTGACGTAGCCGCGGCCCTCGAGCTCCGAGGCGATCCAGTAGCCGATCTCCGCCGAGCGATCGAACCAGTCGACGTAGTGGAGGCCGATCGTGCCGCCGAGCACGTCGTTCACCACGACGCCGAGCACGAGGCTCCGGCGGCGGCGGCGCTCGTCGGCGGCATCCTCGATGAAGCGCAACGTGTCGCGCTCCGTGCGGGTCTCCTCGACCCAGGGAAGAAAGCGGCCGAGCCGCGCCCGCTCGGCGTCGATCAGCGCGAAGAGGGCTCCGACGTCGGCGTTCTCGAGAGGACGGAGGAGGAGATCGCCGTCACGGACGTGGACCCCATCGAATGGCGACTGGGGGGGCACCGATGCGTGGCTCTGCGCCTTGATCGGCATGGGCGGCTCCACATTCTATCGGCGCCCCTCCGCCGTCACAACATCAACAGCGGATCACTCGTCGGCGTTCCACTCGTCGTCGTCGTCCTCGTCGTCGTCGCCGTCCGTCTCGTCGTCATCGTCGTCGTCGAAATCCTCGTCGTCATCATCGAAATCGTCGTCGTCTTCCTCTTTCATCCACATGATGGCGTCTCCTTTCGACAGGCTGCGCGCGCCACGACCGACGTGACGGAACGGACCGCATCGTACCGAGCTGCGGGGGCGCTGAGCGACCATGGCACTGGCTGCGGGCACGTCTGGAGCCCTCCCTGGGCCAGAGCGCCCCGCTTCTAGCAACGAGCCCCTACCCGGTCAATGATACATGTCCATGAGCTCGATGATCCCGAGCTCCTTCAGCCGCGCGAAGAGATAGCCCTTCACGTCCTTGGCGGTGGCGAGGCCGCGGATGTCGCGCGCGACCTCCTCCGCCATGCTGAAGGACACCGAGCGGATGAACCGCTTGATGACCGGAATGAAGAACGGGCCCATGCTGAGGTCGTCGAGCCCCATGCCGAGCAGGAGCAACGTGCACAGCGGATCGGACGCCATCTCGCCGCACATGCCGACCGACTTGCCCGCGTCCTTCGCCGCCTGCGCGACGTCGGCGATCGCGCCGAGCACGGCCGGGTGCAGCGGCTCGTAGAGCGGCGCGACCTTGGAGTTGTTGCGGTCGACCGCGAGCAGGTACTGGATCAGGTCGTTCGTGCCGATGCTGAAGAAGTCGACCTCCTCGATGAGGCGCGGCGCGAGCCACACCGCCGACGGCACCTCGATCATGATGCCGATCTGCATCGCGGGGTCGTACGGCTGGCCGGTCTCCTCGAGCTCATGGCGCGCCTCGTCGATCAGCTCCTTCACCCGGCGCAGCTCCTCGAGACTCGAGATCATCGGGAAGAGCATGCGGACGGAGCCGTAGGCGCCGGCGCGCAGGATGGCGCGCAGCTGCGCCTTGAAGATCTCGGGCAGCTCGAGCGAGATGCGGATCGAGCGCCAGCCGAGGAAGGGGTTCTCCTCGCGGCCGATGGTGAGGTAGCTCGGATACTTGTCGGCGCCGAGATCGAGCGTGCGGATGGTGACCGGCTTTCCCGGCATGCGCTCGAGCACCTTGCGGTAGAGCCCGAGCTGCTCTTCCTCGTTCGGGAACTCCTTGTAGGAGAGGAACGGAAACTCGGTGCGGTAGAGGCCGACGCCCTCCGCGCCGTGCAGGTCCGCGAAGTGCAGGTCGCCGAAGAGGCCGACATTGGCGTAGAGGTTCACCCGGTGGCCGTCGGTGGTGACGGCGGCGAGCTCGCGGATCGCCTCGAGCTCGAGGTTGAACGCGCGGTACTCCTTGTCGAGCCGGTGGTACTCGCGCACGACGTCGACGCTCGGGTTCACGTAGACGACGCCCGAGTTGCCGTCGACGACGACGGTGTCGCCCTCGTGCAGCACCTCGGCGACGTGGCCGACGCCGACCACCGTCGGGATCTCGAACGACTTGGCGAGAATCGACGCGTGTGACGTGACGCCGCCGGTCGCGAGCACGATGCCCTTCAAGCGGTCGTGCTCCATCATCGAGAGATCGGCGAGGGTGAGCTCGTACGCGACCAGGACGACGTCGCCGTCGAAGCCGGCCGCGGCCTCCTCGTAGCCGAGGAGGTTGCGCAGCAGGTGCTGGCCGATGTCGCGCACGTCGGCGGCGCGCTCGCGCAGGTAGCCGTCGGACATCGCGAGGAACGCGTCGACGTACTCCGCGACCACGTGCTTCAACGCCGACTCCGCGGCGAGGCCCTCGCGGACCCCGCGCTCCAGCTTGCCGACGAACGCCGCGTCCTCGAGCATCATGCGCTGCACGTCGAAGAGCGCGCCGTCGACCTCGGGCGCGATCGTCTGCATGCGCTCCTTGAGGCGGATCATCTCGGTCACCGAGCGCGCGATCGCGCCGCTCAGGCGCTGCTGCTCGGCGTCGGCATCGTCGGCGCGGCGGTCCTCGATCTGATCGAGCGACACCGTCGGGCGGAGGAGATGCGCGTGCCCCATGCCGAAGCCCGGCGACGCGCCCGCGCCCGAGAGACGGAACTGTCCGGGCCGGCGCTTCGCGCCCGCCGCCGGCTTGTCGCCCGTCTTCTCGTACGCGTGCAGGCGGCGGATCGCGTCGACCATCCGCTTGCGGTACTCCTGACGCTCCTTCTCCTTGCTCTCCAGGCTCTCGACGAGGCGGGCCTGCACGATGATGCCGCGCACCTGCGCCGCGATCGCACGCAGGAGGCGCAGCTCGTGCGGCGCGAAGCGCCGCCGGCGCAGGGTCTGCACGACGAGCACGCCGAGCGCGCTGCGCTTCTCCGCGATCGGCACGCCCAGGAACGAGTGGTACTTCTCCTCACCCGTCTCCGGGAAGTACTTGTAGCGTGGGTGCGCCAGGGCATCGACGACCATCACCGGCTCGTTCTTCTCGATGACCATGCCGGTGAGGCCCTCGTCGATGCGCATCTGCACCTTGCCGACCGCCGCGCGCTCGAGGCCGGTCGTCGCCCAGAGCGTGAGGTGCTCCTCCTTCGGGTCGAACAGGTAGAGCGAGCACACCTCCGTCCCCATGCGCTCGGCGACGATCTTGACGATGTTCTCGAGCGTCTCCTGGAGGTCGTGCGAATGGCCGATGAGCGCGCCGATGTCCTCGAGCACGGCGAGGCCGTGGCTCTTCCGCGGTCGCGGCTTGCGCGCGCCGGACTCGCCGCCGGCGATCTTCCTGTCGCTCATTCGTTCCACGTCGGGGCTGTCCTCGAGCCGAGAGCTGCTGGCGTCCGGCCGGGGAGGGGGACTGCGCGGGAGGGCTGCCCTGAGCGCGCGACCACGCTCGCCTCTCCCATCGTGTAACCGGGCCGACGCCGGCGAGCATACCGCACATGGCGCGCCGGGAACAATGCGGAAAGCCCGGGGAAAACGCGGCGCGCGGCCCTCGCACGACGCAGCGCGGCGGGAGCGGTCGGGCGGATCACGCGGACGGTCTCCACGGCAGGTGGCCGAGCACCGGATGGCCGTCGCCGAGACGCCGCGCCCGGCGGATGCAGGCGTGGGTATACCGCTTGGCGGCGACGACGGCGTCCTCGATGGCCGCGCCGCATGCGAGGCGCGCGGCGATCGCCGCCGAGAACGTGCAGCCGGTGCCGTGCGGCGGCGGACCCGGCACGCGGCGGGCGCGGAGCCAGCGCGCCCGCCCGTCCACCACGAGGAGATCACACGATTAGCGCGACGAGCCGCCGCCGGTCACGACGGCGGCGCGCGCGCCGAGCGCGACGAGCGCGTGCGCCGCCCGCTCCATCTCGTCGCGATCGCGCACCGGCCGGCCGGTGAGCGCCGCGGCCTCCTCGCGATTCGGCGTGACGACGGTCGCGAGCGGCAGGAGGCGAACGCGCAGCGCCTCCTGCGCGCGGCGCGTGAGCAGGGTCGCGCCGTCCTTGGCGGCGATCACCGGATCGACGACGAGCGGCGGCGCGCCGCGCGCCGCGAGCGCCCGCGCGACGATCGTCACGGTGCGCGGATCGAGCAGCATGCCCGTCTTCACCGCGTCGGCGCCGAGATCGTCGAGCACGGCGTCGAGCTGTGCGCGCACGAAGGCGGCGGGGACCCCGAGGATACGATGGACGCCGCGCGTGCTCTGCGCGGTGAGCGCCGCGACGACGCTCGCGCCGTGCACGCCGAGGGCGGCGAACGTCTTGAGGTCGGCCTGGATGCCGGCGCCGCCGCCGCTGTCCGATCCGGCGATCGTGAGCGCGCGCGGCACACGCCGCCGCCGGCCGCGCGGCCGCCTCACCCCGCGCCTCCCACGACGGGAAGGTAGCGCGCCCCCTCCGGCAGGACGTAGCCCTCGACGCCGGCGCCGTAGCGCCGCTGCACGGCGGCGAGGAAGTCGTCCACGCGCGCCACCGGCCGCATGCCGGTCCGCGCGACCAGCTCGGCCGGCAACGACGAGTGGAGATGGATCTCGGCACGCACGGCGTGCTCGCGCAGGGCGAGCGCCGTCTGCCCAGGCACGCTGAAGTCCGCGTGCAGCGCGCGCAGGTGTGCCGCGCGATCGGGATGGTCGAACCAGCGCCACAGCTCGCCCTGCCCCGCACCGTCCTGGCAGCGCGCCAGCACGAGCATCATGCCGCCCGGCGCGAGCGCCGCGGCGCCGGCGGCGATCGCCTTCTGCGTCTGCACCAGGTCGCCGTCGCGGGGCGCACCGCCCGCGCTCACGATCACGACCGGACGGCGCGCGGCGAGGGGGACGGTGAAGGCGGCGCGGTAGTCGTCGCAGCCGCGCGCGAAGGCGGCACGCAGATCCCCGGCGACGATGCCGCCGACGCCGCCCGGCACCATCGTCGTGTTGACGAGGAACGTGCGCGACACCCGCGCCGCCGCGTCGGTCGCGAGCGCGTCGAGCGGATTGCCTGCGCGCACGCCCGGCGCGATGTCCTGGTGGCGGCCGGCGCTCGGATCGGCCGCGAGCGAGTGGCGGTGGAAGGCGCGCACGCTCTCGCGCGCCGCCACGCCCGGCACGAGCGCCTTCCGCCCGCCGCCGAACGCGGCGAGGTAGTGGAAGCCGAGCGCGCCGGTCACGAGCACGAGATCGCCGTCGAGCACCTGGCGGTTGATCCGCAGCGACGCGGCGGCGCCGTCGCCGCCGAGCGGCGCGTGCTGCGCGTCGTCGTCGCAGTCATGGTCGGCGTGCGCCAGGTGCGCGGCGACGTCCGGCCCGAGGATCGCCGCCTGCTCGTCGGCGGTCTGCCGGCGGTGGATGCCGAGGGCGAAGAGCGCCCGGACGCGCGACGCGGGGACGCCGGCACGGTCGAGCTCCGCGAGGAGCGTCGGCAGGAGCGCGCGCGCGCCGGTATCGCGGGTGCCGTCGGACACGACGATCGTCACCCGCTCGCCCGGACGCACCTGCGCCGCGAGCGGCGGCGCGTCGATCGGCGCCGCGAGGGCCTGACGGAGGGCCGCCGGCACGTCGCGTAGCGGCGCGGGCGGGCGCGCGACGACGGTCGCGTAGCGCCCCGTCCCGAGCTCGATCCGGAGCCGCGCGTCGCCGTAGGCGAGCACGGTCGCGGCCGCGGTCATGGGCGGACGCCGAGGGCGCGGGCGAGCGATGCGACGACGATCTCGGGCGCGTCGGGCGCCAGCTCGGGATAGATCGGCAGCGCCAGCGCCTCGCGGCTCGCGCGCTCCGCCTCCGGCAGCTCACCGGGGCGGTACTCGAGCCCGACGAAGCACGGCTGCAGGTGCAGCGGGATCGGGTAGTAGACCTGGGTCTCGATGCCGTTCGCCGCGAGCGCCGCGCGCACGCGCTCGCGCTCCGGTACCCGCACGACGTACTGATGATAGACGTGCCCGGGCACGAGGCCGGGAGCGCGCACCGGGCCGTCCGCGCCGAATGCCGCCGCGAGGCACTCCTCGTAGCGCGCCGCGTGGCGGCGGCGCGCCTCGTTCCACGCGTCGAGGCGCGGCAGCTTCACGGCGAGCACCGCGGCCTGGAGGGCGTCGAGGCGCGATGCGAGGCCGAGCTCGACGTGGCGGTACGCGCTGCCCTCGGCGCCGTGCCGCGCCAGCATGCGCACGAGAGCAGCGTCGTTCGCGTTCCGGCAGACGACCGCGCCGCCGTCGCCGGCGCCGCCGAGGTTCTTCGTCGGATAGAACGAGATGCAGCCGAACTGGCCGATCGCGCCCGCGGCGCGCCCGTCGGGCAGCCGGGCGCCGATCGCCTGCGCCGCGTCCTCGACGACGTCGAGCTCCTCGCGCTCCGCGAGGCGCTCGAACGCGTCCATGTCGCAGATGCGTCCGTAGAGATGCGTGGGCAGCACGACGCGCACGCGCTCGCCGACGATGGTGCGCAGCTCGCCGCCGCCGTCACGCCGGCACGACTCCCCGATCCACTGCGCCACGCCCGCAGGGTCGAGGTTGAAGGAGTCCCGATCGATGTCGAGGAAGATCGGGCGCGCGCCGACCCGTGCGATCGCGGTACCGGTGGCGACGAAGCTGAACGGCGTCGTCACGACGGCGTCGCCGGGGCCGACCTCGAGCGCGCGCAGCGCGAGGTAGAGCGCGTCGGTTCCCGACGCGACCCCCACGACGGCCGCCGCGCCGAGATACTCCGCGAGCGCCGCCTCGAAGCGCTCGACCGTCGGGCCGAGCACGAAGGCCTGCGCGGCGAACACCTCGTCGACCGCGGCGCGTATCTCCGCCGCCAGCGTGGCATACTGGGCTGGAAGATCGATGAAGCGGATGCGGCCTGCGGGCACGGCGCATTCTTTCGGCGCGCGGCGGACGAGTCAATCCGCACGGCCGGCCGGAGCGCCCGCCGGACCGTTGTCGCGGAGCGGCAGCTCGAGCACGAAGGTCGCGCCCCGCCCCTCCTCGCTCTCGAAGACGAGCCGGCCACCGTGCGCCGCCATGACGGCGCGCGCGACCGCCAGGCCGAGGCCGATGCCGCCCGCGCCGAACGCCACCGGGTCGCTGTGATGGTGGGCGAGCGGTGCCGCGGTGAAGAAGGGCTCGCCGATACGCGCGCGCGCATGGGGCGCGATGCCGACGCCGGTGTCGCGCACCGCGAGGCGCGCGCCGGCGTCCCCGATGGTCACGGCGACGTCGATGCGGCCTCCGTCCGGGGTGAAGCGCAGCGCGTTCAGCAGGAGGTTCATGAGCGCGTGGTGCAGGTCGTCGGCGTCGCCGCGCGCCGGCAGGCGATCGGGAGCGGCGAGCGAGAGCGCGAGCCCGCGCCCGGCGCAGAGCGGCCGCGCCTCCTCGACCGCGCGGCGCGCCAGCGCCGCCAGGCAGAGCGCCCCCTGCCGCGGCGACGCCGCGCGCGACAGGCGCGCGAGATCGGTCATGGCGCGGACGCCGCGGCCGAGCCAGGCGAGGTTGCGGCGCGCCGTCGCGACGAGCGGCGCGCCCGCCCCGCCCGCGAGCGCGGCGAGCGCCTCGACCGTGCCGCCGAGGACATGGAGCGGCGTCCGCAGCTCGTGCGCCGCGAGCGTCACGACCCGCGTCTTCATCTCGTCGACCTCGCGCAACCGCGCGTATGCAATGGCCATCTCGGCCGAGAGCCGGCGCCGCTCGCGCTCGGCGCCGGTCGCCGCGACCGCCTGGCCGACGGCGGCGCGCAACTCGCGCGGATCCCAGGGTTTGGTCAGGTAGCGGTGGACGTGCCCCTCGTTGATGGCGTGCATCAGGACGTCGGCATCGACGTAGGCGGTGAGGAGCAGGCGCCCGATCGTCGGATCGCGCGCGCCGACCTCGGCAAGGAGCGCGGTGCCCGAGGTGCCGGGCATGCGCTGGTCGCTCACGACCGCCGCCGTCTCCGGCCCGAGGGCCGCCAGCGCCTCGGCGGCCGAGCGTGCCGACACGACCGGCGCGACGCTGCCGAGCGCCCGCGCGACCGTCATGAGCGCCGGCCCGTCGTCGTCGACACACAGGACATGCCCCATCGCAGGGAGGCTGCGCCCCAGCGCACCGTCCCCGCAAGGATGCGAGTTGACGGTGCTTCTGGGGTCTATTAGGACCAAGAGCGGACGACGGATGTCGAAGCGCGCGCAACCCAGTAAGCCGAAGAAGAAGAGGCGGGTGTGGAGGCGGATCGCGGTCGGCGTGGTCCTCGTCGTGCTCGCCAGCGCCGGGGTCGCCGGCTGGGTCGTCTACAACGAGATCAGCGCCAACCTGCCGCCGGTCGACAAGCTGCTGCGCTATCAGCTGCCTGTCGCGACGCGCGTCTACGCCGACGACGGCGCCCTCCTCGGCGAGTTCTACACCGAGAAGCGCTACCTGGTGCCCATCGCGGAGATCCCGCCGATCGTGCGCCAGGCGTTCATCTCCGCGGAGGACTCCAACTTCTACGAGCACAAGGGCGTCGACTTCCTCGGCATCACCCGCGCGCTCATCGCCAACCTGACGCGCGGCGAGGTCGTGCAGGGCGGCAGCACGATCACCCAGCAGGTGGTGAAAGCGCTCCTCCTCACCCCCGAGCGCAGCTACGAGCGCAAGGCGAAGGAGGTCCTGCTGTCGCTCCGCCTCGAGCGCCAGCTCACCAAGGACGAGATCCTCTATCTCTACTTGAACCTGATCTATCTCGGGAACGGCGCCTACGGCGTCGGTGCCGCGGCGCAGGAGTACTTCGGCAAGGACGTGCGCGACCTGTCGCTGGCCGAGGCCTCGCTCATCGCCGGCCTGCCGCAGGCACCGAGCCGCTACTCGCCGGTGCGCCACTGGACGGCGGCGAAGTACCGCCAGCGCTACGTGCTCGAGCGCATGGCGCGCGAGCGCTACGTCACCTGGGAGGAGGCGCAGGCGGCGCTCAAGCAGCCGATCGAGATGGCGCACCACGAGCAGCAGACGCCGACGTACCTCGCAGCGGCGCATTTCGTCGAGTACGTGCGCCGCCTGCTCGAGGAGCGCTACGGCGGTACCGCGCCGTACCAGGCCGGGCTGAACGTCTACACCACGGTCAACCTGCCGCTGCAGAAGGCCGCGGAGACTGCGCTCCGCGCCGGCATCGTGGACGTCGATCACGGCCGCACACGCGCTCACCCGATCAAGCACCTGAACACCACCGAGGCGGCGAGCTTCCTCGCCGCGCTCCGGCGCGCCAAGCAGGGCGGGCCGCCGCCCGTCGGACGCTCGGTGCGCGCGCTCATCCTCGGACCGGGCGAGGGCGGCACGTTCAAGGTGCAGGTGAGCCGCGCCTCGGGCAAGCTGGTCGGCACCAAGGAGCACCCGCTGCCGCCGGGCCTCGGCGCCAACGACATCGTCGCGGTCCGGCGCGTCGCCGCGACCGGCGACACGCCGCAGTTCACGCTCGACGCCGACCCGCAGCTCGAGGGCGCGCTGATCTCGATGGACCTCACGACCGGCTACGTGAAGGCGATGGTCGGTGGCTACGACTACGAGCGCAGCCAGTTCAACCGCGCGACGCAGGCGCTCCGCCAGCCAGGCTCGTCGTTCAAGCCGTTCATCTACGCCGCCGCGCTCGACCGCGGCTACACCCCCGCGTCGGTCATCGTCGACGAGCCGATCGTGCTCACCGGCGGCCACCAGACGTGGATGCCGCAGAACTACGACGAGAAGTTCAACGGCCCGACCACCCTGCGCGACGCCCTCACCTTCTCGCGCAACGTGGTCACGGTGAAGGTGGCGCAGAACATCGGCCTCAACTATCTCGTGAGCTACCTGCCCCGCTTCGGCTTCACCCGGCCCTTCCAGAAGAACCTGTCGATCTCGCTCGGCTCGGCGGAGGTGTCGCTGCTCGAGCTGACCCGGGGATACACCGTCTTCGCCAACCAGGGCCGGCGCCTCGATCCGATCTTCATCACCAAGATCACCGATCCGAGCGGCAACGTGCTCGAGGAGTTCAAGCCGCACTCCGAGTCGGTGCTGTCGCCCGAGACCGCCTACCTCATCACGAGCATGCTCGAGAGCGTCGTCCAGCGCGGCACGGGCAAGCGGGTGAAGGCGCTCGGGCGCCCGGTCGCCGGCAAGACCGGCACCACCAACGACATGCACGATGCCTGGTTCGTCGGCTACACGCCGGAGCTCGTGACCGGCGTCTGGGTCGGCTACGACAGCGAGCGCAGCCTCGGCAAGGAGGCAACCGGCGGCCACGTCGCGGCGCCGATCTTCCTGACGTACATGCAGCAGGCGCTCGGCGACTCGCCGGTGCAGGACTTCGCGGTCCCCGGCGGCATCACCTTCGTGAGCATGGTCCCGGGCACCGGCCAGCGCGCCTCGCCCGACAGCACCGCCGCCATGCTCGAATGCTTCAAGGAGGGCACGGAGCCGAAGTTCGCCGCGCGCGAGGAGCCGCTTTTCGACGACGACGAGCTCGAGCATGCAGTGCGACAGCTGCGCACACGCGAGGAGGGCGACACCGACAGCGAGGAGGAGTTTGCGCCGCACGGCGAACGCCACGACGACCACGACGTGCTGACGCCCGACTTCGACGACGAGCGCCGCCACATCAACGTCGACGAGCAGGGCATCGACCGCCGGCCCGCGCCGCGCGCCGAGGACTACCTCGCGCCGCGCAACGACCGCGGGCGCGACCGCACGCGCGAGGACCGCCGGCCGCGGCGCGACGAGGCGGAGGCGGGCGAGTACCGGGCCAACGATCGGCGTCCCGCTCACGGCGCGATCCAGGAAGAGCCGCTCTATCACTAGCCCACACCGATGACGGCGGCGCTGGCGAGGTCGATGCAGACGGATGCGCGCGCCGAGTTCGCGCGCGACGGCTATCTCGTGCTGCGCGGCCTCCTCGACCCCGAGCGCCATGTCCTGCCGCTCGCGCACGCCTATGAGGCGCTCATCGAGGCGCTCGCCGGAATCCACGCGGGCGATCCACGCACCGCCGCCGTCCGGCCTCCCATCGGCGCCGGCACCGGTGAGCGCCTGGCGTTCGCGCTCGGCGCGAGCGGCGGCGAGGTGCTGCACCACCTCGCGCCCGTGCTGAGCCTCTTCTCGTCGCGCTTTCGCTGGCGGCCGGACCTCCCGCCGGCGCAGCTCCCGGAGATCTTCGCGCTCACGCGGGATCCGGCGCTCCTCGACGCCGTCGAGGCGCTGATCGGTTCCGAGATCACGGCGTCGCCGATCTACCACCTGAACACCAAGCTCTCACGGACGCACCTCGCGGACGCCGAAGCGCTCGCGCAGCGACTCCGTCGCCGCAGCCCGGGCGCGACGATCTACTACGGATTCGAGGTCGGCAACACGCCCTGGCACATGGACGCGATCGCCGGGCTCCGCGACTCGCATGCAGCGCCGATCGTCATCGCCTGGATCCCGCTCACTCCTGCGGACCTTGACCGCGGCGCCCTGCGCGTCGTGCCGGGCTCGCACCGCGACGGGGTACGCGCGGGCCCGTTCGACGTCGAGCTCATCCGGCGCGCGACGACGATCGATGCCGTCCCTGGCGACGTCGTGTTGATGGACAACAAGCTGGTGCACAGTGGGAGCGAGAACCGCTCGCGCGACGAGATTCGCCTCGCCTGCAACCTTCGCTACGTCCCGACGGGCGCGCCGACGGGCCGCCCCTACCTGCCGGCCTTCGTCGCGCGCAGCCGGACGGCGCCCCACAGCGAGCTGACCAGCGCCGACGTCTGGGCCGCGATGTGGCGGCAGGCGTTCGCCGCGCTCTCGCGCGGCGGTCTCCCGGTGCCGCATCCCGCCACGACGTCGCACGCACGTGCGCGCGCCATCACGGAGGCGTGGCAGCGTGCGGCGCCGGATCCCGCCGGCTGGCTGCGACTGCGGCACGACCCGACACGATCCGCGGCGGCGCGGACGGTGCGCCGGCTCACCGTCGCGCTCCGGCGCGGGCTCCGACGATCGCGGGGCCAGTGAGATGCGGGCCCGTCGAACACTGCGCCGTGGAACGGCGACGATGGTCGCGGCGACGCTCGCGGTCGCTCTCGCGTGCCACGCGCGCGCCTTCGCCGCCGCGCCACCGCCGGAGGGCTGCGAAGCGTCGAAGCTGAACGGCGCCGCGGGCGCCGCGCTCCGCACGGTGAAGTGCCACGCGACCGCCGCTCGCTTCGGTCTGCCCGTGGATGCGACCTGTCTCGACGCCGCCGATCGCAAGGTCGACGTCGCGTTCCGGCATGCGGAGGCGCGGCCGTGCGTCTCGCACGATGACGCGCCCGCGATCGCTGCCACGCTGACGGCGCTCGCCGCCGAGGTCGCAGCGAGCGTCGGCGGCGGACCGTCCCGCTGCGACCAGCGGATGCTCCTCGCGGCGGGCAAGCACCTGCAAGCGACCCTGAAGGCGCAGAGCGTCCATGCGGCCGCGCCGGAGAGCCAGAAGCTGGCGACCCTGCTCGCGAAGCGCGACGCCAAGTTCGCCGCGCGCGCCGCGAGCGCCGAGTCCGCGGCCGACTGCACCCACGCCGGCAATGCTCCGGCGGTGGCCGCGCTCCTCGACGCGCGCAGCAGCGACGTCGTCGACGCCGTCCGTGGCACGCTCCGCGGCGTCGCCGCGCGGACGGGCCGGCGGATCGGCGCCGCGGTGCGCGCCAACGTGCTCGCGAGCGACGAGGCCGCCTATCGCGACGTCATCGTCCGGCAATTCGACGCGCTCACCGCCGAGTACGAGTTCATGTGGGGCAACATGGAGCCGACGCGCGGGACGTATGTGCTCGGCCCCATCGACACGATCGTCGCATTCGCGCAGCAGCATGCGCTGCCGCTGAAGGGCGCGCCGCTCGTCTGGCACCTCATCCTGCCGCCGTGGGTGAACGACGGCATGACCGCGACCGAGCTGCAGACCGCGGTCGACGAGCGCATCGACGGGCTCGTGAGCGCATATGCGGGGACGGTGGCGACGTGGGACGTCGTGAACGAGGCCGTGGTCGACTCCGGCGCCGCGTTCCGCGACTCGATCTTCCTCCAGAAGCTCGGCCCCGACTACATCCGGAACGCGTTCGTCCGCGCGCGCCAGGCCGATCCGGCGGCGCTGCTCTTCTACAACGACTTCCTCGCCGACGGCGTGAACGCGAAGTCGGACTTCATCTACGGCATGATCGTCGATCTGCTGGCGCAAGGCACGCCGATCGACGGGATGAGCTTCCAGATGCATCTCGGCGGCGGGTTCGGCGCGCCGCCGACGCGCGAAAGCGTCCGGCAGAACCTGCAGCGCTTCGCCGATCTCGGTCTCGTCGTGCGGATCAGCGAGATGGACGTGCAGCGGACCGGCACCGTCAGCTCGGCCGCCGATCGGCTCGCGCAGCAACGCATCGTGTACCACGACATGGTCGCCGCGTGCCGCGACGTCGCCGCGTGCGACTCCGTCACCTTCTGGGGCGTCAGCGACGCCCATACGTGGGTGAAGGACTATCTCGGCGTCATGGACGCTCCGCTGCCGTACGACGAGCAGTATCAGCCGAAGGCCGCCTTCTTCGGCATCCGCGACGCCCTGCTCGGCTTCTAGCCCGCGGTCAGGCCGCGACGGCTTCCAGGCGGCGCGCCACGAATTCGCCGTACGGCACGATCTCGACCTGCTCGCGCAGCAGGCGTTCCAGGCGCGGCAACACGCTCGTCCGGTTGTAGTAGACGAGCCGGGTGTAGAGCCGGCCGAGGTTCGGAAAGCCGAAGCGCTCCTGCTCGGCGTCGATGTCCCAGGGGTGGAAGTAGCCGACGATCGTCCTGCCGCGCGCCAGGTCGGCGCGGAAGCACCGCCGGATGAGCGCGAACGGCAGCGTCCGGAAATAGGTGCCGGCGGCGAACGGCACGCGCAGCGCCGGTAGGCTCGTGAGACTCACGGGGATCTCCCACACCCCGTCCATCTTCACGCTCTCGGTCGCGAATCCCGGCCAGCCGTAGAGCGGGTTCTTCGCCGGGATCACCGAGCTCGAGTAGGTGAAGCCGAGCTCGGCGAGGATGCCATAGGCCCAGCGCCGCTCCGCCGTGAGCGACATCGTCGGCGCGCGGTAGCCGCGCACCTCGCGCGCGCCGAGCTTCTCCAGCTCGCGGCGATTCTGCTCGAGCGTGCGGCGCAGTCCGTCGGGATCGAGCCGGTCGAGCGACTCGTGGTCGTTGCCATGGCACGCGAGCTCGTGCCCGCCCGCGAGGATGCGCTCGATGAGCTGCGGATAGCGGCGGGCGACGTCGCCGACCGTGAAGAACGTGCAGCGCACCCGGTGGCGCGCCAGGAACTCGAGGTAGCGGGCGACGTTCGCCGGGACGCGCTCCGCATAGCGCTCGCCGCCCGGCACGAACGTGCGGATGTCCTCGAGATCGATGCTGAAAAGGAACGTGCGGCTCGGGGTCGCCTCGGTCACGGGGAGCGAAGTATGGCATAGTGCCGGCCGACGAGTCATGGCCGAGCGCGACACGATCGACGAGCGCACCTACGGTCCGGCGGACCAGGAGCGCTTCGCCGCGCTCTCCGGCGACCGCAACCCGATCCACCTCGACGCGCTGCGCGCGCGCCGCGAGATGTTCGGCGCCGTCGTCGTCCACGGCATGCACCTCCTGCTGCGCGCGCTCGACGCCGTCATCGCGGGGCGCGGCGGCCGGCCCGTACGCGTACGTGGCCAGTTCCCCCATCCCGCCTTCCTCGGCACGCCGGTCACCACGAGGATCGGCGAGACCGACGCGGGGGGCGCGATCCACGTGTCGGTCGAGAGCGCCGGCCAGGTGTGCATGCACGCCACGGTCGAGTGGAGCGACGCGCCGCCCACCGCGACCCCGCCCGAGGACGCCGCGCCGTCCCCGGCCGCGGCGCCCGCCGCGCCCCGCCTGCGCGCACTCGCTGCGCTCGCGGACACGGCGGGCGATCTCGACCTCTGGCTCGACGCCGCCGCGAGCGCGCGCGACTTCCCGCGCCTCCACGCGGCGCTCGGTGGCGCACGGATGGCGGAGATCCTCGCCCTCACCCGCTTGATCGGCATGGAATGCCCCGGCCTGCGCTCGATCTTCTCCGCCTTCGACGTCACCCTGACCCCCGACGCATCGCCGGCGCGCGCGCTGCGCTACCGCGTCGAGCGGGTGATCGCGAGCGCGTCGTTCGTGAGGCTGCGGGCCGCGGGCGGGGGCATCGACGCGCAGCTCGACGCGTTCGTCCGCCCACCGCCGGAGGCGCAGTCGAGCTACGCGGAGGCGCGCACCCGCGTTTCACCGGCGGAGCTCGCCGCGCAGCGCGCGCTCGTCGTGGGCGGCGGGCGCGGGCTCGGCGAGGTGGCGGCAAAGCTCGTCGCCGCGGGCGGCGGGCACGCGACCGTGACCTGGACCGCCGGCCGCGAGGACGCGGAGCGGGTCGCGGCCGAGATCGTCGCCGGCGGAGGCAGCGCCGGCATCCTCCACTGCGACGTCGCCCGCGCGGCCGATCTCGTCCCGGCGCTGGCGCGCCTGCGGCCGACGCACGTCTACTACTTCGCGAGCCCGAAGATCTTCGTGAAGCGCGGCGGCCCGTACGACCCGTCGCTGTACGCCCGCTTCACCGCCGTCTACGTCGAGGGGCTCGAGGCGCTCGTCGCCGCGTGCCGCGCCGCCGGCCTCGAGCGCCTGCGTCTCTTCATTCCGTCGAGCACCGTCCTCGACGAGCCGGTGAGGAACCTCGAGGAGTACGCCGACGCCAAGGCCGCCGCTGAGGCGCGCTGTGCGCTCCTCGCGCGCCGCGGCGTCGAGGTGACGGTGCGGCGCCTGCCGCGGGTCGCGACCGACCAGACGCTGACGCTCGTCCGCCACCCCGCGGCGAGCGCCCTGGACATCCTCACGCCCATCGTGCGAGGGATGAGCGACCGCGATGGCTGATCGCGCGCAAGTGCTCGCGGCGCTGTACGCCGCCCTCGACGACGTGAACCTGCAGCTCCCGGCCACGAGCCGACTCGCGAAGTCCGAGGGCACCGCGCTCCTCGGCGACGCGGCGGCGCTCGACTCGCTCGGCTTCCTGAACCTCGTGCTCGCCGCGGAGACGCAGGTGAACGCGCGCTGCGCGCCACCGGTGAATCTCGCCGAGCGTCTGCTCGAGCTCGACGAGTCGAGCCTCCCGGCGACGGTCGGCGCGCTGGCGACCTTCGTCCTCGAGCTACAAGGGTCATGACCGCCGCCTGGCGCGTGGTCCTGATCTCCGACTTCAACGTCGGGAGCCTGCGCGGCCTGCTCGAGAACGACGAGGCGCCGCCGCCGTTGCAGGTCACGACCGCGCCCTTCGGCGACGTCGCGGCGGCGCTCGTCGACCCCGCGCACCCGGCGCTCGCGGCCGGCGCCGACGCCGCCGTCGTCTGGACGCGGCCGGAGGGCGTCGTGCCGTCCTTCGGCGACCTGCTCGCCGGCCGCGACGCGGCACTCGAGAGTGTGCTGATCGAGGTCGACGCGTTCGCCGCGCAGCTCGCGGCGTTCGCCACGCGCGTCCCGCGCGTGCTCGTTCCGACCTGGGTCGTGCCGACGCATCTCCGCGGCCTCGGCGCGATCGACCTGCGCCCGGGCGGGCTCGCGCGGACGCTCGTCGAGATGAACCACCGGCTTCTGCGCCGCCTCGACGACCTCCCGGCGATCGTCGCGTGCGACGCGCAGCGCTGGATCGCGGCCGTCGGCCCAGCCGCCCACGACGCGCGCGCCTGGTACATGGGCAAGATCCCGTTCGCCGCCGAGGTGTTCCGTGAGGCCGCGCACGACTTGAAGGCCGCGCTCGCCGCGAGCGCCGGCCTCGGGCGCAAGCTGATCGTCGTCGATCTCGACGACACGCTGTGGGGCGGGCTCGTCGGCGAGGTGGGCTGGGAGAGCCTCGTGCTCGGCGGCCACGACCCGGTCGGCGAGGCGTTCGCCGACGTGCAGCGCGCCCTGCAGGCGCTGCGGCGGCGCGGCATCCTCCTCGCGATCGCCAGCAAGAACGACGAGACGGTCGCGCTCGAGGCGCTGCGGCGGCATCCGGAGATGGTCCTCCGCCCCGACGATTTCGTCGCCTGGCGCATCGACTGGGGCGACAAGGCCGCGCACGTCGCAGCGCTCGCGCGCGAGCTAAACCTCGACCTCGACGCCGTCGTGTTCATCGATGACAGCCCCGCGGAGCGCGCACGCGTGCGCGAGGCGCTGCCGCAGGTGCTCGTGCCCGAGTGGCCCGAGCAGAAGCTGCTGCGCGCCGCGGCGTTGCAGGCGCTGCGCTGCTTCGACGTCGCGGCCGTCAGCGCCGAGGACCGCGCGCGCAGCGAGCTGTACGCCGCCGAGCGCCGGCGCGGCGAGGCGCGCGCCGCCGTGACGTCGGTGGCGGACTGGCAGCGCTCGCTCGATCTCCAGGTCACGGTCGGCACGCTCGCGCGCCCGGATCTGAAGCGGGTCGTCCAGCTCCTCAACAAGACGAATCAGATGAATCTCCGCACCCGCCGCACCACCGAGAGCGAGCTCGCCGCGTGGGCGGAGGGCGCGGGACGCCGCCTCTGGGCGCTCCGGGCACGCGACCGCTTCGGCGACGCGGGGCTGATCGGCGTGGTGAGCGCCGAGCGCGCCGGCGAC
The DNA here is from genome assembly GCA_036496285.1 of Binatia bacterium. Lineage (GTDB taxonomy): Bacteria > Desulfobacterota > Binatia > UTPRO1 > UTPRO1 > DP-19. The sequence continues at coordinate 58,101 of DASXLI010000092.1, forward strand.
GCGGTGCACGTCGTCGATTTCGTGCTGAGCTGCCGCGTCTTCGGACGTGAGATCGAGCGGGTCATGGTGCGCACGGTCGTCGAGCACGCGCGCGCGGCCGGCGCCGCAACGGTCGTCGCCGAGTACTTGCCGACCCCGCGCAACGCGCCGACGCTCGAGTTCTGGCGGCGCTCGGGCTTCGCGGAGCAGTCCGGCGTGTTCCGCTGGCGCGCCTCCGACCCCTACCTCGCACCCGACTTCATCGCGATCGAGCCTGCGGCCGGCTGAGCGGCGCGCGACGCTCAGAACACGTCGAGGTCGGCGAGCGTGATGTGGTAGCGGGCCGGATCCGTGGGCAGCACCACGCCCGGCGTGACCGGCTCGACCCACATGTCGACCCCTTGCGGCAGATGCCGCTCCGGCACGCGCAGGAGTGGCGGCGCGCAGAAGCGGGCGAGGGCGGGATTCTCGGGCATGAAGATGCCGAGGACGATGTCGCAGCCGTCGCGCCGCGCTTCGTCGAGCACGCGCCAGCGCAGGTGGCGGATGACGGCCGGCGCGGTGTCGCGCGCGAAGCAGACGTCGATCAGGAAGCAGGTGCGGTAGCCGAGATAGTCGTGGACCCGCAGCGCGACGTAGCCGACCAGCGCGCCGTCCTGGCGGCAGTAGAGGACGCGGGTTCGGAAGATCGGGCCGTCGCGCAGGCGCCAGTCGTGGAAGCGCGCGTCGCGCCGGCCCGCCAGGTCCTCGGGCGCGGCGCACGCGCGCCCGAGCGCGTCGAGCTCGGCATCGCTCGGCCGCGCCTCGACGACCGCGAGGCCGCGCGGCGGTCGCGCCGTGAGGGCGCCGAGGCCGAGGAGCCCGCGCAGGCCGAGATCGGCCGCGGCGGCCACTGCCCGGCTCTTCCAGCCGAGCACCCGGCTCAGGATCGCGCCGCTCCGCACGGGACACGCGAGCACGTGGAGCGGGTAGTTGTGCGTGAAACGCAGCACCGAGCGGAAGAGCGGCCCGCTCGTCGCGTTCGGCGTGACGTAGATGAAGTCGACGCCGGGAACGCGGCGCACCTCCTTCGTCAGGCGGAGGAAGTTGCCGAGCCCGCGATGCTCGGGATGGATGAGGAGGTCGGTGAGATAGCCGCCGCGCAGCGCGCGCCCGGCGATCGTGAAGTCGCGGATCTGGTACACGATCCTGCCGATCAGGGTGCCGCCCGCATAGAGGTCGTGCGCGACCGAGCGCCCCTGCGGGTTCGCAAGGTGCTTCCAGACCGTGTGATCGGGGTCGCTCGGGAACTCGTCGCCGAAGTGCGAGCGTGAGAGCGCCACGTACGGCGCGATCAACAACGGCCCGACCTCCTCGAACTCGAGCCTGGGGGGCGTGCTCACGTCGTCGCGGCGCCGCCGGGCGTCAGCCCGCGAGGTCCCAGAAGGGACGTTGCGCGGCGAGGGTCGCGTCGAGGACGCCGGCGCGCGGCCGCGCCGAGGCCACCTCGCTCCGCTCGGCCGCGCCGAGCTCGTCGAGCACCGTCGCGACGCTCGCCTGCAGCGCGCGCAGATCGTAGCCGCCCTCGAGCACGGCGGCGAGGCGGCTCTGCGCGTGCGCGGCGGCGACGCCGAGCAGCAGCCGGGTCATCGCGCGATAGCCCTCCTCGGTGACCGTCATCGACGCCAGCGGGTCGCGGCGGTGGGCGTCGAAGCCCGCCGACACCAGCACGAACTCCGGCCGGAACTGCTCGGCCACCGGCACGATCACCTCCGAGAACGCGGCGACGTACTCGTCGTCGCCGCAGCCGGCGGGCAGCGGCACGTTGAGCGTCCGCCCGGCGGCGGCGCCGGCGCCGACCTCCGCGGCCGCGCCGGTCCCCGGGTAGAAGGGATACTGGTGGGTCGAGACGTAGAGCACGTCCGGGTCGTCGTAGAAGCTGTCCTGGGTGCCGTTCCCGTGGTGCACGTCCCAGTCGACGATGAGGATGCGGCGGAGGCCGAAGCGCTGCTGCAGGTAGCGGGCCCCGATCGCGACGTTGTTGAACAGGCAGAACCCCATCGCGCGGTCGGGCTCGGCGTGATGCCCTGGCGGACGGACGAAGGCGAAGCCGTTCGCAACCGCACCGTCCATGATCGCGTCGAGCAGGACGAGGCTGCCGCCGGCGGCGAGGCGCGCGGTGTCGTAGGAGCGCGCCGACGTCGGGGTGTCCGCGTCGAAGGCGTACGCGGGGCGCCCGGCGGTCGCCGCGACCCGCGCGACGTGCGCGGGCGCGTGGTTCAGGGCGATCTCGTCCTGCGTGGCCAGACGCGGGTCGAGGTAGACCAAGCCCGGGCGGCGATACTGCTCGAGCACGGCACGGATGGCGCGTACCCGGGCCGGGCATTCGGGATGCCCGGGGCCGGTATCGTGCT
>DASXLI010000093.1:0-1652 GCA_036496285.1 Binatia bacterium
CCGGCGTGAGTCCTTCAGTGAACAACGCGACAGCGACTGAGGCGACAGTCAGCGCCACTCGGGTGAACTGCACCACCTAGGTTTCCGGCGCGGCGGCGGCCGCAGATCGACCTATTCGTGTCCGGAAACGCTGTGCGGCACGTAAGCGCCTTCGACGCGAGCGATCTCGTCCTCGCCGAGCACTAGCGACTCCGCCGCCAGCGCGTCCTCAAGGTGGCCGAGTTTCGTCGCGCCAACGATCGGTGCCGTCACGCCCGCCTTGTGGAACAGCCACGCGAGCGCCACCTGCGCCGCCGGCACGCCACGAGCACGCGCAACCTCTGACACGCGGTCGACGACCGAGAAGTCAACCTCCGGGTCGTACAGCGCGTCGCCGAACCCGTCCGTTCGCGCGCGCACGGTCAGCTTCTCGCCCTCGCGCGTGCGGTTCCCCGCCAACAACCCGCGTGCCAGCGGGCTCCACGGCAGCACGGCGACGCCCTGGTCGATGCACTGCGGGATCATCTCCCGCTCCTCCTCGCGGTAGACGAGGTTGTAGTGGTTCTGCATCGACACGAACTTCGTCGGCGCGCACGCCTGCGCCTTCGCGAACTGCCACGCGAACATGCTGCTCGCGCCGACGTAGCGGGCCTTGCCCGCCTTCACGACGTCGTGCAGCGCCTCCATCGTCTCCTCGATCGGCGTCGAGTAGTCCCAGCGGTGGATCTGGTACAGGTCGACGTAGTCGAGCCCGAGCCGGCCGAGGGACGCGTCGATCGACGCCATGATGTGCTTGCGGGAGAGGCCGCGGCCGTTCTCGCCCGGCATCGTCCGGCCGTGCACCTTCGTGGCGAGGACGTACTCCTCGCGCATGCCGAAGAGCTTGCGCAGCAGATTGCCGGTGACGATCTCGCTCTGGCCGCCGTTGTAGACGTCGGCGGTGTCGAAGAAGGTGATGCCGCCCTCGACGGCGGCGCGGACGATCGGCTCTGCCGCCTGCTCATCGATCGCCCACTCCCGGCTTTCGTGGGCGCCGTAGCCCATCATCCCCAGACAGATACGCGACACGCGCAGCCCGGTCGCGCCGAGGTTCAGGTAGTCCATGAACCGAGTCTACGTAGGAGCTATGCCGCGACGATCGCGTCGGCCGGCGGCTCGTCGGCGTCGGCGGCGGGCGCCTCTGCCTGAACCTCGGCCTCGGCCGGTGCCGGGGCGGCGCTGGCCGGGATGCGCTCGAGCACGCCCTGCACGAGCGTGTCGAGCTTCTGGCGGGCATCGTCGAGGAAGTGATCGGTGTCCTCGCGGTAGCCGGTCAGTGCGACCGCGACCTCGTCGATCACGCGGTCGGCACGGAGGCGCGACTCGCGCACGATCTCCGTCGCCTCCTGGCGCGCCCGCTCGCGGGTCGCCGCCGCCTCGGCCGCTGCCGCCTCCTTCACGCCCGCGACCGTCTGCTGCTGCTCGGCGCGCTCGGCCTCCGCCTGCGCCCGCACCTCGCCGGCCGCCTGCTGCGCGTTGACCAGCGCGTCGGCGACCGCCCGCGTCCGCTCTCGATGCTGCTCGAGCTCGGCCGCGGCCGCCGCAAGCTGCCGGCGCAGCCCTTCACTCTCGGCCTTCAGCGTCTTCACCTCGTCGGCGAGCGCCTGCATGAGCATGTCGGTGCGCTCCCGGTC
>DASXLI010000094.1:0-7781 GCA_036496285.1 Binatia bacterium
CCGCTCGGCGCCGAGACGACGAGCCGCGCGCCGTCGGCGACGACCTGCACGGCGCCCTCCTGGTCGGTGCGCCAGACGTCGGCGCCCACCTCGCCGAGGCGTGTCAGCACCGCCGGCGCGGGAAAGCCGAAGCGGTTCTCGCTCCCCGCCGAGATCACCGCGAGGCGCGGCGCGACCGCGGCAAGGAGCGCTGCCGAGCTCGACGTCGCGCTGCCGTGATGCGGCACCTTCAGCACGACGCTGCGCGCGGACTCGACGTCGGCGCCCGCCAGCAGGGCGAGCTCGCCGGGGCGCTCGAGGTCCCCGGTGAAGAGGACGCTCGCGGCCCCATGCACCACACGCAGCACGAGGGAGCCATCGTTCAGATCGCGCGGGTCGGGCGCCGCCGGATGGAGGACGTCGATGCGCGTCCCGTCGCGGTCGAGCACCGTCGCACCCCGGCGCAGCACGAGCCGCCGCGTCCCCGCCGCGTCGAGCGCACGCTCGAGGCGCACGAAGCCGCCGGCGGCCGCGGTCTCGCCCGTCGACCAGAACTCGCGGGGCGCGAAGTGCTCCGCGAGGTACGCGAGGCCGCCGTAGTGGTCGAGCTGCGGGTGCGAGAGCGCGAGCGCCTCGAGGCGCACGACCTTGCGGGCGTGCAGGAAGGGCGCGAGCACGCGCTCGCCGACGTCGAGCCCGCCCGGCATGCCACCGCCGTCGATCACGACGACGCCGCCGCGCGGCAGCTCGACGACGGCGGCGTCGCCCTGCCCGACCGAGAGGAACGTGATCCGCAGGCGCGGGTCGAGCAGCCGCTCCCACGCCCAGTAGCCGACGTCCCCCGCCGCCAGCAGCAGGAGCGCGAGCGCGATGCACCGGCGCGGCGGTGGCGACATGCGCCGCCACCAGAGCGGTGCGAGCAGCAGCGCGTACGCGAGACCCACCTCGAACCCGTTCGGCATCGGCGTCTCGAGCGCCGCCCCCGGCAGGGCGGCGAGCGCGGCGGCAATCGCCAGGCCGAGCGACGCCCCGGCCGCCGCGACGCGCAGGAGGAGGTGCGCCGCCGAGGGCGCGAGCGCCGCGAGCGGCAGCGCGCAGAGGCCGGGGAGCAGCGTCGCCGGACCGAGGAGCGGCAGCGCGACCAGATTCGCGAGGGGCGCGATGAGTGAGACCTGCTGGAAGTGCCACGCCGTGAGCGGCGCCGTCGCCGCCGTCGCCGCGACCGACACCCGGACCGACGCGGCGACGAGCGCGGCGACGCGCCGCCAGCCACCCTCCGGTCGCACCGTCCCGTCGAGCCGGGCGGCGAGTATGAGAGCGGCGACCGACGCGAACGACAGCTCGAACGAGATGTCGGCCGCGACGTCGGGCACCGCGAGCGCCAGCACCAATGCCGCCGCGGCGAGGCTGCGGAGGCCGTCGGTCCGCCGGTTCCCGACCAGCGCCGCCAGCAGCACCCCGTACATGAGGAGCGAGCGCGACGCCGGAATCGAGCCGCCCGCGAGCGCCGCGTACGCCGCGATCGCCGGCACCGCCGCGAGCGCCGCGATCTTGGCGACGTTCCAACGAAGCGCCGCCCGTTCCCAGCGCAACAGGAGCCAGCGCAGGCCGACGACGGCTGCCGCCGCGACGGCGGCGAGGTGGAATCCCGAGACCGACGTGACGTGCGAGAGGCCCGTGCGGGCGAGCGCGCGCCGCGGCTCATCGGCGAACGCGCCGTCCTCGCCGAGCAGGACCGCGTGCAGGAAGCCGCGCGCGGGCTCGGCGGCCGCGTCGTCGATCGCCGCCCCGAGGGCGCGCCGCACGCGCGCGAGTGCACGCATCGCCGAGGGTCCCATGCCGCGCAGCGGCGGCAGACGCTCCTCGACCGCGCGGTCGTCCCACAGGAACATCGTGACCAGGATGCCGCGCCGGGCGAGCGTCCGGCGCACGTCGTAGCCGTCCGGGTTGCCGAAGCCGCGCGGGATCCGCAGCCGCCCGACGATCGTCACGCGCGTCCCCGGATCCCATGGACGGGCGGGATGCGCGATCGAGACGCCGACGTCGCCCCCGACGCGGCCCTCCCCCGCCGCCGAGCGGTAGCGCCGGGCGCGGACCACGAGATGCACGCCCGATATCGCCCGATCGCTCGCGACGATCGTGCCGCGGATCGCGACCGGCAAGCGTCCGGCGTGGCGCGCGACGTGATCGAACGGCGGCGGCGCCGCGGCGACGAGCGCCCGGGCCGCGCCGGCCGCGAGCCCGGCGAGGAGCGCGAGCGGCACGACGCGATGCTCCCGTCGCACGACGACCACCGCCGATCCGAGCGCCAGCGCCGCCGCCGCGAGCACGAGCCACGCCGCAACGGTCGCGTCGCAGGCCGCGGCGCCGCCCCCGAGTACGCCCGCCGTGAGCGGCAGCAGCACCCGCGACGCCGTCGGTGCCCCCGTCCTCGTCATCGCGCCTTTCCGGCGCGAGCGGGACGCCTTCGGTGATGTCCGGCAGCGCGCGACGGAGGGGCCGCCGCCGCGCGCGTCGCTGCTACGTCGCGGCTAGACGCCCGGCGGCGCCGACCCGTCGTCGGGCGGCAGCGATCCCTCTCTCGCCGGCGGCGCGGCCTCGTCCTCCGCGACCGCGAGCTGCACCCGGATCTCGGCGGCGAGGCGGCTCGAGATGCCGGGCACGGCGGCGATCTCCTCCACCGACGCCGCGCGCAAGCGCTTCAGGCTGCCGAAGTGGCGCAGCAACGCCCGGCGCCGGCCGGGGCCGACACCCTCGATGTCCTCGAGGCGCGAGCGCAGGCGGTCACGCCTGCGCAGCTCGCGGTGATAGGTGATCGCGAAGCGGTGCGCTTCGTCGCGCACCCGCTGGAGCAGGAAGAGCGCGGTCGAGTTGCGGCGCAGCACGACGGGGTTCTTCCGCCCCGGCAGGAAGACGCGCTCCTCCGAGCGCACGACCGCGCTCGCGCGCGCGTCCTGTTCGACGTGCATCTTCGCGAGCGAGATGACGTCGACCCCGTCGATCTCGAGCTCGCGCATCACCTCAACGGCGACGTTCAGCTGCCCCTTGCCGCCGTCGACGACGAGGAGGTCGGGGAAGTCGCGCTCCTCGCGCGCCCGGCGGTAGCGGCGCGTCAACACCTCGTACATCGAGGCGAAGTCGTCGGCGCCCTCCACCGTGCGGATGCGGTAGCGCCGGTAGCGGGCCGTGCACGGCTCGCCCTCGTCGAACGTGACCATCGAGCCGACCGACAGGTTGCCCTGGATGTTGGAGATGTCGAAGCACTCGATGCGCTTCGGCGCGTTGCGCAGATGCAGGCGCCGCTGCAGCTCCTCCAGCATGCGCTCGCGCCGGCTGCCGACGTCGCGCCGCTCCGCGTAGCTGTGCGCGGCGTTCTCGCGCGCCATCTCGACGAGCCGCAGCTTGGCGCCGCGCTGCGGACAGAGGATCTCGACCTGGCGCCCCTTGCGCTCGGCGAGGTACTCGGCCCGCACCTCGGCGTCCTCGAGCGGAATCGGCACGAGGATCGTGTCGGGCACGGGGCGCTCGCCCTCGTAGAATTGCGTCAGCACCGCCGACAGCACCTCGTCGTCGGGCAGCTCGAAGTCCTCGAAGCTGTAGTTCTGGTTGCCGGTGAGCCTGCCCGCGCGCACGAGCAGCACCTGCACCTCGACGAAGCCGCCCTCGCGGTAGATGCCGAACGCGTCCTGATCGACGCCCCAGTGCGCGACCGCCTGCTGACGCTCGACGGTCGTCTCGATGGCACGGATCTGGTCCCGCAGCTTGCCGGCCTCCTCGAAGCGCTCGGCGTCGGCGGCGGCGTGCATGCGCGCCTCGAGGGCGCGGACGATCTCGCGGTTCTTGCCCTCCAGGAGCTCGAGCGTCTGCGCGAGGTTGCGTCCGTACTCGTCCGGATCGACCTCGAGGCAGCACGGCGCCGGGCAGCGCTTGATCTGGTACTCGATGCATGGACGCGAGCGGTTGCGCAGCACGGCATCGCTGCAGCTGCGGAGCGGAAAGATCTTGCGCAGGGTGCCGAGCGTCTCGCGCACCGACCACGCCGACGAGAACGGCCCGAGGTAGCGCGAGCCGTCGCGGACGAGCTTGCGGGTGACGACGAGCCGCGGCCAGCCGGCGGTGTCCTCGACCTTCACGCTGACGTAGCTCTTGTCGTCCTTCAGCCGGATGTTGTAGCGCGGCTTGTACTGCTTGATCAGGTTGTTCTCGAGGATGAACGCTTCCTTCTCGTTGCTCGTGACCAGCGTCTCGAAGCTGGTCACGCGGGTCACCAGGAAGCGCACCTGAGCGCGCTCGTCGCCACCGCGGAAGTAGCTGCGCACGCGGCTGCGGAGGCTCTTTGCCTTGCCGACGTAGATGACCTTGTCGTGTGCGTCGCGCAGCAGGTAGACGCCGGGCCGCGCCGGCAGGCTCGCGAGCCGCGCGTCGAGATCGGCCTCCGCGCCTGGCGCTGCGTTGCCGCCCGCGGGCGCGTCGGGGTTGGAGGCGTCGTCCGCCGGCATGGCTCTCAGCGCGCGGCCGCGCTCACGAGCCCGAGCCGGTGGCGCTCGAGCGCGGCGATGCGGTCGCGCAGCTCCGCCGCGCGCTCGAAATCGAGGGTGGCCGACGCCTGGCGCATCTCCTTCCGCAGCCGATCGACGAGCGGCGGAATGTCGGCGGGCTCGGGCCAGTCCTCGCCCGCCTCGTCCTCCTCGAGCGGCACCTCGAGGTAATCGGCCTCGGCGATCGCGACCAGTGAGCTGCCGATCGCCTTCCGGATCGTCTGCGGCGTGATGCCGTGCTCGACATTGTACTGCTCCTGGACGGTGCGGCGGCGGTCGGTCTCGTCGATCGCCATCCGCATCGAGGCGGTGATGACGTCGGCGTACATGATGACCGAGCCGCGCACGTTGCGGGCGGCGCGCCCGATCGTCTGGATGAGCGAGCGCGCCGAGCGCAGGTAGCCCTCTTTATCGGCGTCGAGGATGGCGACCAGCGATACCTCGGGGAGGTCGAGCCCCTCGCGCAGCAGATTGATGCCGACCAGCACGTCGAAGACGCCGCGGCGCAGGTCGCGGATGATCTCGACGCGCTCGATCGTCTCGACGTCGGAGTGGATGTAGCGCACCTTGAGGCCGACGTCCTGGAAGTAGTCGGTCAGGTCCTCTGCCATCTTCTTGGTGAGCGTCGTCACCAGGACCCGGTCGCCCTGCTCGATGCGCTTGCGGATCTCCTCGAGCAGGTCGTCCACCTGATCGCGTGCCGGGCGCACGCTGATCTGCGGATCGACGAGGCCCGTCGGCCGGATCAGCTGCTCGACGACGACACCGCCCGAGCGCTCGAGCTCGTACGGCCCGGGCGTCGCCGACACGTAGACCGTCTGCCCGACCGTCGCCTCGAACTCGCGGAAGTTGAGCGGCCGGTTGTCGAGCGCCGACGGCAGGCGGAAGCCGAACTCGACGAGCGTCTCCTTGCGCGAGCGGTCGCCACGGTACATGCCGCCGATCTGCGGCACCGTGACGTGGCTCTCGTCGATCACGAGCAGGAAGTCCTTGGGGAAGTAGCTGATCAGGGTGGCGGGCGGGTCGCCGGGGGCACGCCCGTCGAGATGGCGCGAGTAGTTCTCGATGCCGTGGCAGAAGCCCATCTCCGCCAGCATCTCGAGGTCGTAGAGCGTGCGCTGCTCGAGTCGCTGCATCTCGAGGACCTTGTTCTCGGCGCGCAGCTCGGCGAGGCGCTCCTTGAGCTCGGCACGGATGGCCTCGACCGCCACCTTGAGCCGCGGCTCGCTCGTGACGTAGTGGCTGGCGGGGTAGATCGCGACCCGCGCGAGGCCGCGCTGCGCCTTGCCGCGCAGCGGGTCGATCTCGGTGATGCTCTCGACGGTATCGCCGAAGAACTCCACGCGCAGCGCACGGGTCTCCTCGTAGGCCGGGAAGATCTCGACGACGTCGCCCCGCACGCGGAACGTGCCGCGGTGGAAATCGACGTCGTTGCGCTCGTACTGGATGTCGACGAGCTTGCGCAGTACCTGGTCCCGGTCCGAGACCACGCCGCGCTCGAGGAAGACGAGGTTCTCGAAGTACTCCGTCGGCGAGCCGAGGCCGTAGATGCAGGAGACGCTGGCGACGATCAGCGTGTCGGTGCGCTCGAGCAGCGCCTTGGTGGCGGAGTGGCGCATCTTGTCGATCTCGTCGTTGATCGACGCGTCCTTCTCGATGAAGGTGTCGGTGCTCGGGACGTACGCCTCGGGCTGGTAATAGTCGTAGTAGCTGACGAAGTAGCGCACGGCGTTGTCGGGAAAGAGCGCCGCGAACTCGTGGTAGAGCTGCGCCGCCAGCGTCTTGTTGGGCGCGATCACGAGGGTCGGCCGGTTCACCTCGGCGATCACGTGCGCCATGGTGAACGTCTTGCCGGAGCCGGTGACGCCGAGGAGCGTCTGCGCCGGCGCTCCCTCGCGCAGGCCGGCTGCGAGCTGGCGGATCGCCCCCGGCTGGTCGCCCTGCGGCGTCACCTCGGCGGCAAGACGAAACGTTCCCGGTCGGCGCTCCACCGAGGCGATTATATCCGCGCCGGCACCCTCCACCAACGTCGGGCGGCGGCTACGAGTAGCGCGCCGCGATCAGGGCGAAGCGGCGAGCGCACGCAGTCGCGCCAGCGCGACGTCGCGCTCGGGGGGAGCCGCGGCGGCGCGCACCACCGCGCTCCGCGCCACGGCCGCGATACGCCAGAAGGGCGCGGTCGACTCGTGCGGCGCTGCCCCGCCGGCGGCCGCGTACGCGGCGACGAACGCCGCCCACGAGGGCGCGTCGAGGCCCCAGCGATACCACGTCCGGGCGAGGTCGTAGTCGAGGAAGCCGACGTCCATGGCCTCGTTGTCGACGACCCAGAGCATGCCCGCGCGGTCGACGACGAGATTCTCGCCGCAGAGGTCGTTGTGCGTGATCCCGATCGCCGACTCCGCCGGGGCGAAGCGGCCCGCCAGGTCGACGAGGTGCTCGGCGAGCGCGCGGTCGAGGAGCCAGCGCTCGCGCAGCTCGTCGAGGCGTGCGCGCATCTGGCGCAGCATCGCCGCCGTCGGCTCGCGTCGTGGCGCGTCCGGCTCCGCGAGCGCGGCCGCGTGCAGACGCGCGAGGACCCGGGCCGCGTCCGTCAGCACCGCCGGCGGCGGCGGTGTCGCGGGGGGCTCGCCGTCGATCCACGTCTCGACGACGATCTCGCCCGCGCGCGCCAGCACGCGCGGAAACGGCAGGTCGGACTCGCCTTCGATCGAGCGCCACGCCCGCGCCGCCGCCTCCGGCCGCAGCACGCGGCGGAGCTTGACCACCCGCCCGTCATCGAGCTGGACGCGAAACGCGAAGCGCGCCGAGCCCGGCAGCGCGAGCGCCGTCACCGGCTCCGCCGCGATGACGGTGGCGCCGAGCGCGGCGAGCGCCGCGCCGACGCCGGGCTGCGCGGCAAGATGCTCGTCCGCCCGGGTCACGCGCGGCGTCATCACCGCGGCCTCGTCGGCGCGTCGCCGAGCGCACCGACCAGGGCCTGCAACGCGTCGCCCGCGAGCATGGCCGGGCGCGCCCGCACGCGATGGCACGGCACGCGCTCGGCGAGCGCCGCCTCGAACGGAGCAGGGTCGGGAGGCAGGCCGCCGAAGCGGCGCTCGAAGAACGTCGGCGACGCGTCCGTCCCGACACCGAAGCGCGCGCCCGCGAGGGCCGCACGCGCCTCGGCGACGGAGAGCCGTCGGACGTCCGCCTCGTCGCCGTCCGCGCTTCGCCCGGCGGCGTCGTCGCGGAGCGGAAGGAGCACGGCGCGGAGCGGCGCCGCCG
>DASXLI010000095.1:0-67992 GCA_036496285.1 Binatia bacterium
TTTCGCGGCGCGAAGCGCCGCGAAACAGGAGCGGCCGGCATTCACTGCCGGCCGCGACGTCCATCGCAGCGCCCAAACGGCGCTGCGGGGACAAAATCAATTGACACTCCCAAGGCGCCACGCGTACGCTGGCCTCCGCCAGCGCACCCGCTCCGGTCGCCGACGCGCCCGCACCCTGATCGCACGCCCCGCACTCCGCCGTGCCCTCCGCACCGTGTACACGGTGTGCACCGCGGCGACCCTCGGCATGTCGGCGGCGTCGTTGGTGCTGCCCAGCCGCGCCGCCGCGACGACCGTCCTTCCCCTCGACCTCGCCGCGCTCACGAGCGCCGCCGATCGCGTGTTCATGGGCAAGGTGGTCGCCTTGCGGAGCGGCCGCGACGGCCGCGGACTGCCGGCGACCTGGACCACGTTCCAGGTCGAGGAGAGCCTCAAGGGCACGCTGCCGCGCACCCTCGAGATCAAGCAGATCGGTACCGAGGCCCCCCTCGCGGACGGCGCGATCTACCGGGTACCGGCACTGCCGCGCTACGAGGTCGGCGACGAGGTCATTCTCTTTCTCCACCCGGACAGCGCGGCCGGGTTCACGAGCCCGGTCGGCCTGGGACAGGGCCGCTTCCGCATCCACCACCAGCACGGCAGCACGACCGCCGAGAACGACGTCGGCAACGTGAACCTGCAGGCGCCCGCACACGCGGCGCTCGCCCGCGGCACACTCGGCGCCGGAACGGCGGCGCCAGCGCCTGCCGCCGCGCCGATCCCCGTGGACGAGCTGACGGGGCGGATCCGGGCACTCGCCAGTGCGCCGCACTGACCCTCGCGCCGGGGGGCGACCCGGCGGACGCCGGTGCGGGCGCGCTGTCGCGCTCGGCCTCGCCGCGCTCGTCGTGCTGCTCGCACCGCGCGCCGACGCCGCCGGCCCATTGATCGTCAACACGAGCGGGCAGCCGCTTACGTGGAGCGGCGGCGTCGTCGACTGGAACCCCGACCGCGGCACGCTCGGCGCGCTCTCGAACTCCGCCGCCGTCAACCTCGTGGCCGACAACTTCGCCAAGTGGCAGGCAGTGCCGACGGCGTCGCTCTCGATCACCGACGGCGGGCAGCTCTCCGTCGACGTCACGGCGGCGAACGTCAACAGCTTCATCGGGGTCTGCGGCGACGGCCTCAGCCCGATCGTCTTCGACACCGACGGCTCGATCACGGACTTGCTGCTCGGCAACAACGCCTCGAACTCGATCCTCGGCTTCGCGGGCCCGGAGTGCGGCACGCTCGCGCCGCCGGTGATCACCGAGGCCTCGGCCGTGCTGAACGGCAAGTTCATCGACGGGGTGCAGACCGGCAACAACCCCGAGATCTCGGTGGAGGAGTTCGGCGCCGTCTTCCTGCACGAGTTCGGCCACTACCTCGACCTCGACCACTCGCAGATCAATCTGCTCGAGGCCTTCGACGGCAATCCCGCCAACGACGACACCGTCGCCACCATGTTCCCGATCCTCATCAACGGCATGGAGGCCGCAAGTCTCGCGCGCGACGACGAGGTGTCGATCTCCACGCTCTATCCGACGGCGGCCTTCACGAACGGCTTCGGCCGCATCACGGGACAGATCCTGCTGAGCGACGGCACGACGCCCTTCCAGGGCGCCTACGTGATCGCGCGCAACGTCGCCGACCCGCGCCACGACGCGATCGGCTACGCCTCGGGCGCGCTCGACACCGGCTCCGCCCCGGCGCTGCAGGGATTCTTCCAGCTCCCCGGACTGGCGGCCGGCGCGAGCTATACCGTCGAGGTCGAGGCGATCTATCCGGGCTTCACTGGCGGCTCGAGCGTCGGTCCGCTCAGCACTCCGGCGGTGCTACCGGGTCCCCCGGAGTTCTGGAACGGGGCCAACGAGGCCGGCAGCAATCCCCCCGACGATCCGAACGCGCCGGGCACCTCCATCGCCGCGGTCGCCGGGCAGACGGTCGCGAACGTGGACATCGTCCTGAACGCGCCCCTGCGGCCGCTCAACGACGATTGCGGAGCGGCCACGGTCGTCGACCCGCTGCCCTTCTCCGCTCAGCTCCCGACCGACGGCGCGACGAGCGCCGCGACGGATCCGGTGCAGACATGCGGCGCCACGCAGGGCGCCAACGCGAACAGCGTCTGGTACGCCATCACCGCGCCGTCCACGGGCACGGTCACCGTCTCGACCGCCGGCAGCACCTACGACACGGTGCTCTCTGCGTACACCGGCGCCTGCGCCGCGCTCGCCCCGGTCGCCTGCAACGACGACGTCAACGGCGGCCTGCAGTCGGCCATCGGCTTCGCGGTCTCGGGCGGCACCACGTACTTCATCGAGGTGACGCAGTTCGGCAGCGCGGGCGGCGGCACCCTCTCGCTCGCGGTCTCCTTCTCGAGCGGCACGGCGGGGAGCTGCCAGCTACCCTCCCCCGGCGCCTGCACGCCCGGGTCGGGCAAGTCCAGCACCGACTGCATCAGCGAGTGGCTCGTCGAGCCCGTCCCGCCCGTGCAACGCGCCAACGTGCCGCGCCGCAACGTGCCCGGGACCAAGCTCGTCTGCCACGATGGCGACCCGAGCTGCGACTTCGACGGTCAGAGCGGCGACGGCGGCTGCACCTTCCACGTTGCGCTCTGCATCAACAACGCGGACCCGCGTGTCGCCGTCGCCGGCTGCACGCCGAGCGCCATCGCATCCTTCCTGGTGCAGCGGCCGAGCAGCAAGCGTCCGAAGGACGCCGCCGACATCGCCAACGGTACCGCGCTGAAGAACGCGGTGAGCTCGCTCGTCGGCGGCGGCGCCACCGTCTCCGGCGCGCTCGTCTCGTTCTCGCCGCCCGCCTCGGCCACCGGCGCGTGCAGCGATTTCCAGGACATCCGCGTGCCGCTCGGCACGCGCACGCTCCGGGTCCGCGCCACCACCCCCACCGGCGTCGCCGACACCGATCATCTGGCGCTGCGCTGCATGCCGCCGGCCGCGTTCTCGCGCCGACGCCACCGCTAGGCGCGCGCTTCCGCTAGGCGAGCGCCGGGCCGATGAGGCGGCGCGTCGCGAGGTCGGCGCCGGCGCGGAGCGCCGCGAGTTTCTCCCACGCCACCTCCTCGGCGACCTCGCCGAGCCCTGCCGCGGTGGCAAAGCCGCAGTCGGTGCCGGCGAGCACGCGATGCGGGTCGCCGACCGCACGTACCGCGAGCTCGAGCCGGTCGGCGACGACCTCCGGATGCTCGACGTAGTTGGTCGTCGTATCGATCACCCCCGCTATGAGGAGCATGCCGGCCGGCAGCGGGTACTGGGCGAGGCAGCGGTGCTCGTGGGCGTGCCGCGGATTCGCCATCGAGAGCACCAGGGCCCCGACCCGCGCCTCGTAGAGGAGGGGGAGCAGCGGCTCCAGCGGCACGTCGAGCGTGTGCGGCGCCTCGTAGTTGCCCCAGCAGACGTGCATGCGCACGCGCGCCGGATCGATGCCCGCGAGCGCGTGGTTGATCGCGCGCACGTTGAGCTCCACCCAGCGCAGGAAGTCGGCGAGCGGGCGGTCGGCGAACGCGGTGTGCCGCTCCATCGCGAGATCGGGGCAGTCGAGCTGGAGCACGTGCCCGCGCTCGACGATCGCGCGGTACTCGATTGCCAGCGCGTCGGCGAGCGCCATCACGTACTCGTCGACGGTCGCGTAGTGCGCGTTGGTCATGGCCGAGGCGACGATGCCCGGCGAAGCGGCCGTCATGAAGGTCTCGCGGAAGCCATGCGGCTCCTGCGCCAGGATGCGCGCGAGCTCGTCGGAGTCGCGCTGGACCGGCCCCACGTCGAGGTAGCGCACCGGCCCGATCGCCTGCGGCGCGTTCAGCAGGCTCACCATCGTGCGTGAGAAGTCGGGGAGCTTGAGGGCAAGGAAGCTCTGGAACTGGACGATGTCGCGCATGATCGGCCGATCGCTCGATCCGCCGAACCCGCTCATCCGGTGCTGCACGTAGGTGAGGAAGCTCTCGCGCGGCTGCTCGCCGTCGTTGCCGACGTCGATCCCCGCCGCGAGCTGCCGGCGTACCACGTGGCGCGTCGAGGCCTCGACCTCGCGGGCGAGCGCCGCCGCGTCGACCTGCTCGCGCTTGCTCACGCGGACGAGCAGCTCGACCAGCGCCGGCGAGCGCGGCAAGCTCCCGGCGTGCGTCGTCAGTATCCGTTGCTCACTGCGTTGCATCGTCGTCCTCCTCCGTGGGCGTCGCGAAGCGCCGGCTCACCACGATCTCGATCTCGTCGAGGGGCGAGATGCCGCGATTGCGCACGCGCGCGCTCCAGCCCGGCACGCCGCGCAAGCTCGCGAAGACGGCGCGGATCACCTGCGGCTTGAGCGCGGTCTCCCACTCGTCCAACCACGACTCCTCCTCGAACTCGTCGTCCTCCAGCAGCGCAGGGGGGATCCTGGTCTCGAGCGTAAAGCGCAGTACGAACGTCTTTTCGCGTCGCTCCATGGCGCCTCGTAGCAGCGGCGACGCGCCTCGCCAAACCGGACTGGCCGATCCGCGGCGGGACTTTGCATCTGCACGGGGGCCACGGCATGGTCGCCGCCATGCCGAGCGCCGTGCGCATCGCGTCGTTGCCGCGGGGCTGGCGCCTCCTCGGATGGACGAGCGTCGCCCTGGTCGCGATGGTCGTCGGCCTGAGCGCCGTCTACGGCCTCGACGAGGCCGGCA
Organism: Binatia bacterium; assembly: GCA_036496285.1. Classification (GTDB taxonomy): domain Bacteria; phylum Desulfobacterota; class Binatia; order UTPRO1; family UTPRO1; genus DP-19. Next base: position 4,685 of record DASXLI010000095.1, read on the forward strand.
TCCGCGTGCTCATCCGGGCCACGGCGCGGACCTCCTTTGCCTGCTTCCTGCTCGCCTTCGTCGCCTCGCCACTGCGGCGCGCCTGGCGCAGTCCGGCGAGCGCCTGGCTGCTCGCGAACCGGCGCTACCTCGGGCTCTCGTTCGCGGTGTCGCATGCGCTGCACCTCGTGGCGATCCTGGCGCTCTACCACTGGTCGGGGCGCGAGCTTTTCGCCGGCACGAGCCCGCTCGTGACCGTCGTCGGCGGACTCGGCTACATACTGCTCGCCGCGATGGCGGCGACGTCGTTCGACCGCGCCGTCGCCTGGCTCGGCGTGCGCCGCTGGCGCCTCCTGCACACGATCGGAATGTACTACCTGTGGTTCGTGTTCGCGGTGAGCTACGGGCCCCGCGCCATCGGCGCGCCCGCCTATCTTCCGGCGGCGCTGCTCGCGGCGGGCGCGCTGGCGATGCGCCTCGCCTATCGCCCGGGCCGGGCGCGCAGCCTCGCTAACGCGCCGGCCGGACGCAGTCGAGACGTCGCTGCGCCTGGCGCACCGCCGCCTCGGTCGGCGTGATCCCGTCGCGGGCCGCGGCGTCGAACACCTCGTCGACCCGCTGCTCGATGCGGCGCACGGTGGTGAGCGCCGTCGCGCCGCGCCCGGCGAAGGTCTCGAACCCGACGATCACCGCGCCCGCGTTGGCGGCGAAGTCGGGCGCGTACCAGATGCCGCGTTCCTGCAGCAGCGCTCCCGCCGCGTCGCTCGCGAGTTGATTGTTGGCGGCGCCGGCGATGCCGCGCGCCCGCATCCGCCGCGCGACGTCCTCGGTGATCACCTCGCCGACCGCGCACGGCGCGACGACGTCGACGTCGGCGAGGAGCGCGTCGCCGGACGGGACGCGCTCGGCGCGTGTCTCCGCGGCGCAGCGTGACGCCCGCGGCTCGTCGACCTCGCTGAACGTCACCCGCGCGCCCGCCTCGAGAAGCAGCCGGACCAGCACGAGGCCGACGTCACCGACGCCCTGCACGAGCACGCGGGCACCGTCGAGGCCGTCGCGCCCGCTGATCCGCCGCCAGACGGCCCGGATCGCGACGAGGACGCCCGTCGCGGTGCCCAGGTCGAGGCCCCCCGCCGCGTCCTCCGGCAGCGCGAAGCGCGTCCGCGTGGTCACGAGCGCGAGCTCCGCCGCGGTCGTGCCGTAGTCGCACGCCGTGATGTAGCGGCCGCCGAGCCCTTCGATGGCCTCGCCGAGCGCCGGGAAGAGCTCGGCGGGCTTCGTGCCCGGATGGTGCAAGACGACCGTCTTGCCACCGCCCAGGTCGAGCTCGGCGAAGGCGTTCTTGTTGGTCATCGCCCGTGCCAGCCGCAGCACGTCGCGTGCCCCGTCCTCGGGGGTCGGATAGGCGCGCCAGCGGATGCCGCCGGTCGCCGGGCCGAGCCGCGTGTCGTCGATCGCGATGAAGGCCGTGAGGCCGAGCGCGCGGCGATGGACGACGTGGAACTCCTCCGGGCGGAAGGCGTCGAGAAGATCGAACAGGCTGCTCATGCCCCACCGCTACCGGCGGCGCGGACGAGCGTCAACGCGGACGTGTCAGGAGGCGGAGGAGACCGGCTTCGCGGCGTCGGTCGGAGCCGTCTCGGCGGCGCCCGGGCCGGTCCGACGCGGCGCGGGGTCCGGCGGCAGCCGGAACTCGAACGCGGCGCCCTCGCCGTCGACGTACGGAGAGATCGCCCCGATCGCGCCTCCGTGGTGCTCGACCGCGAGGCGGCAGAAGGTGAGCCCGAGCCCCCAGCCCCGCACACGGTCCGTCCCCTGCTGGTGCTTGCGGAAGAGATTGGGCAGCAGCGACGCCGGGATGACGGGGCCGCGATTGCCGATGCGCACGACGACGCCGCCGTCGGGCCCCGCGGTCGTCCGCACCTCGATCGTCGTCCCGCGCGGTGCGACGCTCACGGCGTTGTCGAGCAGGTTGAGCAGAATGCGCTCAACGAGCTGCTGATCGCAGCGCACGATGAGCTGCATGTCGCCGGTCGCGACGATGCCGAGCTCCTTGGTCCGGGCCATCGCCGAGAGGTCCTCGACGACCGGGCCGCACACCGACGACCAGGGCACGTCGCTCAGCCGGAGCGGCATCCACCCGCCCTCGAGCCGGTTGACGTCGAGGAGCGTCGAGACGAGCGTGGTGATGCTGCGCGTGGAGTGGCGGATGATCGACAGCATGTTGTCGAGCTGCTGGTCGTCCATCTCCAGCACCTCGACCGCGGACGCCGTCGCGTGCGTCCAGTTCTTGATGTCGTGGACGGTGAGGTCGACGAGATCGTTCCGTTGGCGCTCGCTCTCGCGTAGCTGCCACGTGCGCTCCGCCACGACACGTTCGAGGTCGCGCGCGTACTCCTGCAGCCGGACGTGCGCCGCCCGCAGCAGATCGGTCTGGGTGACGATGCCGCAGAGGCGTCCTTGGCGCGAGACGACCGGCAGGCGGCGGATGTTGCGCCGCCCGAGCTCGGCGATCGCCTCGGCGACGCTGGCCTCGGGCGCGATGACGAAGAGCGGGTGCACCATCGTCTCGCCGGCGGTGCGGGTCGTCCATCCGGTCGGGGCGGCGGCGCTCTCGCGTACGAGGTCGCGCTCCGAGAGGATGCCGACCGGACGCTCGCGGTCGGTCACCACGGCGCAGCTGATCTTGCGCTCGGCGAGCAGACGTCCGACCTCGAGGAGCGGGGTATCGACCGACACGTGCCACACCTGCGTGGACATGTGTTCGTCGACGCGCGAGGAGGCTCCCGGACCCATGAGCGATGCCGCCACGCAGTTGTATCGAGCCGGCGCCGCGCGAACTTGAGCGCACGGCAGGTCGCATGCGACCGCCGGCGCCCCAGGGAGCTCAGCCGCCCGCCGGCACGGTCGCGCGAAAGCGGCGGCCCATCGTTCCCGCCACCCGGCGGAGCCACGAGCGGGGAACGACCCCGGTCAGGGTGACCGCCACGCGGTTTGCGATGCCCGGAACGCAGACCGGCTCGCGCCGGCGGAGCGCCGCGAGCGACGCGTCGACCACGTCGTCCGCCGACATCCATGCGAGGCCCGGAATGCCGGCCGTGTCGATCCCCGCCCGATCCTGGAACTCGGTGCGGGTGAAACCGGGACAGAGGGCCTGCACGCAGACGTTCGTGCCGCGCAGCTCCTCGGTGATCGCCTCGGTGAAGCTGCTCACCCAGGCCTTGCTCGCGCTGTAGGTCGCGGTGAAGGGCCCGGGCTGGAACGCCGCGACCGACGACACGTTGACGATCGCCCCGCTGTTGCGGGCGAGCATGCCCGGCAGCGCCGCGCGGGTGAGCCGCATCAGCGCGACGATGTTCACGCGGATCTCCTCCTCCTCGCGCACCGGGTCGAGCTCGGCGAACGAGCCGAACGTGCCGAAGCCGGCGTTGTTGACGAGGACGTCGGGCGGATCGGCGGCGAGGCGCGCCACGACGGTCTCGACGTCGCCCGGCTCGCGCAGATCCGCGACCACGACCTCGGGCCTCGTCCCGCCGGCGCGCAGGCGCTCGGCCAGCGTGTCGAGCCGCTCGCGCGAACGGGCGACCAGCGTGACGTCCGCTCCCTCGCGTGCCAGGCGCGCGGCGAAGGCCGCCCCGATCCCCGACGAGGCGCCGGTGACGAGCGCGCGGCGCCGCGCCGGCGCGCTCTTCTCCGCGGTGAGCGAGTATGTCATGGCTTCCCTCCCGACGTGGGCGGCTATCGCACGAGGACGTATCGGATTCAACGCGCGGTCGCGCTCGTCGTGCTCGCGCTCGGCTGCCTGCGCGGCACCGCGGCGGCCGACGACGCTCTGGCGCGCCTGCGCGCGGCCGGCGAGCTACGCTGGGGCGCCGATGCGCAGGGCGGCGCCCCGTACGTGTTCCAGGATCCGATGGATCCCACGCATCTCATCGGCTTCGAGGTGGAGCTGGCGGACGCGGTGGCGCGCGGGCTCGGCGTCCGCGCCCGTCCCGTGCCGGGGCAATGGGAGTCGCTGCTCGAGCTGCTCACGCGCGGCGACTTCGACGTCGCGCTGAACGGCATCGAGGTCGCCCCGGAGAAGGAGCGCGTCTGCCGGCTGAGCCATCCCTACTATGCGGCCGCGGAACGGCTGACGGTCCGGGCGGACGACGGCGGCGCGCCGCGCGGCCTCGACGACGTCCGGGGACGGCCGGTCGGCACACTGCCTGGCTCGCTCGCGGAGCGCATCCTCGGCCGCTCCGGCGCGCTCGTCCGCACCTACGAGGGCGGGCAGAACGAGATCTACGCCGACCTCGCGCTCGGCCGCACCGACGCGGTGCTCCTCGACGCCCCGATCACCCGCTACTACGCGGAGATCGATCCGCGGCTGCGCGTCCTCGACGGGTCCTTCGGCGAGGTACGGTACGCGATCGCCACCCGCCGCGAGGACGAGGCGCTCACCGCGGCCTTGAACGACGTACTCGACCGCCTCGCACGCGACGGCACCCTGCGCCGCATCTACGAGCGCTGGGGCCTCTGGAACCCCGAGACCGCCGCACTGCTCGGCGACCCGGCGCCCGCCTCCGGCCAGGTCGCGGAGGCGTTCGCCGCCTGGCGCGCGGCCGTCGGCGCGCTGCCGCCGTTCTCGGTCCGCCTGCGCGAATGGTACCCCCGGAGTCAGGCGCTCTTCGCCCGCGCCGCGCTCATGACCCTGGCGCTCGCGCTCGCGGCGATGGCGGTCGCCGTCACGCTCGGGGCGGTGCTGGCGCTCGCCCGCGTGTACGGGCCCAAGCCGGTTGCGTGGGCGGCGACCGGCTACATCGAGTTCATGCGCGGCACGCCGCTCCTGGTGCAGCTCGTGATGCTGTACTTCGGCCTGCCGGAGCTCGGCATCACGCTCGATCCGTTCGTCGCCGGGGCGCTGGCGCTCGGCCTCAACTACGCCGCCGCGGAGGCCGAGAACTACCGCGCCGGCCTGGAAAGCGTGCACGTGGGCCAGCTCGAGGCCGCCTGGTGCCTGCGTCTCTCGACCTGGCAGGCCTTGCGCTGGGTGATCGGGCCGCAGGCGGTGCGGGTCGCCATCCCGCCCGTCACGAACGACTTCATCGCGCTCCTGAAGGACAGCTCGCTCGTCTCGCTCGTCACCTTGACCGAGCTCACCAAGACCTACGTCACGCTCGCGAACGCGACGCGTGACCACCTCGGCCTCGGCCTCGTGGTCGCCGCCTGGTACCTCGCGATCGGCCTGCCCTTCGCCCGCCTGGCGCGCTGGGCCGAGCTGCGGCTCGGCCGCCATCTGCGTCCCGCATGAGCCGGGCCACGGAGCGCCGCTAGTGCTGCGCGTCGTGGAGCTCGAGCACGCGTTCGCGCGCGCCGCTGCGCCGACGTTCCGCCACGTCTCGTTCGAGGCCGGGCCGGGGACGCTGGTCACGATCAGCGGCGCGAGCGGTGCCGGCAAGACCACCCTGCTCCGCTGCCTCGCCGGCCTCGAGCCCTTCCAGCGCGGCACCGTCGACGTCGGCGACGTGCGCGTCGAGGCGGACGGCGACGCCGCGGCGCACACCCGGCTGCGCGGCCACGTCGGCCTGGTCTTCCAGACCCTCGAGCTCTTCCCGCATCTCAGCGCACTCGAGAATTGCGTTCTCGCGCCGATGCGGGTGCGCGGCGCCCGCCGCGCCGAGGCCGAGGCCGCCGCGCGCGACCTGCTCGCGACGCTCGGCCTCGCCGACAAGTGCGCCGCCTACCCCGCGCACCTCTCCGGCGGGCAGCGCCAACGCGTCGCCATCGCGCGTGCCCTCGCGATGGCGCCGCGCGTGCTCCTGTACGACGAGCCGACGAGCGCGCTCGACCCGTCCCTGCGCGACGAGGTGCTCGATGCCCTGCAGCGCGTGCGCGCGACGGGCGTCGCGCAGGTCGTCGTCACGCACGACCCGACGTTCGCGTCCGCGGCCGTCGAGCGCCGCTACCTGCTCGCCGCCGGCACGCTCCGCGCCCTCGCGGACGCGGAGCGCTGACCACGCTCACGTGTGCTTCTGGAACTCGAGCTTCGCGATCTGGTTGCGATGGACCTCGTCGGGACCGTCGGCGAGCCGCAGGGTGCGGATGCCTGCCCACGAGCCCGCCAGCGGGAAGTCCCCGGAGACACCGGCCGCGCCGAAAGCCTGGATGGCGTCGTCGATCACCTGGAGCGCCATGTTCGGCGCCGCAACCTTGATCATCGCGATCTCGGCGCGCGCCGCCTTGTTGCCGACCGTATCCATCATGTAGGCCGCCTTGAGCGTCAGCAGCCGGCACTGCTCGATGTTGATGCGGGCGTCGGCAACGCGTTGCTGCCAGACGTTGTGGCGCGCGATCTGCTTGCCGAACGCCTCGCGCGTGAGGAGGCGCTTGCACATCGCCTCGAGCGCCCGCTCTGCGACGCCGATCGTCCGCATGCAGTGATGGATGCGGCCCGGGCCGAGCCGGCCCTGCGCGATCTCGAAGCCGCGGCCCTCGCCGAGCAGCATGTTCGAGGCCGGCACGCGGACGTTGTCGAAGCTCACCTCCGCGTGGCCGTGCGGCGCGTCGTCGTAACCGAACACGGACAGCATGCGCTCCACCTTCACACCCGGCATGTCGATGGGGACGAGGATCATCGACTGCTGCTTGTGGCGGTCGGGATCGTTCGGCGCCGTCTTGCCCATGAAGATCATGATCTTGCAGCGCGGATCGCCGGCGCCCGACGTCCACCATTTCCGGCCGTTCAGCACGTAGGTGTCGCCGTCGCGCGTGATGCTCGACTGGATGTTGGTCGCGTCCGACGAGGCGACGGCCGGCTCGGTCATGGCGAAGGCCGAGCGGATCTTGCCGTCGAGGAGCGGCGCCAGCCATTGCCGCTTCTGCTCGGCGGTGCCGTAGCGGGCGAGGACCTCCATGTTGCCGGTGTCGGGCGCCGAGCAGTTGAACACCTCCGACGCCATCGGCGAGCGCCCCATGATCTCGGCAAGCGGCGCGTACTCGAGGTTGGTGAGGCCGGCGCCGAGCTCGCTCTCCGGCAAGAAGAGGTTCCAGAGATTGGCGGCGCGCGCCTTCACCTTCAGCTCCTCGACGATCTGCGTCGGCTGCCAGCGGTCGCCCGCGGCGATCTGCGCGAGGAACGTGCGCTCGTTCGGGTAGACGTGCTCGTCCATGAACGCGCTCACCCGCTTCTGCAGCTCCTTCACCTTGTCGCTGTAGTCGAAGTTCACGATGTCGTCCCTCCTGGGCGGCGCCGAAGCTAGCGCATGTCACCGCCCATCGCCATCACGCGCGGGAGTCGCCATGGCGGACGCTTGATGATCTGCCACGACGAGGTGCGTATCGATCGGCCGAGACGAAGTTGCTACGCTGCGCTCTGGAGGCTTCGATCATGACCCCCCGTATCGTCGCCCTGCTCGCCCTCCTCCCGCTCGGGTGCTCACTGCTCGTGCACCCGGACACCCGTCCGTCGACGCGCGATGGCTCCGTCCGGAGCGCCGCCGCCGACGAGGAGGCCTACCGCGACGCCGTCCGCGACTACACCTACGCCTACGTCGACGCCGACGGCGAGGCGCCCGACTTCGCCGGCGGCCTCGTCACCATCGCGGCGCGCCACGGGGTCGCCGACTGGGACGCTGCGGCCGGGACCTGGATCGCGATCGGCGCGGGCCTGGCGCGCGCGCAGGTGAGCTCGGCGACCCTCGCCGACTTCAAGCGCACCGTCGGCCGCGCCGACCCGCTGCGCACGGCCGACATGCAGCGCGGCTTCGATCACGGCCGCTGAGCGCCGCGCGCCCAGTCAGCGCGCCGCGAGCTCGAGCACGAGGCGGTGGAGGAACTCCACCCCGGTGCGCAGGCTCGCGAGCGGAATGCGCTCGTCGGCGCCGTGCGCCCGGCGCGCGTCCGCCTCGGTCGTTGGGATCGGGCTCAGTCCGTAGGCCGGAATGCCGGCGTCGCGCAGGAAGCGCGAGTCGGTCGCGACGCGCGACATGAACGGCACGATCGGCGCGCCGGGCCACATCGCGTCGGCGACCCGGCGGATCGCCGCCGGCCCTTCGCCCTCGAGCGGCGACGGCGCGGCCGCCGCGAACTCCTCGGTCGGCCGGATCACGAGCTCCGGGTCGCGCAGGACGCGGGCGAGCGTCGCCTGGACGTCGGCGACGCTCTCGTCCGGAAGGATGCGACAGTTGACGTTCGCGACGGCGTCGGCGGGCAGCGCGTTCCGGCGGGTGCCGCCCGTGACCGTGGTCGCGACGCAGGTGGTGCGAAGGGACGCAGCGAGCAGCGGATCGCGGTCGAGCACCGCGAGCGCCGCCGGCGGGATCGCGCCGGGCGCCCGGACCGCGACGCGCATCGCCCGCGCCAGCTCGCCCTCCTCGACGCCTGCGCGCGCCGCCAGGTAGGCGCGCGTCACCGGCAGGAGCCGCGCCGGAAAGCGCTGCCGTCCGAGCCGCTCGAGCCCCGCGGCGAGGCGGTAGATCGCGTTGTCGGCGAGCGGAACGGACGAGTGGCCGGTCGGCCCGCGGGCGGTGATCCCGTAGTCCTGGTAGCTCTTCTCGGCGGTCTGCAGGCTCACGAAGCGCACGCGGCCGTCGTCGCCGAGCACCGGGCTCCCGCCCTCGTTCAGAGCGAGCGCCGCCCGCACGGCGTCGGGGCGGTGCGCGAGCAGCCAGCGGATGCCGGCGCCGCCCGACTCCTCGTCACCCGTCCAGGCGAGGATCACGTCGCGCGCGAGCGGTACCCGCGTCTCGTGCAGGAGGAGCAGGACCTCGAGGCCGAGCGCCGCCATGCCGAGGTCGTCGTCGACGCCGCGGCCGATCAGGTAGCCGTCGCGCTCGGTCACGACGTGCGGCGAGGTCGACCAGCTCTGCCCCTCGGCGCCGACCACGTCGGTGTGGGCGAGCAGGAGGAGCGGCGGCGCGCTGCCGTCGCCCCGCAGGCGCGCGACGACGTTCTGCCGTCCCGGCCCGAACTCGGTCACCTCGTACGGGATGCCGGCACGCCGCAGGCGCTCGACGCCGAGCGCGACCGCGCGCGCCTCGTTGCCGGGCGGGCTCGTCGTGTCGGCGGCGACGAGCGCCGTGAGCAGCGCGCGCGCGTCGCGCGCCGCCGCGTCGTAGTCGATCGCCGCCGGCGCACTGCCGGCGGGGCCACCGTGGCGGCCCGCCCCAGGCGCCGCGCAGGCGCAGAGACCGAGCAGGGCGAGCGCGACGGCCCTCATCGACGGCGCGGGCAGGCTACCAGCCGAGCACGTAGGCGAAGACGAGCGGCGCGACGATCGTCGCGTCGGACTCGATGATGAACTTCGGCGTCGTCTCCGCGAGCTTGCCCCAGGTGATCTTCTCGTTCGGCACCGCGCCGCTGTAGCTGCCGAGGCTCGTCGTGGAATCGCTGATCTGGCAGAAGTACGCCCAGAGCGGCACGCCCTCGCGCCGCAGGTCCTGATGCAGCATCGGGACGACGCAGATCGGAAAGTCGCCCGCGATGCCGCCGCCGATCTGGAAGAAGCCGATCGGCGCCTGCGCCGACGTGGCCGTGTACCACTCCGCGAGCGCCGTCATGTACTCGATGCCGGTGCGGACCGTGTGGACGTTGCGGATCTTCCCCTCGATGCAATGCGCCGCGAAGATGTTGCCGAGGGTCGAGTCCTCCCAGCCCGGGACGAAGATCGGCAGGCTCTTCTCGGCCGCCGCGAGAAGCCAGGAGTTCTTCGGGTCGATCTGGTAGTGGCCGCGCAGCTTCCCGGACAGGAGAATGCGGTAGAGGAACTCGTGCGGGAAGAAGCGCGTGCCCGCGCGATCGGCCGTCGTCCATTCGTCGAGCACGGCGTGCTCGATGCGCCGGATGGCCTCCTCCTCCGGGATGCAGGTGTCCGTCACCCTGTTCAGGTGGCGCGCGTGCAGCGCCGCCTCCTCGGCCGGCGTCAGCTCCCGGTAGTTCGGTACCCGCACGTAGTGGTCGTGCGCCACCAGATTGAACACGTCCTCCTCGAGGTTGGCGCCGGTGCAGGTGATGGCGTGGACCTTGTCGCGCCGGATCATCTCCGCGAGAGAGAGCCCGAGCTCCGCCGTCGACATCGCTCCCGCGAGCGTGACGAACATGCGTCCGCCACCCGCGAGCAGCGCCGTCCACCCCTCGGCGGCGTCCACGAGCGTCGCCGCGTTGAAGTGACGATAGTGATGCTTGATGAACGCGCTGATCGTCATGCCAACGGCATATACGGAGAACCACCGCGGCTGCCAAGCGCGCGGGGTTCCCCTGGCAGCGCGCGACGCGTAGTCTCACGCCGAAGGAGGACGACATGCCGAAAGCGACCTGGAACGGCGCTGTGCTCGCCGAGAGCGACCGCTGCGAGGTCGTCGAGGGCAATCCGTATTTTCCGCCCGACGCGATCGACCGGCGCTACTTCCGCGACAGCGCGACGCACACGATCTGTCCGTGGAAGGGCACCGCGAGCTACTTCGACGTCGTCGTGAACGGCGACACCAACGCCGATGCCGCGTGGTACTACCCGGACCCGAAGCCCGCGGCGGGGCAGATCAAGGACTACGTCGCCTTCTGGCACGGGGTCCGCGTCGAGGCCTGAGACCGGCCGCCGCACGGCCGGCCGCGTTCATTCCCCGGCGCGGGTGTCAGCTCTGTGTCACCTGCCTGCACGGAAGCCGTGGGAGTTCGGAGCTTCGCCATGGCATGCGCGTTGCTTCCCTATCCCTCGATGGAGTCGGATCCGGGACAAGTCATCCGCTCGCTGCGGATGGCACTCGAGATGAGCCAGGCCGAGTTCGCGCGCGCCTCGGGCTGGTCGGCGTCGACGATCTCCAGCTGGGAACGCGGGCGCGCGAAGCCGAGCCGCCTCGCGTTCAAGACGATCCTTGCGTTCGCCGAGGAGCGCGGCATCCGCTATCGCCCGCGCAGCACGTCGACGGCGCTCGTGCTGGCGCAACCGCAGCTCGAGAGCGCGAACGGCTACGCGTCGGCCCGGCCCGGACACGATCCGCGCGCGCCCCGCGTCGAGCGCTTGCCCGCCGGCCCCGCACCGCACCTACGGCCGCTGCTCTATGCGGATCCGGTCACCCACGCAGCGCACTCCCCGGTCGAGCCGCCGCGCTGGAGCGCGGAGGCGAGCTTCCGCTTCACGCTCGGCGGACGGCCGCATCGCTCGCTGCCGCGCGGCATCGCGGAGGCCGGGATCGTCGCGCTCGCGTTCTGCGCCGCCTGGCTGCTCGCGGAGCCCGTGCAGCGCTGGCTCCGTCCGGCGCCCCCGGTCGTCGCAACGGCGTCCGCGCCGCCGTTGGTGCCCGCCGCGCTCCCCGGCGGCGCCGCTCAGCTACCCTCGATCACCGCCCCGCCCGCCCCGGCTGTCGCGCCGATGCTCGTGCCGGCCGACGCGCCGCCCGAGCCGGCCGTCGACGCCGCGCCCGCGCCGCTCGTGACCGCCCGGCTCGAGAGCATCCTCACCATCGGCGGCGAGGCGCGGGCGACCTTCCGCACCCCCAACGACGCCGTGACCGTCGAAACCGGCGAGTGGCTCGGCAGTCAGCAGATCTCGCGCATCGCCGACGACGGCGTGACCCTGCTCGACCGCGCCGGCATCTCGCGCCGCGTACACGTCGGCCAGCAGATCAACTTCGACTGAGGCCCGGAACGGGCGAGGCGCTCAGTTCCCCGTCCAGCGATCGCTCTGTTGGTTCGGCTGTCCGAACTCCTGCTGCTGCGCGTTCTGCTTGCTGTCCTCGGCGGACTTCTTCGCGTCACGCATCTCGGCGCCCTGGTCGTCGAGCTCCTCGCGGCGTTTCTCCTTGCGCCGCTCGGTGCGCACCTTCTGCTGCTCGTATACGACGAGCGGGTCCTTCGCCCCGTTGCGGGCGCGGGCCGGCGTCGGCGCCAGCATCTCGTAGATCAGCGCGACCACGGCAAAAGCGAGCAGGAGTTTCGGCAATTTGATGGCTTCCATGTTGGCTCCGCAAATCGGCATGTGAATTGCGTACTTCAATACCTGTACCATCGATACGCCTACACCTCGACGGCGTCGACCCCCCTTGTGCGGCTCGCCCCAGCGGCTGCCAGCTTGCGAGATTGATGGTTTCGTTTACTATGGCGCGCCGCGTGATCATAATCGAGACGCATCCCGGATCGCGGACGCTTTCGATGCGATTCGCGACACATTTACCCCACCACCTTGTCGCATCGTTCGGCGCAGGAGCAGGCCCCGATGTTCCGGAGCTCCCGCACTGAAGTGCAACACACGTGCACCTAGCCCGGGCGCGTGAGACGTGACTGTCAGACGAAGGAGGAAGACATGCGTAGAGGATTGTTGTTGGGACTGTCAGCCATGGCGATCGGCATGTGCTTGATGAGCACCGTGCCGGCACGTGCCGACGGTCCAGAGATCGGCGTCGACGTGGGCGCCGCCATCCCGTTGGACAAGTACAAGCGGACCGTCTCGAAAGACGTCGGTGGCACTGTTGGCTTCTGGAGCGGCTACCGCTTCGACTTGACCGACAACTTCGCCATCTCCCTCATCGGCCAGCCGCAATTCACGTTCTTCGACACGCAGCACGGTTGCTGCAAGGACGACAGCGGGATGGCGAGCCTCTTCAGCATCACCGGCGGTCCCAAGTTCTCGCTCATCACCGGTCCGGTCGAGACGTACATCCAGGGTCTCGGCGGCTACTACCGTGACATGAGCGGCCCGATGAGCGACGACGGCGTCGGCTTCAACACGGGCGGCGGCGTGAACTTCTTCGTCGCCGACAACACCACCGTCGGCCTCTTCGGCAACTACAACTACATGAACCTGGTCGCGGCGCCGCATTCGGACGTCGCGCGCCAGATGGTGCTCGCCGGCTTCGCCGTGCAGCACGTGTTCGAGGAGGCGCCGCCCCCACCGCCGAAGGTGGCTCCGCCGCCGCCGCCCGCGCCGCCGCCGCCGCGTCCGTCGCGCAAGATCGTGCTGCGCGGCGTGAACTTCGACTTCAACAAGTCGAACATCCGCAACGACGCCCGGCCGATCCTCGACGAGGCCGTCCGCACGCTGCACGAGGAGCGCGACATCAACGTCTCCGTCGAGGGTCATACCGACTCCGTCGGCTCCGACGCGTACAACCAGAAGCTCTCGGAGCGCCGTGGCCACAGCGTCGCCTCGTATCTCGAGCGGGGCGGCATCTCGCACAGCCGCCTGACGGTCGAGGGCTTCGGCGAGTCGCGGCCGGTCGCGACCAACGCGACCGATGACGGCCGCGCGCAGAACCGCCGAGTGGAGCTGCACATCATCGGCCAGTAACGAGGACCGCGCCGTGCGGCGCGTCCCAACGCACAACGGCCGCGTCGACCTTCGGGTCGGCGCGGCCGTCGTGCTCTCGGAAAAGTCCGGGAAGCTTAGATGTCCTCCGGGGGCACACAGAAGAACATGCCGGGGAGCTGGCGGCCGACGAGACCGAGCAGCTCGGCGGCGCGCGGCACGCTGAACGTCAGCAGCTCCTCACCGTCGCATTCATTGGAGCGGTACATGCAGTTCGCGTAGTGGTTCACGGTGCCGATGTCCGACACGCCGTAGGGTACACAGAGCTCGTTGTCGACCACGTCGAAGTAGTCGACGCCGGTCGGGTCATACAGAGCGGGGAAGGAGATCGGATCGCAGGTCTTGTCGACGGAGGGCACCAGCTTGATGCCGGTGTTGACGACGTTGGCGAAGAGCTTGTCACAGCCCTGCTGCGCCTTGTCGAGGCAGCTCTGATCATTCGGGTGCAGCTGCACGCAGTCGAAGAGGTCCTCGAGGCACTGCCCGGTGTTCTTGAGCTTGCTCGCGACGTAGTTCGCGCTCAGCTTGGTCACGCCCTGCTGGCATTGCACGAGCCGATGGCCGAGCTGCAGGTCCACGTCGCTCACCCCTTCACCCGGCCCACCGAGATCATCCAGGCAATCGCCGATGTCGGTGCCAACCAGGTCGAAGAGCTCGCCGGCGCGCGGGTGGGCCATCGTATACATGCGCTCGACGGCGCAATCGTGCTCGGTGACGACGCACTCGACCACGCTGGCGAGGTCGCTCAGCACCACCCCCTGATCGAGGCAGTCGTTCGTGATGGCCTCGAAGCCGACGCCGTCCGCCCGCAGCACCTCCGACGGATCGAGGGCGGAGCAGGCCGCCGTGATCGTGTCCGTCAGCTTCTGCTCCTCGTTGGCGATCACCTCGTTGGCCTTGTCACAGCGGGTGAGCGCCTTCTCGAGGCAGGCATCGATCGGATCGACGTCGGCGTTGTCGTTGGGCTTGACCGTCTGGATGCACTTCAGCGTGGTGATGGCGCACTTATCGAGCTGCTTCAGCTTGGCGAGCGCGAACGAGATGCTGCCCTTCACCAGGGCGGACTCACAGTCGGTCGCGAGCTTCGGATTGGCGAGGAACCGCTCGCCCGCGGACGCCGGTCCGGGCACGACGATGGCGCTCAGGACCGCGGCGACTATCCATGCGATGATCATTGGCACCTCCTCGGACGCATGCTCCGGATGATGCAATGGACGGTCCAGCGGCGCCCGGGCGCGCAAGTCCGCACTCCGGCGGGCGGTCAGCAGGCGCGCGCCCGGACGGACCCGCGCCAATGCTCCCAATACGGCGACGATCGTCGAATCGGTGACGCCTCCGCGCACGGGGGTGCTTGACCGCTTCGGAACCTGTTTGCTAACGCCATGCGTAACGACGTGGCATTTGCACGTCGCTCTGGGTCTTCCACGGAGATACCCCAAGGAGGTCGGTGAGCATGCGAGTTTCCTGGCACTTGAACCTGGTTGTTGCTGCGCTGGCGGCGCTCGTCCTGGTGAGCGGATGCGGCGACAGCAACGACACCAACATCACGATCGGCGAGGGAACCTCGACTCCGGGCGCGCACACGCCGACGCCCGCGAAGACGAGCACTGCAGCCGCCAAGACCTCCACCCCGGGGGCCGTCGCAACGCCGACCGCCGGTGCGGCCACCGCAACGTCCGGCGCTGCCACGGCGACGGTCGCGGGAGGACCGACGCCAACGGCCACCTCGACGCCGGGCGGCAGCAGCGTCGATGCGGACGTGCAGAGCATCACCTCCGACCTCCTGCCGTTCCTGAGCGGTACGAGCCTCCTCACCGGCGGCAGCACGAGCGCCCTCGTTGCCGACGGCGCATTCGCCTCGGTGGTGCATGGCGCGGAAGCGGCCAAGACCGACCCCTGCCCCGACGGTGGGACGCGGGTCGAGGACCAGGGCGTTCCAGTCGACACGATCACGCTGACAGCCTGCAAGGTCTCGCAGGCATCGCTCGGTCACTTCCAATTCGACGGCACCATTGTGATCACCTTGAACCCGTTCGGCGCGAGCTCGATCCAGTTCACCTTCACCTCGATCGACATCGACCACAACAACCACCAGGTGCAGTTCGCAGGGACGTTGGTGCTGACCCTGTCGAGCGGCAACTTCGTGCTGAACGGCCCCCTCACCCTCATGACGCCGGAGGGCAACTTTACGCTGAACGCCACCAACGTGACGATCGACTCCAACCGCCACCTGGTATCGGGATCCGGCTCCATCTCCGACGACAGCAACAACTTCGACGTCGATACGGTCGCGATGACGGTCGCGCAGGGCGGCGCCACGGCGACGTTCAACGTCACGTTCGACGACCAGTCGGTCCACACCTACTCGCTGAACTTGACCACCGGCGAGCTGACCCAGACGAGCTGATCCAGCTCGTCTCGCTGATCGGGGCCAGGCCGGGGCGGATGCACGCGCGTCCGCCCCGGCGGCCTCTCACGAGGCGCGGCGCGCCGGTGTCTCGGCGTGGCCCCGGCGGCCGGGCCGCCCGGCCAGCACGCGGCGTCCCGACGGCGTCCCGACGCCGCGCATGAACACGTCGACGACCGTCGCCACCAGATGGTCGAGATGGTCCTCGCGCGCGCGGTAGCGGTTCACGCCACGGATCATGCCGAGCAGCATCTCGGCTCCGAGGCGGCAGTCGATGCGCCGTACGTGGCCGGCCGCCATCGCTCTCGCCAGCGTCCCCGCGATCAACGCCGAGAGCTGGGCGCGCTGCCGCATCCACTCGCGCGCATCGGCGTCCGAGCGATACTCCTGGCGGTGGATCAGCGCGAAGAAGAAGCGCCGGTCCCAGAAGAACGTCAGGGTGCCGCGCACGATGCGCTCCACCCGCCGCGCGGGCGAGTCGTGCTCCTCGAGCGCCGCCTCGAGCTCCGCGCGCAGCCGGCCGATGCCCCCGAAGGTGATCGCCAGGTAGAGGTCGCGCTTGCTGCGGAAGTGGCGGTACACCGTGCCCTTGCCGACCCGGCATGCCGCCGCCACGTCGTCCATCTGCACCTCGTGGAAGTCGTGGCGCTCGAAGATCGTCTCGGCCTCGCGCAGGATGCTGTCGCGCAGGCCCGGGATCGGCGGGCGCCCGCGGCGGCGCGCGCGGACGGGGATGGCCGGCCGCCGCGTCATGCCCGCGACTCCAGCGGCCGCAGGAACGGCACGCGCCGCCACAGCCGCCCGCACCACAGGCGGAAGCGGTCGAGATAGAGGTAGACGACCGGCGTCGTGTAGAGGGTGAGCAGCTGGCTCACGATCAGGCCACCGACGATCGTGATGCCGAGCGGCCGGCGGAGCTCGCTGCCCGTGCCGCCGCTGAGGGCCAACGGCAGGCCGCCGAGCAGCGCCGCCATCGTGGTCATCATGATCGGCCGGAAGCGCAGCAGGCACGCCTCGTAGATCGCTGCCTCCGGCGTCTTGCCCCCGGTCCGCTCGGTCTCGACGGCGAAGTCGATCATCATGATCGCGTTCTTCTTCACGATGCCGATGAGGAGGATGATACCGATGAGCCCGATCACGCTGAGATCGGTGCCGCAGAGGAGCAGTGCTACGAGCGCCCCGACGCCCGCCGACGGCAAGGTCGAGAGGATCGTGATCGGGTGGATGTAGCTCTCGTAGAGCACGCCGAGCACGATGTAGACGGTCACGAGCGCCGCGGCGATGAGCACGGGCTCGTTGGCAAGCGACGCCTGGAAGGCCTGCGCCGTCCCCTGGAAGCTCGCGCGTACGCCGCCCGGCATGCCGATCTCGCGCGCGGCGCGCTGGATGTTCTCGACGGCGTCACCGAGCGAGACGCCCGGCACGAGGTTGAACGACAGCGTCACCGACGGGAACTGACCCTGGTGATTGACGGCGAGCGCCGTCGTCGAGCGCTGCATGTGGGTGATCGCCGAGAGCGGCACCGCCTGACCGGTCGTCGAGCGCACGTACACGTCGCGCAACGCCTCGGGGCTCTGCCAGAAGCGCGGCGCGACCTCCATCACGACGTGGTATTGGTTCAGCTGGGTGTACATCGTCGAGACCTGGCGCTGGCCGAACGCGTCATAGAGCGCGTCGTCGATCGCCCGCGGGCTGACGCCGAGGCGCGACGCGGTGTCGCGGTCGATCTCCACCGTCGCCTCGAGGCCGCGGTTCTGCGCGTCGCTGCTCGCGTCGACGACGCCGGGCACCGTCTGCAGCCGACGCAGCATCTTCGGCGCCCACTCGTTCAGCTCGGCCAGATCGTCGTCCTGCAGCGTGTACTGGTACGCGGCGTTGCTGAGCCGTCCGCCGACCCGGATGTCCTGGATGCCCTGCAGGTAGAGGGTCGCACCCGGCACCGCCGCGAGCTTCGGGCGCAGCCGCGCGATCACCTCGTCGGCGCTGATCTTGCGCTCGCTGAGCGGCTTCAGCGCCAGGAACATGCGCGCGGTGTTGGTCGCGCCCTGCGCGCCCCCCGCGACGCCGACCGCGTTGGCAACCGCCGGGTCCTTGCCCAGCACGTCCGCGTAGGCGGCGATCTTCTCCTGTATCGCCTGGAACGACGTCGCCTGGTCGGCCTGGATGCTGCCGAAGAGCCGTCCGGTGTCCTGCACGGGGAAGAAGCCCTTCGGCACGATCGTGTAGAGGTAGACGTTCACGCATACGGTGAGCACGGCCACGCCAAGGGTGAGCAACGTGTGACGCAGCACCCAGGCGAGGCTCGACTCGTAGCCACGGTGCATCCAGTCGAAAACGCGCTCGCTGGCGCGCGCCACCGCGCTCCGGCGCTCGTGCGCGCCCGGGCGCAGAAAGAGCGCGCACATCACCGGCGTCGTGGTGAGCGAGACGACGAGCGACACCGCGATCGCGATCGACAGGGTGACTGCGAACTCGCGGAAGAGCCGCCCGACGATGCCGCCCATGAGGAGGATCGGGATGAACACCGCGATCAGCGAGACGCTCATCGACAACACGGTGAAGCCGATCTCGCGCGAGCCGCGCAGCGCCGCCTGCACCGGGTTCATGCCGACCTCGAGGTAGCGGGTCACGTTCTCGATCACGACGATGGCGTCGTCGACGACGAAGCCCGTCGAGATGGTCAACGCCATGAGCGACATGTTGTCGATGCTGTAGCCGAGCAGGTACATCACGCCGAACGTACCGATCAGCGAGAGCGGCACGACGACGCTCGGAATGAGGGTCGCCCGCGCGTTCCCGAGGAAGAGGAACACGACAAGGATCACGAGCGCGACCGAGATCAGGAGCGAGATCTCGACGTCGCGGATCGAGGCGCGCACCGTCTCGGTGCGGTCCATGACGACCGAGACCTGGATGCCACGTGAGATGCTCGCCTCGAGCTGCGGCAGGACATCGCGCACCCGGCCCACCGTATCGATGATGTTGGCGCCCGGCTGGCGGTAGATGATGACGAGCACCGCGGGCTTGCCGTTGGCGATGCCGCCGTTCCGCAGGTTCTCGACCGAGTCGTCCACCTCGGAAATGTCCGCCAGCCGCACCGCCGCGCCGTTCCGGTACGAGACGATCAACGGGCGGTACTCCTCGGCGTGCATCAGCTGATCGGTCGTGTCGATCGCCCACTGGCGGGTGTCGTCGTGCAGCATGCCGGTCGGGCGGTTGGCGTTGGCGGCGTTGAGCGTCGCGCGCACCTCGTCGAGACCGATCCCGTAGTGATTGAGCGCCGTCGGGTTGAGCTCGACCCGCACCGCGGGCAGCGCCGCACCGCCCACGACCACCTGTCCGACCCCGTCCACCTGCGACAGCTTCTGCTGGATGATCGACGCCGCCGCGTCGTAGATGCGCCCGACGTCGATCGTGTCGGACGTCATCGAGAGGAGGATGATCGGCGCGTCGGCCGGGTTGATCTTGCGGTACGTGGGCGCGTTCGGCAGGTCTGCCGGGAGCTGGCCGCCCGCGGCGTTGATCGCAGCCTGCACGTCGCGCGACGCGGCGTCGATGTTGCGGCTCAGGTCGAACTGCAGTGTGATCGCGGTGCTGCCGAGCGAGCTCGTCGACGTCATTTCGGTGACGCCGGCGATGCGGCCGAACTGGCGCTCGAGCGGCATCGCGACCGCCGAGGCCATCGTCTCGGGGCTCGCGCCCGGCAGGCCAGCCTGCACCATGAGGGTCGGGAACTCGACCTGCGGGATCGGCGCAACCGGCAGCTGGCGGAACGCGAGGCCGCCCGCGAGCAGGATCGCGAGGGTGCAGAGCGACGTCGCAACCGGACGCCGGATGAATGGGGCCGAGACGTTCACCGCGCCTGCGCCGGAGCGCCCTCCTCGACGACGTGGGCGTCGATCGGGTTGCCGATGCGCCAGCGCGCGAGACGGGCCGCCAGCCGGTCGAACGCGAGATAGATCACCGGCGTCGTGTAGAGCGTGAGCAGCTGGCTCACCAGCAGGCCGCCCACGATCGTGATGCCGAGCGGCTGGCGCAGCTCCGCGCCCGTGCCGCCGCCGAGGGCGAGCGGCAGGCCGCCGAGCAGCGCGGCGAGCGTCGTCATCATGATCGGGCGGAAGCGCAGCAGGCACGCCTCGTAGATCGCCTCTTCCGGCGTCTTCTTCTGCTCGCGCTCCGCCTCGAGCGCGAAGTCGATCATCATGATCGCGTTCTTCTTGACGATGCCGATGAGCAGGATGATGCCGATCAGCCCGATCACGCTGAGCTCGGTGCGGCAGAGGAGCAGCGCCACGAGCGCCCCGACGCCCGCCGACGGCAAGGTCGAGAGGATGGTGATCGGGTGGATGTAGCTCTCGTAGAGGACCCCGAGCACGATGTAGACGGTCACGAGCGCCGCCGCGATCAGGAACGGCTCGTTCGCGAGCGACGCCTGGAAGGCCTGGGCCGTGCCCTGGAAGCTGGCGCGCACGCTGGCCGGTAGGCCGATCTCGTGCGCCGCGCGGTCGATGGCCTCGACCGCGGCGCCGAGCGACACGTCGGGCGCCAGGTTGAACGAGAGCGTTACCGCCGGGAACTGGCCCTGGTGGTTCACCGCGAGCGCCGTCGCGCCGTGCTCGACGTGCGAGATGGACGCGAGCGGCACCGCCTGGCCGTCCGCCGCCCGCACGTAGATGTCGCGCAGCGCCTCGGGGCTGCGCGCGAAGTGCGGCTCGACCTCCATCACCACGTGGTACTGGTTCAGCTGCGTGTACATCGTCGACACCTGGCGCTGGCCGAAGGCGTCGTAGAGCGTGTCGTCGATCGCCTGCGGGGTGATGCCGAGGCGCGATGCCGTGTCGCGGTCGATCACGACGGTCGCCTCAAGACCACCCTGCTGCGCGTCGCTCGCGACGTCGCGCAGCTCCGGAAGCGTCTTCAGCCGCTCCACCAGCTTCCCGGCCGCGTCGTGCAGCTCCGCGGCGCTCGGCGACTCGAGCGTGTACTGGTACTGCGTCCGGCTTACCCGGTTCTCGACCGTCAGGTCCTGCACCGGCTGGAGGAAGAGCGTCACCCCGTCCACCTCCGCCAGCTTCGGCTGCAGGCGGCGGATCACCTCGCTCGCGCTCACGCGCCGTTCCGCGAGCGGTTTGAGGTTGATCTGCAGCCGGCCGCTGTTGAGCGTCGCGTTGGTGCCGTCGACGCCGATGAACGACGACAGGCTCTGCACCGCGGGATCCTGCAGGAGGACGCGCGCGAGCGCCTGTTGGCGGTCGGCCATGGCGGCGAACGAGACGGTCTGCGGCGCCTCGGAGATACCGAGCAGCACGCCGGTGTCCTGCACCGGGAAGAAGCCCTTCGGCACGACGACGTAGAGGAGGAGCGTCGCGACCAGCGTCGCCACGGCGACGATCAAGGTCGCCGTCTGATGGCGCAGCACGATCCTCAGCGAGCGGCCGTAGCGCTCGATCACGGTGTCGAAGAAGCGCTCGGAGACGCGGTAGAGCCGACTCTGCTCGCGCTCGGGCCTGTGGCGCAGGAGCTTGGCGCACATCATGGGCGTGAGGGTCAGGGACACTACCGCCGAGACGAGGATCGTGACGCTCAGGGTCACCGCGAACTCGCGGAAGAGCCTGCCCACCACGTCGCCCATGAAGAGCAGCGGGATCAGCACCGCGATCAGCGACACCGTGAGTGACACGATCGTGAAGCCGATCTGCTCCGAACCCTTCAGCGCGGCCTCGAGCGGCGAGTCGCCGTCCTCGATGTAGCGCGAGATGTTCTCGATCATGACGATCGCGTCGTCGACGACGAAGCCCGTCGAGATCGTGAGCGCCATGAGCGACAGGTTGTCGAGGCTGTAGCCGAGCAGATACATCGCGCCGAACGTGCCGATCAGCGAGAGCGGCACGGCGATGCTCGGGATGATCGTCGCGGAGATGCTGCGCAGGAAGAGGAAGATCACCATCACGACCAGCGCGACGGTCAGCATCAGCTCGAAACGCACGTCCTCGACCGAGGCGCGGATCGTCGTGGTGCGATCCGTCAGGATCGTGACCTGCACTGACGCCGGCAGGGCGCTCGTGAGCTGCGGCAGGAGGCGATGGATGCGGTCGACGACGCCGATGATGTTGGCGCCCGGCTGGCGCTGCACGTTGAGGATGACGGCCGGCTGGTCGTTCATCCACGCGGCCTGCTGCGCGTTCTCGACGTCGTCGATCACGTCGGCGACGTCGTCGACCCGCACCGGCGCGCCGTTCCGGTAGGCGACGATCACCGGCCGATAGTCCTCGCTCTGCAGCAGCTGATCGTTGGCACCGATCGTGTACGCGTGGCGGGGACCGTCGAAGTTGCCCTTTGCCTGGTTGACGCTCGCCTGCGCGATCGCCGTCCGCAGGTCCTCGAGGCCGAGGCCGTAGCCCGCAAGCGCCGTCGGGTTGGCGCGCACGCGGACGGCGGGCTTCTGCCCGCCGCTGATGCTCACCAGGCCGACGCCGGGGAGCTGCGAGATCTTCTGCGCCAGGCGCGTGTCCGCGAGATCCTGGACCTTCCAGAGCGGCAGCGTCGCCGAGGTGAGCGCCATCGTGAGGACCGGCGCGTCGGCGGGATTCGTCTTGCTGTAGACGGGCGGGTTCGGCAGGTCCTTCGGCAGGTAGGTCGAGGCCGCGTTGATGGCCGCCTGCACCTCCTGCTCGGCCACGTCGATGTCGAGATCGAGGTCGAACTGCAGGGTGATGACCGAGCTGCCGAACGCGCTGGTCGACGTCATCTGCGTGAGGCCAGGCACCTGACCGAACTGCCGCTCGAGGGGTGCCGTCACCGACGAGGCCATCACGTCGGGGCTGGCCCCCGGATAGAACGTCAGCACCTCGATCGTCGGGTAGTCGACTTGCGGCAGCGCCGAGACCGGCAACTGGCGGTAGGCGAGCCCGCCCGCGAGCAGGATCGCCGCCATCAGCAGCGACGTCGCGACCGGTCGGAGGATGAAAGTGCGGGACGGGTTCATGCCGGCGGCGCCGCCGGCGCCGATCCCTTCGGCACCGTGGCGGCAGCCGGCGCCGGCGTGTTCGGGGCCGATACTTCGACGAGGCTGCCGGCGTGGAGCTTGTCGACGCCGTCGACCACGACGACGTCGCCGGAGGCGACGCCCTTGTCGATGGCGGCGTCGGATCCGGTCTGCGGCCCGAGCGTGACGGGCCGCACCTCGACGGTGTGGTCGGGCTTCACCGCGTAGACGAACGTCCCCTGCGGCCCACGCTGCACCGCGGCCGACGGGACGATGACGGCCTCCTTGCGGACGTCGACCAGGAGGCGGACGTTGACGAACTGGTTCGGGAAGAGCGTCTCGTCGTCGTTCGGGAACTCGGCCTTGAGGCGCGTCGTACCGGTCGTCCGGTCGATCTGGTTGTCGACGGTGAGGAGCGTGCCCGCGGCGATCTTCGTCGTGCCGGCGCGGTCGTAGGCCTCGGCCGGCAGGCGCTGGCTGGCGCGCAGCTTGGCCAGCACCGGAGGCAGATCGTCCTCGGGAATCGTGAAGGTGACCGCGATCGGCTTCAGCTGGGTGATGATCACGATGCCGGTCGTGTCGGTCGGGTGGACGACGTTGCCGACGTCGACCAGCCGCAGGCCGACCCGGCCGCTGATCGGGGCCGTCACGTGGCTGTAGGTGAGCTGCAGCTTGGCGTTGTCGATCAGGCCCCGGTCGACCTTGAGCATGCCCTCGAGCTGCGCCGCGGCCGCGACCTTGTCGTCGTAGTCCTGCTTGGCGACGACGCCGTGCTCGACCAGCTCGCGGAAGCGCCCCAGGGTCAGCTGCGCGTCCTTCAGCTGCGCGGTGTCGCGCGCCAGCTGTCCTTCGGCCTGCGTGAGCTGCACCTCGAACGGGCGCGGGTCGATCTCGACGAGGAGATCGCCTTCGTGCACGAACTGGCCCTCCGTGAACGCGATCGTGACGATCTGCCCCTCGACCCGGCTCTTCACCGTCGCCGTGTTGAACGGGGTGACCGAGCCGAGACCCGTGAGGTAGACCGGCATGTCGCCCTGACGCGCGGGGGCCGCGACGACGGGGACCGCGCGCGGCGCCGCGCTCGCCGGTCCCGCCGATGCCGCCTGCTCGCTCCGGCTGTGGCGCATCCACACGACCGCGAGCGCGAGCACCAGCACGCCCAGCGCGATCCATCCCCATGGACGCGAGGCACGCTCGCCGCTCTGCGCGCCGGTCCCCGCGACCTCTCTCGTCGGCATCGCCATTAACGGACTCCGCGGTCAGTAAATTCCCGCCTCGACGCGGAGTCAAGGTGACCCGCGCGCTTGCCCCAGCTCCGTGCCGGGATCATGATGCGCCCCCATGGCGTTGCGCGTTCTCGGCGTGCCCGGCAGCCTGCGCAAGGGCTCGCACAACCGGGCGCTGCTGCGCGCGGCGATCGAGCTCGCGCCCGCGGGCATGACGATCGAGATCTTCGAGGGCGTGGGCGCCCTGCCGCTCTACGACGCCGACGTCGAGGCAGGTGGTGACCCGCCGGCGGTCGTCGCGTGGAAGAGCGCGATCGCGGCCGCAGATGCGTTGCTCATTGTCACGCCCGAGTACAACTACGGAGTCCCCGGCGTGCTGAAGAACGCCGTCGACTGGGCCTCGCGTCCGCCGGGCAACTGCGTGCTGAACCGCAAGCCGGCGGCCCTGATGGGCGGCTCGCCCGGCGGCGCCGGCACCACGCGCGCGCAGCTCGCGCTGCGCCAGAGCTTCGTCTTCACCGACACCCGGACGATGCTGCAGCCCGAGGTCCTGGTGTCGCGCGTGCACGAGAAGATCGACGCCGACGGCCGTCTGACCGACGAGCCGACGCGCAAGATGATCCGGAAGCTGCTCGACGCCTTTGCCGACTGGGCGCCGCACGTCGGCGCTGCGCGTCCCGCCTGATGCCCGATCGGACCCGCGCCCGGACGCTCGCCGCCGAGTCGCTCGCCGCCGGCGACGCCGTCGGCTGGTTCGAGCGCCTGTACGCGGAGGCCGCGCGTGGCGACACGATCGTGCCGTGGGTCGATCGCACGCCGAACCCGCACGTGGTCGCGTGGCTCGACCGCGAGCAGCCGCGCCCCGGTCGGGCGCTCGACGTCGGGAGCGGGCTCGGCGACACCGCCGAGGAGCTCACGCGGCGCGGCTTCACGGTCGTCGCGTTCGACGTCGCGGCGACGGCGGTGGCGGAGACCCGCGCCCGCTTCCCCGGCAGCACGGTCGACTACCGGACCCTGGACCTGCTCCACTTCCCCGCCGAGCTGAACGGAGCCTTCGATCTCGTGATCGAGTGCTACACCCTGCAGGTGCTGCCGCCCGAGGCGCGCCGGCGCGCCTCGGCGGCGCTCCGTGCCACGCTCGCGCCGGGCGGGATCCTCCTCGTGGTGGCGCGCGGCCGCGAGCCGGACGAGCCGGAGGGCCAGATGCCATGGCCGCTCACCCGCGCCGAGGTCGAGGCCATCGCGGCGGACGGCCTCACGCTCGCCTCGTTCGAGCATTTCCTCGACGACGAGGATCCGCCGGTGCGCCGCTTCCGGGCCGTCTTCCGCCGCGGATCGCGCGCGTGAGGACGCTGCTCCTCGCGACCGGTGGCTTCCTGCTCGCCGTGCTGTGGATGGACCTGATGTTCGACGTGCAGATCGCGCGTATCGTCGGCACCGCCGAGGAACGCGAGGCGACGATCGCGTCGATCGCGGGCTACTACCGCCGGGTGACGACGGACGCCTTTCCGATGAACCGCTTGATCGGCGGCGTCATGCTCGTCCAGCTCTGGGGCATCCTCGAGCAGGTGCTGCTGCACCGCACCGTGACGGGCTGGCGCGCGCTCCTCGTGATCGTCCTCGGCGCCGCTCCGATCGCCCTCGCGGGCGCCCGGATCGTTCCCGCAGCAGTGCGTTTCGCCGCGCGCACCGACGCGCTCCCGGTGCAGATCGCGCTCGCCCGCGACGTCTATCGCGGCCACGTCCTCTGCTTCGCCGCCATCGCCGCGTTCATCGTGCTGCAGCTCCGCGTCGGCGCCTGAGCGCGACGCGCCCTCACCACGACTCCACCCACGGCCGCACGTCGATCTCGTGCGACCAGGCGCTGCGCCGCTGCGCGTGCAGGGTCCAGTAGTTCTCGGCGATGGCGTCGGGATCGAGGAGGCCGTCGGCTCCCTTCGCCTCCTTCAAGCCGGGCAGGAACGTGTTGATCCGGTCGCCGTCGATCGCGCCGTCGACGACGACGTGCGCGACGTGGATGCCCTGCGGACCGAACTCGCGGGCGGCCGACTGGGCGAGCGCGCGTAGCGCGGCCTTGGCCGCGGCGAACGCCCCGAAGTTCGCCCGCCCGCGCAGCGAAGCCGAGGCACCGGTGAAGAGCAGCGTGCCACGCTGGCGCGGCAGCATCGCGCCGAGCGCCGCTTGCGCGAAGAGGAGCCCGCCGAGGGCGTTGACGCGCCACATCTCCTCGAAGAAGGCCGGGTCGATGTCGAGGAACGGGCTCGGCCAGTTGCCGCCCGCATTGAAGATCGCCGCCTCGAGCGGCGCGTCGGCGCGATCGGCCGCCGCCACGGTCGCGCGCACGCGCTCGGCGTCGGTCACGTCGCCGACGACGGCCTCGGCCGCGAACCCGGCCGTCCGCAGCTCACCGAGCGCCGCGTCGAGCTTCTCGGGCGTCCGGCCCATGATGGTGACGTGGAAGCCCTCGCGGGCGAAGCGGCGTGCAATCGCCGCGCCGAGGCCGCGCGGCGGGCCAACACCGACGACAATCGCCGAACGCGCTGCTGCCATGTCACACCTCCGTGCACCGCAGCCTCGCGGCGCGACGGCGGACTCCTCGCATCGGCGCGGAGGTCAGTCAATCGACCGCGCCGAGCGCCGCACGCGCGGCTCACGGCGCGACGCTCACGGCACGTTCAGCCGCCGCTCCGCGTCCTCGATGATGCCGCGCACACGCTCGTTGCCCGGGTCGCGGCGCAGGACGTCGCGCCATTCCACCAGCGCCTCGCTCGGGTGCCCGGAGGACCAGTAGGCGACGCCGAGGTTGATCTGGATCAGCGCGATGCCGGGCTCGATCGTGAGCGCGCGCTTGAAGGCCTCCGCCGCGTCCGCCGTCTCGCCGATCGCGAGCAGGAAGTCGCCGTAGGCGCTGTCGCGGCGCAACGCCGCGACCGGGATGCTGACGCGCCGCCAGAAGGCGCTCGGCACCGACGGCGGCGCCCGGTGGGCGCGAAGATCCGCGAACGCGAGACCGGCGCGCTCGCGCATGGCCCGGTGCGCGTCGTCCGTCGGCAGATAGATGGACGCCGTCTCGTCCCAGTACACGAGCACCCACCCGTGCCCCGCGCGCAGGTAGCGCGCGAGCGGATGGCGGTTCGACCAGACGTGGTAGAGGATCGCGTAGTCGGGTGCGTAGCGTTGCACGACCGTCGGCCACATGTTCGGGTTGTCGAGCGCCGCGAAGTAGAAGCGGAAGAAGTCCTCCGGGTAGACCTCCAGCCGCCCGTCGACGAAGACCCGCTCCTGCGGAAAGCGCCGCCATCCGAGATAGCCGCCGATTGCGAGGTCGTTGAACGGACGGCCCGTGATGCCGGCGTCGCGCGCGAACTGCTCGGCCGCGAGCGGGAAGTGCAGCGGCGACACCCCGAGGCCGACCTCGCGCTCGACGTCGAGCGCACGCGCGAAGCGGTTGGTCGCGACGAAGGCGATGAGGAGGACGAGGCCCACGACGACGGCGCCGGCGCCGAGCGTCGGCAGGAGCATGCCGCGCGGCGGTGCCCCGGGGGCGGCGTCATCGGCCTGCCGGCGCCGCGTGCCGCCGGCGCCCGCCGCGGCCGCGGCGCGGCCGCCCAGCAGCGGGCCGAGGTTGGCCGCGACCACCGGCACGGCGATCCAGGCGAAGAGCGCAACGTTGCGGAGTGCCTGCGTCGAGAGCCAGCCGAACGCCGCGGCCGCGAGCAGGCGCCCGAGGTGCCAGCGGCGCACGCTCACGACGAACGACAGCGCCGTGAGCACGAGCATCGTGGCCCAGGTGTAGGCGAGCGGCACCGCGTATCCCGACGCGAACGGCCCGCGGAACTCGCCGATGCGCCCCGAGAAGAGCGAGCTGCCGGTCACGCGCGGCAGCAGCTCGATCGGGAACATGACGCCCTGCCAGCCGTACGGATTCAGGAAGCAGACCACGCAGGCCGCGACGAGGACGAGCGTGAGCCGCCGCCACTCCGCCGGCCGGAGCCTGTACACCGCGCGCCAGCTGCGCGGCACGGGAAGGAACGCCGCCGTCGCACCCGCCCAGTAGCAGCCGATCACCGCGAGGCCGACGGCGAAGATGCCCTGCGAGTTCGTCCAGACGACCTGCAGCGGAATCAGCCAGAAGATCGCGGTGCCGTTCCCCGGATAGCCGTCGAGCAGGTAGAGGTAGGTGGCGAGCAGCACGAACGACAGCATCTCCGGCCGCGGCACGAAGCGCGCGCTCGCGATCACGAGCGCGACCGTGATCAGGAGCGCGACGAGCGCGTCCGGCGCGAAGCGCCGCGCGCCGAGGTACAGGATGCCGACCGTCACGAGCAGCAACAGCGCCGTCAGCGCGATGCAGCCGTTCGGACCGGCCAGCCGCCACGCACCGTAGAGCAGCAGCTGGAAGAGCCAGTGCAGGTCGATCCAGGGGTAGTCGGGCGCCGTGTAGGCGAACGTGTTGGTGGTCGGCCAGCGCCACGTCGCCGCCATCAGCCGGCCCGCGTTCAGATGGTACCAGACGTCGAAGTCGTCGATCGGCCGCAGAGCGAACACCACGGCAAGGAAACCGGTGAGGGCGACCGCCGCCGCGGACAGCCGTCGCGCGGCAGCAGTCGGCACCATGCCGTCAGCGAAGCGCGTGGTAGCCGCCGAAGACCGCCAGCCAGACGACGAGGAGGATGAGCGCGTACTTGATCGCGTAGTACGCGTTCCGGTTGCGCTTCTTGAAGCGCCGGAACGGCGTCCGCATGCCGTAGACGTGGCCGAAGACCCGGTTCGCGAACCCGAGCTCCTCGCCGTCGACGTTGATCGATGCCGTCATCCCGACGATGTGGCGGATGACGAAACGGTTCAGGGCGCGCATCACCGGCGTTCGCAGCGGACGCTCGACGTCGCAGAAGAGGATGATGCGCGTCTCGTCCGTCAGGTTCTCGAAGCAATGGACGTAGGTCTCGTCGAACACCAGGTCCTGGCCGTCGCGCCAGGAGTACGGGTGGCCGTCGACGAAGATGCGGCACTCGTCGCGGTTCGGCGTGATCAGGCCGAGGTGATAGCGCAGCGACCCAGCGAACGGATCGCGATGCTCGCCGACTTTGCTCTGCGGGCCGATCAACGCGAACATCGCGCCGTGCACGGTCGGGATCGACTCGACCAATTCGACCGTGCGCGGGCAGAGCGCCTTGGCCGACGGCAGCGGCTCGCCGTACCATTTCAGATAGAAGCGCTTCCAGCCCTTGCGGAAGAAGCTGTTGAAGCCAAGGTCGTCATAGCGCTCCGACGCGCGGATGTGGCCCGCCTCGAAGAGCCGCACCGCCTCGGCGCGGATCTCGCGCCAGTGTTCGCGCAGAGGCGCGACGGCCGGAAACGTCGACGCATCGAGGATCGGCGCCGTCGGCACCCGCGAGAAGAGATAGACGAGCACGTTGTACGGCGCGAGGAACGTCGAGTGGTCGGTGATCTGCCGGCGGAAGCTCAGCCGCACGCGCCCGCGGAAGTGCACATAGAGGGCGGACGCGAGGAAGGCGGCAAAGCCCGCGATCCGGATAAAGTCAAGCGCGCTCATCGACGTCCAGATATTCGACGGGACGCGCGCTCGGCAAGGGCGGGCACGATCACGGCGTCAGCGGACCTCGGCCTCGAGATACGGCGCCGACATCGGCGTCGTGTACGGCCACGGCTGGGCCTCGGTCGCGGCGACGAGCGCGCGCACGAAGGCGTCCTGGCGCGCGCGCGCCTCGGGTACCGCCACCCCGTGGTTGAGGACCGCGAACATGACGACGCCCTGGCGCGGCGTGCGGAGCGCGCCAGCGAGGGCCGAGGCCCCGACCGAGCCGAACGTACCGGTCTTGCCGACGATCAGGCCGCGCAGCTCCGGCACGCGCTGCTCGAGCGTGCCGGGGTCGATGCCGGAGACCGGCAGCACGGCCGTGAGATCCCTGCCGTCGCGCGCGAGATCGCTCGCCAGCGCTCCGAGGAGCGCCACTGCCGCACGCGGGCTGATCCGGTTCGTCGTCCCGGCGCCGGCACCGTTCTCGATGACGATCTCCGTGCGCAGCTCCGGCGCCACGCGCGCCCGCGCCCGCTCCTCGACGACGCGCGGGCCGCCGATCGCGTCCGCGGCGAGGTGGAAGACGTTGTTCGAGTAGCCGTTCAGCGCCTTCACCACGTGGAGGAGCGGCGGCGAGCGGTAGCTGACGAGGTCCACCGCCGCGCCCTCGGCCGGAATCACCTCGCGGCGGAACGCCAGCGGCGCGATGTCGTAGGGTCCGCCCGAGGGCGCCGTGGCGACCGCGAGCGCCGTCCGTGCCGGCGCGCCGCCTGCGCCGCGCAGCACGCCCTCGAGCCGCGCTCCCGCGGGATCGGGCTCCCAGTCGAAGAGGAGCGGGCCGTGGACGACGAGGCGCCCCGCCACCGCGCGGACGCCGCGCGCGCGCAGCCGGTCGAGCAGGAGGAGCGCCCCCTCGTCGACGAGCAGGGGGTCACCGCTCGCCTCGATCACGAGATTCCCCCGTAGCACGCCGTCGCGCAACGGGCCCGTCCCGCGGACGATCGTCTCGAAGCGATGCGACGGACCGAACCGCTCAAGCAGCGCGAGCGTCGTCGCGACCTTGGTGACCGACGCGGGGTGGACGGCGAGATCCGCCGCCTGCGACACCAGCACCGTGCCATCGCCGGCGATCGCGTAGACCCCCTGCCCGGCGCCGACCGTCTCCGCCAGCGTCTGGAGCGGCGGCGTGCCTGCGGCGGTGGCGCGCAGGCCGACGGCCCACACCACAGTGGCGAAGATCGCGCGCCAGCACACGCGCTTCCATCTTGTCGGGCTCATCGGGGGCGATTCTGCGGACGCGGGGCGCGGCGTCAACGGCCGGCCGGGTTGGAGATCGAGCGCTATGTCGCCCGCCTGGAGGCTCGCCCGGCCCTGCAGAAAGCTGCGCAGTGACCGCAAGAACTACGGCCGTCGTGCAGCGCTGCTCGGTCTGGCGCCGCCGCGGTCAGATGCGCAGGAAGAGGCGCCTGCGGTAGAGCTCGGTCGTCGGCACCATCCACACCAGGAGATAGGCGACCGCGAAGAGGAGCGAGCCGGTGAGCGCTCCCGCCCAGGGCTCGAACAGCCGCTCATAGAGGAAGAGGCGCAGCGACTCGCAGGTGTCGCCCGCACCCACCTGGCAGAGCTCCATCAGGCGAGCGACCATCGTCGAAAGCAGGTAGACCGCGAGCGCGTTGGCGCCGAGCATCACGAAGGGACGCGCGACGCGCCGCCAGCCGCGCCGGTCGACGAGCCAGTAGCAGGCGGCCAGCACGACGAGGCCGAGACCGCCCGCCAGCAGCGCGAAGGAGCTCGTCCAGAGCTGCTTGTTGATGGGGAACCACCGGTCGGCGATCTCCCCGGCCGCCGCCAGCGCAATGCCGGCGACGAGGAGCCCGAGCGTCTTCCGCCGGCCGTCGATCGGGGTGCGCAGCCACCGTCCGGCGAGCATGCCGATGAGCGTCGTCGCGATCGCCGGCAGCGTGCTGAGCAGGCCCTCGGGGTCGAAGCTCTCGCGATAGAGATGCCCGTGGAAGAGCCAGTCGTCCAGCCAGCCCACCAGGTTGGCGTGCGGTTCGAGGGCGCCGGCGCCGAGGCCGGGGACCGGCACGAGCGTCATGGCGAGCCAGTAGCCGACCAGGAGGACGACGACGGCGAGCGCTTGTGCCGCGGCGCCGGCCGTGAGGAACAGCACGCCACCTGCGAGAGAGCAGAGGGCGATGCGCTGCAGCACGCCGAAGAGCCGCAACGTCGAGAGCGGTGCGTACTCGGGGAAACCGTTCAGCAGGACGCCGAGCGCGAAGAGCAGGAGCGCGCGGCGGACGAGCGCCATGGCGAGCGGCCGTCCCGCCGCCCCCTGCCCCACCCGGCGCGAGAGCGACAGATCGATCGAGACACCGACGATCAGGAGGAACGACGGGAAGACCAGGTCCGCGAGCGTGCAGCCGTTCCAGGTGGAGTGCGCGAGCAACGGGTAGCCCTCGGTCCAGCTCCCCGGGTTGTTCACCAGGATCATCCCGGCGACGGTCAGCCCCCGCATCGCGTCCAGCGACTCGAGACGGTCGGGGGTCCCGATCGCCTGGCGCGCGGTACGTGCCGGCCGATTCCTCTCGGGCGACATGTCGCGCAGCAACTGCAAAACCGGTACCGACCACGCATCCGCCCTGGCACGAGCAGGATCGCCCGTTTTCGTATCGTCGTTTGATCGAGTCGGTGCGGGTTGCCCGCGCGAGCGGCAGCCGTGCCCGTTCCATGAGCGAATGGCGCGGGCCGTCCGTACTACGATAGAGCACTTCCGTGGACTCGGCCGGCGGAACCCGGATCCCTCCGCTCGACGTGGCGCAGCGTCTCCATGAGCTCGAGACGCTGTACGAGAGCCTCCGCACGATCAGCTCCACCCTCGACCTCGGCGACCTGGTGCGGAAGGTGCTCGACGCCATCCGCTCGGTCACCGACGCGCAGGCGCTGTCACTCCTCCTCTACGACGCCGAGCGCGAGGAGCTCGTCTTCGCGGCGAGCGAGATGCTCTCGACCGAGACGCTCGCCGGCGGCCGTCGATCCGACCTTCCGCCCCAGGGGAACCCGCTCAGCGTACGCCTGCAGAGCGCCGCCGGTGAGGTCGGGCTCGTCGAGCTCTCCGACCGCATCGACCACCGCCCGTTCGACGACGCCGACCGCGAGCGCCTCGAGGCGATCGCGCCCACGCTTGCCGATTCCCTGCACCCGGAGACGATCGCGCACGACGCCGCAGCCCTCGAGGCCGCGTTCGCGCGCATCGCGGTGGCCGTCCCGAGCGTGGCCGCCACGCTCGTCCTGCGCGACGACGAGGGACGGGAGCTCGCCTTCACCTCCTCGCACATCATCCACGCGGGCGGCGTCGACGGCGTGCGGCTGCGGCTCGACCAGGGCATCGCCGGCTGGGTGGCGCGCCACCGCGAGGCGGTGTGCCTCGAGAACGCCTCCACCGATCCACGCCACGACCCGACCTTGGCGCGCAAGACGGGCTTCGTGCCGCGCTCGATGATCTGCGTGCCGCTCGTCCACCAGGATACCCTTCTCGGGGTGCTCCAGGTGATCAACAAGCGCGGCGGGGCGTCGTTCACCGGCGACGAGATGCGTCTCGTGCAGACGCTCGGCGCACAGGCCGCCAGCGCGATCGCCCATGCCCAGCTCTACCGCCAGGTGCAGATCGCCTCGCTCACCGACGACCTGACCGGGCTCGGCAACACGCGGCGCTTCAACGCCGAGCTGCCGGCGATCCTGGCACGCGGCGGCGAGGTGTCGCTGCTCGTGCTCGATCTCGACGAGCTGAAGGGCATCGTCGACCGCCACGGCCACCTGGTCGGGAGCCGGGCGATCGCGACGGTCGGCCGGTTGATTGCCGGGTGTCTCCGGCCAGGCGACAGCGCCGCGCGCTTCGGCGGCGACGAGTTCGTCGTCGTGCTGCCGTCCACGCCGGCCGGGGCGGCGGCCGGCGTCGCGGAGGCGATCCGCGACGCGGTCGCGCGTTGCGCCCGTCCGGACGGCATGGACGTCGACATCAGCGCCCTCACCGCGAGCATCGGGGTCGCGACCTACCCGATCCACGCGACCAGCCCCGATCGGCTCTTCCGCGTGGCCGATCGCGCCATGTACCGGATCAAGAACGGCGGCAAGAACGGTGTCGCCGTCGCGCCCGCCTGACCGCGCGGCGAGCGGCTTCACATCGGTCGTCGCCCCCATCGCCCAACACCGCGCGCTCGGCTATGCTGCCGCGCGTATGCCGCTGATGCGCCCGACGCTCGCTCGCTGCATGCTGGCCGTCCTTCTCGCGACGCTCGCCGCACCCGTGATCGCCCACGCGGCGCTCGGCGACGACCTGACGTCGGTCGAGGCCGACCGCGCGCACCTGCGCGGCGCCCTGCGCGTCACCTCGGCCGCACGCTACGCCGTGCACGAGATCGCCCTCGACTCCGGCGCCGTCGTCCGCGAGTACGTCGCACCCTCGGGCACGGTCTTCGCGGTCACGTGGTCGAGCGCATGGCCGCCGGATCTGCGCCAGCTCCTCGGCGGCTACTTCGAGCGCTTCTCGCGCGCCATGGCGGCGCGCGGCGTGGCACGGCGTCCGCCCTCGATCCGCGATGGCGCGCTCGTCGTCGAGTTCGGCGGGCGGCCGCGCGCCTTCGTCGGCCGCGCCTATCTCACCGATCAGATGCCGGCCGACGTCGGCGTCGGGACGCTCCGCTAGTGCGAACCGCGAGACGCGTCCTCGCGCGCGCCGCGCTCGTGGCCGTCCTCGCCGGTGCCATGGCCTGCGGCGGGGGCGGCGGAGGCGGCAACGACAACGGCGCCGTCGAGGCAACCCGCACCTCGACGCCGGGTCCGAGCGCGACGCCTCTCGCACCGACGGAGACCCCGCTCGGACCGACGGCGACACCGCTCGGACCGAGCGTCGCGCCGACGCCGGCCGGCGAGGTCCACGCGCAGGCGATCGTCGTCGACTCCGGACCGAAGGGCACCTACGTGAACGGCCTCTTCGCCTCGGCCACGATCTGCGTTCCCGGCTCCGTCACGTGCGTCACCGTCGATCACCTGCTGGTCGATACCGGGTCGAGTGGCCTCCGCATCCTCGCCTCCGTGCTGCCCCTCACCCTCCCGGCGATGAACGACACGGGCGGGAGCCCGGTGGCCGAGTGCTTCCCCTTCCTCGACGCGTTCACCTGGGGCCCGATCCGCACGGCGGACGTCACGGTCGGCGGTCAGACGGCGCGCAACCTTCCCATGCAGATCGTCGGCGAGCCGGCGTTCCCGGCGCCGCCGGACGGCTGCACGAGCTCCGGCCTCAGCGAGGCCGACACCCTCGACACCCTCGGCACCAACGGCATCCTCGGCGTCGGCGTGTTCCGCCAGGATTGCGGCGCCTTCTGCGCCTCCACTGCCGGCGCGAGCGGCGACGTCTACTTCAGCTGCGCCGGCGCCACCTGCACCGCGATCAGCTGGCCGGTCGAGCAGCAGGTGCAGAACCCGGTGTGGCTCATGCCGGAGGACAACAACGGCGTGGTCATCGAGCTGCCATCGGTCCCGGAACACGGCACCGCCACCGTGAGCGGCACGATGACGCTCGGCCTCGGCACGAACGCGGCCAACGACCTCGACGACGCCCACGTGATTCCGCTCACCAGCGCCGGCACGTTCACCACCGTCCTCAACGGCGACGCGATCCCCGTGAGCTTCGTCGACACGGGCTCGAACGGCTTCTTCTTCCTCGACAGCGCCACCACCGGCATCGCACCCTGCAACGGCAACGCCGACTTCTATTGTCCGCCGGCGACGCTGTCGCTCCAGGCAGCGCAGCACGCGACGGGCGACACGCAGACCCAGACGGTCGTGAGCTTCGACGTCGCGAACGCGGGTACGCTCTTCGCCAACGAGCAGGCGTTCGCCTACGGCAATCTCGCCGGTCCGGGCCCGAACATGTTCGACTGGGGTCTGCCGTTCTTCTACGGCCGCCGGGTGCTGCTGGCGATCGAGGGCCAATCGACGCCGGCCGGTCCCGGCCCGTACGTCGCCTACTGACCGCCGAGACGATCGACGACCGCGCCCACGCCGAGCGTCGCGAAGAAGATCGCCGCGAGCGCCAACACCACCGCGCCGCCGCTCGGAACGAAGAAGACGGTCGAGAGGGCGAGCCCTCCGAGCCCGGCGATCGTCGCCGCCACCACGCTCCACGCCACGTAGCCGCGCATCGTGCGGGCGAGGTTCCGCCCCGAGGCGGCCGGCACGATCACCAGGGCCTCGACCAGCAGCGCGCCGACCACCTTCAACGAGACGACGATCGCGACGGTCAGGAGCACGACGAACACGTACTCGAGCCGGGCCGACGGCACCCCTGCGACGCGGGCGAGCGGCGAGCTCACGCTGTCGAGCAGGAGCTCGTTGTAGTGCCAGGCCAGCACGCCCAGGACCGCGAGCCCGAGCGCCGCGAGCAGCCAGAGGTCCGCGTCGGTCACGGTGAGGATGCTGCCGAACATCACCGCCTCGATCTGGTGGATGTTGAACCGCTTGGTCACCGCGACCAGCAGGCAGATGCCGAGCCCGAGCGTCATGGACAGGAAGACGCCGATCAGCGTGTCGGTCGGCAGCGCCGCGCGGCGCTTCGCGTAGACCATCGCCACCGCGCACAGCAGGCAGAAGCCGAAGATGCCGCCGTACGGCGCGCTCAGCGGCTCGCCGAGCACGAGGCCGATCGTCAAGCCGGTGAGCGCCGCCTGACCGAGCGCGGTACTGAGGAAGGCCAGCCGGCGCGCCACCACGAGATGGCTCATGCCGCCGAGCAGCGGCCCGAGCAGCAGCACGGCGATGATGCCGCGGACGACGAACGGGTACGCAAACGCGCTCATGCGGCGCTCGCGTCACCACGCCGGACGACGCGGCGGTCGAGGACGACGACGTGGTCGGCGAGCCGCCGCACCTGCGCCAGGTCGTGCGAGACCATGAGGACCGACACGTGCGCCTCGCGGCGCGCGTGGAGCACGCGCTCCTCGAAGCGCGCCGTGGCTGCCGCGTCGAGGCCGGTCGCCGGCTCGTCGAGCAGGAGGAGCTCGGGCATGGGATCGAGCGCGTGCTCGACCAGAAGCCGCTGCAGCTCGCCGCCCGAGAGCTGCCCGAGGGCGCGGCCACCGAGCCCGGCGAGCTCGGCCGCGGCGAGGAGGCGCTCGGCGCGGGCGCGTGTCGCCGCCGCGATCCCGAGACAGACGGGCCGGCGCTGGCGCGCCAACGCCAGGAACTCGATCGCGGTGAGCGGCAGCGTCTTGTCGACGGCGAAGCGTTGCGGCACGAAGCCGATCCGCCCCTCGCCCCGCCAGTGCAATCGAATGCGGCCGCGGAACTCGATCTCGCCGAGCACCGCGGCAAGCAACGTGCTCTTGCCCGCCCCGTTCGGGCCGACCACCACCGTGATCGAGCCGCGCGCCACCGTCAGCGCGACGTCGTCGAGCAGGATCTCGCCACCGCGGCGGACGCTGAGCCCGTCGACCTCGAGGAGCGGCGGCCCGTCGCTCACGCGGCCGGTGCCTCGGCGGGATCCTTGACCAGCGCCTGGATCATCGCGGCGACGTTGCCGCGCATCTCGCGCTCGAACTCGTCGGCAGCGTAGGTGCCGGTCGCGATGTGGCTGATGAGGTAGACGCGCGCGCCCGTCGCGTCGCGCAGCACCTTGAGGAGCGGCGCCGGGAAGCTCTCCTCGCTGAAGACGACGTGGATCTTCTCCCGCTTCATGAGATCGACCATTGCCTCGAGCTCCGCCGCCGACGGCACGAGCCCGTGCGCCGGCTCGACCACGCCCACGATCTCGATGCCGAACTCCTGCATCAGGTAGCCGTACCCGTCGTGCACCGTCACGACCCGGGTGATGCGCGCGTCCGCCAGGGCCCGCGCCGCCTCGGCCTTGATGGTGCGCAATCGGCGGGCGTACTCCGCGGCGTTCTCCTGGAACGTGGCGGCGAGCGCCGGCCGCAGCTGCCCGAGCGCCCGGGCGATGAAGTACGTCTGCTGGATCGCGTTGGTGAAGGACAGGAAGGTATGCGAGTTCAGCGCGCTGCCGTGCGCCGCGCGCATGAGCGGCACGGCGTCGTTGGGGCGGATGACGGTGATCCCGGTGTTGCCCGACGCCTTGATCATGTCGAAGATGAACTCGTCGTGGCCGACGCCGTTCACCACGATGGCGTCGAGATCGGCGAGGCGGGCGATGTCGCGCGGCGACGGCTGGTAGTTGCCCGCGTCGACCTCGCCGGGGAGGACCGGCACGACGTCGACGTCGGCCGAGCCGACGACGTTGGCCGTCCACGAGTAGTACGGATGGAGCGTCACGCCGACGCGCAGGCGATGCGGCGCGTCTGCGGCCGCGGCCGCGGCCGGCACGGCGCCGGTCAGCACGCACAGGACGCACGCGAGCGCGAGCAGCGCCCGCACCGCCCTGCGCCGCGCGCGCGGCGCGCGCCCGTCACCCGCGATCCTCACCGTCCTTGCGTCCCCGCGAGCACCTGCGTCCACCCCGCCGCGAACGGCTGCGTCATCACCGCATTGTCGCGCAGGTCGGCGCCGTCGGCGCGGAACCACACGGTCACGTGGAGGAGCGTCCCGTCGGCGAGCCGATGGTGCGTCTCGTCGGGCGGCGCGTTCAGCGGCACCGTCTCCGAGTAGCCCGGCTCGGGCTCCTGGATCACCGCGAGGAGCGACGGCGTGTCGGCGCGCCCCGCGCTCGACGGCACGCCGACGTAGGCGAGCGTCCGTCCATCGCGCGCGAGGCGCCACGCGTAGGGCGGCGTCGCGTCGGCGAACGGCGGAATCGCTTGGGCCGCGAGCACCGCCGGCGACGGCCACTGGCCGCTCGCCGCACGCACCCGTTCGGCCTCCGTGAGCCCCTCCTGCGTCTCGCGGAGGAGCCGCTGCACGCCCGGCGCGGCGTCGCGGAAGAGGATCTGGAACGGCGCCAGCCCCGGCGCCGTGCCCGCGTCCTGCGCACCGTGCAGTCCGACGACGACGAGGGCGCCGAAGACGATCGCTCCCATTGCCTGGAAGACGAGCCGGCCCTCACCGCTCGCAGACGGCGGCAGCACGTCGACGGTTCTGCACTCGAGCGCGTCCACCGGCGCGTTCTACCTCGCGTCCTCCGCGATCGTCGATACCCCCGCTCTTTTCCGCGAGGAGGCGATGCGCTACGAGCGACACATGACGGCGATCCGTTTTGCCACCGAGCCGTCGCGCTACCGTCACTGGACGCTCGAGATCGCGGCACCCGTCGCGACCCTGGTCCTCGCGGTCGAGGAAGGCGCCGGCCTCGAGCCCGGCTACGCGCTCAAGATGAACTCCTACGACCTCGGCGTCGACATCGAGCTCGCCGACGCGATCCAGCGCCTGCGCTTCTCGCATCCCGAGGTGCATGCGCTGGTCGTGACATCGGGGCGCGAGCGCATCTTCTGCGCCGGCGCCAACATCAAGATGCTCGGCCAGAGCTCGCACGCCTTCAAGGTGAACTTCTGCAAGTTCACCAACGAGACGCGCCTCGCGCTCGAGGAGGCGAGCCGCGAGTCCGGCATCGCGACGTTGTGCGCGCTGAACGGCACCGCGTCGGGCGGCGGCTACGAGCTGGCGCTCGCCTGCGACGAGATCCTGTTGGTCGACGACGGCTCCTCGGCGGTCTCGCTCCCCGAGGTGCCGCTGCTCGGCGTCCTGCCGGGCACGGGCGGCCTCACCCGGCTCGTCGACAAGCGGTGCGTGCGACGCGACCGCGCCGACTTCTTCTCGACGGCCGCCGAGGGCATGCGCGGCACGCGCGCGGTGGAGTGGGGTCTCGTCGACGAGAGCGTGCCGCGCTCGCGCTTCGCGGCGCGCGTCGCCGAGCGCGCGGCGG
The DNA here is from genome assembly GCA_036496285.1 of Binatia bacterium. Taxonomy (GTDB): domain Bacteria; phylum Desulfobacterota; class Binatia; order UTPRO1; family UTPRO1; genus DP-19. Next base: position 43,971 of record DASXLI010000095.1, read on the forward strand.
CGCTGGCGTGCCGCAGCGACCGGCCCGCGGGTACGAGCGGCATCGATCTCCCGCCGCTCGTCCGGGAGGAGACGGCGAACGGTCTCGTCTACGGGCACGTGACGCTCGCGCTCGAGCGCGCCAAGCGCGTCGCCACCATCCTCGTGCGCGCGCCGTGCCAGCCGCAGCCGGCGCGCGTGCAAGATCTCCACGCCACGGGCGCCGCCGCCTGGGCGATCGCCGCGTGGCGCGAGCTCGACGATGCCCTCCTCCACCTCCGCGCCAACGAGCCCGAGATCGGCGTCGTCCTGCTGCGCACCGAGGGCGACCCCCGGGCGGTCCTCGCCGTCGACGACATGCTCGCCGACGGGCGCGCCGACTGGCTCGTCCGCGAGACGCTCCTCCTGCAGCGCCGGGTGCTGAAGCGCCTCGATTGCACGGCGCGAACGTTCTTCGCGCTGATCGATGCCGGCTCGGCATTCGCGGGCTCGCTCCTCGAGCTCGCCCTCGCCGCCGACCGCGCCTACATGCTCGCGTCCGGCGACACGCCGACGCAGGTCGCGCTTTCGCCGCTGAACGGCGGCCTCCTGCCGACGGCGTCGGGGCTCTCGCGCCTCGCGGCCCGCTTCCTCGGCGACGACGGCGGCCTGCGCGCGGTGCTCGACCACTCCGGGCCGTTCGGCGCGCCGGAAGCGCTCGCGGCCGGCCTCGTCACGTTCGCGCCCGACGACCTCGACTGGGCCGACGAGATCCGTCTGGCGGTCGAGGAGCGCGCCGCGCTCAGCCCGGACGCGCTCACCGGCATGGAGGCGAGCCTGCGCTTCCCCGGCCCGGAGACGCTCGAGACGAAGATTTTCGGCCGCCTCTCGGCGTGGCAGAATTGGATCTTCACCCGCGCGAACGCCACCGGCGAGCGCGGCGCGCTCACCCTGTACGGACGCGCCGGCGAGCGCCCGACGTTCGACTGGCGGCGCACATGAAGCCCCTGGAGACGAACGAGCCATGAGCGGCGTCGCGCTCGACGAGTCGATCCCGAACAACGTCCAGCTCTCCTCCGACAAGCGCCTGCAGCGCGCGCTCGAGGCCTGGCATCCGCAGTTCCTCGCGTGGTGGCGTGAGATGGGGCCCGAGGGCTTCCAGGGCGACGACGTCTACCTCCGCACCGCGATCTCGGTCGACGCCGCGGGCTGGGCGCAGTTCGGCCACGTGAAGATGCCCGACTACCGCTGGGGCATCTTCCTCGCCGAGCCGGAGCCGGGACGCGCGATCGGCTTCGGCGACCACATGGGGGAGCCGGTGTGGAGCGAGATTCCCGGCGAGTACCGCACGCCGCTCCGCCGCCTCGTCGTCACCCAGGGCGACACCGAGCCGGCGTCGGTCGAGCAGCAGCGCCTGCTCGGCCGCACCTGCCCGTCGCTCTACGATCTCCGCAACCTCTTCCAGGTGAACGTCGAGGAGGGTCGCCACCTCTGGGCCATGGCGTATCTGCTGCACACCTACTTCGGCCGCGACGGGCGCGAGGAGGCCGACGCGCTGCTGCAGCGCCGCAGCGGCAGCGCCGAGAAGCCGCGCATCCTGACCGCCTTCAACGAGCCGATCGACGACTGGCTCTCGTTCATGATGTTCACGACGTTCACCGACCGCGACGGCAAGTACCAACTGCTCGCGCTCGCCGAGTCCGCCTTCGATCCGCTGTCGCGCACGTGCCGCTTCATGCTGACCGAGGAGGCGCATCACATGTTCGTCGGCCAGACCGGCGTCGCGCGCATCATCGAGCGGACGGCCGAGCTGGTGCGCGCCGGCAAGGATCCCGAGACCAGCGGCGCCCTCTCCTTCGCGCTGCTGCAGCGCTACATCAACTTCTGGTACTCGGTCTCGCTCGACCTCTTCGGCTCCGAGGTCTCCACCAACGCCGCCAGCTATTTCGCGAGCGGCCTGAAGGGCCGGCCGAAGGAGGCGCGCTACCCCGACCATCGCCTGCTCGACGGCGCCGCGCGGGTCGAGCTGCTGGAGGATGGACGCATCGTCGAGCGCGAGGTCCCGCCGCGCCTGGCCCTCAACCTCGACGTGCGCGACGCCTACCGCGAGGACTGCCAGGGCGCGATCGACAAGTGGAACCGCATCGTCGCCGACCTCGGCGTCACGTTCCGGCTCCCTTCGCAGCGCTTCCACCGCGGCGTCGGCACGTTCGCGGCCGGAACGTTCGCCCCGGATGGAACGCCGCTCGCGGCCGACGAGTTCGCGCGCCGCGCCGGCGAGTTCCTGCCGTCGGAGGCCAATCGCGCCTACGTCCGGAGCCTCATGACCCGTCCGGTCACGGCGCCCGGGCAGTTCGCCAACTGGATCGCCCCGCCGTCCCGCGGCATCGACGGCCGCCCGCTCGACTTCGCGTACGTGCGCTTCAGCGAGGCGTGACGCGTCAACATCGTGCGGCGTGCACGATGTCGGCGAGGCGCTGGTGGCGCTCGATGCTGTACGAGTCCTCCATGAGCCCGCTCGACAGGAACGCGTAGCTGACCTCGGTCGCGGGATCGATCCAGAACGCGGACGAGCCGGCGCCGAAGCCGCCGAACGTGCGCGGTGACGCCATCTGCCCGAACGGCGTCGGGTGCGACCCGGTGCCGCGCAGGAAGAAGCCGTAGCCAAGGTCCGCGGGAATGGTCGGCCAACCGCGCATCGCCTCCGCGTAGGCCCAGAGCGTGTTGAGCTTGTCGCCGGTTCGGCTCTCCTGCACCATCGTGACGGTGCCAGGCGCGAGGATGCGCACGCCGTCGAGCACACCACCGGCGCGCAGCATCTCCGCAAAACGGTGCATGTCCGGCGCGCTCGAGACGTAGCCGCCCGCCGGGATCTCGCTCTCCTCGCCGACGATCGCGCCAATCGCCTCCATGAACACCGGATCGAAGAGGCCGAGGCGCCGGTCGCGCGCCACGACCGGCGCGAGCCGCGGCGCTACGTGCGCGGGCTTGCCGAGCCAGGTGTCGCGCATGCCGAGCGGCTCGAAGAGATCCTCGCGCAGGATGCGACCGAACGACCGGCCGCCGCCGTCGGCGCGGCGCACCAGCTCGGCGAGCACCGCGTGGCCAACGATCACGCTGTAGACGACGCGCGTGCCGGGCCGGCACTCGAGGAGGCTGTCGCAGGTTGCCGCAACCACCGCTGCGAGGTTACCAACCTGATCCGGCGCCAGGCCGGCGGGCAGCATCGCGGGCAGGCCGCCGGTGTGCGTGAGGACGTGCCCGACCGTCACCCGGGCCTTGCCGCGCGCCGCGAACGCCGGGATCAGGTCGGCGACCGGGGTCGTGAGCGCGAAGTGGCCGCGCTCGATCGCGCGGAGCACGAGCGCGACCGTGAGCTGCTTGCCGATCGACATCGTGATGAAGAGCTGCCCGGGCACGACGCGGGTACCGGCGGCGCGGTCGGCGAAGCCGTGGTGTGCGCGATACGCGACGACGCCGCGGCGCGCGACGACCAGCTCGCAGCCGTCGTAGCGTTCGGCGGCGATGTCGGCGGTGATCGCCTCGTCCAGGCGGACGAGCCGCGCAGCGTCAAAGCCGGCGGCCTTCGGATCGACGGTGGCCACGTGAATTCCTCCCGGCACCCTGCCATAGCAGAGCCATGAAGCGCAGAGCCACGAAGACGAGCGCCCTGAAGAGCGGAGCTCCCCAGCGGCGCACACGCGGCGCGCCCCACGCGCAGTATGTCCCCGCCGGCGCGGACGGCATCGGCCGCATCGAGCTCACCCGCCCCGAGAAGCTCAACGCGACCGACGACGAATCCGTCGACGATCTCGACCGCGCCGCCACGCAGGCAGGGCGCGACCGCCACGCACGCGCCGTCGTCGTCGCTGGCCGCGGACGCGCGTTCTGCACCGGCATCGACCTCGCCGCGCTTGCCGGCGACCGTCTCGGCGCCGACTGGTTCCGCCGCTGGGACGTGGCGCTCGCGAAGATCGAGGCGATCCCCGTCGCGACGGTCGCCGCGATCCAGGGCCACTGCCTCGGCGGCGGTCTGCAGATCGCGCTCTGCTGCGACCTGCGCGTCGCCAGCGCCGACGCCTCCTTCGGGCTCTCCGCCGTCCGCCATGGCATCATTCCCGGCCTCGCGACGTATCGCCTGGCGCGCTTCATCGGGATGGATGCGGCCCGCGAGATGATGCTGCTCGGCGAGACCTGGGACGCCGCGCGCGCCGAGCGGCTCGGGCTCGTCGGCCGCGTCGTGCAGCCGGCGGAGCTCGCAACCACCGCCCACGCGATCGCCGCGAAGCTGGCTGCCAACGTCCGCACCGCCGCGATCGAGACGAAGCGCCTCACCCTGCGCTCGTACGACCTGCCGCTCGAGCGCTTCCTCGGCGCCTACGTCCGCGCGCAGCGGCGCTGCTGGAACGACCCCGAGACCAAAGCCAACCTCGCGCGCTACCGCGCAGGCCGCTGGGGCGGGTAGCGCGTGAACGCCGCCGCGGACATCCTGCGCGCCGGCGACGACGCCGACGTCGCGATCCGCCTGCGCGGTGACGCGCGGCATGCCGACGTGCGGCGCGCCGATCTGCGCCGGGACGTCCGACGCACCGCCGCCGTGCTCGCCACGCTCGGCGTGGCGCCGGACGAGCGCGTCGTCCTCGTCCTGCCCGACGGCCCGGAGCTCGTCGCCGCGTTCCTCGGCGCCATCTGGCACGGCGCCGTGCCGGTCGTGCTGAGCCCCCTCCTGCGCGCGGAGCTGGTCGCGGCGATCGTCGCGGAGAGCGGCGCGCGCGCCGTCGTCGCGGCGGAGACCGCCGTCGCGGCCCTGCGTAACGACAGGTCGTGCACCGTGCCGGCCGCGGCCATGCTGACGGTCGCGCCGGACGGCGGCGGCACCTTCGCCGCCACCGCGGCGTACGGCCCGGCGGGCGATGCGTACGACGCGCCGCCCGACGCACCGGCGTTCTGGCTCTACAGCTCCGGCACGACGGGACGGCCGAAGGGCGTCGTGCACGCGCACCGTGCCGTCGGCCACGCCGTCGCGAGCTATGGACGCCACGTGCTCGACCTCCGATCCGACGACGTGGCCTACGGGACGTCGAAGCTCTTCTTCGCCTACGGCCTCGGCGGCGGCCTGTACTTCCCGCTGAGCGCCGGCGCCACGACGGTCCTGGTCCCCGACCCGTTCGCGCCCGACCGCACCTGGCGCATCCTCGCGGAGGAGACGCCGACGCTGCTCTTCGCCGTCCCCTCCGCGTACCGCGCGCTGCTCGACGCCGCACCGGCGGACGCCGCGGCGGCGCTGGCGCGCGTACGACGGTGCGTCTCGGCCGGCGAGATCCTGCCCGACACGATCGCCCGCGAGTGGCGCGAACGCTTCGGCCTCGAGATCCTGGACGGCCTCGGCACCACGGAGGCGCTGCACATCTTCCTCTCGCAGCGCCCCGGCGCCCGCGCCCCCGGCACGGTCGGAACGCCGGTGCCCGGCTATGACGTCCGTCTGGTCGACGAGCAGGGCGCCACCGTGCCGGCCGGAACGGTGGGCGCGCTGCGCGTCCGCGGCGCCAGCGTCGCCGCCGGCTACTGGCAGCGGCCTGAGGCCGCAGCGCACGCGTTCGTCGACGGCTGGCTCGTGACCGGCGACCGCGCCGTCGAGGAGAGCGATGGATCGATTCGCCTCCTCGGCCGCAGCGATGATCTGCTCAAGGTCTCCGGACAATGGGTGTCGCCGGGGGAGCTCGAGGACGTGATCGGCGCCGTCGCCGGTGTCCGCGAGTGCGCCGTGGTCGGCAGCCCGGACGCGCGCGGCCTCACCGAGCTGGTGGCGTGGATCGCCCCGGCGCCCGGCGACGACGCCCTGACCGCGCGCGTCACCGCAGCCTGCGAGAGCCTGCCACGCTTCAAGCGCCCCAAGCGCGTGTGCCTCATCGAGGCGCTGCCGCGCACGCCGACCGGCAAGATCCAGCGATTCCTGCTGCGAGGGAGGACGTCATGAGCCTGTGGACCTGCGAGGTCCGCGACCGGATCGCGGTCGCGACCTACACCAACCCGCCGATGAACTATCTCTGCGCCGACGGCACGCGCGAGCTCGCGGATCTGATCGAGGCGTGGCGCGACCCGGCGATCCGCGCCGTCGTCCTGACCGGCGGCGTCCCCGGCAAGTTCATCACCCACTACAGCGTCGAGGAGCTCGCCCAGCTCGCGAGCGACCGCCAGACCCTGCGGGCGATCGGCACGAGCCTGACCATGGGCTTCCACCGCCTGTTGACGACCTTGCGCGACCTGCCGAAGCCCGTGATCGTCGCGATGAACGGCGACGCCATGGGCGGTGGCTTCGAGCTGTCACTGTCCTGCGATCTCCGCATCGCGGCGCTCGGCGACCATCGCTACGGCCTGCCAGAGGTCAAGCTCGGCATCCTGCCGGGCGGCAGCGGCACGCAGCGGCTCGCCCGCCTCGTCGGCGCCGGACGCGCGATCGAGCTCGTGCTGCGCGGCCGGGTCGTCGGGCCCGAGGAGGCGCTCGCGCTCGGCCTCGTCCATGAGCTCGCCGACGACGCCCCCACGCGCGCCCGCGCCATCGCGGCCGAGATGGCCGACCTCCCGCCGCTCGCGCTCGCGAACGCCAAGCGCGCGGTCTACGCCGGCAGCGACACGCAGCTCGAGGCTGGCCTCGAGATCGAGGGCGCGGCGTTCCTCGAGACGATGCTCTCCGACGACGCGCTCGCGGCGATGCGCGCCTACGTCGCGGTGCCCCTCGCCGAGCGCCGCGGCTGGATCGAGCGCGGCGGCCTCAGCCGACGGTGACGCGCGCCACCCCGATCATCGCCTCGCGCGTAACGATCGCGGCAAGCTGCTCCTCGCTCCAGCCCTCGGTGCCCGCGGGCCGGAGCGGCAGCACCATGTAACGCGTCTCGCCGCTCGTGTCCCAGATCTTCACGCGGACGCTCTCCGGCAGATCGAGGCCCATCTCGCGCAGAAGGGCGCGCGGCTCGCGCACGAGCCGGGCACGATACTCGGGGCTCTTGTACCAGTCGGGCGGCAGACCGAGCAGCGACCACGCGGTGCACGAGCACTGCGTGCACACGATCGCGTGGTGCACGGTCTCGGTGTTCTCGAGGATCACGATCGACTCCTCGTAGGGCAGCCCGTAGCCGAGCTCGGCGCAGGCGCGCGCGCCGTCGCCGAGCAGACGGGCGCGGTACGCCGGATCGGTCCACGCGCGCGCGACGACGCGGGCGCCGTTGCGCGGGCTGAGCGCGTCCTCCGCCGGCGCGGTCGCCTCGTCGAGGTAGCCCTCCGGCACGAGGCCGGCATCGGTCAGCGCCCCTTCGAGCGCGTCGACCCGCGCCGCGATCGGCGCCGCCGTCTTCGGCTGGCGGGGATCGCTCACGCGTCCGTCTCCAGATAGCTCTCCCACAGGTCGACGACCACCGTGTCGCCCGGTCGGCCCTCGTTCGCCCATAGCGCGGACGCGGCGAACTCGACCTGGTACGTCTGCTCGTGCGGCGCGCGAGCGCCATGCCCGGCCACGTCGGGAAGGAGGAACGACGGCGCGACCCGCACGACGACGCCGCGCTTGCCGCGCACGTAGCGCGGCGCCCGCGTGTGCCCCTGCGTCCGTCCGTCGCGCACCCGTACCCGATCGCCGACCGCGAAACGCGCGGCCGCCTCGGGTCGCGGCGCGGGTGCGCCCACGGTCACGGAGGGGCGGGCGAGCGGAACCCGTCCCCCGGCGCGCCGCTCGAGCTCCGCCCGCGTCACGACGCCCTTCTCGACCAGGAGCGACGCGACCGCGGTGAACCAGCGCTCGTAGTACGAGGCCGCGAGGTAGTGCGCCGGCTCCAGGCGCTCGACGGCGTGGCGGTACTCGTGGATGTTGTAGGCGCGCAGGACCGCGAGGCCGAGGAGATTCAGGCCGAAGGCGCGCCTCTCCCAGCGCTCATGGAAGACCGGCTCGTTGCGCTCCACCTCGACCGCGCCGAAGCCGTTCATGCCGCCGAGATCGTGAATGCCGTCCACGGGTCGCTCCTGCCTTCCCGCCTATCACCGGCGCTCCCGGCCGGTCCACCGCCCTCCACGCCCCGGCCGTTTCGTGCAAGACTACAGCAATGCTGGAGCCGTCCACCTGCTGGAGCTGTCGCGGACCGATCGACCGCACCGACCTCTACTGCCGCCACTGCGGACAGGGTCAGGGCGACGCGCTCACCTGGTACTACCGCCCGGCATGGATCCTCGTGCTCGCGCTGACGGCGATGGGCCCGTTCGTGCTGCCGCTGGTGTGGCGGACGCCGCGGCTCGACCGTACGAGCAAGTGGGTGGCCTCGATCGTCATCCTCGTCTTCACGGTGTGGCTCGGATGGGAGTTCCTCACGACGCTGCGCCAGCTCGGCGAGCTGCTGGGCGGCGGCGACGTCTCCTTGACTTGAGCGCGCAGCGCGTCTCAAGTCGCCGTCATGCAGCCGCTCGCGTTCCGCCAGGTCGACGTGTTCACCGAGGTGCCGTTCAAGGGCAACCCCGTGGCGGTCGTCCTCGACGGCGACGCCCTCTCCGACGAGACGATGCAGGCCGTCGCCCGCTGGACGAACCTCTCGGAGACGACCTTCGTCTGCCGTCCGACCGCCGCGCGCGCCGACTACCGCCTGCGCATCTTCACGCCGCGCCGCGAGCTGCCGTTCGCCGGCCACCCGACGATCGGCTCGGCGCATGCGGTACTCCGCCACGGTCTCGAGCCGCAGACGCCGGGGCATCTGGTGCAGGAGTGCGCCAAGGGGCTCATCGAGCTGACGATCGACGGCGGCACGCTCCTCCTCGCGTTGCCCGCCGCGACCTTCCGCGCGCCGACGGCCGCGCAGCTCGGCGCCGTCGCGGACGGCCTCGGCCTGGCGATCGGCGCCATTGCCGCCGCCGCGATCATCGACGTCGGCCCGGTGTGGTTCACCGCCCAGCTCGCGAGCGGATCGGTCGTCCGCGAGCTCGCGCCGGACATGCGCGCGCTCGCCGCCACCGAGGTGATCGGCGCCCTCGGCGTCACCGTCTTCGGCCTCTATCCGGCGGGTGCCGCCACCGACGTCGAGGTGCGGTCCTTCGCGCCGGGCGACGGCATCCCCGAGGATCCCGTGTGCGGCAGCGGCAACGGCTGCGTCGCGGCGCTGATCCGGCGCGAGCGCGCCCTCCCCCGCGCGTCGTACGTCGCGAGCCAGGGTAGCTGCCTCGGCCGCGACGGCCGGGTCGTCGTGCGCTTCGGCGACGACGGCACGATCTGGCTCGGCGGCCACGCCGTCACTTGCGTGGAGGGCGTGCTGCACGTCTGAGCACGCTGCGTCCGGTGGGCGCCGCGCGCCCGGTTGGTTCGGCCCGGCGCGCGGCGTAAGGTCCGGCTCGACGACGTCCGTCCCGGGCGTCGCGCCACGGAGGGAATGCCATGCCCGACAAGAACCGCCAGTGGATTCTCGTGAAGCGGCCCGAGGGGCCGCTCACCGACGACTGCTTCGAGCTGCGCGAGAGCCCGGTGCCGACACCGAAGCCGGGTGAGTTCGTCGTGCGGAACGAGGTGCTCTCCTGCGACCCGACGCAGCGTGCGTGGATCGAGATCGACACCTATCTGCCGAAGATCCCGCTCGGCGACGTCGTGCGCGGCGCGGCCGCGGGCAAGGTCGTGGCGTCGCAGCACCCCGATTGGGCCGTGGGCGACGCCGTGCAGGGCGGCTTCGGCTGGCAGGACTACTGCGTCACCGACGGCAAGGGCCCGCTCGGCGCGATCAAGCTGCCGCCGGGCGTCCCCTTCGAGACCGCCCTCAGCCTCTTCGGCATCACGGGCCTCACCGCCTACTTCGGCGTGGTCGACGTCGCCGCCGTCAAGGCCGGCGACACGGTCGTCGTCTCGGGCGCGGCGGGCTCGACCGGCTCGCTCGCTGCGCAGATCGCGAAGAACCTCGGCGCGAAGGTCATCGGCATCGCCGGCGGTGCGAAGAAGAAGGCCTGGCTCACCGGCGAGCTCAAGCTCGACGCCGGCATCGACTACAAGAGCGAGGACGTGTCGGCACGCATCAAGGCGCTCGCGCCGAAGGGCCTGAACGTCTACTTCGACAACGTCGGCGGCACGATCCTCGAGGCCGCGCTCGACAACCTGGCGATCGGCGCGCGCATTGCGCTCTGCGGCGCCATCGCCGGCTACGACGACCGCTCCAAGGCGCACGGACCCGCGAACTACACCAACCTCATCATCAACCGCGCCACCATGCGCGGCTTCCTCGTCCTCGACTACCTCGACCGTGCCATGGAGGCCGTCGGGCGGCTCATGCAGTGGTCGGGCGAGGGCAAGCTGGTGAACGCGGTCGACGTCGCGCAGGGTCTCGAGCAGACGCCGAAGGCCTTCCGCAACCTGTTCACCGGCGGCAACCTCGGCAAGCAGCTCGTCCGCATCGCCTGAAGGAGCGCGCCACGGAGGACATGCAAATGATCGATCTCTACACCTGGACCACACCGAACGGCCGCAAGGTCTCCATCATGCTCGAGGAGATCGGCCTGCCCTACAAGGTCGTTCCGGTGAACCTGCAGAAGGACGAGCAGTCGAGCCCGGAGTTCACCGCGCTCAACCCGAACCGCAAGATCCCCGCGATCGTCGACCACGACGTGCCGGGCGGGCCGCTCGCGATCTTCGAGTCCGGCGCGATCCTCATCCACCTCGCGGAGAAGACCGGCCGCCTGCTGCCGCGCAACGTCCGCGAGCGCGCCGCCGTCCTCCAATGGCTGATGTACCAGATGAGCCACGTCGGCCCGATCATCGGGCAGGTCGGCCACTTCGTGAACCAGGCCCCGGAGAAGATCCCGTACGCCATCCAGCGCTTCATCGGCGAGTCGGTCCGCATCATCGGTGTCTTGAACACGGACCTCGCCGGACAGGAGTATCTCGCCGGCGAGTACTCGATCGCCGACATCGCGACGTATCCGTGGGTGATCGCCGCCTGGGGCCCGTTCCAATCGATGATGCCGGAGAAGGTCGGTGAGCTCGCCAACGTGCGGCGCTGGCTCGACACCGTTGGCGCGCGGCCGGCAGTGCAGCGCGGCATGGCCGTGCCGGCCACGTCGTAGCAATTTTTGCCAAGAAGCGCCGTGCCTCCTCGCCTATGACAGGCGCAAAGGAGACGCGTCGTCGACAGGCGCCCCGCCGAGGTGTGGGACGCGGTCCGTGACGTGGGCGCGGTGCACGATCGGCTGGCGCCCGGCTTCGTCGTCGCGACCACGCTGGAGGACGGCGCCCGCGTCGTGACGTTCGCGAATGGCGTCGTCGCGCGCGAGCTGATCGTCGATTGCGACGACGCGGCACGCCGGCTCGCCTGGTCGGTCGTCGGCGGCCGCATGTCGCACCACAACGCGTCGCTGCAGGTCGCGCCCGAGGGCGAGGGGCGGAGCCGGATCACCTGGGTCGCCGACCTGCTGCCGAACGAGATCGCGCCGGTGATCGCCGGCATGATCGAGGAGGGCATGCGCGTGATGAAGCGGACGCTCGATCGCGTGTAGCGCCGCGTCGATCGCGATTTGTCAGGCATGACCGTGTCCGCTATGGCCACGGTCATGCCTACGATCGTGCCCGCTACGCGAGGTCCGCGCCGGCTGTTGCTGGTCGTCCTCCTGGCGGCACTCGTCAGCGGCCGCGCCGTGCCCGCCGCGCCGACGCCGGGCGCGCACGGTGGCGGCGGCGACACGATCACGGTCTTCGCCGCGGCCTCGCTGACGGCCTCGTTCCAGGCGCTCGCCACGGCGTTCGAGCAGGCGCACCCGGGCACGCACGTGCAGCTCAACTTCGCCGGCTCGCCGACCCTGGTGCAGCAGATCCAGGACGGCGCTCCAGCCGACGTCTTCGCGTCCGCCGACGAGGCGAACATGCAGAAGGTCGTCGAGCAGAAGGCGGTCGTCGGCTCGCCGGCCGTGTTCACGCGGAACACGCTCGAGATCGCCGTCGTCCCAGGCAACCCGAAGCACGTCGCCGGCCTTGCCGATCTTGCGAAGCCTGGGCTCATCGTGGCGCTCTGCGGCCCGACCGTGCCGTGCGGGCGCTACGCCGCCGAGGCGATCGCCAAGGCCGGTGCCACGATGCCCGACGCGAGCCAGGAGCCGGACGTGAAGGCGGTCCTCACCAAGGTGTCGCTCGGCGAGGCCGATGCGGGAGTGGTGTACGTCACGGACGTGAAGGCCGCCGCCGGCAAGGTGCAGGGCGTGCCGATCCCCGAGCCCGGCAACGTCGTCGCGCGCTACCCGATCGCGGCGCTCGTACACGCGCCCAACGCGGGCGGCGCGGCAGCGTTCGTCGCGTTCGTGCTCTCTGCCGACGGACAGCGCATTCTCGCGACGTTCGGCTTCCTCCCGAGGTGAGATGCCGCGCCGGCACGGGCGCCGCCCGCGCCACGCCGCCGTTCCGCGCCTGGCCGTCGCGTTCGCCGCCGTGGGCGCGGCGCTCTTCGCCCTACCGCTCGTCGGTCTCCTCTGGCGCGCCTCGGGCACCGACGTCGCGGCCGCACTCGGCTCGCCCGCGGCGCGCAGCGCGCTCCGCCTCTCGCTGATCTGCTCCCTCGCCGCAACCGCGTGCTCGGTCGTCCTCGGCGTCCCGCTTGCGTGGGTGCAGGCCCGCGCCGAGTTCCGCGGCCGCGCCCTCCTCCGCGGCCTCACGATGCTGCCGATCGTCCTGCCGCCGGTCGTCGGCGGAGTCGCGCTGCTGACGGCGTTCGGCCGGCGCGGGCTGCTCGGCCAGTGGCTCGAGCGCGCGTTCGGCGTCCACCTCCCCTTCACAACGCCGGGCGCGGTGTTGGCCGAGACCTTCGTGGCGATGCCGTTCTTCGTGCTCACGGTCGAGGCGGCGCTGCGCTCCGTCGACGCGCGCCTGGAGGACGCCGCCCGCACGCTCGGCGCCCGCCCGCTCACCGTGTTCCGCCGGGTGACCCTGCCGCTCATCCGGCCCTCGCTCGTGGCCGGAGCGGCGCTCTGCTGGGCGCGCGCCCTCGGCGAGTTCGGCGCGACGATCACCTTCGCCGGCAACTTCCCCGGGCGGACGCAGACCCTGCCGCTCGCCGTCTACCTGGCGCTGGAGAGCGATCCGAACGCCGGCATTGTGCTGAGCCTCGTGCTGCTCCTCCTCTCGCTCGCGGTCCTGGTGGCGCTGCGCCGCCGGCTCGGAGACGCGCTGTGAGCCTCGACGCGTCGCTGCGCCTCGAGCTCGGCACGCTCGACCTCTGGCTCGACCTGCAGGTCGAGGAAGGCAGCACCGTCGCCGTGCTCGGGCCCAACGGCGCCGGCAAGACGACGCTGTTGCGCGCCCTGGCCGGCCTCGTGCCGATCGAGCACGGGCGTGTCGTCCTCGACGACCACGTACTCGACGACACGTCGCGCGGCGTGCACGTGGCGCCCGAGGCGCGCCCGCTCGCGGTCGTCTTCCAGGACTACCTGCTGTTCCCGCACCTCGACGCCCTCGACAACGTCGCGTTCGGCTTGCGCTGCCGCGGCGTCGCACGGCGCGAGGCGCGCCGGCGCGCGCAGGAGTGGCTCGCGCGCGTCGGCCTCCGCGACCGCGGCGGCGCGCGCCCCGCTGCGCTCTCCGGCGGGCAGGCCCAGCGCGTGGCGCTGGCGCGGGCGCTCGCTGTCGAGCCGCGCCTGCTACTGCTCGACGAGCCCCTCTCCGCGCTCGACTACCGGACGCGCGCCGAGTTGCGGCACACCCTGCGCGCCACACTCGACGCGTTTCCCGGCATCCGCCTGCTGGTCACCCACGATCCGCTCGAGGCGATGGCGCTCGCAGCGCGCTTGGTCATCCTCGAGAAGGGACGCATCGTGCAAGCCGGCTCGGCCGCGGAGATCGCCGAGCGGCCGCGCTCGGCGTACGTCGCGGATCTCGTCGGGGTGAACCTCTTCCGTGGGCACGCGCGCGGCGATCGGGTCGCGCTCGACGGCGGCGGCGAGCTGACGGTGCCCGACGCCGACAGCGGCGCCGTACTCGCGGTCGTCCATCCCCGCGCCGTCGCCTTGTATCGCCGGCCGCCGGAGGGCACCCCGCGCAACGTCTGGCCCGCGCCGATCGTCGGCCTGGACGCCGATGGCCCGCGCATCCGCGTCCGCTGCGGCGGCACGATTCCGATCGTCGCCGAGGTGACGCGCCCGGCGATGGAGGAGCTGCGCCTCGACCAGGGCGGCGAGGTGTGGGTGAGCGTCAAAGCGACGGAGATCGTCGTCTATCCCGCCTGAAGAATCGCAGGCGAGCGTGCCGGCGATCTGATGCTGATCGATCCGCGCGGGCGCGACTCGTCAGCTGTCGCTCACATAGCGGTCGCCGATGAGGCTCAGCAGGGACGATCCATGCGGCCGCCCGTGACAATGATGCGCTTCCTCCCAGGCGCGGGGCACATCAACGTCGCGTCGGGCTATGGCCCGTGGCCGTTCGCATTCGAGTGGCTCGCCTCCGTCGACGGGGGCGACGGGCGTCGATCGTCCATGGGGACGCTGTCGTCGCGCGTCCGCCCTGGCGCTTGCACCTGTGAGCGCTGACGCCTTCCGTACACGGCGCTCCGGACGCACTCGGTGGCTAGCGGTGCGTGGCGGACATTCGAGGTTGACCGCATGCCTCGCCGCGCGCAATGGTATGCGCCCCGCGAGCGTCGCCCCACACAAACCTCATTCTGGACGCTTTCCGAAAGGACCTGCCCCCTCGGATTCTTCGGTCTGCAGAGCGTGCCGTCGGCGCTCGGTTGGTGTTCGGGAACACGCGACGGCTTGGTGAAAACCGCAGCTTGATCTCAGCTAGAGTCGGCTAGAACCGCATCATCTCGAACGGGCTCACGCCCTCAGGCAGCGGCGGGCGCACGGCCAGCGTCTCCAGCGGCTCGCCGGCCTCGTAACGCCGGATCAGCTCTTCCGGCTCGAAGACGATGCCGATCGGGTTCGCGTCGAACTCCCCGCTCCGCATCCAGACATCGATCGCCTCCGCTGAGGGCATGGTGTCCACCTGCAGCTCGACGCCGTTGCCGTCCGGGTCGTGGTAGTACATCGAGATCGTCGGGCCGTGGTTGATGCACCAGTACGGCTCGATGCCCTCGGCCTTCAGCCGGCGATACGTGTACAGCAGGTCGCCGAGGTCGGCGAACGCGAATGCGACGTGGTCGGTGCCCGCCGCCATCCCCGGCCGGTCGGCGAGGCCCGGAATGCCCGCGATCGCGAGGCGATGGTGCTCGTCGTCGTAGGTGAGGAACGCGAGCATGCCGTTCGAGTAGACGACCTCCGCGCCGAGCACGGCGCAGTACCATCGCACCATGTCCTCGAAGCGGCCCGTGCGTCGTACGATGTGCGCGAGCTTGCGCGGCACGATCCGGCCGCGGTCGCCGGCGAGCTTGCCCTTGCGGTCTTCCTTGGGGCTCATGTCGTCTGCTTACCTATGGTCCGGCGCAGAGTCGAATTGGCGCCATGGCGCGTCGGTCAGCCGCTACTCTGCCAGGCGCGCACCCAGTCGAGCGGCCAGAGCAGCATCAGGACGTTCAACGCGAGGTCGTCGCGAATCCACACGAGGAGGATCGCCTCGAGCGCGACCGCGAGGCCGATCGTAGCCCCTGCCGGCAACGTCGCCGCCAGCGCGAAGCCCAGCGCTGCGGCGGCGATGTCGCCGACCGAGTTCACCACGCTGTCGCCGTCGTAGCCCTGGGCGATCGTCGCCGCGCGGTAGCGGCGGATCACGGCGTCGGTGTTCTCGAGCACCTCCCACGTGCTCTCCGCCGCGACCGCCACGAGCGCGCGCAGCATGAGCGGCGCGCGTCCGGCGGTGAGCGCGAGCGCGCCGTAGAGGAGGACGCCGTGGGTCACGTGCGTGAAGGTGTAGGGATCGGTCAGCTGCTGCGAGTTCTCGTCCCCGTGCACGTCGCCGGCGTACAGCCGGAACGGGCCGTGACGATAGCTCGGGACGCGGCCCATGCCGAGGAGGAGCGCCGCCGCGACCGCCACGAGCGCGACGGCGAGAAGGCCGTCCGGCCGCCCGCCCCACGCCGCCGATGGCGCGCGGCGAACGCGCCAGCCGATCGTCACGAGCGACACGCCGACGATCGTCGCCACCGCCGCCGGTCCGGAGAGTGCCGCGTCCACGCCCGACGCTATCGCGTCTTGACCGGGGCCCGCCAGAGGATGAAGAGAGACCATGATCGTGAAGCCATGGCTCCTTCCGGTGTTCATCCTCGCCGCGCTTCTGTCGCGCCCGTCGGCCCCGTGGAGTGCCGAGGACGGCGGCGCTCAGGAAGCACCCCCGCCGGCGGCGCTCGGCGGCGACGTGAGATCCGACGACGACCCGGCCGACGATCCCCTCGAGCGCTGGAACGAGGACGACCGCCAGGACCGCCTCGACGAGCGCAACGAGGTGCGCGAGCGCAAGCAGATCGACAAGCGCATCGATCGGCGCTTCGAGGGCGACAAGCCGAAGGCCGACGAATGACGGCGCCTACTTGGTCGTGATCCTGGGGGGCCGCTTCGTGACGCAGCTCGGGGCGCCTGCTACGAGGGGCCATGATCGAGACCGTGAGCCTCTCCGCCGCCCGCGCCCGCGGAGGTGTCCGCCTGCTGATGCTGCGCGGACTTCCGAGCCCGTGGGGCCAGGCCGCGAAGAGCATCCTCGAGCTGAAGAGCATCCCGTTCGTGCGCGCGTACCAGGAGGCGGAAGACCCGAGCAGCTTGTTGCGCGAATGGACGGGTCAGGACAGCTATCCGGTTCTCGCGTACGAGAGGGAGCGTCCGCGCCCTGGATGGGCCGACATCCTGCTCCTCGCGGAGCGGCTCGAGCCGACGCCGCGCTTGATTCCCGCCGATCCCGCGGGGCGCACGCTCGTCTTCGGCCTGGCGCACGAGATTTGCGGGGAGATGGGACTCGGCTGGTGCGGTCGATTGCTGACGATCGACGCACAGCTCCGCGAGGACCCCGGCAACGCGTTCTTCGCGGCGTTCGGCGCGAAGTACGGCTACTCGCCCGCCGCGGTGGCCGCCGCGCCGCGCCGTTGCGTCGAGGTCCTCGGCCAGCTCGACGCCCTGCTCGTCCGCAGCACCGCGGCCGGCACGCGCTATCTCCTCGGTGCCGACCTCGGCGCCCTCGACGTCTACTGGGCGGCGTTCTCGAACGTGCTGCTGCCGTTGCCGCCCGACCGCTGTCCCATGCCGGACGCCTTCCGGCCCATGTTCACGTGCAGCCATCCGGAGGTCGTCGCCGCGCTTACGCCGCGCCTCCTCGCGCATCGCGACTTCGTCTACGAGCACCACCTGCGGCTGCCGATGGAGCTCTGACCATGCCCGCACGACTCGAGCTGCCCGCCGATCATCCATACGTCGCCGTCGTCACGATCGACCGCCCAGCGCAGGCGAACTCCTTGGACCCGCCGACGTTGGCGCAACTGGCCGACCACTGGCGCCGGATCGCCGCCGACCCCGACATCCGCTGCGCCGTGCTCACCGGCGCCGGCGAGCGTGTGTTCTGTGCCGGCATGGACATGAAGACGACGATTCCCGAGTCGCAGCGTTTCGCGCGCGGCGAGCGCGTCGACGAGGAGACGTTCGCGGGCCTGCGCAGCGTCGCGACCGCGCTCCTCGCCGGATTCGATCTCGCGACCCCGCTCGTCTGCGCCGTGAACGGCCATGCGCGCGCCGGCGGCTTCGACCTGATGCTCGCCTCGGAGATCCGCTACGCCGTGCCGCACGCGACCTTCGCGCTCGAGGAGGTCGCGCTCGGCCTCTACCCGACCGGCAACGCGACGGTGCTGCTGCCGCGGCAGATCCCGTGGGTGCACGCGCAAGAGCTGATGCTCACCGCCCGCCCGATCGACGCGGCGCGGGCGCTCGCGATCGGCCTCGTGAACCAAGTCGTCCCGCCGGCCGAGCTGATGTCGACGGCGCTCGCCACGGCCGACGCCATCGCGGCCAACGCGCCGCTCGCGGTGCGCGAGGCCCGCCGGGGCACGCGCGAGATCCTGCACCTCGCGCTCGCCGACGCCTATCGCCGCCAGGAGGAGATCGGCGCGCCGCTCCGCCGGACCGACGACGCGCGCGAGGCGCAGCACGCGTTTGTCGAGAAGCGCCGGCCGAGGTGGACGGGCCGCTGACGCAGCGCCGCCCCGCCAGCGGCGCGCTCAGGGCACGGCGGTGCCGTCGAAGTACTTGGCGGCGAGCGTCCAGGCGCCGATCCCGACCTGCGAGCCGACGATGCGGCCGGTGAAGTCGTCGATGCGGGGATGGATGCCGCCGTACAGGCGCGACAGTCCGGCCTGGTCGGCAGCGTCGTAGTACGACGCCCATTGCAGGTGCACGTCGGTCGAGGGGCCGCGCTCGAACTTGAGGAAGGCGTTCGCCGGCGCGACGAACTCGAAGAGGCCACCCGGAAAGTACTGGCTGCCGGTGAGCCGGGTTAGCACCTCGGCCCCGGCGCGGCTGAACGTGCTGTGCCCCGAGAAGTACGACGCGAATGCCGGCGTGACGAAGGTGTCGCGTTGGTACGGCAGCCAGTTCTTGGCGCGGATCCACGCGGCGCCGCTCACCTGCGTCGTCGGGTCGGCGGGCGGACCCGGCCAGACGTGCAGGGCCACCTCGCCGAGGAACGCCGCGAGCGCCGCATGGCGCTCGCCCGGGGCGCTGCTTTCCGGCGTCACGATCTCGATCATGTCGGGCACGAGCGGCAGCCCGTTCGCGTCGTACGACGGCCCCAGCGAATCCGACGACTGGCCGAGGCCCCCCATGTAGCGGATCTGCGAGATCGGCCGCACTGAGTCGTAGACGCGCTTCGTCCCCCAGCACGCGACCGCGGCGTCGTGCGTCGCGCCGTTCACCGCGAAGTACGCCTTCACGTCCCACTCGAGATCGTTCACGACCGGACCGACGCCGCCGATCCGCTTCACCGTAAGCGGGTTGTCGGCGACGGCGTTGGCGATCACGTTCCAGTGCCCGGGCGGCGTCTCCGACGACGGCCCGTCCGCCCAGAACTCGGCGATCACCCGGCCGAAGTCGGCGCGCTTCACCGGCCGCGGCGCGTACGGCTGGCCGGTCGCCGGGTTCAGCGGATAGCCGGTGCCGTCGTTCGTTCCGAGCGGGTCGTTGCCGAAGCCGGCCGGTGAGCTGTCGAGCGTGGCCGGGTTGCCCGGGTCGAGCGCCTGCGACATCTCGATCAGCTGCACGGGGCCGGCGCGGAACTCCGCGTCGGCCAGGTGCGGCGGCTGGCCGGGATCGACGTAGAGGGCGCTCGGGGCGTTGCGGGTCAACGCGAACGGCTTCACGTCGTTCCACTGCGAGCCGACGAAGATCTGCACCTTGCCGGGGATCGGGATGTTGTTCTGACTGACCTGGAAGTCGAGCGCGAGCGGTTGCCAGCGGTTGGGATCGAGCATCACGGTGCCCGGCAAGGTCGGATCGTCGCCCGGCAGCTTGACGATGAGCGGATCGTTCACCGGCGCGTACGTCGGGTCGGCGTAGTTGCCGGACTCGTTCGAGCCGTCGCTCAGGCCGTAATCGATGACGGCGACGCCGATCCGGTTGCCGACCGCTGCCGGGTCGTCGCCGGCCGTCGTGCTGAACGTCTTGTCGAAGCCGAGCGCCAGCATGCGGGCGTCGAGGTGCGTCTGCGTCGGCGCCGCGTTCACCGAGAGCGCATAGACGTGCGACAGCACGCGATAGGCCGCAAAGCTGATGGCGATCGCGCGGTCGTGCTCGGCGTCGCTGGTCGCGGGCGACTCCTTGTGCAGGTAGGCGTCGGCGCTGCCGGTCGTGTCGTAGGCTGCCCACGCGTCCCACATCGCGGCGGCGACGTAGAAGAGGTTGCGCGCATGCACCGGTGGGCGCGGCAGGTCGATGCGGATCGCCGACAGCGTCTCCTCGTCCCATTGGCGGGCGACGGACTGGGTCGTCGAGATCGGTGGCGTGCAGTGCTCGGTCGCGACACCGCTCGCGAACTTGTCGCAGCCGTGGGCGAGATGATCGCCCGTGGCGAGCGCCGCGCAGACGCCGCAATCGACGCGCGACGTCCCGCATGCGACGAGCGTCGCGAGCGGCGCGGACGCGCACTCGCCGGGGGCGGCGTCGCCAACTGGCGTCGTCGCGCAACGCTTGCCGACCACACGCTGCGACCTGGCGATCGCCTTCGCGACCCGCTCCTTGGGGTCGGCGCCGAAGCACGCCGCGAGCGCCTGGCCCGAGTCGATGGTGCCGCTGCGCAGACCGGACGCGAGGCAGGCGTCGAAGGTCGCGATCTCGACGAGGGCGACGTCGGCGAGGCCGCGGGCGAGCGCCGCCTGGCAGGTGGCACCGGCCTTGTCGGTCGCCGCGGGGAGGATCGCCGCGTCGAGGTCGGCGCCGAACACGCGCTGCGCTCGCAGCACGTCGGTGAAGGCGCCCGCGACGTCGGCGGCGCTGGTCGGGCCGAAGCTCGGCGGCGTCGCGCACGACCGTGTCTCGACGCCCGTCACCTTGGCTTGCGCCTTGGCGAGCCGGCCGCGCGGATCGGCGGCGAGGCAGTCGCTCATGGTCGCGGCGCCGAGCTTCCCCTTCCCCGCCGCCGCGACGCAGGAGACGAGCTGCTTCGCGACGACGCCCGCGACCGCCGCGCCGGCGCGCGCCAGCCCGTTGATGCAGCGGCGCTGCGGCGCGCTCTGCACCTGCGCCCGTGCGACCGGGGGCACGAGGAACATCGCGACCAGCAAAAAGGGGAGGAGGTGGCGAAGGCTCACGAGGGATCCGCGGCTACTGCTCGAAGCAGTAGAGCCGCAGCGACAGATTGCAGGACGGGATGCTGTTGTTCGTCCACCCGCCCGTCTTCAGGCCGGTGTTGCCGCAGATGGCGGTCTGGCCGCCGCTGGCGCTGGTGAAGCCGTTGCAGTCGGGGGTCGCCGGGTTGCCGCCGGTGGTCGTCGACGTCCAGACGTCGGCCGCGCTCACCGCGGCGCCGGTCTCGTCGATGTCGATCGCGTGCGCCAGTGATGCGTCGGTGAGATCGCTCCAGTCGTTGGCGACGATCGTACCGTCGACGAGCGCGTACGGCACCGACGCCTGCGTGAAGCGGGTCGACGGCCCGTCGCCCGTGACCGACAGCCACGCCTTGAAGGTGCCGCTCAAGCTGGCGGCGCTCGCGAGGGAGGCGCACATCGAGTCGGCGCCGGACGTGCCATTGAAGGCGCCTTGCGTCGCCGTGCTGGTGACGAAGACGCGCTTGGGGACCGGCGTCCCGGACGGTGAGGGCGTCGGTGAGACCGTCGCGGTCGGCGTCGGCTGCGCCGCCGGCAGGCAGAGCTCGGCCGGCGCGCTCGCGACCAGGATCTGCGGCGCGACACGCGCGTCGTTCGTCGCGACCGTCGTCTTGACGAACTTCGCGGTATGCTTCGGCAGCTTGAGCGCGTAGCAGACGAGCGCGCTCGGGCGCGTCTCTGCGCCGGCGGTCGCGCCATCGACGTCCGCCGGCTCGCAGACCTTCGTCACCTTGGTGACGAGGAGCTGCTGCCCGCCGGTGTAGAACGCGTCGGTGAGCGTCGGTGCGGGCGGTGGCACGAACCTGGGCGCGCCCTTCGCGAGCTTCGCCTTGTAGCAGGCGAAGCGGTTCACGCCGGGATCGCTCGTCGGGTCGGCCGCGAAGGGTGCCGGCTGCACGCTGCCGAGGGCGAGCGGCGTGACGTCGAGGAGGCTCGCCGGCGCGGTCAACGTGAGCGCGCGCGAGCCGAACGCGTCGACCGTCATGCGATCGACCTTGACGAAGCGCACTTCGCCCTTGTGCAGCTTGATCGCGAAGCTCTCGAGGTGGACGTCGGGAAGCGACACGGCTGAGCCGTCGCGCGAGACTGGATTGCACAAGGCGACGATCTCCTTCACGTCGACCGTGCGCGCATCGCCAAGTGCGTCGTCGACGAGGGCGGTGAGATCCTTGGCGACCTTCTGCTGCCCCTTGGCGATGGCGGCCTTGTAGCAAAGGTAGGCATCGGGACCCGCGCTCAGGCCGGCGACGGCTGGCCGTGCGGACACGATCGCGACGGAGAGGATCATTGCCTGGAGGAAGCGCGTCATCACGGCACCGAAGAGCGGCAACACTAGCCCGCTCCAGTGCAGGGGTCCACCGAGCCCCGCCGCCGTGCGATTGCGCCGAGCGGTGGCCGCTTCCGCACGCCCCCCGCGGCATGAGGATTGCTCCTTCCACCGATAGGGACGTGCTCGTCCCAGCCAGGAGGACTCTATGGAAAGCCGTGCAAAGATCCTTGGTCACCCCGTCCACCCGATGCTGATCAACTTCCCGCTCGGGTTGCTGCCGACCGCCGTCGCCTTCGACATCGTCCACCTCTCGACCCAGAACCCGCGGTGGAACGACCTCGCGTTCTGGATGATCGTCGCGGGCGTGATCGGCGCGCTGTTCGCTGCCGTGTTCGGTCTCGTGGATTGGCTGGCGATTCCGGCCCGCACGCGCGCCAAGCGGATCGGCGCCGTGCACGGGCTCGGCAACCTCGTGGTCGTCGCACTCTTCGCCGCGAGCCTCTACCTGCGCTACCAGACGGCGGAGACGCCTTCGACGGCAGCGCTCGTCTGCAGCTTCGTGGGGCTCGGGCTGGCGCTTATCACCGCGTGGCTCGGCGGCGAGCTCGTCGACAGGCTTGGTATCGGCGTCGATGACGGCGCCAACGTGAATGCCCCGAGCTCGCTCGGGCGGGCGTCGATGCGTCCCGCGCACGAGACGTTCCGCACGGGGGGGATGTAGGACGGACGGTCAGCCGATGACGAAACGCATGCACGCCGCAATCGGCGCGACGCGCGGCATCCTGATGCTGATGTGCGTGCTCGTGGTGGGTTGCTCCGACCCGCTGCGCGACGCGATCCAGACGGCGGCGCAGCCGGTCGACGGCGCGCCGGCGGAAGCCGTCGCGTCGCCGCACGCCGCACCCTCGGTCATGGCGCCCGCGCCGCTGCCGCCGCCCGAAGGGCTGCCGACCATGCCGCCGCCCGAGTCGAATCCGAAGTTCCAGCCGAAGGCCGATGCGCCGGGCGAGGAGCCGATCTCCTCATAAGACGTGATCGCGAGAGGTCGTCATGACGTGCCTCGCAGGCAAACGTTTCACGCGCTTTTGTAGAATCCGCCGGCGGTTCGCGCGCGCCTCCGCTCGTTCGCCGCCGCGACCCGCGTCTTTCCGCGACGGCACGGATCATGCGCCGTTCGGGGTCGAGGAAACGAAAGGAGGCGCATATGCACCGAACCTGGAAAACGTCTCTCGTGACCGGCGTGAGCGCCGCTGCGCTGACGCTCTTGGCCGCGGGCCCCGTGCGCGCGGACACCGTGCGCACGCAGACGACGACGTATCGAGGCGTCGTGACCCAGATCGATCCGGCAGCATCCACGATCATCCTGAAGACCGAGGAGCGTCCGGAGCCGATGCGGTACACGATCAACGAGAAGACGACGTACGTCGACGCGGCGGGCAACGTGGTCACCCGCGAGAAGATCCGCAACGAGCCGGTGACGATCTACACGACCGATGACGGCGTCGTGACCAAGGTGATCGAGCGCAGTCCGGCGGGCGTCGAGCGCAAGACGACGACCACGACGGAACGCGTCGAAACCCCCGACTGAACCGTGACCTAACCGACCGAGGGGGGAACCGAGGCCGGTCGGCGAATCGCCGGCCGGCCTCTTTGTCTTCAGCGACCTTCCGCGCGCTACATGCAGGACGGCAGATCCGCCGGGAACTGGGTCCCCACCAGATTCTGCTTCCAGCAATTGCCGGTGCCCGTGCCGTCCCACGCGAGATCGACGGCGAAGACCGGGTTGATGAGCGGCGACGGTGACGTGCCGTTGTGGAAGGCGATGTTCTGCACGACGTGGTCACCGTCGGGATTCGGCTCGATGTCGAGCGCCGCGCACTGCTCGGCGCTCAGGTTGTTGGCGACGCAGTAGTTCGCGACCGCAATGCCGAACGAGTCGTTGCCGAAGACCGCGTTGTGGTCGATCAGGTTGTTGTCCGCCGCCAGCACGAGCAGGCCCGACCCCGGCGGAACGGCACACACCTCGTCGGTCGGATCGAGGCACGTGTTGGGCTTGTTGTTGCCGTGGATCAGGTTGTGGT
>DASXLI010000096.1:0-55240 GCA_036496285.1 Binatia bacterium
GGACTTGGGCCCGCGCGTGTCCCGCGACGATGCGCGCAGGCGCCGTGGCGCCCCACATGGGACGCGCGCGCCGCGGCGCAGGAAGCGCATCGTGCAAAAGCGCGGCGTCCCGGCCGGGGGTGCAGGCGTGCAGGACTCCGCGTCGCGATCAGGGCGCGGATGCGATGAGACTTGGTAGCGCAGCGATCGGCAGCACCGACGGACGGCCGGGCCCGTCGGTGCTCAGGCTCTCGCGCAGGCGACGCTCGAGGACAGCGAGATCGGCGAAGCTGCGGCGCGGCACGACGACCTGATCCTTGCTGCTGCGGCCGCGCTCCTGCAGCGCGATGTAACCGACCTCGGCGAGCCGATGCATCGCGTTCTCGAAGGTGATCTGCGAGTTGCCCTCGGGCTTCTGCGCCTGGCCGAGGAGCTGATGCGCCTCGAAGCTCTTCTGCATCTTGGCGAGCGCGGTCTTCCGGGGCAGCCCGTCGGGCGGGAGATCCATCAGCGTCTTCGCCGCGATCCAGTACGCCTCGCGGAAGTTCTCGAGTATGCCGTCGCCGAAGACAAGTAGCATGTTGCCGCGCCGGCCGCCGTCCGGACCGAGTGCTCCCGCGGCGCGGAAGTGCGCGACCGTTGCCTCGATCTCGGCGGCGACGGCGGCCCGCTCGGGCAGCGCGAACTCCCAGCGGAAGAGGTCGAGCCACCACCACACCTCGTCACCGAGCGTCGCGAGCGGGATGTTGCGCCGCAGCGCGTGCGCCACGAGCGATGGCACGAGGAAGAAGTGGATGATGTTGTTCTTGTAGAAGTCGAGGATCATGCGCTTCTCGGGCGCCGCGTAGATGATGTCCCCCGCGCTGTCCTTCATGCGCTCGACGAGCTTGCCGCTCTGTAAAAACCGCAGGCTCTCCTCGAAGTCGCCGGTGTTGCGCTGCAGCGACGCGGTCAGCGTCACCCCCCTCGCCACCAGCAGGTTGGTGAGCAGGCGCCCGGCCGCGACGAAATCGCCGTAGCGCACCGCCTGCTGCGGGGCCGAGAGCAGCACCGTCGACGACAGCGACGTCGCCCCCGCCACCGCGACCTCGTTCACCTCGCGCAGCAGGCGGAAGCCGAGCTTCCGGATGAAGCGCCGCTTCTCATCCTGGATCGCCGGCTCCTCCTGCTGGAAGCGCTCCTTGCGGTCGCCGAGCGCCGTGTCGAGCGAGATCGGCGGGGCGAAGGTGACGTAGACGGTGCCGTACTTCTGCCGCAGGACCGCGCGCGCCTTCAGCAGCGCGCCGAACGACTCCCGCTCCTTCTGTCCGCCCAGCAGCTCCTTCTTGTAGGCCTCCTCCTCGACGATGCGCCCGTAGTGGATCGACACCGGCACGAGGTAGAGATCGCGCCGCACGCCGTCGACGAACGCGTTCACGATCGCCGACAGCATGCCGAGCTTCGGCGTCAGGATCTTCCCCGTGCGGCTGCGGCCGCCCTCGATGAAGAACTCCTGCGTGTAGCCCTCGCGGATCAGGTACTCGAGGTAGGTGCGGAAGACGGCCTTGTAGAGCGGGTTGTCGTCGAACTGCCGGCGGATGAAGTAGGCGCCGGCGCCGCGGAAGAGCGGCGCCATCGGCCAGAAGGCCATGTTGATGCCGGCGGCGATGTGCGGCGGAGACAGGTAGTGCTCGCGGAAGATGTACGTCAGGATCAGGTAGTCGAAGTGGCTGCGGTGGCATGGCACCAGGACGATCGGGTGCTGCTTCACGCACTCCACCACCTGCTCGAGCCCGCGGATCTCGAGTCCCGAGAACATCCGGCGCCAGATGCGGTGGAAGAAGAACGCGAGGATCTCGAGGTAGTAGCCGTGGAAGTCGGCCGCCATCTCGTTGAAGTAGCCGCGCGCCTCCTTGGCCATCTTCTCCTCGGACACCTTGCGCGCCTGCGCGGTCTCCCGGATCGCCGTCTGCACGGCATCGGCGCCGAGGACCATGTCGCGCACCTGCCGCTTGGTCTGGACGGTCGGTCCCCAGACGACGCGCTCCTCGCGGTAGAGGAACATCTGCAGCGCGCGCGTCAGGCGGCGGACGATGCGGTCCTCGGACTCGCCCTGGTACTTGGCGACGAACCCGTTCAGCGGGATCTCGGAGCCGACCGAGACGGTGAGCTCGTGCGCGTTCCACACGTACGTGACGAGCTTCTTGAGATCACTCGGCGCCTCGTGGACGCTGTAGACGAAGCTCGCGAGCCGGGAGCCCTTCCGGCGCAGCCCGGAGCCGCGGAAGATCGCGAGCGGCACGAGGAAGACCGGCTGCTCCTTCTGCCACACGTCGTGCGCGATCTCCCGCAGGTAGTCGGAGCCGCGCCCCAGCTCCGGCGTCGCGTTCGTGCCACGCGCCCGCGCCATCGCGACCCGGCTGCTGCGGATGAACAGCAGCACCGACCGGCCGTGCGCGACGAGCTGGCCCGCGAGATCGCGCTCGCGCGACTGCCGCACCTCCTTGCCGAAGAGGTGCGCCGTCGTCATGCGTCGCCAGAGGATGGCGATCATGTCGCGCAGCGGGCGCAGCCAGAGCGACGAGACGCCGTTGGCGAAGCGCGGCAGTGGCAACCCCTCCTGGAGCAGGATCCAGTTCACCAGGAAGAAGTCGACCAGCGACCGGTAGCGCATCACGTAGACCAGCGTGCCCTCGCTGGCGAGGCGCCGGAGGCGCTCGATGTCGGCCTGGTCCAGGCGCACGTGTTGGAACGCGAGGCGGGCGAACCAGCGCGGCAGCAGGCCGAAGCGCCGCACCATGGCCGAGTGATGCGACGGTGTGCGAGCCTTGCCCGTTCCCGCCGGCGGGGCGTCGACCTCGGGAATGGCGCGCGGGCTGATCACGTGCGTGTCCGGTAGTACAGCACGGGGTTGTCGCTGCGCTGCACCTCGTCGAGGTTGGCGATCGCGAGCTCGCCCAGCTGATGCAGGTACTCGACGTGCGCGCCGGCCTCCTCGATGCCGAGGATCTGGCCGTAGCCCTCGAGCCGCCCGGCGAAGAGCTCCGACGTCACGTCCCAGATGGTCTTGGGCTCGCGGCACATCTCACGCACCCGGTCGAGGCGCTGCAGGTGGAAGCGGCGGATGTCGTGGATGCGGCCGTACACGTTGTCGATCTCGTCCTCGTGACCGCCGAGCGCGAGCTCCACACCGCCGACGGCGTGGATCTTGTCGAGCGACTCGAGATAGCGCCGCAGCCCGCAGAAGAGCGTGATGCACTCCGGCGACTGGTGCGGGGTCGTCCGCGAGAGCACGTGGTCGCCGGTGAAGAGCACGTTGTCGACCAGCATGCAGATCTCGCCGGGGCAATGGCCCGGCGTGTGGAACACGCGGTAGCCGTTGCCGACGATCGTCGCGTCGGTGAGCCGGTCCTCCACGGGGACCGACGAGAAGTTCAGCGCGTACTTCGACATCGCGTACATCGACATGAGCTGCTGCTTCACCACGGGGCCGACGCCGGAGCGGTCGAGGAAGATCGCCAGGTCCTTCGAGGCGACCACCATGCGCTCTTCCCACGCCGACAGCACACGCGCGTCGAGCTCGTGCACCCAGACCCGCGCCGGTGTCTCGGTGACGAAGTAGCCGGCGTTGCCGGCGTGGTCCATGTGCGCGTGGGTGATCACGACGTCGGCGACGTCGGCCAGGCGGTAGCGCGTCCCCCAGCGCGTCGCGATCTCGTCGAGGCCGGCGGTGATGTCGCGCCGCGTGCTGTCGAGGCGCGAGCCGGCGTCGATCAGGGTGAGCCGGTCGTCGTCGTCGATCAGGTAGAGATTGTTGAAGTGCGACGGGAAGGTCTCCACGGGGAAGCGGAACACCCGGATCCCGTGCCGCGTCTCGAAGCGCGCAACCGGCGCGCGTTGACGTGTGCTCATCGGAGCGTCTTCCGCCTCATAGATACGTGTGCAGCCGCCGTCGCTCCAGCTCCTCCACCACCCGCCGCACATCCTGGGCGCGGTCGCGGCGGCAGATCAAGAGCGCGTCGGGCGAATCGACGACGATCAGATCCTCGACCCCGACCAGAGCGACCAGACGCTCCGGATTGAACACCACGTACCCGACTGCATCAACCGCCACGACCGGCGCGCGGCCGTCCGCGCCCTGGCGCGCTTGCAACTCCTGTAGCGCGGCCCAGCTACCGACGTCATTCCAGCCGAAATCCCCCGGGATGACGATCACGCGCTGCGTCTTCTCCATCAGCCCGTAGTCGATCGAGATCGGCGCCAGCCGGGCATACGCACGTCCGATCGCCGCGGAGCGTTTGCGCCCGGCGTGCCGCATGGCACGGCGCAGCGCCGTGACCGGCGCCGGAAGATGCTGGGCGAACAGATCGAGCACCGTGTCGACGCGCCAGACGAAGATGCCGCTGTTCCACAGATACCGCCGGGTCGCGACGAAGCGCTGCGCACGCGTCCGCGAGGGCTTCTCCACGAAGGCGTCTGCCCAGTACGCGTCCCGCCCGGCGCGCTTGCCGAGCCGGATGTAGCCGAATCCCGTCGCCGGCTCGGTCGGCTTGATGCCGATCGTGACCGAGCAGCCCTCGCGCTCCGCCCAAGCGAAGCCAGCAGTGACGGCGGCGCGGAAGCGCCGAGGGTCCGCGATCGCGTGATCGGCCGGGAGACATACGAACGAGGCGTCGCGCGCCCGCTCCTCGATCGCGAGCGCGGCGAGCGCCACGCAGGGCGCGGTGTTCCGCGCCACCGGCTCGACCAGGACGTTTCCGGCCGGCAACGTCGGCAGCTGGCGGCGCACCTCCGCCGCGTGATCGCGGTGCGTGACGACCAGCACATGGTCGGCCGCGACGAGCCCCTTGAGGCGCGCGACGGTCGCTTGCAGCAAGGTACGGCTGCCGGTGATGCGCAGCAGCTGCTTGGGAAAGCGTCGCCGGCTGCGCGGCCAGAAGCGCGTCCCGCTTCCGCCGGCCATCACGACCGCGAAGCGCTGGCGCCGCCGGCGCGCCCGAGGTTCGCGTCGCACGCTCACCTGCTTTCGTTTAAGTGTCGCCTGAGAGAAAAGCAAGGTAAGGAGATGCGTGATGCTCTGGTCGATGCTGTGGTGGATCGTGAAAGCCGTCGTGAGCGTCGCCGCGCTGGTGCAGGCGGTGTGCTTCCTGGTCGCGCTCTACGAGATGCTGAATCTCCCGGAATCACTCGACGCGCGCCTCACGCCGGCAAGCCTGCTCGGGGCGGCGCGCGAGGTGGCGCTCGAGATCGCGGCGATGTCCGTCGCGCTTCTCGCCGTGCCCTTCGGGGCGCTCGCCTGGCGGCGCGTGCCGAGCGTCGTCGCCCAAGAGCGGCCGCCGATCGTGTTCGTGCCGGGCTATGCGACGACCCGTTCCTGTCTCTGGCTGCTCCGGCGCCGTCTCGCTGCCGCCGGCTGGGCGCAAGCCGCCGGCTTCAACTACCGCAGCGTACTCGGCGACGTCGCGGCTGCCGCGCGCGGGCTCGACACCCTGCTCGACCAGATCCGCGCCTCGGCCGGCGACCGCGACGTGGTGGTGGTCGCCCATGGCATCGGCGGCATCGTGGCGCGGCTCTGCGTGCGTGAGCGCCGCGGCAGCGGCGTCGCCGCGCTCGTCACCCTCGGCACGCCGCACCAGGGCAGCAAGCTCTACGCCCTGGCGCTCGATCCGATGCTCGCCGGGCTTCGGCCGGGTTCGGAGCTGATCGCGCACCTGGCCGCAGACGATCCGCTGCTCGCGGACACCGACGTCACCGCGGTCGCGTCGAGCTTCGATTTTACGGTCGTGCCGTCCGCCGCCGCACGCTACCCGGGCGCCAGCACGATCGAGATCGAGGGCGTCGGCCATTTCGGGCTTCTCTGGTCGCGGCGCGTCTTCGAGGTCGTGCGCGAGAACCTCGAC
Organism: Binatia bacterium; assembly: GCA_036496285.1. Lineage (GTDB taxonomy): Bacteria > Desulfobacterota > Binatia > UTPRO1 > UTPRO1 > DP-19. Next base: position 5,859 of record DASXLI010000096.1, read on the forward strand.
TTCGCGCACGGCGCCGCTCAGCCGTCCGCGAGCGCCGCCACGCAACGCGCGACGTCGTCTGCGTTCGAGTAGAAGTGCGGTGAGAGCCGCACTCCACCGCCCCGCGGGCTCGCGACGATGCCGCGCGCCGCGAGCCGCGCCACGGAGCGCTCCGGCGGCCCGGCTACGCCGACCGCCGTGATGCCGGACCACTCGCCGCGCGGGTAGCCGCCGAGCACCGCGAGGCGACGCTCGGCGAGGGCGTCGCGCAGCATCGCCGTGACCTCCAGCACCCGCCGCTCCATTGCCCCCGGACCGATCTCGAGCACGAGGTCGACGGCGGCGCCGAGCGCGTGGATGCCGAGGAAATTGAAGCTGCCGCACTCGAACTTCGCCGCCTCGGTCTTGAGCTCGAAATGATACGGCAGGAACCGTCCCTGATCGGTGACGCTCTTCCACCCCAGGCGCTGCGGCCGCACGCGCTCGAGCCAGGGCCGCGACAGGTAGAAGACGCCGAGGCCCTCCGGCGCGCAGAGCCACTTGTGCCCGTCGGAAGCCAGACAGTCGATGCCGTCGCGCGCCACGTCCAGCTCGAGCGCGCCGAGCGCCTGGATCGCGTCGACGCAGAAGAGAATGCCGCGCGCGCGGCAGAACTCGGCGATGGCCGCGAGCGGTCGGCGCTGGCCGCGCGAGAAGTCGACGGCGCTCACCGAGACGACGCGGGTCGTGCCGTCGGTCACGGCGGCGATCGCGTCGAGGGTCAGGCGGTCGTCTATGAGCTCCGCCATGCGCGTCTCCACACCCTGCTCCGCCAGGCCCCACCACGGATAGACGTTGGCCGGGAACTCGCCGGCGGCGCTCACGACCGAGTCGCCGCGCGACCACGGGAAGCCGGTCGCGAGGAGCGAGAGGCCGTCGGAGGTGCCGGCGCAGAATGCGATCTCGTCGGCACGCGCGCCGATCATGCGCGCGCAGGCGGCGCGCACCTCTTCGCCGCGCTGCTCCCACGCTGCATAGCGCAGCGTGCCATGATCGCGCCCGTCACCCACGAACGCGGACGCCGCATCGGCGCAGCGCCGCGACAGCGGCCCGACGCCGGCATGATTGAAGTGCACGCACGACGCGGTGCTCGGGAACTCGCCGCGCCAGCGCTCGATGTCGAGGTGTCCGTGCATGTCGGGTCGCGCCGCGCAAAAATCGTCTCGCCGGCGCAGCGCTCGATGCTATACTGATTGCCGGTCGATGACACGACCGCAGGAGGACGCATGGCAACGCCGAACGACGCATCGCGGCTCCGCGAGTTCTTCCACGCGATGGCACGACGGACGTTCACGGAGCTCGGCGTCGGTGACGACGCGGTCGTCGGCTACGTCGCCGCGCTGCTGACCGACTTCAGCCGCGCCGACCGCCTCTACGCGCTCCGCATCCCGGGCGGCACGAGCGCCAACATGGCGCAGATCGCGGCGGCCGCCGCCGAGACCCCGCGCGACGAGCGCGCGCTCCTGCGCACGCACGCGCTCCGCAAGTACGTCGCCGACTACGCGCTCTTCATGAGCGGCCTCTTCCGCACGCACGTCGAGCAGCATGGCGCCCTCGACTACTACTTCCAGGAGGGGCAGCGCGCCTACTGGGACGTCTCCGAGCTCGACCTCGCCCGCTATCGCACCGGGTTCCTGCTCTTCCAGCAGCTCTCGCGCAACTTCGAGCACTACTCCGGCGCGCTCGACTACATGCGCAAGGCGTACTTCGCGCCGCAGCCCGGCACCGAGAGCCCGTTTGCGCTCTTCCTGCGCGAGGTCGAGGGCTGGATCACGACCGGAATGTCCTCGAACTGACGGCGCCGTCGATGGCGGACGCCCGGCTGATCTTCGAGGGCCCGCCGACGCGCCTCGATCGCTATCTGCGCGACCGGCTCGGGCATGCGCTCGGCCGGCGCGGCGTCGCCGTGTGGCTTCGCGACCACGCCGTCCGCGTCAACGGCCGGCGCGCGGCGAAGAGCCAGATGCTCCGGCCCGGCGACGAGATCCTCCTGCCCGAGGCGGCTCCCGCGCGCCCGCTCCTCGTGCCCGTGGCGACGCCGCTCGCCATCGTCCACGCCGATGGCGACCTCGTTGCGATCGACAAGCCCCCCGGCATGCCGTCGACGGGCGGGGCAGGCACCGCGCCCTCGGCCGCGGCCGCGCTCCTGCAGCGCTATCCCGAGATGGCCGCGATCGACGCCGTCCGGAGCGCGGGGCTCGTGCATCGTCTCGACACCGGCACGTCGGGCCTGCTGGTCGCGGCGCGCACGCCCGCCGCCTACGCTCGCGTGCGCGACGCATTCGCGCAGAAGTCGATCGTGAAGGAGTACTGGGCCGTCGTCGTCGGCCGCCTCGCGGAGGGCGGGCGGATCACGACGCCGCTCGACCGGCGGCCGCGGAGCCGCAAGCGCATGATCGCCGCCGCCCCCGGCCGCGGCTGGCCCGCGGAAACCGAGTACCTGCCGCTGGTGCACGCCGGGGATCTCACGCTCGTGCGCCTGCGCATGCGGACCGGCGTCACGCATCAGCTACGGGTGCATCTCGCCGAGCTCGGCCATCCGGTGCTGGGCGACCGCCGCTACGGCGCCGTGCATCCGGACGCGCCGGCCGAATGGCACTACCTGCATGCGCGGCGCATGACGGGCGACGACCGCACGACGCTCGGCGCGGTACTCGCGGCGCCCACCCCGCCCCATTGGGAGGCGCTCTGCGCGCGCCTCGCCTGGCCGCTCGCGCGGCTCGCCGCGGACTGACGCGACCGCCTCAGGCGGCCGCTTGCTTGCCCTTCGAGGCCTTCGTCTCCTTGCCGTTCTTGGTGTCCGTCGGCTTGGTGCTGCAGGGCCCGCACAGGTTGCGGAGATTCTCCGGATCCTCGGTGAGGCCGTCGTCGACGTTGTGGCACACCTTCACGCACTCGGCGCAGATGAAGTAGATGCCCTCGATCGTCTTGTTGATGCGCTCGCGGTTCAGGATGCGCCCGCGCAGCTTCTGGATGCGGATGCCGAGGAGGTCCTCGTACTGCCGCTTGATCTTGCGGCGACCGGCCTCGTCCTTCGGGAGCTCCTCTTCGCTGCCCGCGGCAGCGTGCTCATCCTCTTCGAAGATGTTGAAGCCCTTCTTCGGCTTCTCTTTCTTGACGACCTTCTTTGTCATCGCGCCTCGACCCTCGGGGAGATGCGTATCCCCTGACTTCTATAGAAGTTCGGACGCACGGTCAATTGCGGCGGAGCGTGCGCCGTGCGCGCTTGTGAGGTCGGAAGTCGGGTGGTAGCGTCGCCGCAACTCACCGCTTCATCGTCGTCATGCAGATCCGTCTCGAGCCGCAGGGAAAGGAAGTGGCCGTTGCCGGGCGCCGCCGCGTCGGCGACGTGATCCGCCAGCTCGGCATCGTCGCCGGCACGGTGATGGTGATCCGCGGCGACGATCTGCTCACCGACGACGACGTCGTCGAGGACGGGGACGCGATCGAGCTGCGCGCGGTGATCTCCGGGGGCAGCCGATGAAGTGCAAGCGCTGCACCGCGAAGGCGACGGTCCAGCTGCGGAGCCACAACACGGCCTTCTGCAAGGAGTGCTTCGTCTTCTTCTTCCAGCGCAACGTCGAGCGCTCGATCGAGCGCGAGCGCATGTTCACGCGCGACGAGCGTGTCCTCGTATGCGTGTCCGGCGGCAAGGACAGCCTGGCACTCTGGGACACGCTCGTGGCGCTCGGCTATCAGACCGAGGGCCTCTACCTCGGCCTCGGCATCGGCCAGTATTCGAGCGCGTCGCAGGCGAAGGTCGAGGCGTTCGCCGCGGCGCACGAGCTGCGTCTGCGGCTCGTCCGCCTGGAGGACGAGGGTGACGGACTCGCCATCCCGGAGGCGGCGCGCTACACGCGCCGCCAGCCGTGCGCCGCGTGCGGCACCTTCAAGCGCCACTACTTCGATCAGGCGGCGCACGAGGGCGGCTTCGCGGTCGTGGCGACCGGCCACAATCTCGACGACGAGGCGGCACGCCTCCTCGGCAACGTCCTGCACTGGCAGCTCCCCTACCTCGCCAAGCAGCAGCCGGTACTGCAGCCCGGGCACGCCAAGTTCGCCCGCAAGGTCCGCCCGCTCTACCGGACGAGCGAGTACGAGAGCGCGACCTACGCGTTCCTGCGCCGCATCGACTACGTCGTCGACGAATGCCCGAACAGCCATGGCGCCACGCAGCTCGTGTACAAAGAGCTCCTGAACCGTCTCGAGCAGGAGATGCCCGGTGCCAAGCTGACGTTCGTGACCGACTTCCTGCGCCGCGCGCAGCCGCTCTTCGCGGCCGCCCCGGACGCTCCGAACGGCGAGTGCGCACGCTGCGGCATGCCGGCGTACGGCGATCTCTGCGGCTATTGCCGTCTCGTCGCCGAGATCGGCCGGCGGCGCGACCAGGCGGTGGCCCATTCCTGAGCCGGCGGACGCGAGCGGCGCTGCCGAGCCGAGCGCCGTGCCCGTGGCGTCCGACACGGCGCCCCTGCGTGACGGCGACACCGTCCTCTTCATCGACCGCAAGGCGCGGGAGTACCTCCGTACGCTGCGTGCCGGCCGCCCGCTCATGGTGCGGGGCGGCAAGTTCGCCGCCGAGGAGCTGATCGGCCTGCCCGAGGGGTCGGTCGTCCGATCGCCGCTCGGCGAGTACCTGCAGGTGTTCCGGCCGACCTACGCGCAGCTCATCCCCAACCTTCCGCGCGAGGCGCAGGTCATCTACCCGAAGGACGTCGCGACGATCCTCATCTGGGGCGACATCCACCCGGGGGCGCGGGTCGTCGAGGTCGGCGTCGGCCCGGGTGCCACGACCATCGCGCTCCTGCGCGCCATCGGGCCGGCCGGCGAGCTCGTCACCTACGAGATCCGCGACGACTTCATCACCATGGCCCGCAACAACGTCGCGCGCTTCCACGGGCCGGCGCCGCAATGGCGGGTCGTGCCCGCCGACGCCTACCTCGGCATCGCGGAGCGCAACGTCGACCGCATGGTGGTCGACGTCCCCGAGCCGTGGCAGGTCATCCCGCACGCGGCGCTCGCGCTCCGTCCGGGAGGGGTCTTCGTCGGCTTCACCCCGACGACCCCCCAGATGCAGCAGATGGTCATCGCCCTGCGTGCCAACGGGTTCGCGGCGATCGAGGCCATGGAGTCGCTGCAGCGGCACTGGCACGTGACGGACCGGAGCGTCCGTCCGGAGCACCGCATGGTGGCGCACAGCGGCTTCCTCGTCGTCGCGCGCCGCCTGGCGCCTCCGCGCACCCCGTCGGACACGGCGCCGGATGCGTCTTGAGCGCCGCGGCGCGCCGTCCAACCGCCTCGGCACGCGTCGGCACGCCTCTCCGGCGCCCGCTTCATTGACTTCAATTCTTCGCATGTTGTAGCGTTCGCCCACGACGCCAGTGAGCAGCGTGAGGTCGAGCGCATGACCAAGGAGGATCTTCGCCGGAAGGTCTGGCAGCTGCTGGAGCACAACGGCGTTCAGCGGTTTCCCGGTACGCAGGGCCGCATCCCGAACTTCGTCGGCGCCGAGCGCGCCGCCTCCCGCCTGGCCGAGCTCGCCGTCTGGAAGAAGGCGCGCGCGATCAAGATCAACCCCGACGCTCCCCAGCTACCGGTGCGCCGCCAGGCGCTGATGGACGGCAAGATCGTCTACATGGCCCTGCCGCGCCTGCGCGCCGAGAAGTGCTTCGTCGAGATCGATCCGAAGCGGCTCGGCCGCCGCGCCGCGCTCGCCGCGTCGATCACCGGCGCCGCCAAGTACGGACGCCTCGTCGCGCCGCGCGAGATGCGCGCCGTCGATCTGATCGTCTGCGGCTCGGTGGCCGTCCGTCGTGACGGCACGCGCGTCGGCAAGGGCGGCGGCTTCGCCGATCTCGAGTACGCGCTCCTGCGCGAGGAGGGCAAGGTGAAGGAGACGACGCCGGTCGTCACCACCGTGCACCCGCTGCAGATCGTGCAGGAGAAAGTCGCGATGCTGGCGCACGACATCCCCCTCGACTTCCTGGTCACCCCGTTCGAGGTGATGGCCACCCGCCCCGCCTACCCGCGGCCGCGCGGCATCTACTGGGACCTGCTGAAGGCCGCGAAGATCGATGCGATCCCGTCCCTGCGGAAGCGCCTGAAGCAAGGCGGCGCGGACGTCCCGTCACGCCGGCTCTGATCGGCGGCCTCTGATCCGCGGCCGGGCCGCCGCCCGGTCAACGGTACGGCAGCGTGAAGGTGCTCGCCGCGACGCACACCGTCGCAACCCCGAGCAGTAGCACGGCGCCGTTCAGCTGCACGGCGCGGCGGTGCAGCCGGTCGAAGCGCTCCTTCACCGCCGGATCGACCGTCGCCTCGTGCAGGCCCGGCCGGAGCGCCTGCGCCTGCGGATGCACGACGCGCCCCGCGTAGACGGTGGCGGCGAGCATGAGCACGAGCATCACACACACCGCGGACCACGGCGCGCGCGCCGCTGCCTCCGCCCGGAGACCGAGCGCCGCCGCCAGGGCCAGGGCGCCCGCGCCGGCGCCGAGCGCGTAGTAGCGCGGAAAGATCGCGCCCACCACTTGCCCCGCCGTCTCCGACGGCAGCGCGCCGAAGACGCTCGGCGCGACGACGAACGAGAAGAACACGACCTCGCCGAGCCACACGACGAGCGCGAGCCAGAAGACCGACTTCACGACGCCCTGCATGCGAGTTGCTACTGCAGACTCGGACGCTCGGCCGCGCCGAGCGCGCGCCGCTTGGCGAAGCCCTCGTCGGCGCGATGCCAGAACGCGATCTGCTTCTCGCCGTACTGCCAGCAGAGCAGGACGGTCGTGCCATCGATCAGCGCCGGGAAGTCGACCAACCCGAGGTCGAGCCCCTTGAACTGGCAGCCGAGCGCCTCGACCTCGGCAACGGCCCACTCGAGGCGGTGCACGTCGTCCGCGAGATCCGGCCGGAGACGCAGCACATCCTTCGTGGTATGCGTGTCGTGTACGCTCTCCTCGCCGGCCGGCGTGTCCTGCATCGCTGCACGCAGCGTGACCGCCGCGCGCTGGGCGTCGGCCATCAGCATCTCGAGCCGCGGGATGAGCGCGTTCGCCTCCTCGATCGTGAAGTGCCTCTCCTCGGGCATGTGCGGAATCCTAAATACTTTCGTTATTGCTGTCGAGTCGCATGACGCGTGTTCACGATCGGGGTTGTCGATCCCGCCGCGCGTGTATTAAATGGCGCGGGGGGGACGGCCATGGCGCACGGCGAAGAGTTCGACCCGCAGAAGGCGGCCGAGGAAGCGGGTGAGCAGCGCTTCTACGGGTTCGAGGAGGACGTCAGCGGCATCCAGGTCCCCGCCGAGCTGCCGATCCTCCCGCTGCGTGGCGTCGTCATCTTCCCCTCCGCGATCGCCCCGCTGCTGATCTCGCGCGGCGCCTCCCTGAAGCTCGTCGAGGACGCGCTCGTCGGCGACCGCATGCTCGGACTGGTCGCGCAGAAGAACGCCGAGGACGAGGCGCCCGGCAGCGACGGGCTCTACTCCCGCGGCACCGCCGGCCGCATCCTCAAGATGCTGAAGTACCCCGACGGCAGCGTCCGCATCCTCGTGCAGGGCCTGCGGCGGCTCGAGGTCCAGCACTACACCAAGCAGGAGCCCTACTTCATCGCGCAGGTGCGCCATCTCACCGACGTCTACGAGTCGTCGAAGGACCTCGAGGCGGTGCAGGCGCACATGGTGCACCAGTTCGCCAAGTTCGTCTCGATGATCCCGTACCTGCCGGACGAGCTGCAGGTCGTCGTGATGAACATCAAGGATCCGGGCAAGGTCACGGATCTCATCGCCTCGAACCTCAACATCTCGCTCGAGGAGAAGCAGGATCTCCTCAACACGCTCGATCTGCGCGCGCGCCTCGAGAAGCTCAGCACCATCCTCAACCGCGAGATCGAGCTGCTCGAGCTCGGCCACAAGATCCAGTCGCAGGTGCAGACGGAGCTCAACAAGAACCAGAAAGAGTTCTACCTGCGCCAGCAGATGAAGGCGATCCAGAAGGAGCTCGGCGAGGGCGACGCGCGCACCGCGGAGATCGAGGAGCTGCGCCAGAAGATCGCCGAGGCCAAGATGCCCGAGGAGGCGTCCAAGGCCGCCGAGAACGAGCTCGAGCGCCTGCGCATCATTCCGCCGGAGTCGGCGGAGCACACCGTCGTCCGCACCTACCTCGAATGGCTGGTGAACCTGCCGTGGGGAATCTCGACCACCGACAACCTCGACATCCCCCACGCCCGCGGCGTGCTCGACGAGGATCACTTCGACCTCGAAAAGGTGAAGGACCGCATCCTCGAGTACCTCGCCGTGCGCAAGCTGAAGCAGGATCCCCGCGGGCCGATCCTCTGCTTCGTCGGGCCGCCCGGCGTCGGCAAGACCTCGCTCGGCCGCTCGATCGCGCGCGCCATGGAGCGCAAGTTCGTCCGCCTCTCGCTCGGCGGCGTGCGTGACGAGGCCGAGATCCGTGGCCACCGCCGCACCTACATCGGCTCCCTGCCGGGCCGCATCATCCAGGGCCTCCGCAGCGCCGGCTCGAACAACCCGCTCTTCATGCTCGACGAGATCGACAAGCTCGGCGCCGATTTCCGTGGCGACCCGGCGTCCGCCCTGCTCGAGGTGCTCGACCCCGAGCAGAACCACACGTTCGCCGACCACTACCTCGACGTGCCGTTCGATCTCTCGAAGGTGATGTTCGTCACCACCGCCAACTACCTCGACCCGATTCCACCGGCGCTGCTGGACCGCATGGAGGTACTGGAGATCGCCGGCTACATCGAGGAGCAGAAGGTCGAGATCGTGTGGCGCCACATCATCCCCAAGCAGCTGCGCGAGAACGGCCTGCGCGAGGAGCACATCGAGTTCACCGAGGACGGCATCCTCACGATCATCCGCAGCTACACGCGCGAGGCGGGGCTGCGGAACCTCGAGCGCGAGATCGGCCGCGTCTGCCGCAAGGTCGCGCGCGCCGTCACCGAGGGACAGACCGAGCGGGTGAAGATCACGGCCGAGAAGGTGCGCGAGTTCCTCGGGCCGGAGCGCTTCTTCTCCGAGGTCGCCGAGCGCACCGGCGAGCCCGGCGTCGCGACGGGTCTCGCCTACACGCCGAACGGCGGCGACATCCTCTTCATCGAGTCGATGAAGATGAGCGGCAAGAAAGGCCTCACGCTGACCGGCCATCTCGGCGAGGTGATGAAGGAGTCGGCGCAGGCGGCGCTCACCTACGTGCGGTCGCGTGCCGAGCGCCTCGGCGTCCCGGCGGACTTCTTCGACAACTGCGACATCCACATCCACGTGCCGGCGGGCGCCGTCCCGAAGGACGGCCCCTCGGCCGGCGTGACCATCGCGACCTCGCTCGCCTCGCTGCTCACCGGGCGCCCGGTGAAGCACAACCTTGCGATGACCGGCGAGATCACGCTGCGCGGCAAGGTCATGCCCGTCGGTGGGATCAAGGAGAAGGTCCTCGCGGCCAAGCGCGCCGGCATCGACACGGTCATCCTGCCGAAGCGCAACGAGAAGGACCTCGAGGACGTCCCCGAGAAGGTCCGCCAGGAGATGACCTTCGAGTTCGTGGACACGATCGACGAGGTGCTGGAGCGCGCCCTCGAGCCGGCCAGCGGGGCGGTCGAGCTGAGCGGCGAGACCCGCCGGCCGCGGGCGGCCAGCATCTAGCCCGGCCCGCGCCCCGGACTTAACTCGTCGCGTCGATCGGACGATAGTGTCCTCAGGCGCGGAAGCGTTCGCATGGCGGCGGGACCTCGCATTCTCATGACGGCGTCGGAGATGACGCCGTACGCGCAGACGGGCGGCCTCGGCGACGTCCTGGCCGCCCTGCCCGTCGAGCTGGAGCGCCTCGGCGCCAGCGTCCACGTCGTCCTGCCGGCGTACCGCAGCATCGATTGGCAGGCCGCCGGCGCCCAGCCGAGCGGTGCCGTCGAGGTCGCGATCGGCGCCGGGCGGCGCGAGGTGCAGCTACGGACCGCGCATCGCGGCACGGTCGCCGTGACGTTCGTCGAGGCGGACGACTACTTCGACCGCGACCACCTGTACGGCGGCCCGTCCGGCGATTACGGCGACAACGCCGAGCGCTTCGCGTTCTTCTCCCGCGCCGTGCTCGCGCTCGCCGCCCGCCTCGAGCCGGCGCCCGACGTCGTGCACTGCCACGACTGGCCGACCGCGCTCGTGCCCGTCCTCGCCAAGGCGCATCCCGACCCCCGGCTCGCCGCGACGCGCACCGTGCTCACCATCCACAACCTCGGCTACCAGGGCATCTTCCCCGCGTCCGCGTTCCCCCTGCTCGGACTCGATCGGTCGTATTTCACCCCGCGCACCCTGGAGTTCTACGGGCAGGTGAACTTCCTGAAGGGCGGGCTCGTCTTCGCGGACGCGCTCACCACCGTGAGCCCGCGCTACGCCCAGGAGATCCTGACGCCCGAGCTCGGCCACGGCCTCGACGGCGTGCTGCGCGAGCGTGCCGGCGTGCTGCACGGCATCGTGAACGGCGTCGACGTCGCGCGCTGGGACCCGGCCAACGACCCCTACATCGCCGCCCCGTTCGACGCCGACGATCTCGCGGGCAAGGCGGCCTGCAAGGCGGACCTGCAGCGCCGCTTCGGCCTGCGCGTCGCGCCCCACACGCCGCTCTTCGGCATGGTGTCGCGCCTCGCCGACCAGAAGGGTCTCGACATCCTGGCGGCCGCGATCCCGGAGCTGCTGCGCCACGATCTGCAGCTCGTCATCCTCGGCAACGGCGACGCGCGCTACGAGCAGCAGCTCGCCGCCGTCGGCCGCCAGGCGCCGGAGCGCCTGGCGATCCGCATCGCCTTCGACACGGCGGCGTCGCACCAGGTCGAGGCCGGCGCCGACGCCTTCCTGATGCCGTCGCGCTACGAGCCCTGCGGCCTGAACCAGATGTACAGCATGCGCTACGGTACCGTGCCCGTCGTCCGGGCCACTGGCGGCCTCGCCGACACCGTGCACGAGTTCGACCCGACGACGGGTGCCGGCACCGGCTTCACGTTCGTCCCCTACACGCCCGCGGCGCTTCTGGAGGCCATCCAGCGCGCGGTCGACACCTATCACCGCCCGGCCGACTGGCGCCGTCTCGTCCGCAACGGCATGGCATGCGACTTCTCATGGGGTCGCGCCGCCCGCCACTACCTCGACGTGTACCGCTCGCTCCGCGCGTCTTCTGCCTGAGCGGCAAGCTCGATCCGGCAGAATCTGCCGTCGTTCCACGCCGCGCCGCGCATGCCGCGGGTTTGCGCCGCGGCATCGGGCTTGCACCGCGCGAGACGCGGAGGATCGACGATGCGGATCGAACCCAAGCGCGAAGTTCTCACGGCACAGCAGCCGACGACGTCGGCGGAGGAAGCGGACGGCTTCGCCGATGCGCTCGCCTCGGCCCAGGGCTCGTTCAGCGAGACCCCGTCGATCGCCGACGACGCCGCCAACGCCGGCAAGGCGCCGCCGCTGGCGCAGCGCTGGGGACAGTACGGCCTCGGCGCGACCAAGGCGGGCTTCGGCACGCCGAACCCCGACCTCTACAGCGACGCGCCCGTCGGCGCGAACGCGCCCGCGAGCCCGCTCAACCCGGGCGGTGAGACCACGACGCCGTCCTTCGTCGTCTCCGGCTACACGGGACGCGGCACGCCCGTGCCCCCCGGCTTCTACAACATCGCCTACTACAACATGTACCTCGAGCAGGGCGGGACGCCGCTCGTCGGCTTTCCGCAGATGGAGGACGGCTCGACCCTGAGCGCCACGTACGGGACGTTCGGCGACGGCGCCGAGCGCGCGACGAGCTACCTGACCGGCTTCGTCGACGACACGCCCGACGCGCCCGCGCCCGACACGAGTGCAGCTGCGGCGCAAACCGCGAGCGCCGACACGAGCACCACGATCGCAAGCGCCCTCGCCGCCCTGGTGAACGCGGCCGCCGCAAAGAGCGGCGGCAGCGCCACGGAAACCGCCGCAAGCGCCGCTACCGCCTCCGACACCGCAGCACCGGCAACGACGCCACCCGCCGCCGCGGCCGTCACCGCGGTTGCGGCGGCCACGACGCCAGCCGCCGCGGGCGGCGACACCCCCGGCAGCACGGCGGCCGCCAGCTCGGCTCCGCCGGCGAGCGGCAGCGACCTGCTGCGCACGGAGCTGGCCGCGCTCCTCAACGACCTGCTGCGCTCCGCCTAGGCCGGCCCCGGCTCAGCGCCGTACGCCCGTCCGCACGACCGGGAGGAGTTCCTCCGGCCGGGCCACGAGCACGTCGGCGCCGCAGTCGCGGATCGCGGGGCCGCTGAAGCCCCACAGCACCCCACAGGTGGCGACCCCGGCGTTGCGGCCGGTCGCGACGTCGATCGGCGAGTCGCCCACCATGAGCGTGCGGCCCGGCGCGACGCCGGCGGCGTCGATCAGGCGCACGAGGCCCGCGGGGTCGGGCTTGCGCACGGGCAGCGTGTCGCCGCCCACGAGGCGCGGAAACGTCGCCCCGAGGCCGAGGCCGTCGACGATCGCCCGGCTCATGTCAGCCGGCTTGTTGGTCAGCAGCGAGAACACGACGCCCTCCCCCGCCAGGGTCGCGATCACCTCGCCGAGCCCCGGGTAGACCGCGCTCCGATCCAGCAGGTGGTCCCCGTACCACAGCATGAAGGTCGCGAGGGCGCTCTCGACCATGTACGTGTCGTCCCCATGCCTCCCGAGCGCGCGCTCGATCAGCACGCGCGCACCGCGGCCGACATAGCCCCAGAGGACGCGCGGCTCCTGCTCCGGGAGGCGGAGCTCGCGCAACGCGACGTTCACCGCCGCGGCGAGGTCGTCCTTGGTGTCGACGAGGGTGCCGTCGAGGTCGAAGACGAGATGGCCGAACGCGCTCACGTCACGCAACCGGCCGGCGCGTCGGAGCCGGGATCAGGCCGAGAACGACGTGCCGCAGCCGCAGGTGCGCTGCGCCTTCGGGTTGTCGAACTTGAACCCGGCGCCGTGCAGCCCGGCGACGTAGTCGAGCGTCACGCCCTCGAGATACTCGAGCGCCTCCGCATCGATCACCACGCGCACGCCCTCGGTCTCGACGACGCGGTCATCGGGCTTCGACGCATTGTCGAACTTCATCGTGTATGACAGGCCGGAGCATCCCCCGCCCGCGACCCCCATGCGGAGCGCGTACTCGGGACCGAGCGACTCGCGCGCCTTCAGGGTCTTCACCATCTCGATGGCTTTCGCCGTCAGCTGCAGGGGCGGCGCAGTAGCGCCGGCGGGAAGCTGCGTGGACTGCGTGGACGTTCCTTCCATGGGGGAAAGGCTAACCAGCACGAGGAGGAGAGTCAATCGCGCGCGGCCGCGAGCCCGTGGGCTCGGGAACCGCGCGCGATCGAGCGACGTATGCGGAACGCTATGACGGCAAGCGCAGATCGTCCGCCGACTCGACGGCAGGCGGCATCACCAGCGGCGAGAGCGCGGTCCAGTCCGGCTGGGCCGGGGCAAGCTCGAGCGTCGCCGCCTCGCGTTTGCGTTTCAGTTTCTCGAGCAGGGTCGTACGGTTCAGATGCAGGAGACGCGCCGCCTCCTTCTTGTTGCCGCGGCTGATATGCAGCGCGCGCGCGATGATGCGGTCCTCGATCGACGCCATCTCGCGATAGAAGTCGATCCCCTGCTGGTCGAAGTCCCACGGCGGCGTCACCCAGCCGCCGCTGGCACTCACGCGGCCGCCGCCGCGCAGCTGCGGCGGCAGATGCTCCGGCCTGATCACCCCATCGGCATCGCCGAGGACGACGAGCTGCTCGAGCAGGTTCTTCAGCTCGCGCACGTTGCCCGGCCAATGGTACCCGCCCAGGATGCCCATGGCGTCCTCGGTGATCTCGAAGCGCGGCATTCCCTTCACGTCGTGCAAATGGCCGAGGAACCACTCGACCAACAGCGGAATGTCCTCGCGACGGTCGCGCAGCGCCGGCATCTCGATCGGCACCACGCGCAGGCGATAGTAGAGATCCTCGCGGAAGCGGCGCTCGCTGACCGCCTCCTCCAGATTGCGGTTCGTCGCCGCGACGACGCGCACGTCCACGCACTGCGTGGTCACGCCGCCGACCGGCTCGAACATGCCATTCTCGAGCACGCGCAGCAGCTTCACCTGCAGCTTCGGGCTCATGTCGCCGATCTCGTCGAGGAAGATCGTGCCGCCGTCGGCGAGGCGGAAGCGGCCGACGCGCGAGCAGATCGCGCCCGTGAACGCCCCGCGCTCGTGGCCGAACATCTCGCTCTCGAGCAGATCCTCCGGTATCGCGCCGCAGTGGACCGGCACGAGGCGCTGCAGCCGGCGCCGGCTGCGCGTATGGATGGCCTGGGCCACGAGCTCCTTGCCCGTGCCGCTCTCACCCGTGATCAAGACGGTCGCGTTCGTGCCGGCGACCCGGCGGATCACGTCGAACACCGCCTGCATGCGCCGATGACACCCGATGATCCCGGCAAAGCCCGGAATCTCCGTCTCGGTCTCGGCCGCACCGCCCACGCCTGTGGTCGTCGTCGGAGCCGGAAGCGCCTCCTCTTCCACCACACCCGCCGCACCCGCATTCACGAACTCGAACGCTCTCATCGTCCCCCCTTGGCCGCCCGCGCGGCGTGTCGCGGGAGCCGTGGAGCAAGCCAGGTGCCAGAAACTTGAACAAGACTCATGACTCTCGCTGAATCAACGTGAGCCATCGAATTGTCACGTAAAAATCGTGACGCGCCTTCCGCGGACGGGCACCATGGGAGGCGGACGGGAGGACGCTCGCCGTACAATTGTGTCGAGCGGTGGCCAAATCTCGACGACGGCTGGCGGAACGCGCGGTTACGGGACCACGCGATGATCGGGCGGGCAGCGCGGGTCGTCGAGGACGATCTGGCGCGCTTCGCGCGTTCGCATGTCGACGACGACCGGCGCCATCAGATTGACCGTCATGCACGTCGGGTCGGGCGGGATCGTGACGAGCACGAAGAGCGCGAGCACCTCCGGGGTGGCGCCGAGCAGGCGCGACGCGAGGGTGAGCGGCGGCGCATAGTCGGCGACGAGCTCGCCGGGATTGGCCACTGCGAACGCCAGGTCGGGCTCGTCGAGCGACAGCATCCATTTGAAGGGCGAGCCGGGCCGGTGGTCGAGCACGACGTAGCGCCGGTGCCCCGGAAAGCCGACCAGACCCTGTGCGAAGTGCAGGATGCTCGCGACCGGGACGTCGAGCGTACCGAAGCGGCGCGAGACGACCCGAACGGTCGCACCATCGTCGGCCCGCGGCGTCTCCTGCTGCTCAGCCGTGCTTGCCATTGCCGACCTCCTCCCAGAGCTCCGCGGCTCCCGCCAGCCGGTCCTCGTCCGTCAAGCGCGCCTGCTGGTTCTGATCCTCCACGGCGCGGAAGATCTCCTCGCGGAAGATGCGGACGTCGGACGGCGCCGTCAGGCCGATGCGCACCTGTCCGCCGCGAATCGCCAGCACCTGCACCGTCACGTCGCTCCCGATCCGGATCGACTCTCCGACCTTGCGGGTCAATACCAGCATGCCGCCCTCCCTGGCAGGCACTACCGCCGACTACGACGTCGGCAGGTAGTCCAGAATGCTCTGCTGCACCGCGCTCCCCGACGCCAGCGTCGCCTGCAGCGCGGTCTGCAGCTGCACGAGCTGGCTGATGGCCGTCGTCAGATCGACGTCCTCGACGCCGCTGAGCTGGCCCGTCGCCGTGTCGGTGAGCCGTCCGATCTGTGTGCTGCGGTCCTGCAGGCGGGTCACCCGCCCGCCGACGCTGGCCCGCTCGGCGCGCAGCGTATCGGCCGCGGTGTTCAGCTCGTCGACGCTCGCGTTCGGCGGCGCGCCGCTCGCAAGCGTCGTCCGCAGGTGGTCGAGCGCGGTGAGCGTACTGCCGAAGACCTGGTCGCCCGGCGTCGTGAGCGCGACCGTCTGCCCCGCACCGAGCGGCAGCGTGAAGGGCGTCGTCGAGCCGCTGTACGCGGTCGTGGGATCGAAGCCGGGATCGTCGAGATTGGCGAAGGGCTGCGTCCCGCTCGCGAGGCCGCCGAAGACGTAGCGTCCCGCCACCTGCGTATTGGCGAGGGTGAGCATGCCGCGCTCGATCTGCGCCACCTCCTCCGACGCCTGCTGGCGCGCCGCGGGGGTGCTGAGGCCGCTGCTCTGCTGCGTCGCGATCTCCTGCGCCCGCGTGAGGAGGTTGCCCGCCTGGTCGAGCGCGCCGTCCTCGGCGCCGAGCACCGCCGTTCCGAAGCCGATGCCGCCGTCGAGCGCCTGGAGCGTGCTCGTCTCGCCGCGCAGACGATTGGCCTGTGCCGCGCCGGCGGGATCGTCGCTCGCGTTCAAGAGCTTCTTCTGCGAGCTCACCTCTTCCTGCGTGCGGGCGAGCTGGCGCTGCAACCGGCCCACGCTGGACGTCAGCTGCTGGAAGACCGTTGCCTGGGTGACGCGGCCGAGGATCATCGGATCACCCCGAGCAGGTCGTCGAGCATGCTGTTGCTGACGCTGATGAGACGGGCCGCCGCCTGGAATCCGCGCTGGAAGCGAATCAAGTCCGTGAACTCCTCCTCGAGGCTGACGCCGGAGATGGACTCGCGCTGCGCGTCGAGGGTCTGTGAGATGCTCTGCTCGATGGTCACCTGGTCGTCGGCCGTGCGCGCGAGCGCGCCCGCGTGCGACTGGATGCCGCCGAAGAAATCGCCGAGAGTCGCGCCCCCGAGCGCCGGCAGCTGCGTGTCGCCGAGCGCCAGCAGGGCTTGCGCGTTCGTGTTGTCGCCCGGGTCGGTGCCGACGGCCGCCGCGATGCCGCGCGGATCGCTCAAGGCGACGTTCAGGTCGCGAGCGCCGTTGCCGGCGAAGAGCGCCGTGCCGACGTTGCCGTCGAGGTCGCGTCCGGCGGCGTTCGTCTGGACGCCGTTCACCTGGTCGCGCAGCGTCGTCGCCAGCGTGTCGAGATCGCCCGAAAGCCCCGGCAGGGTCTGATCGCGCGCAGTGACGAGCGCACCGAGGGTACCGCCGAGATTGCCGGGGAGCGCGATGAGCGTGCCGGCGGCGTCCTTGACGCCGATCGTGTTGAGCGTGCCGCCGTCGAGCGCGCCGCCGGGCGAGCCCGCCTGCGTCGCCAGCGTCGCCGCCTGGTCGCCGACCACGAGCGCCACCCCGGAGGACGCGTAGACGTTCACGGTCCCGTCGGCCTGCTCCACCGTGTGGATGTCGAGGCTCTGTGCGAGCGTGTTGAGCGCGGTCCGCCGGGTGTCGCGCAGGTCGTTCGCCGGATCGCCGCCGACCGAGGCCGAGCGGATGCTGGCGTTCAGGGTCGCGATCGAGCTCAGCGTCTGATTCGCGTCGGCCGTCGCCTGCTGGACCTGTTGATCGCCGTCGCGCTGTGCGCTCGCGAGCTCGTTCGACGTGTCGTGCAGCTGCGACGCCAGCGCCTCCGCCTTGGCGAGCAGGTTGCTGCGCGCGCCGAGGTCCTGCGGGCTCGTCGCGAGCCCGTTCGCGGCCGCGAAGAACTCCTGCAGCGCCGTACCGACACTGGCCCCCTGGACGGGAAACGCGGACTGCACGCGATCGAGCAGGTCGCGGCTCGTCGTCGCCGCCGCGAGATCGGAGGCGCTGGCGTTGCGCCGCGCCTCGAGGAAGGGATCGACGAGCTGCTCGACGCCGGCGATACGGACGCCGTTGCCGACGAAGCTGCCTTGCGGCGGGATCACGGTCAGGTCGGCGCGCTGGCGGCTGTAGCCCGGCGTGTTGACGTTGGCGATGTTCTGACCGGTGACCTGCAGCGCGCCCTGCTGGGCGAGCAGCGCCTGGCGCGCAATCGAGAGTGGGGCGAAGATGCTCACTAGGCGCTCCACCGCCCGCCGGCGGCGACCGGCGTCCGCAACGTGGCGCGATCGTCGTACTGGCTGCCCGGCATGCCGCGGTTGATGACGCTGAGCGTGTTGGTCACGTGGGTCAGCGCCGCGCGGATGACGCCCTCGTTGACGCGCTGGGCGCGTCGCACGCGCGCGGCGTCGCGTCGCACCTCGGCAACGACGGCGGCGAGCTCGGCGTCCTCGGTCGCCAGGACCGCGAGCGAGACGCCGCTCTGGCGCAGGGCGATGCGCCGGCGCTCGGCGATCTGCTCCCATTCGGCCTGCAGCGCCTCGCGCTCGCGCAGGCACGCGACCAGCGCGAGGTGGTCGTAGCCGGCCGCCGCCGCGCGCTCCGCGTCGAGCAGCGGGAGAAGTCGCGCGCAGCATTCGCGCTCGAGCTCGAGCAGCGCGCGCAGGCGTGGACCTTCGCGCTCGGTGCTCATGCGTTCAGACCAAGAGGTTCGTGGCGAGCTCGCCGACCAGGCTGCGCGCAACGGCATCCGCCGCGGGTGCGTACGTCCCGCCCGCGACCGCGGCATGCAAGCTCGCGACCCGTGCCGGATCCGTCCGCCTCGCGTCGCCGAGGTCGGCCCGCAGGCGCTGGCGCAAGCGCGCCGCGTCGGAGAGATTCACCGTATCGTCCGGGCCGGCACCCTCGTCCGCACGCGGCGGCGGTGCCGCGGAGGGCGCAACGGCGCCGGCATTGTCCGCCGCGGTGGTTCCCGGCAGCGATGGTCGTCTCGTGATTCGCATGCGTGGTCGGCCCTTCCCCGGCATCCTCTCGATGCCGTTGGTCAGGATATCGACCGGACGCCGCCGAACCTTTAGCGGCGGAGCGGTACGAAAGTGCCACTCAGCCCTCCTCGGCTTCTGCCGTGGCAATCTGCTGGCCAGGCGCCGGGCTCTCGCCCGGGTCGAGAAGCGCCGCCGGATCGATCGTTTGACCCTCGCGGGTCACGGCGAAGTGGACATGGGGCCCAGTACTCCGGCCGGTCGAGCCCACCGTCGCAAGCACGTCGCCCGCGGCAACTTTCTGGCCCGCCCGGACGAGCGCACGCTGGACGTGCGCGTAGGTGCTGATCACGTCGCCCTCGCGCACGTCGACCACGTTGCCCGCCCGCCCGCGCCGACCGCTGAACACCACCTCGCCGCCCGCGACGGCGTGGATCGCGCTGCCGCGCGGCGCGGCGACGTCGATGCCGCCGTGGAATGCCGTCCGGCCCGTGATCGGGTCGTGCCGCAGGCCGAAGCCCGACGTGACCCGACCCTCGTCGCCGCCGATGATTTGGGCGACGGCCTCGCTGGCGACGGCGGCGTCGTGGTCCGCCGACACCTTCCCCGCCTCCGCAGCCGCCGTACCGAGCGGGCGTGCCGCGAGCGGCTCCTCCGCCGCCGGCAACGCCGCACCGGCCGCCGGAGCCTGGGCCGCGCTCCCGTGCGCGTGGCGCTCCATCTGCGCCGCGAGGCGCTCGGCGATCCCGAGGTGGGCGTGCTTGGTGATGCTCTGCGCCACCTGCTGGTCGAAGGCGCCGTCCAGGATCTTGTTCGGGCCGTTGTTGCTGAACAGGCCGCCGATGCTCGAGACCGTCTTCCGCATGGCGCCGATCATCTGCGCCACCAGGATCGCCTCGAACTCGCGCGCGATCTGCATCGGCGACTTGCGCGCGAGGCGCTGCTGATCGTCGATGCCGTGCGGCGTCGCGGGAAGAACGGTCTGCGGCGAGATCGGATCGAGCGCGAACGGCGTCATCGTACGGCCCTCCTCCTCACATCACTTCGAGCTCGGCATCGAGCGCGCCCGACGCCTTGATCGCCTGCAGGACGGCGATGAGATCCTGCGGCGTCACGCCGAGGGCGTTCAAGCCGCCGACCAACTGCCCGAGATTGACCCCGGCCTGTAGCACCGCAACGTGCGCCTTCCCGCCCTCGACGTTGATCGTGCTGTCCGGCACCACCACCGTCTTGCCGTTCGAGAAGGGCGCCGGCTGCGACACCCCGAGGTCGGTCTTCACCTGGATCTGCAGGCTGCCGTGGGCGATGGCGACCGGCGCGATGCGGACGTTGTCGCCCATGATCACGGTGCCGGTGCGCTCGTTCACGACGACGCGCGCGCGGTGATCCGGCATCACCTCGAGATTTTCGATCTCCGGGAGGAGCGCCATGACACGCTCCTGCTGCAGCAGGTGGATCTCGACCGTCGCGGGATCGACCGCCTGCGCCGAGCCGTCGCCGATGGCCACGTTCACGGCGCCCGCGACGCGGGTCGCGGTCGTCACGTCGGCGTCGTGCAGGCTGAGCCGCAGGATGCCGTCGGCGCCGAGCGTGACCGGCACCTCGCGCTCCACGATGGCGCCGCCCGGAAGCGTGCCCGCCGTCGCGAAGCCGCTCGTGGTGGATGCGCCCGCGGCCTCCGCCGAGAAGCCGCCGCCGATCGAGACCGGGCCCTGAGCGACCGCGTACACCTGCTGATCCGGGCCGATGAGCGGCGTCATGACGAGCGTGCCCCCGCGCAGCGACTTGGCGTCGCCCATCGTCGAGACCTCGACGTCGATGCGATTGCCCGAGCGCGCGAAGGGCGGCAGGTTCGCCGTCACCACGACGGCGGCCGCGTTCTTCACCCGGATCTGCCGTGGATCGACGGAGATCGTCACGCCACGGCGGCGCAGCATGCTCAGGATGCTCTGGATGGTGAAGAGCGACTGCTGGCCGTCGCCGCTGCCGTCGAGGCCGACGACGACGCCGTAGCCGGTGAGCTGGTTGCTGCGCACGCCCTCGACGTCGGTGATGTCCTTGATGCGCGCCGCGCGCGCCGGGACGGCCACGAGGCACACGAGAGCCGCCAGCAGCAGGATGCAGAGGGCGCGCATCAGAACGGCCACACCCAGTCGAGGACCTGGTAGCCCCAGCCCGGCCGCTGCTTCGTGCCGACGACGCCGATCCCGTAGTAGTCGATCTTCGCGAGCGCGATGCGCGCCGAGGGCACTTGATTCTGCGCGTCCACGTCCTCCGGACGAACCCAGCCGGCGATCACGAGGTGCTGGTCCTCGTGGTTCACCGCCACGACCTTGTTGCCCTCGACCCAGAGGTTGCCGTTCGGCGCGACGGCCGTCACCTCGACGGTCATCAGCGCGGAGAGCTTGCCGTTGCGCGTGGTCGAGCCCTGCCCGTCCCATTCCCGGTCGGCGTCGGCCTGGATGAGCGCGTCCGGGTTGATGTTCGGCTGGTGCTTCTGCAGGGTCTGCGGAAAGCCGAAGAACTCGGAGAGGCTGCCGGACACGGTCGTCTTCGTCTTGGACGACGTCTCGGCGTCCTTGCTGCCCGAGTCGTTCTCCGACACCACGACGGTGAGGAGATCGCCGGGGTAGCGCGCCTTCACGTCGGCGAAGAGGTAGTTGGCGCTCACGTTGTCCCGCCAGAGCGAGCCCGTATGCGACGCCGCGACCGGCGCCGGCGGCAGTGCGACCGCGCCGCCCGCGGGGATCGGCCGGCGGTCGAGGTACATGCGGCCGCAGCCCGCGCCGCCGACCGCCAGCGCAACGAGCACGAGCGCGAGCGGAGTCGGAACGCGGTGCTTCGTACGCTCAGTATTGGACGAGGACGATTCCACGCTCTACCACCTCCGCCGACAGCTCCTGCTGCGACTTGCGGTTCTTGACCCGGATGCGGGCCCCCGCGGCGCCCGGTTCCAGCGCCTCGCCGAGCGCGCTCAGCCGCATGCCCGGCGTCTCGATGACGACGGTCACGATGTCTCCTCGCCGCACGAGCAACGGGCTCGCAAGCGCCGTCACCGTGAGCGGCGAGCCCGCGGAGAGGGCCGCCCGGGTCTCGTGACCGACTGCGTCCTCCAGGCTCGTCACGACGCTCCCGGAGAGGCCCGTGAGCTCGCGCTCCTCGAGGACGACGTCGGCCCGCCCGAGCACCGTGCCGCGCGCCACCGCGCGCTTGAGGACGACGACCGGACCGCTGCTCACCACCTCGAGACGCGCCGGCACCGTCGCGACGACGCCGCCGTCCTGCAGCAGATCGACGTCGACCCGCCGGTGATAGCCGCGGGCCGCCGCGGCGCCGGCGCCGAGGCGGATGTCGAACTGTCCCGGCGGGATGCGGGCGGAGCCGCCGATCTCCACGTTGCGCAGCTGCTCGCCCGGGGCGAGCACCGCCGACGCCTCGCGCTCCACCGCGTTGCGGATCTCGTCCCCGTTGACGTCCTGGTAGGAGCGCGCGACGCGGATGCTCGCGGGAATCTCGTAGCGGGTCTTGCCGTCGTCGAGCCCCGCGGCGCGCAGCTTCTGGAGGACGGTGATCCCGTCGAGCCGGCGGCTGCCGCCCGGATCGGGCGCCGGGCCGAGCTCGACACCGGCGAAGTCGGTGCCGGTGCCCTCGAGCAGCGCGACGTCGGCGAGATGCACCGTGCCGCCGTCGACGGTCGCCGCCTTGCCGACGCTGATCCGTCCCGTCGACGATGCACCGTCGCCGGTCGCCCCGCCGACCATCGCGGGCTGTCCGAGCACGAGCAGCAGCGCCGTGAGGCCGAGCGGCGCGAGACGCCGCGTCGCGTCGCCGAGCCGCCGTCCGCCGTGCATGACCATTGCCATTGCGTCTGCGTTCTACCGGTTACCGTCCGAGCGAGGACACGGTTCGCAGCATCTCGTCCGCGGCGGTGATGGCCCGCGAGTTGATCTCGTAGGCTCGCTGGCCGGTGATCATCGCGACCAGCTCCTCGACCACGCTCACGTTCGAGCCTTCGAGGAAGCCCTGCGAGAGCTGTCCGAGACCGTCCTGGCCCGGCGTGCCGAGCGTCGGGGTGCCGGAGGTGTCGGTCTCGCGGAACAGGTTGCGGCCCTCCGCACGCAGCCCCGCCGGATTCGCGAAGCGCACGGTCTGCATCTGACCCACCTGGCTCGGCGCCGACTGCCCGGGCAGCAGCACGCTCACGGTGCCGTCGTTGCCGATGGTGATCGACTCGGCACCCTGCGGGATCGTGATCTGCGGCGAGACCGGATCGCCCTCGGAGGTCACCACGGTGCCGGCCGAGTCGAGCTTGAACGCGCCGGAGCGCGTGTACGCCGTGTTGCCGTCCGGCAAGGTCACCTGGAAGAACCCGTCGCCCTCGATCGCCACGTCGAGCGGGTTGGTCGTCTGATCGAAGTCGCCCTGCAAGTGGACGCGCTGCACCGCCGCCGGCCGCACGCCGAGGCCGACCTGGATGCCGGTCGGGACGTGCGTCGTGCCGGTCGCGAGGCCGCCCGGCTCCTTCAGCGTCTGGTACAGGAGGTCCTGGAAGTCGGCCCGGCTCTTCTTGAAGCCGGTCGTGCTGACGTTCGCGAGGTTGTTCGCGATCACGTCGATGTTGAGCTGCTGCGCCTCCATGCCGGTCGCAGCGGTATACAGCGCGCGGATCATCGTGCTCTCCTTGCTCCCCTGTTGCCCGTCACACCTTGCCGACGTCGCTGATCGCCTTGCCGGTCACCTGGTCGAGCTTCTGTGCCGCCTGCATGTACGCCTCGAAGCCGCGCATGGTGTCGATCAGCGCCACCAGGTTCTCGACCGGCGAGAGGTTCGCGCCCTCGATCGAGCCCTGCAGCACGCGCGTCTCGGTCGGGTCGGCGTCGGTCAGCGCCTGCGAGCCGGCGGCGAACGTCGTCCCGCCTTCGCGCGCGAGGTTCGCGGGATCGGCGACCGTCACGACCTTCAGCTTGCCGACGCTCTGATCGGCCGAGCGCACGGTGCCGTCGGAGCCGATCGTCACCGGACCGTTGCCGATGTGGATGTCGCCGCTGTCGCCCTGGACACGCGCGCCGTCGCTCGTCGTGAGGTAGCCCTCCGTGTCGAGCGCGAAGTTGCCGCGCCGGGTGAGACGCTCGCCCTGCGGCCCGTCGACGACCAGGAAGCCCGGCCCGGAGACGGCGATATCGAGCGGATTGCCGGTCGCCTCGATGGGGCCCTGGGTGAAATCGGTCTCGAGGGTACCGCGGGTGATCGGCGTCTCGATGGTCGTGTCGCTCGGCGGCGCCGTGCCGACGTGCTCCGCACGCTGTACCAGGCGCTCGGCCTTGAAGCCGGGCGTGCTGGCGTTCGCGAGATTGTTGGTGATGGCGTCGAGGCGCGTGAGCGCCGAGATGCCGCCGGAGACCGCCGAGTAGAGTCCTGCGTTCATGATGCGTTCCTCGTCATCGCGTCGTCGGAGGGAGCAACGGCCGTGCCACGCGTCGGGCGCCGGCCGATGCGGGCGCGCCGACCGTCCGCGGCAAAAGCTGCCGGGCCGTTCCTGCCGCGTGGGGCTTTTGACGTGACCTCATTTTGTCTCCGCCGCCGGCGCTCCGGCGCGGCGCTGCTCGGCATACAGGCCGACCAGCACCCGGACCTCCGCGGTCGGCATGTCCACGCGCCGCGCGATCTCCTCGAGCGGCAGCGCCTCCGCCGCGAGCCGACGTACCCGCGCCACCACGTCGGCATGTGCAGGTCCACGCGCCGCGTCCGCGCGCGTCGCCGCGGGTGCGCTCGCCTGTGCCGCACGGGTCGACGCGGCGGTTTCCGCCGCGAGCGTCCGCAGGCGCTCCTCGCGCTGGCCGAGGGCGCCGTCGAGATCGCGCGCCACGCCTTCCGACTGCGCGGCGAGAAGGCGGAAGCTCTCCAGGAGCGACTGCAGGCGCTGCTCGTGCGCTTGCCACGTCGCCAGCGGATCCCGCCGCAGGCGCCACAGCAATACCGCCACCATTCCCATCACGGCGACGTCGAGGACCGGCGTCAGCCAGGACAGCACGTCGTTCATGGGGCACCCCCTTCGTTCGGCGTCGCGAAGTGCTCGTGGAGCAGCCCGCGCAGGCGCAGGAGCGCCTGGGCATGGAGCTGCGAGACCCGCGATTCCGTGAGGCCGAGCACCGCGCCGGCCTCCTTCATCGTGATTCCCTCGTGGTAGTAGAGCGCGATCACCGTCTGCTCCTTCTGCGGCAGGGCACGGATCGCATCCGCCACGAGATCGACGCGCTCGCGCGAGAGGAGCGCCTGCATCGGATCGCTGCCGTCGCTCTCGAGGAGCTTCTCGACCTGGAGCCGCTCCTGCCCGGCACCGAGTCCGAGATCCTCCAGGCTGAAGAGGCTCATCTGCCCGACCTCGGAGAGGAGCGCGTGCAGCTCCGGCAGGGTCATGGCGAGCGCTTCGGCGACCTCCTCCTCGCGTGCGGGCCGTCCGAGCGCCCCCTCCAGCTGGCGATACGTCTTCTCCAGCAACGTCGCCTTCTGCCGCACGCTGCGCGAGACCCAGTCCATGCCGCGCAGGCGGTCGAGGATCGCGCCGCGGATACGGAACTGCGCGTACGTCGCGAACGCCGCCTGCTTGCGGGCGTCGTACTTCTTGAACGCGTCGAGCAGCCCTTCGACCCCCCAGCTCACCAGCTCGTCGAGCTCCACCTGCGGCGGCTTGCGGACGGCCAGGCGCTGCACCACCCGCCGGACGAGCGGCAGATAGGCGCGGATCGTCTCGTCGGGCGGGGTCGTGCCCCGCTCCGGCATCGCGCCTTCGCGGCTCTCGTAGCTGCCGGTGCGCGATCCGGTCCTCATGCGCGCACCTCCATGAGGAGGCGGCGGAAGAAGAACTGCAGTCCGCCCTTCGGCGCGGCGCCGAGCCGATCGGCGAGCATGCGCTCGGCGAGAACGTCGAACGCCCGGCTGATCGGCGCCCCCGGCGCCAGCTCGAGCACCGCCCGCTGGCGGCGCACCGCCTCCGGCACCTCCGGATCGAACGGCAGCCAGCCGGCATAGTGCAGGCTCACGTGGAGGAAGCGCTCGGCGACGCGCGAGAGATGGGTGAACGTGCGCTTGGCCTCGAACTCGCCGCGCGCCATGTTGACCAGCACGTCGAAGCGCTGCTCCGCGTAGCGGGTGGAGAGCACCTTCACGAGCGCATAGGCGTCGGTGAGCGAGGTCGGCTCCGGCGTCACCACGACGAGCGTCTCGTGCGCCGCGGTCGCGAAGAAGAGCACGTTCGGCGAGATCCCGGCGCCGGTGTCGAGGAGAAGCACGTCGAAGGAGCCCTCGAGACTGTCGATCTGCTCGAGCAGCAGGAGGCGCTGCGCGTCCGTCAGCTGCGTCAGCTCCTCGAAGCCGCTCGCGGCCGGCACGAGCTGGATGCCGCCCGGACCCTCGACCAGGACGTCGCGCATCGCGCACTCGCCCTGCAGCACGTGGCGCAGGGTGGCGCGCGGATTCACGCCGAGCAGCGTATCCAGGTTCGCGAGGCCGAGATCGGCGTCGAGCACGATCACGCGCTGGCCGCGCCGGCGCAGCGCCAGTGCCAGGTTGGCGACGACGTTCGTCTTGCCGACGCCGCCCTTGCCGCTCGCGACCGCGATGGCGCGCACGTCCGACGCGCGTGCGTCCTCGGCGTTGGTCGATGGCGGTTGTCCGGTCATGCCGCCACCAGCCAGCGCGCGAGCTCGCTGCCGCTCGGCGCGGTGAGATCCTCGGGGACACGCTGCCCGACCCCCAGCCAGGAGAGCGCGAGACCGCGCTCGTGCAGCCAGCTACACGCCGCCCCGAGCCCGGCCCCCTCGTCGACCTTGGTGACCACGCAGCTCTCCGGCGCCACGGCGCCGAGCTGGCGCCAGGCGGCCCGCAGCGCCGCCTCGGAGGCGCCCGCGCTCACGACCGCCGTCCGGGCGACCGGCTCGCCGGCATCGCCGAGGAGTCGCTCGAGTGCCGCCGCCTCCTGCGGATCGCCGCCGAGACCGGCCGTGTCGACGTATACCGCGTCGCGATCGGTCAAGTCCGCCAGCGCCGCCCGCAGCTCGTCGCCGTCGCTGGCGATCCGCATCGGCACGTCGAGCAGGCGGGCGTACGTCTCGAGCTGCTCCCGCGCACCGACCCGGATGCCGTCGGCCATGATCAGGCCGACCCGGCGCCCCGCCGTCGCCACGTCGCGGGCAGCGAGCTTCGCGATCGTCGTCGTCTTGCCCGCGCCGGTCGGACCGACGAAGGCCGTGACCCGCGCGCTGCGCAGGGCCGAGGTCAGGTGCCGCGCCAGGCTATCCTCCAGTGCCGCGCTCGCCGCGGCGCCCGCGTGGCGGGCACTCTCGAACGTCGCCGCGATCGGCGCCGCGAGGTCGACCGCCAGGCCGTGCAGGGACAGGCGCTCGGCCAGGGCCCACGCCTCCGGGCCGAGCGCGGCGAGCGCCGGCGCCGGCGGCCGCACGGCGCGGTCGAGCACCCGCAGGTGCTGGCCGATCTCGCGCAGCTCGCGCGCCAGGTCGGCGAGCTCTGGCGTCGCGGACGGCGCCGTGCCCGCGATCGGCCGTGTCACTAGCTCCGCGTCGACGGCCGCCGTGATCTCAACCCCGCCCTCGCGCCGCGGGCGCGTCTGCAGGATCACGGCCTCGTTGCCGAGGGCCTCCTTGACCTTGCGGAGCGCGCTGGCGGTGTCCGGGCCACTGAATCGACGGATGCGCATCAGGCTCCCACCTGCGCCACGGCCGCCGTGGCGGCACGCGGCGGCAGCGCCCGCGCGGCGATCTCGCGCTCGTCGTCGTCGAGACTGACGACGCCGAGCGAGTGGATCTTGACGTTGGCCGGAATCTCCCCGGGCGCGATCAGCGACAAGCTCGGCAGGAAGCGCTCGCTGACCCGCCGCAGGTGCGCACGCACGTTGGTCGAGCAGAGCAGGAGCGGCTGCTGGCCCTGCGTCGCAAACTGCTCGCACCAGGAGGCGAGCTTGCCGAGGAGGCGCTGCGCCACGCTCGGATCGAGCGCGAGGTACGTGCCGTCATCGGTGCGATGCACCGCGTCCGCGATCGTCTTCTCCAGGCGCGGCGCCAGGGTCACGAGCGGCAGCGTCCGGTCCCCGGTGAGGAAACGGTTCACGATCGAGCGCGACAGCGACTGCCGCACCTGCTCCGTGAGCGTCTGCGGGTCCTTCGTCTGCGGCGCGTGGTCGGCCAGCGCCTCGACGACCGTCAGGAGATCGCGGATGCCGACGTGCTCGCGCAGCAGGTTCTGCAGCACCTTCTGCACCGCACCGAGCGTGAGCTGCTGCGGGATGAGCTCCTCGACCGCCTTCGGATGTGTCCTTGCGAGCGCGTCGAGCAAGCCCTGTACCTCCTGCCGTCCGAGCAGCTCGTGCGCGTGCCGGCGGATCAGCTCGGTGAGGTGCGTGACGATGACGGTCGCGGGGTCGACCACCGTGAAGCCGGCGAGCTGCGCCTGCTCGCGATCGGCCGCCGGTACCCAGAGCGCGTCGAGCCCGAAGGCCGGCTCCTTCGTGGGGATGCCGCGGAACGAGGGGTCGGCGCCGCCCGGATTGATCGCCAGCGAGTGCCCCATGCGCACCTCGGCGCGTGCGATCTCGACCCCCTTCAGGAGGATCGCGTACTCCCCCGGCTTCAGCTGGAGGTTGTCGCGGATGTGGATCGGCGGCACCACGAAGCCCATCTCTTGCGCCAGCTGCCGCCGCAGGCTGCGGATGCGCTCGGTGAGCTCGCCGCGCGACTCGCCGTCGACGAGCGGCACGAGCTCATAGCCGACCTCGAGCTCGAGCAGATCGAGCGGCGCCGGCGTGTCGGTCTTCTCGTGGGCCGCGGCGGCCTCCGGACGCGCCTCGATCTTCTCCTCCTCGACGCGTGCGGCCTCCTGGCGGCTCATGTAGGCCAGCCCGCCGACGGCCCCCGCCAGGACGAGGAACGGCACGAACGGCAGGCCCGGCAGGATCGCGAAGCCGCCGAGGATGATCGACACCGTGGTGAGCACACGCGGGTTGAAGAGCAGCTGCGTGACGACCTCGCTGCCGAGGTTCGTGCCCGATGCCGCGCGCGTGACAATGATGCCGGCGGCCGTCGAGATGAGGAGCGCCGGGAGCTGCGAGACGAGTCCGTCGCCGATCGTCAGGATCGTGTAGACCTCGGCCGCGTCCTGGATCGCGAGCCCGCGCTGCACGATGCCGATGAACAGTCCACCGACGATGTTGATGGCGGCGATGATGAGCCCCGCGACGGCGTCGCCGCGCACGAACTTGCTGGCACCGTCCATCGCGCCGTAGAAGTCCGCCTCGGCTTCGATCGAGCGGCGGCGCTCGCGCGCCTGGTTCTCGGTGAGCAGGCCGGCGTTCAGCTCCGCGTCGACCGCGAGCTGCTTGCCGGGCATGGCGTCCAAGGTGAACCGGGCCGCGACCTCGGCGATGCGTCCGGCGCCCTTCGTGATCACCGCGAAGTTGATGACGACGAGGATCAGGAAGACGACGATGCCGACCACGTAGCTGCCGCCGACCACGAAGTTGCCGAACGCCTGGATGACGTGCCCCGCGGCGCCCGCCCCCGCCTCGCCGTGCAGCAGGATGAGCCGGGTCGAGGCGACGTTCAGCGAGAGGCGGAGGAGCGTCGTCACCAGCAAGACCGACGGAAAGGTCGAGAACTCGAGCGGCCGCATCGCATACATCGCGACCAGCAGGATGATCAGCGACAGCGAGACGTTCAGCGTCAGCAGGAGATCCAGGAGCGCGGGCGGCAGCGGGATCACCATGACGATGACCACCACGACGAAGACCGCCGGGATCACCAGCTCGCCGCCCGCCAGCAGGCGGCGCGCCATCGTAGGAGCGCTCCGTGCCATCGCCTACCCGGCCCGCTTCGTCTGCAGTGCGTAGATGTACGCGAGGATCTCCGCCACGGCGCGATAGAGCGTCCCCGGGATCTCCCCGCCGATCGGCACCGCGCGGAAGAGCGCGCGCGCCAATGCCCGCCGCTCGAGGATCGGCACGCCCGACTTGCGCGCGATCTCCTTGATGCGCGCCGCGACGTGCTCCGCCCCCTTCGCCACGACCACGGGCGCGCCCATCTGGCCCGGCGCGTAGCGCAGCGCCACTGCCAGATGGACCGGGTTGGTGACGACGACGTCGGCGTGCGGCACCTCCTCGAGCATGCGCCGCTTGGCAATCTGCTGATACGCGCGCTTCACGCGCGCCTTCATCTGGGGATCGCCTTCCGCCTGCCGCCGCTCGTCCTTCACCTCGGCCTTGCTCATGCGCAGGCCCTGGTGGTGCTGGCGGCGCTGCCAGCCGTAGTCGAGAGCGGCGAGCACCGAGAGCGCACCGACGGTCCAGACGATGATGCGACCGAGCTCATGCCCGGCGACCGCGAGGATCTCCCGCGGCGAGCTCAGGGCGAGCGGCGCGACCCGGTCCTGGACGCCGCGGATGAGGCGCCAGGTGATCCAGGCCACGAGCGCGATCTTGGCGAGCGCCTTCAGCAGCTCGATGCCGCCGCGCTTCGAGAAGATGCGGGAGAAGCCGGTCGCCGGCGAGATCTTGCTCGCGTCGGGCAGGAGACGCTTCGGATAGAGCCGGAAGCCGACCTGGGAGACGACGGAGGCCAGCCCGACCGCGCCGCAGAACGCGAGGAGCGGCCACGCCACCGCGACGCCGTCGTCGAGCATGCGGCGCATCAGCAGCCCCATCTGGCCGGGCGTGAAGTCGAGCGCGGAGGCGGCGAGCAGGTTGCGCCGCATCATCTCGCGCATCGTCGCCACCATGGACGGCCCGTGGTGGGTCACCACCAAGACGGCCGTCAGCAGCACCGCCGCCGCCGTCACCTCGACGGACTGCGGGATCTGCCCCTCGGCGCGCGCCTCCTCGCGGCGCTTTGGAGTAGGTTCTTCTGTTTTGCTGGCGGCGTCTTCGGCCATGGCTCAGTGGAGGGCCCGCATGACGGCGACCAGGGTCTCGGTGATGTCGGCGAAGCCGGACTCGATGAGCCGGATCGTGAACGGCTGCGACGCGGCGAGCATGAACAGCCCGACGCCGACGTTCAGCGGAAAGCCGACGATGAACACGTTGAGCTGCGGAATCAGCTTGGCGAGCACCCCCATCGCGCCGTTCACCAGCAGGAGCATCACCATCACCGGCGCGGCGACCTTGAGCGCGATCACGAAGATGCCGCTCGCGAGCACCAGGACCCGGCCGAGACCGTCGGCCGCAGGGAAGCCGCCGCCGATCGGCAGCAGCGTGAAGCTCTGCGCCACGGCCCGGATCAGCAGATGATGGCCGTCGATCGCGAGGAACACGAGGAGCGCCAGGAGATTCTGCCACTGCGAGAGCGCCGTCAGGTGGTCCTGCGTCTGCGGATCGATCAGGCTCGAGATGCCGAGGCCCATCTGCACGCCGGCGAGCTGTCCCGCCACCTGCACGCCGGAGAACACGAACTCGGCCACGAGGCCGACCGTGAAGCCGATCGCGACCTCGAGCGCCAGCGCGCCGCCCACCCGCACCGCTCCCGCGTCCATCGCGAGCGCACCCGCCGCCTCGGCGGGCACGGCCGGCAGCATGGCGATCGCGAGGAAGAAGGCGAGCGCCGCCCGCACGCGCACCGGCGCCACCCGCGACCCGAGGATCGGGGCCATGATCATCAAGCCGCCGACTCGCGCGAGCGCCAGCATGAAGACGACCACGTGCGGCACCGACAGCGCCAGGAGCTCGCTCGCGGCGCTCATCTGATGAGCCCCGGAATCGATTCGATGAGCGCCGTCGTGTAGTTCAGCATCTTCTGCAGCATCCACGGCCCGAAGAGCGCGAGCGCCAGGATCGTCGCGCCGATCTTCGGAATGAACGTGAGCGTCATCTCGTGGATCTGGGTCAGCGCCTGGAAGATGCTGACGGCGAGACCGGCCACGAGGCCGAAGGCCAGCACCGGCCCCGCGAGGATCAGGGTCATCTCGAGGGCGTTCCGCCCGAGCTGGAGGACGTTTTCCGGGGTCATGCGCGCCTCAGTGGAAGCTCCGGATGAGCGTGCTGATCAGCAGGTTCCAGCCGTCGACCAGCACGAAGATCATCAGCTTGAACGGCAGCGAGATCAGCACCGGGGGCAGCGTGATCATGCCCATCGAGGTGAGGATCGACGCGACCACCATGTCGAGGACGAGGAACGGGATGTAGACCATGAAGCTGATCTGGAACGCGGTCTTCAGCTCCGAGATCATGAACGCGGGGATGACGACCTCGGGCGGTACGTCGGCAGGCGTGTCGGGGCGCTCGTGATGGCTGATGCCGAGGAAGAGCGCCAGGTCCTTCTCCCGCGTCTGGCGCAGCATGAACGCGCGGAGCGGCTGGAAGCCCTTCTCCAGCGCCTCCACCGGCGGCGTGTTCTCGTGCAGATAGGGCTGCACGGCGTCCTGATTCACCTGCTGCAACGTTGGCATCATCACGAAGAACGTCAGGAAGAGCGCGAGCGCCAGGATGATCTGGTTGGGTGGCATCTGCTGCGTGCCGACCGCCTGGCGCACGAACGCGAGCACGATTGCGATGCGGACGAACGCCGAGATGCCGATCAGGATCGCCGGCGCGAACGACAGCAGCGTGAAGAGCAGCATGAGCTGGATGCTGGTCGAGACCCCGTCGCCGCCGTTGCCGCCGACCTCGAGCGAGAGCTGCGGCAGCGCCGCATGCGCCGCGGCCGGGAGCAGCAGCACGACGAGCGCCGCGAGGACGGCGGCGCCACGCGCCGCACGCCCGCCCGGCGTCGAACGGCCCGGGCCGCCCGCCGGCGGACGGCCACCGACGCCCAACGCCCATTCCTCCGCTCCGCCGCCGTCGTCGCCGGCCGACGACGTGGCCGGCGCGAGGCGCCCGAGGCAGGTCACCGTGTCCTCCGTGAGACCGAGCAGGAAGCGCTCGCGCTCGACCTCGACCAGCGCCAGCAGACGCTTGCCGCCGAGGCCGCGCGTCGCGACCAGGCGGATCGCGTCGTCGGCGCGGCCGCCCACGCGCCGGCGCTGCCACCACACCAGCAACGCGGCGACGAGCGCCGCCAACCCCACCGCCACGAAGGGCGTCAGGGAGGTGTCTGTGAACGCCGGAGGCATCAGCGCAGGCGCTCGACCCGTTCCGTCGGGCTGACGATCTCCGTCAGCCGGACTCCAAACTTCTCGTTCACCATCACGGCCTCGCCGCGCGCGACCGGCCGCCCGTTGATCAGCACGTCGAGCGGCTCGCCCGCCGCCTTCGCCAGCTCGATCACGGAGCCGGCGCCGAGCGCGAGCAGCTCCCGGACCGTCATCCGCACCCGCCCGAGCTCGACGCTCACGGCCAGGGGCACGTCCAGGATGAGATCGAGACTCGCCCGCTCGCCGTCGCCATTCGCCTGGGGCGCAACCTGCTCCGCCATCGTCATTCTCCTCGCTCGCGGCCGACGACGCGCACGGCGTTCTGTCCGCGGCTCACTCCGGCCAAGCCGGTCATCACGTGAATGTTCTCGACGCGCAGCGCGACCGGATCCTCGCCGCGCACGCCCAGCGAGACGACGTCGCCGACGCGCAGCTGCAGCAGCTCGCGCGTCGAGATGTCGTGGTGGCCGAGCTCGGCGCTGACGTCGACCTGCGCGTGCCGTACCGCGCCCGAGATCGCTGCGAGCCACTCGCGATCGCTGCCGCTCACCGGCGCCGCTTGCGGGGCGCCGAGCCGCTCGCGCAGCGGCTCCAGCATCGCGTACGGCAGCGCGAGGACGAGCGGCGCCGGCCCGGCGCCGAGATCACACGCCACCTCGACCGCCACCACCGCCTCGCTCGGACTCGTGATCGTGAGGTACGCGGGATTCGACTCGACGCGTACGAACGCGCACTCGAGCTTCTGCACCGGCGCCCAGGCCTCGGCCATGTCGGCGAGGATCCGGACGCTCACGCGCTGCAACGTCTGCAGCTCGATCGCCGAGAGCTCGCGTCCGCCCATGTCCTGGGGCACCTGCCCGCTCCCGCCGAACACGCGATCGATCAGCGCGAACGCGAGCGGCGGCGAGAGCGCCAGGAGGCACTGGCCGCGCAGCGGCAGCATCGTGAAGAGCTGCAGGCACGTTCCGGGCGCGATGCGGTTGCGGAAGGTCGCGAAGCGCACCGTCTCACAGGTGCCGAGAGTCAGCGTCGGCGTGACGCCAACGAGCGTCGCCAGCGACACCGGCAGACGGCGGAGCCAGCGCTCGTGCACCTGGTCGAGCGCCGGAAAGCGGCGGCCCGCCAGGCGGTCCTCGCCGACGAGGTCGTACGCCTGCACCGTGCCGGGCGGGACGGGCTCGCCGTCGACCGGCAGCCCGCCCTCCTTCACGCCCTGCAGGAGCGCCTCGACCTCCTCTTTGGAGAGATTGTCGCTCATTGTACGATGAACTCGGTGAAGTAGACGGCCTTCACGACGTCGCGCTCGACGACCTGATTGACGCGCGCGATGATCTCCTCGCGCAGCTGCTGCTTGCCCTCCGGCGTGCGGACGTCGTCGAACGACTTGCTGCTCAACAGCGTGAGCAGGAGGTCGCGGATCTTCGGCAGGCGCGGCGTGATCTCCGGCGGCACGCTCGCGCCGAGGAACTCGATCTGGAAGGTCGCCTTCAGGTAGCGCGAGCCGCCCTCGTCGGACAGGTTCGCGATGAAGGTCTCGAGCGGCAGGATCGGCGACGCGGTTTCCTTGGCGCCGCCCTTCTCGCCGTGCTCCTTGCCGCCGCCCTCCTCCACGGACGCCGTCGCCTCCGCGTGGCGCTGCTTGCCGCCGAACGGCAGGACGCCGAGGTACCACGCCGCCGCGCCGCCGCCTGCCAGCAGGACGACCGCGCTCAGAATGAGGGGCAGCTTGGACTTCTTCTTCGGCGCCTCTGCGGCGCCCTCGGCTTCTGGCTTTGCGCTCTCGTCCGCCATCACGACCCTCCGGTTGGCGGGTCAGCAGGCTGACGCCCGTCGACCGCGCCGCCTTCGGAGCAAGCGATGTGCCCCGCGGTGCGGCGCGGCACGCCGCCCCAAGTCCCCGGAAAGCGGAGACACACGGGCGCCGCGCGACGAGTGGGACGCGCGCTCCGGGTCAGCCGCCCGGAGCGCGCGTCAGGATTCTGGCCGGCTCTAGCGGACGATGTTGATCAGGTCGTTCAGCAATGCATCGCTCGACGTGATGACACGCGCGTTGGCCTGGAAGCTGCGTTGCGTGGAGATCAGGTCGATGAACTCCTGCGCGATGGCGACGTTCGACTGCTCGAGGGCGCCGGCCACGATGTTGCCGAGGCCGCCCGACTGCGGCGTGCCGACCGCCGGCGAGCCGGAGTCGACGGACTCGCGGTAGAGACCGTTGCCGAGCGGCGTGAGCTGATCGGGCGCCGTGAAGTTGGCGAGCGCCAACTGGAAGAGCGGCCGGCTCTGGCCGTTGTCGAAGATGCCAGTCACCACACCCGACTCGCTGAACGTGAGGTTCAGGAGCTGGCCGGCGCCGAAGCCGTCCTGCGACTGGAAGTTCACGGCCGACGGGCTCGCGAACTGCGTGATGCCGTCGATGCCCTGCCCGGGGTTGTTCGCCGGATCCGTGTTCGCGGTGCCGACGTTCAGCGTGATGGCCTGCGCGTTGGCGCCGTTGAACGTCACGTTGGCGACATCCAGCGTGGTCGGGCCGGAGAGCGAGCCGTCCGGGTTGAACGTCAGGGTTCCGCCGCCGAAGATGACGTTCAGGTCGCCGGCGTTTCCGCCGGTCTCCCCCCCGTCGACACCGACGTTGTAGGACCACGTATTGTCGCCGGTCTTGGTGAAGAAGAAGTTCAGGGTGTGGCTGGCGCCCAGCGAATCGAAGACGTTCATCGACGTGGTGAAGTTCGACGTCGCGAAGGCCGTATCGAAGCTCGTCGGGTCGAAGCCGCCGGGGATGACCGGGGCATCGGCCTGGAGATTCGCCTTCATGCTCAACGTACTGGTGGCACGCGGCTGGCTGCTCGCGCCCGTCACCTGCACGTCCTGCGGCGCACCGACCGGCTGATTCAGGTTGTTGAGCGCAAAGCCCTGCACCGGCAGGCCCTGGAACGTCACGAGGCGGCCGTTGGCGTCGAGGCGGAAGTCACCGGCGCGGGTGTAGAGGTTGCTGTCGCCGTTGCCGATGACGAAGAAGCCGTTGCCCTCGATCGCCAGGTCGGTCGGGCCGGCCGTGCTCTCGATGTTGCCCTGCGTGAAGTTGCCGCTCACGCTACCGATGCGGACGCCGAGGCCGATCTTGCCGGCGTTGCCGCCGCCGCCCTGCGCCGAGAGCAGATCCGCGAACTCCGTCCGGCTCCCCTTGAAGCCGACCGTGTTCACGTTGGCGATGTTGTTGCCGATCACGCTCAGCGAGGCGCCGGTCGCGATGAGACCGCTGCGTGCGGTCGAAAGTGCTCCGAAGATGGCCATCGTTCCTCTCCTTTGGACGAAATCTCGTTCGTGGGCTCAGCTGCCCGTCGTCGTCGGCTCCTGCACCTGCTTCACGTCGGTAAGGGCGATGCGCCGCGAGCCGAGAATCAGGGTCGGCGACGTGCCCGTCAGATCCACGCCGGTCACGATGCCGCCGCCGATCGTGCCGACCGCACTCGCCTTGCCGGCCGCGTCGACCTGCGCGAGCGTGACCGTGTAGGCGCCGTCGGCCAGATGCGGCACGTTTGGAATCTTGCTCAGGTCGAGCGTGAACGAGCCGGCGTTCTGCGAGCCCAGGTCGATGTCCGCGGCGACGGTCTTGCCGCTGCCGTCGACGATGTGCGCGTGCACGTCGGCGGTGCCGCTCAGCGTGTAACCGAGGGTCGTGGGGGTGCCCGACTGCACGTCGACCGACGAGCTCGTGCCCAGCACCTGCTTGCCAAGGTAGTTGACCGCGTCGAGGCTGGACGATCCGCCGGTGCCGCTCGCGTTCTTCAACGAGCTGTTGATCTCGGTGAGCTGCTGCAGGCTCGAGAACTGCGCGAGCTGGGCAGCGAAGTCGGCGCTGTCGAGCGGGTTCAGCGGATCCTGGTTCTGCAGCTGCGCCACCAGGAGCTGCATGAAGTCCGCCTGGGTGACGTTCTCGCCCTTGGCGGTCGTCGTACTGTTGGCGCCGTTCGTGCTCGTGCTCGTGCTCGAGGCGCCCGACGTCGCGCCGAGGATGCTGGCGAGTGAGCTGGCGGCGCTCAAGGCCGCGGAGGCTGCTATGGGAATCATCGGCTCAAACCCTCACGCTCAGGCGCCCGGGAGCGGCGGGCGCGTCCATGGCGACGATCTCGGGCGGCACGTCCACCGCGCGCTCACCACCGGCCTCGCCCGACCAACGGCCCTGATGCTCGACGTCGGCGAAGGCGTTGCCCGAGCCGCCGGAGCCGAGGTCGACGGAGAAGCCCGCCAGGCGGAGGTCGCTGCGCTCCAGCGCCGCGTGCAGCAGGTGCTGCTCGTTCCGCAGGAGCGCGCGTGTCGTGTCGTGCTCGGCGACGATCGAGGCGCGGACACCGTCATGTCCAAGGCTGATCCGGACGTCGATGTTGCCGAGCCCCGCCGGCTCGAGGCGCAGGCGCATCTCGCCGCCGCCCCGCAGCGTCGCGACGCGCACCGACTCGACGACACGCTCCGCCCAGGCGGCGGCAACCGTCGTGTCACCGCGCGGCGCAGCCACCGTGTGCGCGACGTCGGCCGGCGCTGGCGCGCTCGTGCCGCCCCGCGTCTCGGCGCTCGTGGCCGCCGCAGTAGCCGCCTGCTCGCCCGCACCGTGCGCGCCGCCCGCCGCTGGTCCCGGCTCGGCCGTCGCCGTCGCGTCCTGCGCCGTCGGACGATTCGTCGTCGGCGCCGTCCCGAACGCGCGCTCCGCTGCGATCTTCGCGTCGGCCCCCCGTGCTGCCGAGGGCCCGCCCTGCGACGTGCCGCCGTGGCCCTCGGTCACCGCGGTCGGGGACGCATCGCCGTCGGCGGCGTCGTCCGTGCTGCTGCCCGGATGACGGTGGATCGCCGCGCGTTTGCCGTTCGCGACGTCGACGTCGGGACGGCCGCCGCCCTGCCGTTCTGCCGGCGCGACTGCCGTCGTCGCCCCCTGCCCGTTCGCACGTGGCGTCGCGACCGCCTCGCCGTCGGTCGCGGTGGAGGCGCTCCGCGCCTTCGTCGGGGTAGCGTCGATCTTCTGCGGCGACGGCGCCGGACGCACGACCGGCGCCTCCGTCGATGCCGCGCGTGACGCCGTCTCCCGCACGGTTGGCTCGTCGGCCACGGCCGCTCGCGCGGGCTCGTCTGCCGAGGCCGCGGCAGATGGCGGCACGGATACAGCGTGCTGCTCGTCCGGCGCCTTTGCGTTCCCCTCCGACGTGCCATCGGCGGGCGTTTCGTCGTGTGCGGAGTGACGAGGCTGTCCGATCGCGCCCGCCGACGGCTTCGCTTCGGCGGCCGGCTCGTGCGCGTCCTGCTCGTGGACGTCCTGCGCATGCGCGTTCCGGACGTCGGCCGGCCGAGCGGCCTTGTCCGATTTCTTACCGTCTCGCGTGGCGCTCGTGGTGGACGCGTCAGCGTCGTTGCTGGCCGCGATCATCTTCCCCTCGACCTTCTTCGCCGCTGCCGCGAGGGTCGGCTGCACCGCCGTTCCCGGCTCGGCACCGGCCGTGCCACGAACGCCGGCGGCCGCCGCGACGACGCCAGCATCGGGCGCGCCCTGCACCGCATGGCTGATAGGCGTCTTGCCGTCGACCGGCGCCTCGGCCCCGCTCACGGCAGCCACGGTAGCCGCGGCAGCCTTCGCTGCTGCGTCAGGCGTCTGGGTCGCCGCAGCGTCCGTCGCCTTGGGAGCGTCCGTCGTCTTGGGAGCGGCCGTGCCGGGCGCCGCGTCCGGCTTCACGGCGTGCGTGACGTGACCGTCGGACGCGTGCGCCGCGCCGGCCGTCGATGCCTTGTGGTGCCGCGTCGGGACGTGCGTCGCCCGCTCCGGGCCCGTCTCCGGGCTCGAGCTCGTCGCCTTCGACCCGGCGTCGCGGTGGGCCGGACCTTCACGCCCGTCATCGTCGTGCGCGCCGTCGCTCGGCCGGTCCTCCACCCGTCGGGCCGGAGCTTCGCGCGAGGCGATCTCGCCGTGCGCCGCGTCGAGGGCGGTTGCGAAGGTCGGCGTGTCGCCGCTCGCGGGCTCGCTCGGCGCCGGCGCGTCGACGCGCGGCGGAGCGGCACTCACATCGGTCGCTGCACCTACGGAGGGCATGGCTGCTGCGCGAGGAGCAAGGGCGGTGCCACCGCCCAACACGGCGTCGGCGTTGCGTCGCCGGACCGCACGGCCTTCCGTGGGCGGCAAGAAGCGCCACCCGCCTGCAGCTTCTGCCTACGCGCCGGAGCGCGACCGGACCGCCGCTGCGCCCTCTTCCACCAGGCCGAGCCCGCGCCACAGCTCGGCGTCGAGATCCGCGAGGCTCGCCGCGACCCGGTCGGCGATGCGGATGCGCGGGTCGTCGACCGCGCCGGGATCCGGGATCGCGATGCACGCCATCTTCGCGGCCTTCGCGGCGAGCACGCCGTTCGGCGAGTCCTCGATGGCGCAGCAATGGATCGGCGCGACGCCGATCTTGCCGGCGGCCGTCAGGTACACGCCGGGATGCGGCTTGCCGTAGGGCTCCTCCTCCGCCGAGTAGACGCAGCAGAACGCGCGCGAGAGGCCGAGCCGCTCGAGCGCCGCCTCGATCACCGCGTAGGGCGACGAGGACGCGAGGGCGACCGGCACCCGCGGCGCCAGCACGTCGAGCACCGCCGCAATGCCGGGCCTCGCCTCGCCCCGGGCGCGGATGTGCGCGGCGACGGTCCGCAGCAGCTCGGCATCGACCTCGGCCTTGCTCGGCCCCTTCCACGGACGGCGGGCGTGCCAGTAGGCGACGACCTCGTCCGAGCGCAGGCCCATCGTGAGCCGGCAGAGCTCGCGGTCGAGCGTGATGCCGAGCGGCGCGAAGACCGCGATCTCCGCGTCCTGCCAGAGAGGCTCGGAGTCGATGAGCACACCGTCGAGGTCGAAGATGACCGCCTCGATCGTGTGCGTGGCCGGCGCGGGCATCCGACGCTTGTAACCGCTCCCGGTTCGCGGCGGAAGGCCCGACGGCCGCCGCTCAGCGCGAGGCGTTCGCGGCGAGCGCCTGCGTGAGGGCGATCGCCTTCTCCTTGGTCATCAGCGGCAGGATCTCGCCGATCTGCTTCTCCTTCATGCGGCCGAAGATCGTCAGCACCGTCGACTCGTCGAGCCGCTCGAGGATCGGCGCCGCGTCCTGCGGCTTCATCGCACTGTAGACCTTGGCGAGCGACTCCGCGGCCGAGTCGATTGCGGCGCTCGCGGCCTTGGCCCGCACCTGGAGACGCTTCTCGATCTCCTCGAGGCTCGCGATCTTCGCCGTGACGTCCTGCTCGTAGACCTTGAGGTGCTCCTCACGGGCGGCGAGCTCGCGCTCCCGCGCGTCGAGCTCCGCCTGCCGGTGCGCGATCGCCTCGATCATGACGCGCGGCTCCTGCGCCTTGCCCGCCTGCTCGGGCGCGCCGCCGGCGTCGGCCGCTTTCGCCACGCCGGGCTTGGCGTCTGCGGGCTTCACGTCGGCCGGCTTGGCGGCACCGGCCGCAGCGCTCCCGCCAGCACGCCCGGCCGCCCCCTCGGCCGCGAGCGCGAGCGCCGCCGGGATACCGCCCGAGCTCCACAGGACGAGACCCAGCTTGCACGCGAACACCAATCCGAGGCCGACGCGCAGCACCGTGCCGACGTGGGTGTGTGCCTTCATGATCTTCCTCCGTTCAGGGTCGCGTGGCGTCGCAGCGCCAGCTCGTCGAGAAGCGTCGCGAGGCGGTGCGCCTCGTCCTCGGCCTCGCGCGCGTCATGCAACCGTTCGAGCTGCTCGATCTTGCGCTCCTCGCGCCGCTCCGCCTCGACCTCGGCCCGCTTGGCGAGCAGCGCGGCGGTCACCCTCTCCTGCTCCCGCCCGCAGGCCCGTTCCTCGTCGGCCAGCGCGTCGTCGTAGGCCCGGCCCACCTGGAAGACGGTCGCGTCGACACCGTCGCTCGCGGTCGCGGCCTCGATGCGTGCCCATTCCTCGCGCCGTGCCGCCAGGGAGGCCGCTTGCCGGCGCAGCCGGGCGAGCTCGCTCCCGAGGGTCTCCGC
Organism: Binatia bacterium; assembly: GCA_036496285.1. GTDB lineage: Bacteria > Desulfobacterota > Binatia > UTPRO1 > UTPRO1 > DP-19. The sequence continues at coordinate 46,554 of DASXLI010000096.1, forward strand.
CTCGTGCATACGCAGGCGGCGGAGCTGCGTCCTGAGGTGCAGCACCCGGGCGAGGCGGAAGGCCGCCATCAGACGCCTCCCGCGAGCGCCCCGAGGGCGGCGACGCTGTCCGCGAGCGACACCCGATCGCCGATCCCCTGGCGCAGGAACGCGTGGATCGCGTCGAGCTTGCCGACCGCCTCGTCGATGCGCGCACTCGTCCCGGGCCGGTAGGCGCCGATGCTGATCAGGTCCTCCGCATCGCGATGGGTGGCGAGCCAGCCGCGCAGGCGGTTCGCGAGCGCCACCTGCGCCGACGGCACGATGTCGTTCATCAAGCGCGAGATGCTCTTCAGCACGTCGACCGCCGGGTAGTGGTTGCGGTGCGCGAGCGCGCGCGAGAGGACGATGTGGCCGTCGAGCAGGCTCCGCGCAGTGTCCGCGACGGGCTCGTTCATGTCGTCGCCCTCGACGAGTACCGTATAGAGGCCGGTAATGCTGCCGCGCTCGACGGCGCCGGCGCGCTCGACCAGCCGCGGCAGCATCGCGAACACCGACGGCGTGTAGCCGCGCGCCGAGGGCGGCTCGCCGACCGAGAGCCCGACCTCGCGCTGTGCCATGGCGAGCCGGGTGAGCGAGTCCATCATCAGGATCACGTCGCGCCCGGCGTCGCGGAAGTACTCGGCGATCGCAGTCGCCAGGAAGGCGCCGCGGATACGGACGAGCGGCGGCTGATCGGAAGTCGCGACGACCACGACGGAGCGCGCCAGGCCCTCGCTCCCGAGGTCGCGCTCGACGAACTCCCGCACCTCGCGGCCACGCTCGCCGACGAGCGCGATCACGTTCACCTCGGCGCGCGTCGCCCGGGCGATCATGCCGAGGAGCGAGCTCTTGCCGACGCCCGAGCCGGCGAAGATGCCGAGGCGCTGGCCCGTGCCACAGGTGAGGAGCGCGTTCAGCGCGCGGACGCCGAGATCGAGCGGCTCACGGATCGGGGCTCGCGCCAGCGGATTGATCGGCGTGCCGTAGAGCGGCATCTCGCGCTCCACGTCGATCGCCGGTCCGCCGTCGAGTGGATTCCCGAGGCCGTCGAGGACGCGCCCGAGGAGCCCGGCGCCGACGCCGAACACCGGGCGCTCGCGCGCCACCACGATGCGGTTGCCCGGCTCGATTCCGGTCACGTCGCCGAGCGGCATGAGGAGGATGCGGCGCTCGCGGAAGCCGACGACCTCGGCCGCGACGCTGCCGCCGCTGCGGCGCTCGATCAGGCACACGCCGCCGATCGGCAGGCCCGGGCCGTTGCCCTCGATCACGAGGCCGATGACGTTCGTCACCCGTCCGCTCAGCCGGACGGGGTTGACCCGGTGCAGCTGGCGCACGGGGGCCTGGAAGTCGAGCTCGGCCGTCATGCCTCGGTGCCGGTCAGCGCCGTCCGGATCGCGTTGATCTGGCTGTCGACGCCGACGTCGAGATCACCGTAGGCGCTCTCCACCACGCAGCCGGTCTCGCCGAGACCGACGTCCTCGACCAGGTCGAGCTCCTTCACCTCCTCGAGCAGCACACGCAGCCGCGGCAGGTGCTCGACCAGGTAGCGATGCAGGACCGGACCGACCCGGAGGCGGATCGTCTCGCGGTCGAGGGTCGCGAGGACCGCCTCGCGGATCATGCCGAGCCAGTGCTCCGGATGCTCCGCCAGCTCGCGTTGCACCACCTTGTGGGCGACTCCGAGTGCCAGCTCGAGCAGCTCGCGCTGATAGCGCGCCGTGAGCACGCCGCGGAAGCGGGCGACGTCCTCGATGGCCGCGGTGAGCGCGGCCCCGGCGGCGCCGAGCTCCGCCTCGAGCGCCGCGCGCCCGGCCGCCACACCCTCGTCGTAGCCCGCCTGGCGGGCCTGCGTGAGCGCGACGTCGTTGGCGGACGGCGCTGCGGGCGCCGGCTCGGCGCTTGCGCCGCCGTCGAAGTCCTTGAAGACGCTGCCGGCGCGGATCGTGCCGGTGACCCGCGTCCCGGAGAGCGGTGCGAAGTCTACCGGCCCGTCGCCGCGCCGGCTGGGCTCATACGAGGACATCGTCCTTGCTCCCGCCCGCGACCACGATCTTGCCCTCGGCCTCGAGCTCGCGCAGCACGCCGATGATCTTGAGCTGCGCGGCCTCGACGTCCTTCAGCTTGACCGGGCCGGCCGACGACATGTCCTCGCGCAGGATCTGCGCGGCGCGGCTCGACACGTTCGAGAAGATCTTCGCCGACAGATCAGGGCTCGCCGTCTTGAGCGCCAGCAGCAGATCCTCGCGCGCCACCTCCTTCAGGAGGGTCTGCAGGCTGCGGTTGTCGAGCTTGATGCAGTCCTCGAAGGTGAACATGAGGTTGCGGATCGTGCTCACGAGCTCCGGGTCGCGCGCCTCGATCTCCTCGAAGATACGGGCCTCGATCGTCTTGTCCGCCGCGTTCATCAGCTCCGCCACGGCTTTCGGCCCGCCGACCGACGCCCCGGCGGGACGGAGGAGCGCCTGCACCTGGTGGCGCAGCGACGTACCGACCTCGGTCACCAGGTTCGGCGGCACCGACTGGATGCGCGCCAGTCGCTCGACGAGCTGCCCCTGCACCGCCTCCGGCAGGCCCGCCAGGACCTCGCCGGCCTGCGCGGCGCTCAGGCACGCGAGGACGAGGGCGGCGACCTGCGGATGCTCGTCGGTGAGAAGGCGCGCTAGCCCGTCCGCCGGCACGTTCGAGAGCTGGTTCGCGAGCGCCGCACCGCCGAAGGCCGACGAGTCGACGTCAGCGAAGATGCCGGCCTGGTCGCGCACCGCGTCGCCGCCGAGCACCTTCGTCACCACCGTGCGCGCGAACTGCTTGCCGTCGACGACCAGCCCGGCGTCGCGCATGCGCTCCTGGAACTCCTCGTGGACCCGGGCCAGCAGCTCCGGCTGCACGCTGCTCATGCGGGCGAGCGCCTGCGACACCTGCAGCACCTCGGTTTCACCGAGATGACGCAGGACGGAGCTCGCTCCCTCCGGCCCGAGCGACAGCAGCAGCATCGCTGCCTTGTCGACGCCGGTGAGCTCCGCAGCGTCGGCTACTCCGCTCCCGCGACCCATTGCCGAATGACCTGCGCCGTTTGCTCCGGATTGCGCCGTGCCAGCTCCAGGAAGGGATTCGCACCCCCGCCCGCCGCCTCGGTGACCAGCGGCTGCGGCAGCGCGCGCCGCGACACCGCGCCGCTCTCAGGCGCCGCGACCGGCGCCCGGCTCGCCATCGCGAGCAGGAACGGCCGGACGACGAGGAGTGCGATCAGCAGCACCGCGACGAGGCCGGCGGCGCGCCAGAGCGTCTCCGACCAGGCGCCGATACGCCCGAGGACGCCGGGCGACTCGGGCGCCTCCTGCGCCGCGGGAGCCTGGAACGCCTCGCTCGCCACCTCGATCTGATCGCCCCGATCGTCGTTGAAGCCGACGGCCCGCTTGATCAGCTCGCGGTAGCGGTCGACCTCCTCCGAGGGCCGCGGCACGAACGTGCGCGCCTCGCCCTCGCCCCGATAGGTGCCGTCGAGCAGCACCGCGACCGAGAGCTTGCGGATGCCGCCAGACTGCTCGATGCGCCGGCTCGTCACCTTGCTGATCTCGTAGTTGAGCGACGAGTCCTCGCGCTCCGAGTGTGGCGCCTCGGCGCCGTTCGCGGGCGGTGCCGTCGCGGGCTCGTTGGTGAGCGTGCCGCTCACGCTCGGCCCGGCAGTGACGGCGCTGCCCTGGACGTTGTTCTCGTGCGAGCGCTTTTCGTTCCGGACGGCCACCCGGTCGGGATCGAAGCTCTCCTCGGTCTTCTCCACCTGGGCGAGGTCGAGCGTCGCCGTGACCCGCGCCAGCGCGTGGCCGGGGCCGAGGACCCGCGCGAGCATGCTCTCGATGCGCTCCACGTAGTTCTGCTCGAGCTCGCGCTGGAACGCGAGGATGCCCTGGCCGGCCGTTCGTCCGTTGCCGGCCTCGTCGGCGTCGTGCGTGAGCACCTGGCCGTTGATGTCGACGACGGTCACGTCGGCGGGCTTCAGCCCCTCGACGCTCGCGGCGACGAGATGGACGATGCCGGCAATCTGCTCGTTGGCGAGCACCCGCCCCGGACGGAGCTTCACCACCACCGACGCGGACGGGCGCCGCTCCTCGGCGACGAACAGCGAGCGCTCGGGCAGCGCCAGGTGCACGCGCGCGCCCTCGACCGCCGCCAGCTCGCCGATCGTGCGCGCGAGCTCGCCCTGGAGGGCGCGCTGATAGTTCAGACGCTGCACGAAGTCCGTCATGCCGAGCGTCTGCTTGTCGAAGATCTCGAAGCCGACGCCGCCGCCCTGCGGGATGCCGCGGCCAGCGAGCGCCAGACGGGTCTCGTAGACGCGTGCAGCGTCCACCTCGATCGTCGTGCCACCCTCGCCCACGCGATACAGGATCTTCTCGCTCTTGAGATAGTCGACGACGGCCGCGCCGTCGGGCCCCGAGAGGTTCGAGAAGAGCACCCGGTACTGCGGGCGCTCGACCCACACGGCGAGGAGCCCGGTACCGCAGATCACGCCGACCGTGAGCGCGAGGAAGGTCAACCGCCGCGCCGGCGGCAGCGCCAGGAAGAAGTCACGAATCTGCAGCGCCAGGGCGCGGAGTCGGTTCATCGATCAGTCCTCAGACCTGCATCCGCATGATTTCCTGATAGGCGTCGACGATCTTGTTCCGCACCTGCATCATGAAGCGGAACGACAGGTCGGCCTGCTCCATCGCGATCATCGTGTCCTGCACGCTCGTCTGGTCGCCGGTCGCGAGCGAGTTCGCCGCCGCGTCGGCCTTCACCTGCAGCTTGTTCACCTCGTCGAGCGAGCTCTTCAGCACGTCCGCGAACGGATGCGCCGCCTTCTCCTTCTCGATCGAGAGCGTCTCCGGCGGCCGGAGGCCCGCGACCTCGGGCATGCGGGTGATGTCTTTGATGTCCATGCTCAGGACCGTCCGATCTCCAGCGCCGCCTCGAGCAGGCGCTTGGTGGCATTCAGGGCGGCCACGTTGGCCTCGTAGGCGCGGGTCGCGGACATCATGTCCACCATCTCGGTGACCACGTTGACGTTCGGCATGGCGACGTAGCCCCGGGCATCGGCGTCGGGATGGCCGGGCTGGAAGACGAGCTGCGGGGGATTCTGGTCCTCGACGATGCGCGCCACCCGGACTCCGGGGTTCGACGCGTTGAGAGCGTCGTCGAACGTACCGCCGCCCGGCGCGGCCTCGAAGACGACCTCGTGGCGGCGATACGGCCCGCCCGTCGGGGTGCGCGTGCTCTGGGCGTTGGCCAGGTTCGCGGCGATGACGTCCATGCGCAACCGCTGCGCACGGAGCCCGCTCGCGCTGATGGCGTAGGCGGCGGTGGCATCCATCAGGAGCGACCGTCGGTGATCACGGCGCGCAAGCTGGCGAACTTGCGCCCGAGGATCTGGGCCAGGGCGAGCATCTTCTCGGCGTTCACGGACATGCGCGCCATCTCGGTGTCGAGATCGACGGAGTTGCCGTCGGCCTTGATCGTCGCCTGCTTGTCGACCGCCGGCTCGATCTCCGGCATCTCGGAGGTGTTGCCCTCATCGAGCGCGCTGGCGAGCTGCTGGCGGAAGTCGAGGTCGCGCGCGCGGAAGCCGGGCGTATCGGCGTTCGCAATGTTCTCCGTGATCACCCGGTGGCGTTGCTGGTAGAGATCGAGCGCTCGGCCGAGCCCCTCCAGCTTTTGTCCGAATATCTGCATCGTTGCGACGACCTCCTCTCTCGACCGTGCTCGATGGGAGCAAGCGGCGTTCCATGCCGCCCCCACCCCGTCGTTCCTACGACGCCGCCAAAGCCCGCGATCCGTCTCGCCAATCCGTCGGCCCCGCGCCGCCGAGTCGCCGGCCGGTCAAGAAGCTGACGGCAATTTTTGCCGGCGCCAGATTGCTGGCCGGCCCGTCATTGCTCGTCTCTGCCTGGGCCGGTGCCACGATACTCGGCAAGTTTGTTCCGCAAGGTGCGGACGCTGATGCCGAGCATCTTGGCGGCGTTGCTGCGGTTGTTCCGGGTGCGCTCGAGCGTGTCCATGATGAGGCGGCGCTCGATCTCGTGGACGGTGAGCCCCGCGAGTGACGCGCCCGTCGGCAGTGTCTCCGCCTCGGCTCCGTCGGGCGACGGAGGCGCCGCGCCCCACGCGACCTGCGCCGCCAGCCCGTCCTCGACGGCAACGTCGGCGAGCGTGATCGTTGGCCCGGCCGCGAGCAGCGCCGCGCGCTCCAACACGTGCTCGAGCTCCCGCACGTTGCCCGGCCACGGATGACGCCGCAGATAGGCGCGCGCCGCGGGCTCGACGACGAGCTGGCAGGCGCTGCCGAAGCGGGCGCAGAAGTGGTCGATCAGGTGGTCGATGTCCTCACCGCGCTCCCGCAGCGGCGGCAGCGTGAGCGGGATGACGTGGAGGCGATAGTAGAGGTCGCGGCGGAACGCGCCCGAGGCGACGAGCGGCCCGAGCGCCTGGTTGGTCGTCGCGATGACGCGGGCGTCGATCGCGACGGGCCGGGTGCCGCCGACGCGATCGACCTCGTGCTCCTGCAGCACCCGCAGGAGCTTCGCCTGCAGCGGCGGCTCGAGCTCGCTGATCTCGTCGAGCAGGATGGTCCCCCCGCTCGCCATCTCGAACTTGCCGAGCTTGCGCGCGATCGCGCCGGTGAAGGCGCCGCGCTCGTGCCCGAAGAGCTCGCTCTCGAGCAGCTCGCGCGGCAGCGCCGCGCAGTTCACCGCGACGAAGGGCTGCGTCCGGCGCGGCCCGCTGGCGTGGACGTGCCGGGCCAGGAGCTCCTTGCCCGTGCCGCTCTCACCCTGGATCAGCACTGGGGCGCGGCTGCCCGCCACGCCCTCGGCGATCGCGAGGACGCGCTGCACGAGCGGCGAGCGGGTGACGAGGCGCCGGTGCTCGGCCGCGCGAGCCGGCGGCGTCGCGTCGCGTCGCTCCCCGACGTCACGCAGGATGCCGCGCACCAGATGCACGAGGTCGTGCGGCGAGAACGGCTTGCTCAGGAAGTCGCGCGCACCGGCCTTCATCGCCGCGACGGCGTCCTCGATCGTCCCGTAGGCGGTCATCATCACGACCGGCACCCGCGGATAGCGGCTCTGCAGGGTCGTGAGCAGCTCCGCGCCGCCCATGGCGGGCATGCGCATGTCGGACAGCACGAGCGCGAAGGCCTCGCGCTCCATGGCAGCGAGCGCGGCCGGACCGCTCTCGACGGCCGTCACGGCGTATCCGCTGCGCTCGAGCGTCTCGGTCAAGCCGACACGCATGCCGGTCTCGTCGTCGACCACCAGGACGCTTTCGGTTCGCTCCATCGTATCCTCCTCGATTTCCGATCAGCCCACGGTGCCGGGCGTCTGCGGCAGGCTCAGCACGAACGTCGCGCCGCCGTCGCCGGGCCGGAGCGCGAGCGTGCCGCCGTGGGCCGCGACTGCCGCGCGCGCGACCGCGAGGCCGAGCCCGGTGCCGCGCTCCTTGGTGGTGAAGAACGGTGCAAAGACCGTCTCGACGTTCGCCGCCGGGATGCCCGGTCCGTCGTCGGCGACGACGATCCGCAGCCACCGCCCCGCCGGCTCGAGCGCCAGCGTCAGCGTGCCGGCGCCGCTCATCGCCTCGCCGGCGTTCCGCACCAGGTTGAGTAGCGCCTGCATGAGCAGGCCGCGGTCGACCGGCCAAACGACGTCGGCCGCGGCGCGGCGCTCGATGCGCACACGCGGCCCGAGCGCGGGCGCCGCCGCCACCACGACCTCGTCGAGCAGTCCGCCGATCGCCGTCCGGGCGAGACGCGGCTCCGGTAGGCGGGTGTAGTCGAGGATGTTGCTGACCAGATGGTTCAGGTCGGCAATGCCGCTCGCCACCTGATCGGCCAAGCGGGCCGCCGAAGGCTGGGATCGCACCTCGTCGGCGAGGAGCTTGATGCAGAGCTCCATCGCGCCGAGCGGGTTGCGCACCTCGTGCGCCAGCGTCGCCGCCATCTCGCCCATCGCGGCGAGGCGGCCGTGGCGGAGCGCCTGCGTCTCGAGGCAGCGCTGGCGCTCGATGCTCGCGTCCAGCGCCCGCTTCTTCTCCTCCAGCTCGTGGCGGAGCGCGTCGGCGTGCTCCTGCAGCGCGCGGTACTGTCCCTCCAGGCTCGCCGTCGCCTGGGTGAACACGCGAAAGGCCGCGTGCAGCTCGGCGAGCTGCTGCTCGCTCGGAGCGTGCGCGGCTTGCGCTTCCTCGACCGTCACGGTGCCTCCCGGTTCTCGAACGGCTTCACGACCGCCTCGTAGGCCTCGGCGGCCGCTCCCATGCGGCGCTCCAGAGGATCCTTGCTGTGCGTGGTCTCACCGTACGCCGCGCGCGCCGCTGCCCCGCCTTGCGCGCCGGCCGTGAGCCGTGCGAGCCGGTAGGCCGCGCCGTTGGCCGCGGGCTGTGTCGGGTAGCGCGCGGTGAGCGAGCTGTAGGCCGCGAGCGCACCCGCGTCGTCACCGCTCGCCTCCGACGCCTCCGCGACGAGGAGCAGCGCCACGGCCGCGTCCGCGTCGCCGAGGCCGGGCGGATGGTCGTCGGCCAATGCCTCGCGGGCAAGCCGCGCCGCCAGTGCCGGGTCGACAGCACGCACGCGGCGCGCGACGTCCAGGCGGAGGGCGCGTGCCGCAATCGGATCGAGCCCGGCCGCCGCCCGCGTC
>DASXLI010000097.1:0-13962 GCA_036496285.1 Binatia bacterium
AGCGCAATAAGCTCCCGCGTCACTTGAGGAAATTGACAGTCCCCAGGTCGCGTGGTAGCCCGACCCGACGATGCCACTCGACAAGGTGTACGATCCGCATCGAGTCGAGCGTCGGTGGTACGACGAGTGGCTGCAGCGAGACCTCTTTCGCGCCGACCCTGACGACCCGCGCCCGGCGTTCTCCATGGTCATCCCGCCCCCGAACATCACGGGGTCGCTGCACATGGGCCACGCCCTCAACAACACGTTGCAGGACGTGCTGTGCCGCTGGAAGCGCATGTCGGGCTGCAACGCGCTCTGGGTGCCCGGCACCGATCACGCCGGCATCGCGACGCAGAACGTCGTCGAACGCCAGCTCCAGGCGGAGGGCACCAACCGGCAGGCGCTCGGCCGCGAGGCGTTCGTCGACCGGGTGTGGCGCTGGCGTGACAGCTCGGGCGGCACGATCATCATGCAGCTCAAGCGCCTCGGCGTGTCCTGCGACTGGTCGCGCGAGCGCTTCACGATGGACGAGGGGCTGTCGCGCGCCGTTCGCGAGGTGTTCGTCCGCCTCTACGAGGAAGGGCTCATCTACCGCGACCGCTACCTCATCAACTGGTGCCCGCGCTGCCGGACGGCGCTCTCCGACCTTGAGGTGGAGCACGCCGACACGGACGGCCACCTGTACCACCTGCGCTATCCGCTGGCCGACGGCAGCGGCGCGATCGAGGTCGCGACGACGCGGCCCGAGACGATGCTCGGCGACACGGCGGTCGCCGTCCATCCCGAGGATGCGCGCTACTGCGGCCTGGTCGGCAAGACCGTGCGGCTCCCCGCCATCGGGCGCGAGATCCCGATCGTGGCCGACGACTACGTCGATCGCGAATTCGGCTCGGGCGCGGTGAAGATCACCCCGGCGCACGACTTCAACGACTTCGCCCTAGGCCGGCGGCACGGCCTCCCGGCGATCTCGGTCATGGACGAGGGCGCGGTGATGACCGCAGAGGCGGGCCCGTACGCCGGCCTCGACCGCTACGAGGCGCGCAAGCGGCTCGTCGCCGATTTCGAGCGCGACGGCGTGCTCGTCCGGACGGAGCCACACAAGCTCGCGCTCGGCCGCTGCTATCGCTGTCAGACGCCGGTCGAGCCGTACCTGTCGCTGCAGTGGTTCGTGAAGATCGCGCCGCTCGCCGAGCCGGCGATCGCCGCGGTGCGCGATGGGCGGACGCGCTTCGTCCCGGCGCACTGGGAGAAGACGTACTTCAGCTGGATGGAGAACATCCACGACTGGTGCATCTCACGCCAGCTCTGGTGGGGACACCGCATCCCCGCCTGGTACTGCGACGCCTGCAGCACGACGATCGTCGCGCGTGAGGAGCCGACGACCTGCTCGTGCGGTGGCACGCTGCGCCAGGACCCAGACGTGCTCGACACCTGGTTCTCCTCCGGCCTCTGGCCCTTCTCGACGCTCGGCTGGCCCGAGGACACGGCGGCGCTGCGGCGCTGGTACCCGACGTCGGTCCTCGTCACCGGCTTCGACATCATCTTCTTCTGGGTCGCGCGCATGATGATGATGGGCCTCAAGTTCATGGGCGACGTGCCGTTCCGCGAGGTCTACATCCACGCGCTGGTACGCGATCAGCACGGCCAGAAGATGAGCAAGTCGAAGGGGAACGTCGTCGACCCGCTGGTCGTCATGGACACCTACGGCACCGACGCCTTCCGCTTCGCGCTCGTCGCCTTTGCCGCGATGGGGCGGGACATCAAGCTCGCCGAGGACCGCATCGAGGGCTACCGCAACTTCATGAACAAGATTTGGAACGCGGCGCGCTTCGTGCTGATGCAGCTCGAGGATCGGCCCGCGGAGCCGGTGCGGCCGGTGGAGGAGCTCACCGCGCAGGCGTACGCCGGGCTCGGCATCGCCGATCAGTGGATCCTGGCGCGCCTCGCCGACGCCGGGGCCGCGATCGACGAGGCGCTGGCGCAATACCGCTTCAACGACGCCGCAAGCCGCCTCTACGAGTTCGCCTGGCACGAGTTCTGCGACTGGTACATCGAGATGGCCAAGATCGCGTTCGCTGCCGGCGGCGACACGGCCGAGGCGACGCGCCGCACGCTGGTCGGCGTGCTCGAGTGCCTGATGCGCATGCTGCATCCCTTCGCGCCCTTCATCAGCGAGGAGATCTGGCAGGCGCTGCCGCGCGCCGCGCGCGGCGCGTCGATCGTAACCGCGCCGTATCCGCCGGCACGCATGCCGTGGGCCGAGGATACCGGGATGGTGGAGGCGCGCGTCGGTCGTGTCATCGGCGTGGTGCGCGCCGTGCGCAACATCCGCGCCGAGATGAACCTGCCGCCGGGCCGTGCGCTCGATGCCGCGCTCGCGGTCGAGGATCCGGCGGCACGCCGCGATCTCGAGATCGACCAGCCGATGCTGCACACGCTCGCCCGCATCGGCGGCCTGCGCTGGCTCGCGCCGGGCGAGAGCGTGCGCGGTGCGGCGACGGCACTCGTCGACGGCGTGCAGGTGTTCGTGCCGCTCGCGGGGCTCGTCGACGTCGACGAGGAGATCCGCCGGCTCACCAAGGAGATCGGCAAGGTCGCGGGCGAGCTCGCCGGCGTGGCGCGCAAGCTCGACAATCCGTCCTTCCGCGAGCGTGCGCCAGCCGAGGTCGTGGAGGAGCAGGAGCAGAAGGCCGCGACGTTCGCGAGCAAGAAGGCGGCGCTCGAGCGCAGCCTGAGAACGCTCGAGGAGGCGCGCGCCGCGGGCGCGTGACGACGTGCCGCAGCCGGCCCTCTCGGAGCGAGCCGCTCTCGATCTGGCGCGGCATCCGTCCGTTCGCCGGCTGATCGCGACGGCGCTCGAGGAGGACGTCGGCCGCGGCGACGTCACGACGCGCGCGGCGCTTCCCGCCGGGCTCGAGGCGACGGCGACCGTCGAGGCGCAGGAGCCGTGCGTCGTCGCAGGCCTCTTCCTGGCGCCGCTCGTGTGGGGCCGCGTCGATCCGACACTCGTCGTCGAGCAACTGGAGGACGAGGGCGCGGCGGTCGGGCGAGGTGCGCCTCTGGTGCGCGTGCGCGGGCGCGCCGCGCCGATCCTCGGCGGAGAGCGCGTCCTGCTGAACCTGCTGCAGCACTGCTGCGGCGTCGCCAGCCTGACTCGCCGCTTCGTCGAGGCGGTGAAGGACACGCGCGCGGCGATCGTCGATACGCGCAAGACGCTGCCCGGCCTCCGCCTGCTCGAGAAGCACGCGGTGCACGCCGGCGGCGGGGTGAACAATCGCTTCGGCCTGGACGACGGCATCCTGGTGAAGAACACGCACGTCGCGCTCGGCGGCGGCACGGCGGCCGTGGTGGCACGGGTCCGCGCGGACGCGCCATCCGGGCTGCGGGTGCAGGTCGAGTGCCGCGGCCGGAGCGAGGTCGAGGCGGCGCTCGCTGCCGGCGCCGACGCGCTCCTGCTCGACAACCACACCCCGGACGAGGCGCGGGCGCTCATCGCGCTCATCGCCGGGCGGGTGCCGGTCGAGCTCTCGGGCGGGATCACCCTCGCCAACGTCGCCGCCTATGCGGCGAGCGGCGCCGACCGCATCTCGATCGGTGCGCTCACCCACTCGGCCCCGGCCATGGCCCTGCACCTCTGCATCGAGGCGCGTACGTGAGCACCGCCGATCCGGCCGCGAGCCTGCTCGTCTGCCTGCGGCGCGAGCCCGTCGTCTCGGGCGAGCGCCTGTCGGAGACCCTCGGGATCTCGCGCGCCGCGATCTGGAAGCACGTCGAGCAGCTGCGCGCCCGCGGCTACCGCATCGAGGCCGAGCACGCGCGGGGCTACCGGCTCGCCGGCGTCCCCGACCGGCTCCTGCCCGACGAGATCGTGGCGCGCCTCGGTGCGCGCCGCCTCGGGCGGCGCGTCGTGTACTTCGAGGAGACGGACTCGACCAACGTCCAGGCGATGCGCCTCGCACGGGAGGGCGCTCCGGAGGGCACGCTCGTCGTCGCTGAGCGCCAGACGCATGGCCGCGGCCGGCTCGGACGCTCGTGGACGTCGCCGGGGTTCGTCAGCCTCTACGGCAGCTGGATCCTGCGGCCGACGCTGCCGCCCGCCGACGCACCGCAGCTTTCGCTCGCGGCCGCGCTCGCCGTCGCGCGGACGCTCGAGCCGCTGGCACCGGAACGGATCGCCATCAAATGGCCGAACGACTGCCTGCTCGATGGGCGCAAGGTCGCGGGCATCCTCACCGAGATGGACGCCGAGCTCGATCGCGTCCGCGCGGTCGTCCTCGGCATCGGGGTGAACCTGAACGCCGGCACCCGCGCCTTCGCGCCCGAGCTGCGGCCCATCGCGACCTCGGTGCGCCTCGCGACCGGGCAGAAGGTCGACCGGGTGGCGTTCACCGCGGCGCTTTGCGACGCGCTCGAGGCCGTCTATGATCGGCTCCTCCAGGAAGGGTTCGGAGCCTTGATCGCGGAGTGGAACCGCTACTCCTGTCTCTCCGGCCGCGAGGTCACGGTCGACTGCGCTGGCCATCACACGACCGGCCGCGTCGAGGGCCTCGACGCGAGCGGGCGCCTCGTCCTGATCGGCGCCGACGGACGCCGCACGCCGATCGTCGCTGGCGACGTGAGCGTGGTCGGCGGCTACGGCAAGGCGCGCGCGGCGTCGCCGCGGCGCAGCGGGGGGGCGCGATGAGCAAGTATCTCCTCGCGGTCGACGTCAGCAACACGCACACCAAGATCGGCGTGTACGACGGCGACCGGCTCGTCCGGAACTGGCGCGTCCGTACCGAGCACGACCGGACCGCCGACGAGTACGGCGTCCTGCTCCTCGGGCTGTTTGGCGCGGCGGGCGCCTCGGTCTCGGAGATCGGCGGCGTCATCGTCGCGAGCGTCGTGCCCCCGATGAACAGCACCATCGACGAGCTGGCGCGTACGTACTTCGGCCACGAGCCGATGCACGTCGGGCCGGGCATCAAGACCGGCATGCCGATCCTCTACGACAACCCGAAGGAGGTCGGTGCCGACCGCATCGTCAACTCGGTGGCCGCTTTCGAGCGCTACCAGGAGGCGTGCATCGTCGTCGACTTCGGCACCGCGACCACCTTCGACTGCGTCTCGAAGCGCGGCGAGTACCTGGGCGGCGTGATCACGCCGGGGCTCGGGATCGCGCTCGACGCGCTCTGCGCCAAGACCGCGAAGCTGCCGAAGGTCGAGCTGGTGAAGCCGCCGAAGGTGGTCGGCAAGACCACCGTGCACGCGATCCAGGCGGGCGCGATCTACGGCTACGTCGCCCTGGTCGACGGCCTGGTCGACCGCATCCGCGGCGAGATCGGGGCCGGCGCGCGCGTCATCGCCACCGGCGGCTTCGGCGGCCTGCTCGCCCCCGAGTCCCGCACCATCGAGGCGGTCGACGAGTTCCTCACGCTCGACGGCCTCCGGCTCATCTATCGACGCAACCAATAGACGGAGGACGGCATGGCTGCCGAAGAGGTCGGACGGATCCGCAACATCGGCATTGTCGGTCAGGGCGGCGTCGGCAAGACCCTGCTCGCCGATGCGCTCGTGCTGGCCGCGGGCGCGACCAACCGTCTCGGCAAGGTCGACGACGGCAGCTCGCTCTTCGACACCGAGCCCGAGGAGATCCGCCGCAAGACGACGATCACCACGTCGCTCCATCACTGCAGCTGGAAGAAGCAGGAGATCACGCTCGCCGACACGCCCGGCTACTCCGTGTTCCAGGCGGAGACCCGCGCCGCATTGGCTGCGATGACGGGCGCCGTACTGGTGCTCTCGCCGCACGGCGAGGTGAAGGTCGAGCTGGAGCGCGCCTGGAACTGGTGCGGCGAGCTCGGCATCCCGGTACTCGGCTTCATGAGCCGCCTCGACCGCGAGGAGACCGACCTCACCACCGCGACGGCGCCGGTCGCCAGGGCGCTCGGCACCAAGGTGATCCCCGTGACCCTGCCGATCGGCAGCGTCGCGTCCTTCAACGGCTACGTCGATCTGATCACGATGAAAGCGTATACCTTCGCGGCCGACTTCGCGCCGCCAAAGGAGGGGCCGGTCCCCGACGACGTCGCGGCCGAGGCCGCGGAATACCGCGATCGCCTGCTCGAGGCGGTCGCCGAGTCGGACGACGGGCTTCTCGAGCACTACCTCGAGAGCGGCGAGCTCTCGGAGGAGGAGATTCGCCACGGGTTGCGCCTCGCGGTGCTCGGACGCAAGTTCCTGCCGCTGTGGGTCGGCGCGGCGCAGAAGGGCATCGGCGTTGCGGCGCTGCTCGACGCGGTCGTCGAGCTGACGGCGTCGCCCGCGGAGCTGCCGGCGGTGGAGGCGATCGACGCCAAGAGCGGCGCGGCGGTCGAGCGTCCGTGCGATCCGGGCGCGCCGTTCTCGGCGCTCGTCTTCAAGACCATGATGGACCCGTTTGCCGGGAAGCTCTCGGTCATGCGCGTGTGCTCCGGCAAGGCGACGAGCGACACGGCGGTCCTGAACAGCAGCCGCGACGTGAAGGAGCGCTTCGGCCAGCTCCTGCGTCTCGAGGGCAAGAAGCAGTCGCCGATCGCGGCCGCCGTCGCCGGCGAGATCTGCGCCGTCGCCAAGCTCAAGGACACGGCCACCGGCGACACCCTCACCGACGAGAAGGCGCCGGTCCTGCTGCCGAAGTTGCCGACCTTCGACCCCACGATCTCCTTCGCGGTGCAGCCGAAGAGCAAGGCCGACGAGGAGAAGGCAACGCAGGCGCTCCACAAGATGATGGAGGAGGACCCGGCGCTGCACATCGAGCGCGACGTCGAGAGCCGCGAGATCATCGTCTCGGGCTCGGGCCAGCTCCACGTCGAGGTGGCGGTCGAGCGGCTGAAGCGCAAGTACGGCGTCGAGGTCGAGCTGAAAGCGCCGAAGGTGCCGTACCGCGAGACGATCAAGGGGCGCGCCGAGGTGCAGGGCAAGTACAAGAAGCAATCGGGCGGCCGCGGCCAGTTCGGCGACGCCTGGATCAAGCTCGAGCCGCTGCCGCGCGGCGGCGGCTTCGAGTTCGTCGACGAGATCGTGGGCGGCTCGATCCCCCGCAACTTCATCCCGGCGGTGGAGAAGGGTATCCGTGAGGCGATGGGCCGTGGCATCCTGACCGGCTCGCCGGTCGTCGACTTCCGCGTGCGCCTCTTCGACGGCTCGTACCACACCGTCGACTCGTCCGAGATGGCGTTCAAGATCGCCGCCTCGATGGGCTTCAAGGCCGCCCTCGAGCAGGCGAAGCCGATACTGCTCGAGCCGATCATGCACCTCGAGATCACCGTACCCGACGACGCCATGGGCGACGTCATCGGTGACCTCAACAGCCGGCGCGGCAAGGTGCTCGGCGTCGATCCCAAGCCGCCGAACCAGGTCATCCGCGCCCAGGTGCCGATGGCCGAGGTGCTGAAGTACGGCCCCGACCTGCGCGCCATGACGAGCGGCCGCGGCGACTTCCACATGGGCTTCTCGCACTACGAGGAGGTGCCGCCGCACCTCGCCGACCGCGTCATCAAGGACGTGCGCGCGGCGCGCGGCGTCGGCACGCCGCAGGAGTAGCGGTCCGGACGATGGCGGACGACGAGGAGGCGATCGCCGAGCAGGTGCTCGCGGGAACCGACGGCATCGTCGTGCCGGCCGGGCTCGTCGAGGAGGTGGAGGGCCGCGTCGTCGAGAAGTCGCTGTTGCAGCGGGTCGGTGCGATGACCGTCGCCGAGCGCATCAAGCTTGCGCTGCACGGCAACCGCGAGTCGCGCATGCTCCTCCTGCGCGACTCGAACAAGCTGATCCGCCGCTTCGTGCTGCAGAACCCCCGCGTCGGCGACGATGAGGTCATCGCCATCGCCAAGAACCGCTCCGCCGACGACGAGATCCTGCGCCTCATCGCCGACAACCGTAACTGGATCAAGAACTATCAGGTGCGCTACGCGCTCGTGACCAATCCCAAGACGCCGCTCACGATCGCGCTGCGCTTCCTTTCGGGCCTCTACGAGCGCGACATCCGCGGCCTCGCCAAGAGCAAGAACGTCTCCGCGACGGTCGCCGCGCAGGCGAAGCGCATCATCGTGCAGAAGACGCCGAGCAGCAGCGGCGGGCACTGAGCCGCGCGCCTCGTGCGCCCGGCGACACCTTCTGGTATAGGCGCGACCCGCCGTGGGCAACACGTCATTCACGCTGACGCTGGTCGTCGCGCTCTTCGCGGGCATGCTCCTCGCGTTGGAGTGTGGCCATCGGCTCGGCAGACGCTCGGAGCGGCTCGATCCCAACGGGGCGCACAGCGGCACCGGACCGGTCGAAGGGGCAGTGTTCGCACTGCTGGGTCTGCTGGTAGCGTTCACGTTCTCCGGCGCCGCGACGCGCTTCGACGGACGACGCCAACTGATCGTCGACGAGGCCAACGACATCGGTACGGCGTACCTGCGGACCGACCTGGTGCCCGCGGAGGCGCGCGCGCCGTTGCGCGACCTCTTCCGCACGTACGTCGATACGCGGCTCGCCGCCTATCGGCAGCCGACGATCGAGGGCGCGCGGGCGAAGCTGGCGGAGGTGGAGGCGCTCCAGGGGCGGATGTGGTCGCAGGCGATGGCCGGCTGTCAGGCCGCCGGTCCGCAGCCGTGCGCCATCTTGCTCCTGCCGGCGCTGAACGCGATGTTCGACATCGTGACCACGCGGACGGCGGCGATCATGATGCACCCGCCCGTGGTCCTCTTCGGGATGCTCTATGGCGTGGCAATCGCCTGCGCGTTCCTCGCCGGCTACAGCCTCGAGCCCGGCAGGCGCCGCAAGTGGTCCCACTCGATCACGTTCGCGCTCGTCACCGCGCTGACCGTCTGGGTCATCCTCGACCTGGAGTACCCGCGTCTCGGCTTCATCCGCGTCGACGCCTTCGATCAGGTACTGATGGACGTCCGGGCCAGCATGGATCGCTAGCCGGGGCGCTCAGCGCCAGTCGTCGAGGACGTAGACGTCCGGACGATCGGTCGCCGCGACGTTGGGGCGGTGCATCGAGACGGCCTGGATCGCCGTGCGGTAGCCGCGGGCGATGAGCCGGCGGTACGCGTCCTCGCGGCCGAGGTTCACGCCGGCGCTGACGCGCGCGCCGCGCGACGCCGCGTAGCTCTCGATGGCATCGAGCAGGCGCTCGAAGCGGTCGCCGGCACCGCTGCCGCCGCGGGAGGCGGCGAACTTCACGTAGCAGACGCCGCTGCCTCCCTCGCTGCCGGCGCCGACGTGGCAGACGGCGACGCCGTCGAGACGCGAGCCGTCGCGGACGAGCAGCGTCTCACCGAGACGCTGCGTCGCGACCGAGCGGATCTCCTGCGTGACGTCGAGACCCTCGAAGACGTCGTTGGTCAGGACCCGGCACTCGGCGAGCAGCGCCTCGCGCTCGCTCGTCGTGCTCGCCGAGAGCCGCGTGCAGACGGCGGCCGGCGTCGTCGCCGGCGGGGTGCGCTCCATGACGGCGATCAGGAAGCGCGGGTAGAAGCCGAAGCGCTGATACAGCCACACGTGCCTCGCGCTCTGCGCGAAGGTGAAGAGGCCGGCATGGCGCGTGTGCCAACGCTCGAAGCAGGCGACGGTCGGCTCGAGCAGGCGGTGCGCGACGCCCTGGTTCCAGAAATCGGGGTGCACCGTCAGCGGGCCGAAGAAGCCGATGCCGCCCCAGTTGGTCACCAGATTCGAGCCGGCGAAGCGGCCGTCGACCTCGGCGGCGAACGCGGCGTCGGGGTCGGCGCGCCAGCGCGACGCCACCCAATCGGAGTCGCCCGCGAAGTCCATCGGATTCGGCAGGCCGATGAACGTCCCGAAGGCGAGGCGGAAGATACGGTCGGCCTCCGCGAGGTCGGACTCGTGCAGCGGTCGGACGGTGACGGACATGCTCGAAGGCGCGGTCCGCGAGCGGGCGCGATCAGGGCGTCGGCGTCACCGTGGGCGTGGGCTGATCCGACGGTGTGACGGTCGGCGTGGGGGTCGGTGTCGAGCACCCGTTGCATAGCGCCAGGTTGTCGCCGCCGCAGCCGGCGACGGCGAGCCCCAGCGGGAGGAGCAGCGCGAGAGCGAGCACGAAGCGCATGCGCGGCTTATACGGTCCGTGACCCGGCGCGGCAAGACCGCCCAAGTACCGGCCAGGACAGTGGAAGCGCGTTGACAGTCCATAGGTCATTCGTTAGTGTCCGCCGCGCCTTCGCTCCAACCGCGACGCCCATCACATGAGCACCTATCGGCACGTCCAGATCCCGCGCGACGGCGCGCGTATCACCATCGGGCCCGCCGGCGGCTGGCAGGTCCCCGACACCCCGATCATTCCCTTCATTGAAGGTGACGGCACCGGCCCCGACATCTGGCGCGCCTCGCAGATCGTCTTCGACGCCGCCGTCGCCAAGGCATACGGAGGCAAGCGCCGCATCGTCTGGATGGAGATCTACGCCGGCGAGAAGGCAACGCAGGTCTACGGCCAGGACGCGTGGCTGCCCGACGAGACGAACGACGTCATCCGCGAGTTCAAGATCGCGATCAAGGGTCCGCTCACGACGCCGGTCGGCGGCGGCATCCGCAGCATTAACGTCACGCTGCGCCAGGTGCACGACCTCTACGCCTGCGTCCGTCCGGTGCGCTGGTTCCAGGGCGTGCCGAGCCCGGTGAAGGAGCCGCAGAAGCTCGACGTCGTCATCTTCCGCGAGAACACCGAGGACGTCTACGCGGGCATCGAGTTCAAGGAGGGGACCGCCGAGGCGCGCGAGCTGATCGAGTTCATGGCCGCACGCCTGAAGAAGACGATCCGCCCCGATTCCGGCGTCGGCATCAAGCCGATCTCGCGCACCGGCTCGCAGCGGCTCGTGCGCCGCGCGCTCGCCTACGCGCTCCAGCACGGCAAGCCGAGCGTCACCCTGGTGCACAAGGGCAACATCATGAAGTTCACCGAGGGCGCGTTCCGCGACTGGGGCTACGAGCTCGCGCGCGCCGAGTTCGGCGACAAGGTCGTCCGCGAGGACGATCTCGGCAGCGCGCCGGTGCCCGCGGGCAAGGTCGTCATCCGCGATCGCATCGCCGACTCGATGTTCCAGCAGGTGCTGCTCCGTCCCGAGGAGTACAGCGTGCTGGCGACGCCGAACCTCAACGGCGACTATCTCTCCGACGCGTGCGCGGCGCAGGTCGGCGGCCTCGGCCTCGCGCCCGGCGCCAACATCGGCGACGCGGCGGCAATCTTCGAGGCGACGCACGGCACCGCACCGAAGTATGCGGGGCAGGACAAGATCAACCCCGGCTCGGTGATCCTCTCGGGCGCGATGATGTTCGAGCACCTCGGCTGGACCGAGGCCGCGGTGAACATCGTGCGCGGCCTGGAGCGCACGATCGCGGCGAAGACGGTCACCTACGACCTGGAGCGGCAGATGCCGGGGTCGACCTTGCTGCGCTGTTCCGAGTTCGGCCGCGCCATCGCGGCCAACATGTAGAGAGGGCTCCATGGCACGGAAGAAGATCGCGCTCATCGGCGCGGGCAACATCGGCGGTACCCTGGCGCATCTCTGCGCCCTGAAGCACCTCGGTGACGTGGTGCTGTTCGACGTCGTCGACGGCCTGCCGCAGGGCAAGGCGCTCGACTTGATGGAGTCAGGCCCGATCGAGGGCTACGACACAAAGATCACCGGCACGAACCGCTACGACGACATCGCGGGCGCCGACGTTTGCATCGTCACGGCCGGCCTGGCGCGCAAGCCCGGCATGAGCCGCGACGATCTCCTCGCTAACAACTCCAAGATCGTTACGGCGGTCGGCGAGGGCATCAAGATGCACGCGCCGCAGGGCTTCGTGATCGTCGTCTCCAATCCGCTCGACGCGATGGTCACCCTGATGAAACGGGTGACGGGCTTCCCGAAGCAGCGTGTCGTCGGCATGGCCGGCGTCCTCGACTCCTCGCGTTACCGGACGTTCGTCGCGATGGAGCTCGGCGTCTCCGTGCAGAGCGTCTCGGCGCTCGTGCTCGGCGGCCACGGCGATGACATGGTGCCGGTGCGGAGCTACTGCAGTGTCGGCGGCGTGCCGATCGAGCGTCTGATCAAGCCCGACCGGCTGAACGCCATCGAGGAGCGCACGCGCAAGGCCGGCGGCGAGATCGTGAACCTGCTCAAGACCGGGTCGGCGTTCTACTCGCCCGCCGGCGCCGCGGTGCAGATGGCGCAGGCCTATCTGCATGACCAGCACCGTATCCTGCCGTGCGCGGCGTACCTGGAAGGGGAATACGGCGTCCGCGGCGTCTACGTGGGCGTGCCGGTGCAGATCGGCGGCGGCGGGGTCGAGAAGGTCATCGAGATCGCGCTCAGCGATGACGAGAAGAAGCAGTTCGCCGTCTCCGTGAGCCACGTCGAGGAGCTGGTCCAGGCCATGGACCGGGTGCTCGGCGGCGGACAGTAGGGCTAATCGCGACCGAGAAGTTTATTGATTGGTGGGATGACCTCGCGGCGCATAGGCTGACGGAATGGCGATAGAGACGACGGCGACCGGCGGGGCGATCCCGCTCGACCGCGAGCGGCTCCACTTCGTCCTCCGGCGTCTGCACTCCCTCACCGGCATCGTGCCGATCGGCGCGTACATGCTGGTGCACATCTTTCTCGAGAACGCCTTCATCCTGGGCGGCGGCGCCAAGTTCGACCAGCTGGTCCAGGGCATCGCACAGATTCCGATCCCGATTCTCCTCAGCATCGAGATCCTGGTCCTCTGGGGGCCGATCCTCTACCACGCGCTCTACGGCTTCGTGGTGATGGTGGGCGCCGACCTCGGCACCTCGACGCACTTCGCGTACCGCAACAGCCTGCTCTACACGCTCCAGCGGATCAGTGGCGTCGTCGCGTTCGTGTTCATCGCCTGGCACGTCTATTCGCTCCGCCTCTCGTTCTACTTCCGCCACATCGAGATCGACTACACGCTGATGCACGGCATCCTCGGCAGTCCCGGGTGGTTCGCCTTCTACGTGCTCGGCGTGACGGCGTCGCTCTTCCACTTCTGCAACGGCATCTTCACGTTCTGCATCACCTGGGGGATCACGGTGAGCGAGCGCTCGCAGGCGCTGGTGCAGCGCTTCGCGCTCGGGCTGTTCTTCGTGCTCGCACCGGGCGCCATCCTCATCCTGGCGGCGTTCCGATGAGGGGCGAGGTGGCTCGTGGCTGAGCAGCGCTACATCGTGGTCGGCGGCGGGCTCGCCGGTCTCATGACGACCATCAAGATCTGCGAGGCCGGCGGCGAGGTCGATCTCTTCTCGGTCGTGCCCGTGAAGCGCTCGCACTCGGTGTGCGCCCAGGGTGGCATCAATGCCGCCGTCAATACCAAGGGCGAGGGCGACTCGACCGCCATCCACTTCGACGACACCGTCTACGGCGGCGACTTCCTCGCCAACCAGCCGCCGGTGAAGGCGATGTGCGACGACGGGCCCGCGGTCATCTTCTTGCTGGACCGCATGGGGGTGCCGTTCAACCGCACGCCCGAGGGCCTGCTCGACTTCCGCCGCTTCGGCGGCACCAAGCACCACCGCACCGCGTACGCCGGCGCCACCACCGGCCAGCAGATGCTCTACGCGCTCGACGAGCAGGTGCGGCGCTTCGAGGCCGACGGCAAGGTGCGCAAGTTCGAGACCTGGGAGTTCGTGAGCGCCCTCCTCGACGACACGCGTGTCTGCCGCGGCATCGTCGCCCTCGACCTGCGCAGCATGGAGGTCCAGGCGTTCCTGGCCGACGCCGTCGCGCTGGCGACCGGCGGGCCGGGCATGGTGTTCGGCCGCAGCACCAACTCGATCGTCAACACCGGGACGGCAGCGGCTGCGGTCTACCAGCAGGGCGCCTGCTACGCGAACGGCGAGTTCATCCAGGTGCACCCGACGGCGATCCCGGGCGAGGACAAGCTGCGCCTCATCTCCGAGTCGGTGCGCGGCGAGGGCGGGCGCATGTGGACCATGCGCGACGGCAAGCCCTGGTACTTCCTCGA
>DASXLI010000098.1:0-123192 GCA_036496285.1 Binatia bacterium
CGCAGCTCACCACGAAGCAGCTCGACCAGCGGAGCGCCGTCGCTGTCGCCACCCGGCGCTTCACCGCCGACCTGATGGCCGACCTCGGGTCGATGGCGCGAACCCGGACCGCGACGACCTCTCCTCACATCCTGAGACCGCCGGCCGCGACGACGATCTCGCCGCTGATGAAGTCCGATTCCGGCAGGCAGAAGAGGAAGACCGCGCCCGCCGCTTCCTCGGTGGTGCCGGGGCGACCGAGCGGGATGAGCCTCTTCATCAGCTCGGCCTGCGCTGCGTCGACTCCCACCTTGAGCTTGCGGTCGCCGATCGCGATCTCGGGCACGTCCTTGTCGAATGTTTGCGTGAGGCGCGTCTCGATGAACCCGAACGCGACGCAGTTGACGGTGACGTTGTAGCGTCCCCAATCCTTCGCCAGCGACCGGGTCATTCCCACCAGCGCCGACTTCGCCGCCGAGTAGCTGAACTGCGTCGCCTCGCCGAAGAGGCCGGAGGTCGACGAGACGTTCACGACCTTGCGCGCCTGCGTCGCTCGCCCGGCCTTGGTCATCTCCCGAAAATGACGGCCAGCGGCGCGTAGCAGACGGAAGGGGCCGGTCGCGTGGACGTCGATCATCGCGTACCACTGCTCGTCGCTGTGGTTGACGATGCGCGAGTTCCAGATGTAGCCGGCGTTGTTGACGAGGATGTGAAGGTCGCCGAAGCGCTCGAGACACGCGCCGACCGCATGATCGCCGAACTCCTTTTCCGTCACGTCGCCCGGGAAGACCTGGCAGGCACCCCCAACGCGCGCGACGTCGGCCTGCAGCACCGCCAGGCGATCGGCGTCGAGGTCGTTCGCCAGCACGGCGGCGCCTTCGGCGGCCAGCTTGAGCACGACGGCGCGGCCGATGCCCTGCGCCGCGCCGGTGACGAGCGCAACGCGCCCGTCGAGCCTTTTTGTGTTCACCAAGAGTCTCCCTTCCACTCCTCGATGCCCTCGATCATGATGCCGGTCGCCGCGACATCGTCGGCGACCAGCGCCAGATGATAGAAGCCCTCCCCGCTCTTGGCGAGTCGGCGGGCGATTTCTCCCGGTGCGATGACGTCAACCCCGGTGTCCGACGTGTTGATGGCCGCGCCTGCGCCATTGTGGCGCACGCGAAGTGGCTTGCCGGCGCCTATGAACCATGCGAGCAGTCCGGTAGCCATGGCGATCCAAAGCTCTGCCAGCGATACGGCGACCTCCGATGCAGCCGACGCACTGGTCGACCAACTGTTCTCGACCACCGATAGGCGTATCGATCCGTACCCCATCCACCATCGGCTGCGCGCCCTGAGTCCGGTGCATCACGCCAAACTCGGGATGTGGCTGCTCAGCCGCTACGACGATCGTCGCGGGACGGGTCGATGAAGTGTGCCGCGTGCCAAGCCGAGAACCTCGGCGATTCGGTCTTCTGTGAAGAGTGCAGCGTTCCGCTGGAAGCGAATTGTGCGGAGTGCGGTACCGGCAATCGGCTGACCGCCAAGTTCTGTCGCAAGTGCCGGGCTCCGCTGGCCGGCGTCGCCGCCGCGGCGCCCGACCCGCGTGCCTTCACGACGCCGAAGCACCTCGCCGACAAGATCCTGCAGTCCAAGTCCGCGCTCGAAGGCGAGCGCAAGCAGGTGACGGTGCTGTTCGCCGACGTACAGGGCTCGATGCAGCTCGCCGAGCAAATGGATCCCGAGGAGTGGCGCACGATCATGCAGCGCTTCTTCGAGATTCTCTCCGAGGGAGTGGAGCGCTTCGAAGGCTTCGTCGACAAGTTCACGGGCGACGGCATCATGGCGCTCTTCGGTGCGCCGATCGCCCACGAGGATCACGCGCAACGCGCCTGTTACACGGCGCTGCAGCTCCGCGACGCGCTCGCCGTCTATGCCCGCGAGGTGAAGCGCCGACACGGGTTCGGCTTCTCGGTGCGGATGGGCCTGCACTCGGGCGAGGTGGTCGTCGGCACCATCGGGAAGACCGGCGACGACCTGCGCATGGAATACACCGCCCAGGGACACACCGTCGGGCTCGCGGCCCGTATGCAGGAGCTGGCGTCGCCCGATACGGTCTACTTGACGGGCGCCACCGCGCAGCTGGTCGCCGGTTACTTCACGTTGGAGGACCTCGGACCGTTCGCCGTGAAGGGTGTGGCCGATCCGGTATCGGTCTTCCAGCTGCAAGGCTTGGGCGCGGTCCGCACGCGCTTCGACGCCTCGCGCGCGCGCGGCCTCACGCGTTTCGTCGGCCGCGACGACGACATGCGGACCCTCGATGTGGCGCTTGAGCGCGCCTGCGCCGGTAGCGGCCAGGTCGTCGGCGTGGTGGCGGAGGCCGGGACGGGGAAGAGCCGGCTCTGCTTCGAGTTCCTCGAGCGCTGTCGGGCCAAGGGCCTGCGGGTGCTGGTCGGCGGCGGCGTGGCGCACGGCAAGAACATCCCGCTCCTCCCGATTCTGCAAATCTTCCGCGAGTACTACGGGATCACGGAGCGCGACACCGATCAGCAAGTACGCGAGAAAATCGCCGGACGCATGCTGCTCTTCGCGGAAGAGTACCGTCAGGTCCTGCCCGTGGTGTTCGACTTCTTCGGCGTGCCGGACCCGAAGAATCCGCCGCCGCGCATGGATCCCGAGGCGCGCCAGCGGCAGCTCTTCAGCGTGCTCCGCCGGCTCACCCAGCAGGACGTCAATCAGGGGCCGGTCGTGACGCTCCTCGAGGACCTGCACTGGATCGACGCCGCGAGCGAGGCGTGGATCGACGAGATGGTTGATGCCGCCGGCGGCAGCTCGCAACGGCTGATGATCTTCAACTTTCGCCCCGAGTACCGCGCTCCCTGGATGCAGAAGTCTTGGTACCACCAGCTCTCTTTGCTGCCGCTCGGCGCGGCGGCCATCCGCGAGCTGCTCGCCGATCTGCTCGGCAACGATCCCTCCTTGACCGGTCTCGTCGAGGCGATCCACGCCCGCACGGCGGGGAACCCGTTCTTCACCGAGGAGGTCGTCCAAGCACTCGTCGAGGGCGGCCACCTGGCGGGCACGAAGGGGAGCTACCGGCTGGTCACGCCCGTCGAGAAGCTCGACGTGCCGACCCGTGTGCAGCCGCTGCTCGCGGCGCGCATCGATCGACTCCACGAGCGCGAGAAGCGGGTGCTGCAGACGGCGGCGGTGATCGGCGTCGAGTTCCCCGAACCGATCCTCGCGGCCGTCGCCGAGCTGCCGAAGTCGGAGCTCGACGAGGCGCTCCGCGTCTTGAAGGCGGGCGAGTTCATCTACGAGCAGGCGCTCTACCCGGTCGCCGAGTACGCCTTCAAGCATCCGCTGACGCAGCAGGTGGCGCTCGACTCGCAGCTCCGCGAGCGGCGGCGGAGCACGCACCGCGCCGTCGCGCACACGATCGAGGCGCTGAATGCCGACAAGCTCGACCAGCACGCCGCTCTCCTCGCGCACCACTGGGAGGAGGCGGGCCAAAAGCTGATCGCGGCGCGCTGGCACCGCCGCGCCGCCGAGTGGGCCGGCACCAACGACATCGCGGCGGCGGTTCGCCATTGGCAGCGCGTGCGCGAGCTGATCCGTGACGCGCCGGACGACGAAGGGGCCGCCGCGCTCGGCAGCGAAGCCTGCCGACAGACGCTCAGCCACGGCTTTCGCCTCGGCATCTCTCGCGACGAGAGCGAGCGCATCCTTGCCGAGGGCAAGCGCTGGGCCGAGCGGTCGGCGGACGGCGATGCGGCTGCCTTGCTCCACAACAGCTATTCCGTCCTTCTACTCATGCTAGGCGACGTCGAGGCATGCGTGCGTGAGACCCTCGAGTCCGAGCGCCTCCTGCGGAAAGCGCAGGACGACAGGCTGCCGGTGCTCGCGGCGGTCAGCCTGATCTATCCGTTCATGGTCGTCGGTCGCTTCGCCGAAGCGGGGACCGCGGCAGACGAAGTGATCGCGGCGACGCACGGACGCCCCGAGCTGGGGCTCGACCACTGGGGATTTCGCGCCGCGGTGTTCGCGAGCTTCATGAAGGCCGCCGTGGAGCTCCTGACGGGAGAGCTCTCAGACGCGCGCCCGCGGCTCGAACGAACGATCGAGCTGGCGCGCCAGTATGGCGAGGTCGAGAACGAGGGATGGGCCGTTATGTGGCAGGCCGAGCTCGCCTTCTTTGCGGGAGACCAAGACGCGGGGCTTCCAGCAGCCCAGCGCGCGGTCGAGCTCGCCGAGCGGTTCGGCAGTCCGTACTCGCGGATCGGCGCGCATCAGCGTCTGGGCACGGCGCTGACGCTGGTCGGGCAGGGAAACGCCGCAATTGCGGCCCTCGAGCACGCCCTCAGCCTCACGCGGGAGTGCGGTACGGGCCTCGAACGGGAGGCGCTCGCGCTCGCCTCGCTCGCCGAAGCGGTGCTCGTCGTGGGAGACCTCGCCCGCGCCCACGAGCTGACGGTGGAGGCGCTGACGATCGCGGATCGGATCGGGGCGGTCATGGACCAGATCTTCGCGCGGCGGACGCTCGCTCGCGTCCTCCTCGCGCGTGAGGGCGCGCAAGCCGCGCGCGCGATCGCGGAAGCGCTGGACGGCGCCGAACGGCTCATCGAGCGGAGCGGCACGATCAGCTACCGCCCGCTCGTGCTCCTCGAGCGCGCCGAGCTGGCGCGTCTCGCGGGTGACGCCGACGCGCGCCGACGCGCACTCGTGGCAGCGCACCGCCTGTTCACCGCGATCGGCGCGAGCGGGCACGCGGCGCGACTCGTGCCGCAGCTCGGGGCCTGACCTGACGATGGAAACGGGCTCTCTGGCCGACTCCGGGACGTAAACGGCCACGATTGTCTGCGCCAGAATAGCGCGGGTTCCGTCGCTACGACATCACGACCGAAGAGACCTGGCGGAGGCGGCCGAGCGCCTCACAACCTGCGCCGCATCACTCCCGGAAGCGGCCGCAATTCTGTGATTGTCGGCGAGACGGAAGTTGCCTAACTACAAGTGCGCCCAGGGTGATTCGAACACCCGACCTTTTGATTCGTAGTCAAACGCTCTATCCAACTGAGCTATGGGCGCGTGAACGGTCACCTCTAACAGACGCGGATCGCAAGTCAATCGTCGGGGCGGTCGAGCGCGAGGTAGTGCGCGACTTCCGGCGGCGTCTTGCCGCGGTGGAACGCGCGCGTGCGCTCGCGGATCTCGACGTCGCCGCGCGTCGCACGCTCGTGCTGGCGGAGGTGCTCGGCCCACGAGTCGACGAGGAACACCTCGACGAGGTGCGAGGGGTCCACGGCGTCCTCGTAGAGCGACCACCCGATGGCGCCGTCGCGGCGGCGCAGGCGCTCGATGCCGCGCATCGCGACGACGAATTTGTGACGGTCGGCGCGGTCGACGCGGTAGCGGATCGTCACCATCACCGGGCCGCGGTCGAGCGGCGCGTCGATCCGCGGCGCCGGTGAGAACTTGGTCGGCGAGAGGTCGACGCCGGCGACGTCCGGCAGGCGGAAGCTCGCCAGGACCGGCGTGCTGACGAGGAGCCCGATGGCGGCGGCGGAAAGCGCCCATGGCGTGCCGACCTGCGAGGCGAGCGCGCCCCAGACGATGCTCCCCGCAGCCATGCCGCCGGAGAAGACGAGGATGTAGATCGCGAGGCCGCGGGCGCGCACCCACTCGGCGATTGCGTTCTGTGCGGCGACAAAGAAGAGCGAGAGCAACGTCAGCCAGCAGATGCCCGCGACCCACATCGCGACGCAGGCGAGCGGGAAGATGCGGACGTGCGCCACGACCAGGCAGCAGACCGCGAAGACGACGCTGCCGGCGCGGGTCAGATGCTCGAGCGAGAAGCGCCGGCGCAGCCTGGAGAGGAGCGTCGCGGCGGTGATGGCGCCGACGCCGAGCGCCCCGAGCATGATGCCGTACCCGGTCGGGCCGCGGCCGAGCTCGTGACGGGCGACGAGCGGGAGGAGCGCCATGAGCGCGATCGCGAAGACGATGAAGCCGCCGGAGCGGATCATCACCGCGCGGAGCGGCGGGGTGTGGCGCACGTAGCGGAGGCCGCCGCGCATGGCGCCGACGAGGCGCTCGGCGGGAAGCGGCGTCAGCGGCACCTCGCGGTTCCAGTCGTAGAGCACCCAGACGGTGCCGAGGAACGAGGCTGCGTTCAGCAGGAACGCCGGGCCCGGGCCGGCGGCGGCGACGACCATGCCGCCGACCGCGGGGCCGAAGGCGCGCGCGATATTGAAGCCGACGCTGTTCAGCGCGATGGCGGCAGGCAGCTCCTCGCGGGGCACGAGCTCGGCGATGATCGCCTGCCACGCGGGCCCGTTCAGCGCGACGCCGAAACCCATGGCCAGCGTCACCAGGAGCAGGACGACCGGCGTCGTGTAGCCGAGAAGCGTCACGACGCCGAGGACGGCGGCGGCGCCGAGCATCCACGCCTGCGTGAAGATGAGCAGGCGGCGGCGGTCGAGGATGTCGGCGAGCGCGCCCGCCGGCACCGCGAGCAGGAACATCGGCAGGCTGGTGCCGACCTGCACGAGCGTCACCAGGATGGGCGATGTCGTGAGCGACGTCATGAGCCAGGAGGCCCCGACGTCCTGCATCCACGTGCCGACATTCGACGCGACCGACGCGATCCAGAGGCCACGGAAGACGGCGCGACGAAGCGGCGCCGTCGTCTCTCCGCGGAGCCCCATCGTCGGAACGATGGGCGACAGGCCACGACGCGTCAAGCGAGGTGCGCGGCGCCCGTGCGTGGGAGCGGAGAGGGAGGGATTCGAACCCTCGGTAGAGTGTTACCCCTACACACGCTTAGCAGGCGTGCGCCTTCGACCACTCGGCCACCTCTCCGGCACGGGTCGACATTCGGGTTTAGCGCAGCGCGAAGCGCGGCGCCAGCGAGCCGCGCACGGT
Source organism: Binatia bacterium (assembly GCA_036496285.1). GTDB lineage: Bacteria > Desulfobacterota > Binatia > UTPRO1 > UTPRO1 > DP-19. Next base: position 6,883 of record DASXLI010000098.1, read on the forward strand.
GGTAGCCCGCCCTACCCGCACGGTCCATCTCCTTGACAATGAAGGGGTCCGCTTCTATCCAGCTCCCGTTCGGGAGGAGGAATACCAATGGATGTGATGAACCTGATCGAGTCGCTATTTCGCTGGCTGCACGTGTTCTTCGGCATCCTTTGGATCGGCCTGCTGTATTTCTTCAACTGGGTGAACGGGCCGTTCCAGGCGACACTCGACGCCGAGACGAAGAAAAAGGTCGTGCCCGAGCTCATGCCGCGCGCGCTCTTCTGGTTCCGCTGGGGTGCCGCCTTCACCTGGATCACGGGCGTCTTCCTGCTCCTCCTCGTCTACTACCACTTCGGCACGGTCTTCCGGGACAACGAGCCGCACTGGACGCTGCCGCTCATCATCATGATCCTGTTCGTCTTCGTCTCACCCTTCATCTACGACGCGCTCTACAAGGGCCCGTTGAAGGATCCGTCGGCGGGCTTCTGGGGCGGACTCGTGCTCGCCTTCGTCATCCTCTTCCTCTTCGACAAGTTCGCGGGGATGAGCTACCGCGGCACCGCCATCCACCTCGGCGCCACGATGGGCACGATAATGGCGTTCAACGTCTGGTTCCGCATCTGGCCGGCGCAGCGCGCGATCATCACCGCGGTGAAGAACGGCCAGGCGCCCGATCCGGCGCTGGTCGCGCTCGGCGGCTCGCGCTCGAAGCACAACACCTACATGTCAGCGCCGCTGGTCTTCATGATGATCAGCCAGCACGCCACGTGGGCGGCATCGGCGCCGGTGATCGAGCTGACGATCATGGTCGCGATCGCGTGGGCGATGGTCTACCACATCTACGGCCGGGCGGCGGCCGTGAAGGGCTTCTGAGCCGGCGGCTCGCGTGCATCGCGCTCGCGGCGCTGCTCCTGAGCAGCGCCTGCGAGCGCGCCTCCACGTCGAGCCCCTTAGCGGCACGCACACCGACGCCGCTCGACCACGCCGCGACCGGCACGATTGACGGCCGCGTGCGCTTCGCGGGCACCGCCCCGGCGCCGCACACCGTGCCGGGCATCGCGAGCGACCCGACGTGCATCGCCGCGCATCCCGGCGGCCTCGCGATCCAGGACGTGCGCGTCGAGGACGGGCGCCTCGCCGACGTGCTCGTCTACGTCGCGCGCGGGCTCGCCGACCGCGTCTTCGCCGTCCCGACGACGCCGGTCGTCGTCGACCAGGTCGGCTGCATGTACCAACCGACAGTCGTCGGCGCGCAGGTCGGCCAGGAGATCCAGTTCGACAACGGCGACGACACGCTCCACAACGTGCACGGCGAGCCGACGAAATCGCCTGCGTGGAACTTCGGCCTCGGCGCCAAGGGCGCGCACCGCGCGATCACGATCGACCACGCCGAGGTGCCCGTCGCCGTGCGTTGCGACGTGCACCCGTGGATGCTGGCGTCGATCGGCGTGGTCGACCATCCCTACTTCGCCGTGACCTCGACGGCCGGCACCTTCACGCTCGGCGACGTGCCCGCCGGCCACTACACCCTCGCCGCCTGGCACCCGACGCTCGGCACCCGCGAGGTCGAGGTCGACGTCGTCGCCGGGAAGACGAGCGCGGTCGAGCTGACGTTCGCCGCGCCCTGAGGCGGACACCGCTCACGCGAGGAGCGTCGCCAGCTCCTTCGCGTTCTGCACCGCGTACGAGCCACGGCAGTTGTTCATGAGCACGTGTACGGAGCGGGCACCGCGCGCGAGGGCGTGGACGCGCGGCGCCCACTCGCGCAGCTCGTCGAGCGAGTAGCGATAGCCAAACTTGTCGACCGTGCCGACGCCGGGACGGTCCCAGGCCGCGACGTTCCGCCCGTGGAAGCGCACGACCGCGAGCTCGTCGCTCGTCGTCTCGGCCACCGGCGGCACGCTCGCCGCCGTACCCTGCGGCTCGTCGACCGAGGTGTAGGCGAAGCCGCGCTCGCGCAGGAAGGCGAAGGTGCGCTCGGCGCGCTCGCCCGCGAGCCAGCTCGGGTCGCGGAACTCGATCGCCAGCGGATAGGCGGGCAACCGCTCGCGGCAGAGGTCGAGGTACGCGAGGCTCGTCCGCGAGCGCGGGAACCACTTCGGGAACTGCAGCAGCACGTAGCCGAGGAGGCCGGCCTCGTGGAGCGGCGCGATCGCCGACGCAAAGCGCCGCCAGATCTCGCGCCCGATGTCGTCCGGCACCTCGCGCCCGTAGACGCGCGGCCGCCGCCCGAGGTCGGGCCCGAGCGCGGCACGCAGATCCGGCGGCAGCCGCGCGGGCACGAAGGGATGCTGCGTCATCGCCGCGAAGGCCTTCACGCCGAAGACGAAGCCGTCCGGCACGCGCTCGACCCACGCCGTCGCCATGCGCTCCGCCGGCAGCGCGTAGAAGGTGGCGTCCACCTCCACGACCGCGAAGTGCCGCGCGTAGTAGCGCAGCCGGTCGGCCGGGCTCTTCACGCTCGGCGGATAGAACTCCCCACTCTCGAGCAACGTCCGCTCGGTCCACGACGCCGTCCCGATCCGCACATTCCCCACCCGCGCCGGCATGGGACCAACGCGGAGCGCGGGAAGAGGCGGCTCGAGATCGATCCGAGCCACGTGCCTCGTCGCCATGTCCCCACTCTGCGCGGAGACACGGGACAGGCGCAACCGCGAGAGAAGCTCGGCTCCCGCGTGTCGCGCCGGGAGGGAAGCCGTCCAACTCTCGGCGATCTCTCAATCTCGACCTTCCGGACGCAGTATTAAGATCGCTGAATCAAGATATGAAACGTCGCGCAGGACAGCTCGCCCTACCGTTGACGACTCCCTGCGGATGGGGCGGCCGCCGCGCCAACGCGGGCCGCAAGCGTAAACCGGGCGTCGCTCCCACCCTGCCGCACCTCTCACGCGAGCGATTCAAGACTCTGCCTGCACACGTTACGCTGCGCCTCAGGTCCAACCTGCCCTCCCTGCGCACGACGCGACTGGTGCGTGCGATCGAGCGGACGTTCGCCACGGGCTGTGTTCGTCCAGGCTTCCGACTGGTGCACTATTCGCTGCAGGGGAACCATGCGCGCCTGATCGTCGAAGCAAAGGATCGCGATGCGCTCGGCCGCGGGATGAAAGCCATCGGCGCCCGCCTCGCGCGCGCGGTGAACCGGATCGCACGACGCACGGGGCCGGTCCTCGCCGATCGCTACCACGTACGCCTGCTGCCGACCCCGAAGGAGGTCCGCGCCGCGCTCCGCTACGTCCTGCTGAACGCCCGTCACCACGCGGGCCGGGTACGCGCCAAGATCGCGGACGCCGTCCGCCTCGATCCGGCCTCCTCAGCACGCTGGTTCGACGGCTGGCGACGTGACACTCACGCCCTCGACGAGCCCTGTGAGGACGCACCCCGCGCATCGCCGGTCGCACGCGCGCGGACGTGGCTCTTGAGCGTGGGCTGGCGCCGTTGGGGCCTGCTCGATCCCGCCGACGTTCCTGGCTGACAGGAAGTGGCCACGATCGCTCGAGATATTGCCTGAATCCGGTCGGGTTGACGGCCCCCGCCCCGCCGCCTACACTCCCTCGTTTGTCGCGCCGGTCGGCGCGGCGCAGCATAGCTGGAGGTGAGTCAGACGATGCGGCATCAAGATCTCGAGACCGAAGCCCACACCGAGCTGCGGAAGATCGTCCGCACCGTCGACAAGAAGGTCACGCTCCAGGTCCAGGACGGGCCGACGTCGCAGGACCCGCTGCTGAAGCTGCACCTCTCCCAGGGATCGCTGCAGGCGGAGATGGAAGTGTCGGTCGAGGAGGTTCGCCGCGCCCTCGAGGACGACCGCGACCGCGCGATACTGCGGGAGCGCATCAAGCGCACCCACGAGCGGCTCTGGTTCCCGGCGAAGCCCGAGGTATTCTTCAACACCAGGGCGATACGGCCCGGCAGCGAGGCCTTCGCACACTTCCGCCCGTCGGGCGGACGCCGCTAGCGCTCGCGCCGGTACCGGCAATCGCCGGTACGAGGCGGATCAGCCTTCTGACGGCGTATTGAGCTGCGGGCCGCGGATCCCACCCTCGCTCGCGAGGTCGTAGAGCGCCTTGCGCGCGAGTCGGGTCGGGCTGTTGTGCCCGTTCTCCCAGCGATTCACCGTCGCCACCGTGATACCGAGACGGTGTGCGAACTCCTCCTGCGTCAAACCGAGATTGCGACGCAGATTGCGGATGTTGTCGGCTTCCATCGAGCGCTCCTCCTTCGGAATGCGCGGCACATCCGCGCTGGCCTGGACGGAAGCAACTGATATGCCACCTTGCACGAGTGAAATTCCCACAAGATACGGGCGCAGCGCCCTCCGCCCGTGTCAGCATTGCGGCACTGTGGACATCGACGTAACGCTCCGCATGCGGCCTTGTGGGCCGAACGTCACCAGACGATAGTCCCTGCAGGAAGGACGGATCGCAGATGCTCGAGCGCATGGCACTTGCCGCGACCCTCATCACACTCCTGGCGCCGCCGACGGCGCTGGCGGCCGCGAAGCGCGGCTGCGGCGAGGACCGGGCCGCCCTGCAGGCGCAGGTCGACGCCGCCTGCCCCTGCGAGTCTGCCGCCAGCCGATCCGCGTACCTACGCTGCGTGAGCGACAAGCTCCGCGACCTGAGCGGCTGCCACAAAGGGCCCGACGGCTCGCCCATCTGCCGTCCGGTCTCCCGGAGCTGCGCCAGCGCCATCCGCCGCGCGTCGTCGCAGTCGGCCTGCGGCGACGCGGGCACGGTGGCCTGCTGCATCCCCCGCCAGCACGACTGCACCAACGACCCTAAGTCCGCCGACGGCAAGAAGGAAGGGACCTGCAGCGGCACCAAGATCCCGTGCGACGGCATGGCCGACTGCGTCCTGCCGCGCTGCCGCCAGGCGTCCAGCGCCGCGCGCTGTCAGCAGATCGGCGGGCGGGTCGGCAACGGCAAGGACTGCAACACCGCCTGCGCTCCTTAGCCGGGCGGCCCTCAAGTTCTCTCGCTAACTTACCGAAAATCCCCAGGACAGCGGAGAGGCGGGGAAGCTCCGCCCTTGTCGTCGGAGCCATGTTCACGATCATCGGGATCGCCGTCGTCCTTGCAGGGGTCATCGGAGGCTTTGCCTTCGAGAACGGCCCCATGCACGTCCTCATCCAGCCCGCCGAGCTGATGATCATCTTCGGCGCGGCGATCGGGTCGCTCCTGGTCTCGGCTCCCGGCAAGGCCCTCGGCCAGACCTTCTCGGCCATCGCCAGCTCGTTCGGCTCGCAGAGCCCGACCAAGGCCGACTACCTCGAGCTCCTCACGCTGCAGTACGAGATCTACCAGTTCCTGCGGAAGAACGGCGCCGTCGCCCTCGACGAGCACGTGCAGGACGTCGAGAAGAGCGGGATCTTCTCCAAGTACCCCGGCTTCCTGAAGCGCCATCACGCGGTCGACTTCTTCCGCGACGCGCTGAAGCAGGTGGTGAACGGGACGGCGAGCGCCGAGGAGCTCGACGTGCTGCTCGACTCCGAGCTCGACACGCACCACGAGGAGGCGGCGATCCCGATCGGCCTCATCCAGAAGACCGGTGATGCGCTCCCCGGTCTCGGCATCGTCGCCGCGGTGCTCGGCATCATCATCACGATGGGCTCGCTCGACGCGGGGCCGGAGGAGATCGGTCACAAGATCGGCGCCGCGCTCGTGGGCACGTTCCTCGGCGTGCTCATGTCGTATGGCATGCTCGGCCCGATCGCGACCAACGTCGAGATCCAGGGGAACGCCGTCTCGCGCTACATGCGCTGCATGAAGGAGGGCCTGATTCCGGCGGTGCGCGGCGCGTCGCCGATCGTCGCGGTCGAGTTCGCGCGCAAGGCCATCTTCGGCAGCGTGCGGCCGTCGAGCGACGAGACCGACGAGGCCGTGAAGGCCGCGAAGTCGGCGTCCTGAGGTCGCGATGAGCTCGAGCGCCAAGCCTCAAGTCATCATCAAGATCAAGCGGAAGGTCAGCCACGGCGGCGGCCACCACGGCGGCGCGTGGAAGGTCGCGTACGCCGACTTCATCACCTGCATGTTCGCGCTCTTCATGGTGCTCTGGCTGCTCACGCAGGCCGATCTGCAATTGCGCACGGACATCGCGCGCTACTTCCGCAACTCGAGCGTGCTGCCGGGTGGCTCGATGATCGGCAGCCAGACGTCACAGGCCAGGACCGACAAGGCGCACGTGCTCGACGCGTCGATCACCGTCGTGCAGGGCTCGGGCGAGGAGCTCGAGGCGCTGCGCGGCCGCGCCAAGGAGATCCAGAAGCAGCTCGAGCAGAACCCCAAGCTGAACGAGATTCGCGACAACGTCCGCGTGAAGGTCACCGACGAGGGGCTCGAGATCCAGATCATCGACTCCGGCGCAGCAGGCCGGAAGGACCTCCTGTTCGAGGTGAACAGCGCGGCGCTCTCCGCCCCGTTGCAGGCGCTGCTCTCCGAGCTGGCGACCCAGCTCGGCATGTTACCGAACCGCATCGAGATCGGCGGCCACACCGACGCGCGCCCGTTCGCCGCCGGATCGCAGCAGAGCAACTGGGACCTGTCCTTCGCGCGCGCCAACGCTGCGCGCCAGGTGATGGAGATGCACGGCCTCTACCCGCACCAGGTGCTGGGCGTCACCGCCTACGCCGATTCGAAGCTGCTGAACTCCGAGGATCCGCTCGCCGACGAGAACCGCCGCCTGAGCGTGCTCGCGCGCCGCGAGGATCAGCCCAAGACCAAGGGCAAAGCCGCCGCGGCCGATCCGAGCTCGCGGCTGCCGCCGCCGATCGTCGTGCCGGGCGTGCCGCCGCTCAGCTGACCCGGTTCTCCCGCATCACCGCGTCGCGGCCCGCCCCAGGGCTCGTCGTATCCATCAGGTCACGCCGCCACTCGCGCGCGCGCTCCAGCGTCCGCGAGATGAAACGGCCCTTGCGGTCCGAGTACAGCAGCAGGCTGTGGCCGGCGTCGCACGCCAGCTTGCGCTTCAACGAGCCATAGCGCCGCGCCTCGTCCGGGTGCGCCTGCAGATAGTCGCGAAAGAGCAGGTTGTGGTCCCAGAGGCTGCTCTCGGACTGCACCACGTGCAGGTTGAACTGATAGGGCTCGAGCTTGCGGAAGTACGCCCGCCCCGGCACCCCGCACGCGCCGAGATGCTCGTATCCGAGATGCCCGAGCGCGGTGATCTGCGCGTCGGTGAGCGCGAGCCGGTCGACGCTCGCAATGATGTCGACGATCGGCTTCGCCGGCAGGCCGGGGACGGCCGTGCTGCCCATGTGCTCGACCGCAAGGACGTCGCCGAGCGCACGGGTGATCTCGGCGCGCTCGGCCGCGAACAGCGCGGGCCAGCGCGGGTCATAGTCGTGGATGGTCACGAGCTCGTCGGCTCGCCGCTCGGCCCGGATGATGCGCTTCTCGGAAGGCGTCACGTGTTCAGCGTGCCCCGACCGCATGGGACGGTCAATCACGGGTGCGGGTGGATTCGCCATGCCGCAAGAGGGGATATGGTTGCTCCCCTGCTCGGTTACACGATCGACCCTGGTCCTTTGGTACTAGGACTTTAGTGTGCTGTCTTAATAGCATATTTATATATCACCTAGTATTGACAGAACTGGCTAATGCGCGCGTATGCTTGCGCATGCGCGCCCTGGTTTTCGCACTCGCCCTCGTCCTGCTGACGCCTGCTCGCTCGCTCGCGCAGCAATCGCAGCCGACGCCGAATCCGCTCGACGCCTGCCAGCAGAACCTCGCGCGCGCCAGTCGCTCGCTCGGCGACAACACGCGGCGTGGCCTCGGCCGCTGCATCGCGGCCGGCCTGCGCTGCCTCACCGGCAGTGCCGATGCCGCGGCCTGCTGCACCGCCGCGGCGCCGCGCTGCGTGAACCAGGCAACGAAGATCGCGCGCGCAGAGCAACGCTTCGCCGGACGTGTACGCACCGGACGCTGCGCCGCCGTCCCGTTCGCGACGATCCTCGATCCAGCCGGCCTCGGCTTCGCCACCGCCGGCGACGCGTGCCGCTGCCTCACGGCACCGGTGGAGGTGACCGACCTGCACACGCTCGGCCTCTGTCTCGCGCAGCTCGTCGACGGGCAGACCACCCGGCTCCTGGCGCTGGCGGAGACGCCGCGCGCCGTCGACGCCCTCGCCTGCGTCGGCCTGAACGACGTGATCGACTCGCCGCAGTCGAGCATCGCCGTCCTCGCCTGCAGCCAGCCGACGGGAGCGCCCACGTCCACACCGACGGTCGGAGGGACGCCGGCCGCAACGGTGACGCTCGCGAACGGCGCGACGCCGCCCGCCACCCGCACGCCGCGGCCGAGCCGGACGCCGAAGGACGGCGCCACGCCCGTCGCCACCGCAACCGCGACGTCGCCGCCGACGGGAACGGCGAGCCCGACCGTCATCCCGACGCCCTCCGCCACCGCCCACGTCCCTACCCCGTCACCCACGTCCACGGCAGTCTGCGGCAACGGCATCGTCGAGGGCGACGAGGAATGCGACGGCAACGCCTTCGACGACAGCACCTGCCTCGAGGACATCTGCACGTGCGAGGACTTCTGCGACGACGCCGGCGGCCGTCTCGCCTGCAACCGCGACTGCACGGCCGACTTCAGCCGTTGCACCGGCGGCGGCTGCGAGTTCTGAGCGCTCCTCAATGCCGGGTGATGTCCGCCTGGCCGATGGTCCCGTCGCGCAGGTAGGCGCCATCGATCGCCATGGTGTCGCCCGGCGCGAACGCGTCGCAGCCGAGGGCATGCCCCGCGCTGTCGTGCACGGTCGAGTCGGTCAGGTCGACGACGTACGTGTCGTCCTCGTCGGCCTCGCCGGCGGGCTGGGCGACGCTCACGCACACGAGCCGGTTCATCGCGCAGTCGAGCCCGACGGCCCGGCCCTCGAACGCCACGTAGACCGCGGCGGGCACGACCTCGCCGCTCGCTGCCTGCACGGTGACGTCGTGGAGGGTCGTCGTGCCGCCCGCCGGGGCGTTCACCGAGTAACGCGCGTCGAGGCCGTCACCGGCGCGCGCGAAGCGCAGCGCCGTGTCGCCGGCGAACGTGCCGCGCAGCGAGAACGCGCCCTGGCTGTCGGTCTGCGTCTGCAGATCGGTGCCCTCGACGGTGACGATGATGCCGCCCACCCCGTCGGCCGACGCCGGCGCCTGGGCCGAGCCGTGCTCGACCGCGATCACGTTGCCCTCGAAGCTGCTGATGCCGGTGCCACGCTGCCCGCCGTCCGCGCAGCCGGCGCAGACGAGCAGCGCGATCGCCGCGACGGCTCGCCAGCGGCTCATGTGCGCTCCTTGCGGCCGCGCCTGCGTCCCCGGACGCGCGGCGTCGGCGCGCCGCGATCGGCCGAGCGCGGCGGCGTCTCGAAGAAGTACACGCCCACGCCGGCGCGATGGCGCGCGCCGCCGGGGGCCTTCGGATTGCGGTCGCGATCGTAGCGCGCGAGCAGGCGGTCGAGGCGGTCGAGGAAACGCTCGCTCTCGCGCCGGATCTCGCGGCGGACGCGCTCCGCGGCGTCGCTTCCGAGGTTGTCGTAGGAGACCTTGCGCTGCAGCAGCCGGTCGGCGCCCTCCGCCATCACGTTCTTCAGCATGGTCTCGACGAGCTCTCCCGGGTCTTCGGAGAGGATCTGGAGCTGCTCGGCGCTGCCCGAGCGGGGCACGTAGGCGCGTACCTTGAGCGTCACCACGCCGTCGCGGACGGCGACCGCCCCGGTCGCCGCGAGGTGCTCGAGCAGGACGCCGGGGGCGAAATCGGACGTGACCTCGTGCGCCAGCCGCATGAAGCTCGGCCCGCGGGTCGCCTGATACGGCAGCGGACGGGGCTTGCCCGAGCCGTCGGTCGTGCGCGGGTCGCTCCGCCAGCGCGCGATCAGGCTCGCGATGTGGTTCATGCTGAACGTGCCGGGCGCCGCCGCTTCGCCGGTCGCGCGCATCCGCCGCACCTCCTTGCGGTTGATCCCGGTGAGGAGCGCGATGCGGCTGTCGGTCGCACGTCGTCCCGGCAGCGCGAACTCGTCCTCGGCGACGGCGATGAAGACCTCGCGCAGCCGCCGCTCGACCCAGCCGAAGGGCACGCCGAGCGCCAGCATGCGGCGCACGAACGGGCGCGTCGCCTCGGCCGTCGCGCGGATCAGTCCTTCCTGCAGGTCGTTCACGTCGCCACGAATTGTAGGGCGCCAGGCCGCACGCATCAAACCGGCCGGACGGCTTGCCGGCGCCGACGGTGATGCGCTACAGCGCCTGCGATGGCTCGCGACTCGTCACGGCTGAGCGTCGCCCTGGTCGCCCTGCTGCTCGGGGCGGGTCTCGCCATCCGCTGGCGCATCCGCCAGCTCGAACCGCACGCCGCGACGCCTGAGGTCGTCGCGCGGGTGCAGGTGCCGCAGGCGTCGCCGTCGCCGGAGCGCGCCGACGGCCAGCTCATGGGAGCCGCGCTCGTGCGCCGGCCCCCATGAGCAATCGCCGCTACTTCAAGGCCATCGAGACGCCGCTCGCGCCGATGGTGAACTTCAGGCCCTTCGTCGTTCCCGTCAACGTCACGACGACGCCGTTCTGGTTCTTCATCGTGACCGCGCCGCCGCCGCCACCGACCGTGGCTCCCGCTTGGACCGCGGCGTAGTTGCCGTTGAAATCCTCGAGCTTCGTGAGGTGGTAGACCTTGCCGCTCGCGCTCACGTTGCTGACGCCGACCGAGCCGACGTCGAGACCACTCACGGTGATCTCGTGCGCCTGGCCCTTGTAGGTGAGGGTGCCGCTACCCCAGCTGAGACCGACACCCGCGGCGACCGAGCCGCCCGAGAGCTTGACGGTGGCCGACGGCGCACCGCTCCCCTTGTGCTTCGCGCTTGCGATCCCGACCGGCAGACACAATGCCACCAACGCACAGGCTACGACGAAACGACGCATACTCGCCTCCTCTCGAACGACACCGTTCGTTTACGGTTGCAGATATCGTCCAAGCAATGCGCTCATAGTCAAGCGGCAGCGCGCAAGCTCGCGGGACCGCACGGTGATTTTTTCGCGCGGACGGGCTAGAGAATCGGGATGATCACCGCAAACGAGCTGAAGCGCGGGTGGCGGATCGAGGTCGACGGCGATCCCTACCTGGTCATGGCCATCCAGACCCAATCGCCGTCGGCGCGCGGCGCCGCCACACTGGTGAAGGCCAAGATCCGCAACCTTCGTAGCGGCAACGTCTTCGACCGTACCTTCAAGGCGAGCGACAAGGTCATCGAGGCCCAGGTCGAGCTGCGTCCCGTCCAGTACCTCTACAGCGACGCCGACGGCTATCACTTCATGGACACCGGCTCGTACGAGCAGTTCGCCCTGAGCGCCGAGGCGCTCGGCGATGACGCCGGCTACCTCACCGAGGGCCTGGCGGGCACCCGCTCGGTCGTCTTCAAGGGCGCGGTGATGAACGTCGAGCTGCCGCAGTCGGTCGTGCTGAAGATCCGCGAGACCGACCCCGCCGTGAAAGGCGCGACCGCCCACGCACAGACGAAGCCCGCCACGCTCGAGACCGGGATCGTGATCCAGGTGCCGGCGTACCTGGAGGCCGGCGAGACGGTGCAGGTCGACACCTCCGAGGGCCGCTTCATGGCGCGGGTGAAGAGCTGACGGGCCCCGCCGTTCGCATCTTGCACCGCGTCACGACACGGGTTAGCTCAGATCCGGGGGGGTCCTATGGGCGCACCGGCAGGCGGTAGCTGGCTCCTGAGCCCGATCGGCTCGGCGCCGCAGTTCACGGGAGCCGACTTCAGCGAGGACGACCTCCTCTACGCCAAGACGGCGGAGGACTTCGTGCGCGACGAGGTGCTCACGCGCCTCGACGAGCTCGAGTCGAAGAAGGAAGGGCTCATGCCGGCGCTCCTGAAGCGCGCCGGCGAGCTCGGCCTCCTCATGGTCGACATTCCCGAGACGTACGGCGGCCTCGGGCTGCGCAAGACGACCTCGATGCTGGTGTCGGAGCGCGGCGCGCTCTGCGCCTCGTTCAGCGTGTCCTGGGGCGCCCACACCGGCATCGGCACGCTGCCGCTCGTCTACTACGGCACCGAGGCGCAGAAGCAGCGCTATCTGCCGAAGCTCGCGACCGGCGAGTGGCTCGCTGCCTACGCGCTCACCGAGCCGCAGGCCGGCAGCGACGCGCTCGCCGCGAGGACGCGCGCCGTCCTCGAGCCCGACGGCAAGACGTATCGCCTCACCGGCACCAAGCAGTTCATCACCAATGCGGGCTTCGCCGACCTCTTCACCGTGTTCGCCAAGGTGGACGGCGAGAAGTTCACCGCCTTCCTCGTCGAGCGCGACACGCCGGGCCTGAGCCTCGGCCCCGAGGAGCACAAGCTCGGCATCCGTGGCTCGTCGACGCGCCAGCTCATCCTCGAGGATGCGCCCGTGCCCGCCGACCGCGTGCTGGGCGAGATCGGCCGCGGCCACAAGATCGCCTTCAACATCCTCAACATCGGCCGCTTCAAGCTCGGCGCCGGCGCGGGCGGTGCCGCCAAGGACTGCCTGCGCATCGCGCTCGCCTACGCGCGCGACCGCCATCAGCACGGGCGCGCCATCGCGAGCTTCGGCATGATCCAGCGGAAGCTCGCCGACATGGCGACGCGCATCTACGTCGCCGACAGCATGAGCTACCGCACCGCCGGCCTGATGGACGATGCGGCCGCGGCGGTCGACCCCGACGCGCCCGATGCCGCCGCCCGGCTCGTGCGCGAGGCCGTCGAGGAGTACACGATCGAGGCCTCGATCCTGAAGGTCTTCGGCACCGAGGCGCTCGACTTCGTCGCCGACGAGTCGCTGCAGATCCTCGGCGGCTACGGCTTCACCGCCGACTATCCCGTCGAGCGCCACTACCGCGACTCGCGCATCAACCGCATCTTCGAGGGCACGAACGAGATCAACCGTCTCATCATTCCCGCGACGCTCGTGAAGCTGATCGGCTCGGGACGTCTGCCCTACCCTGACTTCATGCAGCAGGTGGATGCCGAGGTCGCCGACCGCGGCGCCTGGCCGCCGGCGCAGGAAGGGCCGCTCAAGCGCGAGATCCGCTGCGCCGAGGTCGCGAAGCGGGTGATCGCCTACACCGCGCGCCTGCTCATCGAGCGCAGCCTCGACTCGCTGAAGGACAAGCAGCAGCATCTCGAGATCCTCGCGAACATGATCATCGACACCTATGCGATGGACAGCGTCGTCAACCGCACGCGGCTCCTCCTCGGCACGGGCCCGCAGGAGGACGATGACCTGCGCCTCGCCATGACCAACGTCTTCGCGTCGTCCGCGAACGAGCGTGTGATCGACGGCGCCCGCCGCATCATGGTGAACGAGTTCGAGGGCGAGGAGCTGCGCCAACAGCTCGCGGTCGAGAAGATCGTCCCGAACATGCCGATCCGCACGATTGCCGTGAAGACCCGCATCAGCGAGGCGCTGGTCGCGCGCGGCCTCGGACCGGTGTTCCTGCGCTGAACGGCCGCCTCAGTCCGGCAGGTGCACCGGCACCGTCACGACGTTCGGCGCGTCGCCGGTCTCGTGGATCCGGCCTGCCGGGTTCACGGTGACGACGACCTCGTAGTCGCCGGCCGGAACGCCGGTGACGTCGATCCATTGGCCGTCGAGCGCCGCCGGGTAGTCGTCGCCCCAGCCGGGCGAGAGCCCCTGGAAGTCGCAGTCGTAGCCGCCCGAGGGCGTGGGGCCGTAGGGAAGCGAGTCGCGGATGCAGAACGCCTGCTTGTGTCCGAAGGCGACCGGTCCCGCCGGGCCGCGTAGCTCGTAGTCGGCGAAGTCGCGGAAGTGGAAGTGGCCGTGGCAGGGGCTGAACGCGAAATCGTCGGCGGTGAACGGCGCGAGCGGGTGGGCGGGATCGCCGAGCACGAGCGCACGCATGCCGCGGTTCACGACGATGGCGTCGAAACGCAGGAGGCGGCGGACGCCGGGGGCGCCGACCGAGCCCTCCGCGACCGAGCAATCGTTGGCGGCGAACGTCCGGCTGTCGAGCGCGAGCGACGCGACGATCGCCTCGCGATCGACCGTCAGATCGACGCCGCTCTGCCCGTCGCCGCCGTCGCCGCAGCCGGGCGCCACCGTCAGCGCCGCAAGGAGCAGCAGGACGAGGTGCGATTCCAATTGACGGAACCGCGACGGGAGCGTTACAAGCGGCGTTGACGGAATCGTGGTCACCCGCGCGGTGATCGAGGTGGAGGGGAACCGGCGTACGGCTTGACGCAAGCGGCGCCGAGCCGAGGTGCGATGCGCGCCTCGCGGTGGAGAGGGGGTTTCACGTGCGGACCATTACAATGTTCGTCGCTATGCTCGCGCTGCTCGGTGCTGGCGTCCCGCCGGCGCGCGCCGGCGTCGCGATCAATCCGAACGCGATCAGCCGCCCGGACGTCAAGGGCGACCAGGTGATCTTCTACTACGACGCGCGCGCCAACTTCACCACATTCATCAACCTGAACAACGGCGAGTCCGGAACACGGACCGTGCAGATGCTGTTCTACGGCCCCGGCTTCAGCGAGCCGTTCGTGAACACGGTCACGGTGCCGGGCAACGGCATGACCATCATCGACGTCGGCGCGCTGAAGAGCGGCCCGCCTCCCACCCTGCCGGCACAGTTCGGCGTGGCGATCGCGACGGTGATCAACGACGCGGGCAAGACCATCGTCAGCCGCGCGCTCTCGGGCAACTTCACGGTCGCCAACCTGCAGGTGCAGTCGGCCTGGGGCGCCGCCGGGGCGGCGCGCACCGCGGTCTCCGCCCCGGCCGCAATCCATCACGCGGCCCAGACGTTCGAGGCGATCTCGTTGGCGCCGGAAATCGGCGACGTGATCGATGGCTCGACCATCGTCCTGCCGCCGATCCAGCCGCTGAACGCATACCTCTCCGCCTACTACAACCCCGACACGCTGGCGCCCGCGAGCGAGGGCGGCAATCAGCTCATCTTCATCTCGTTCGACGACGTGGTCGGCGAGACCTACAGCGCGACGAGCGCCTCGACCAACTGGTTGGTCGACGCGAAGAGCGGCGCCGGCGTCGGCATCGTTCCCGAGACCTCCTTTCTGGTGAACGGCGTCGCGGTCTCCGACCTCGTGAGCGTTGTCGGCGCCGGCGCCAGCGGCTCGAGCGGCTGGATCACCTTCAACGCGACGACGAGCGGCGCCTCGCTGAACCGTTTCATCTATTTCACGGAGACGCTCGGCACCTTCGCGACCGGCTACCTGCTGGCGCCGACGGAGCTCACGCCGCTCCTGTAGCCACGCATCCCAACGAGCAATGTCGACGCCAGGACGCGGATGGATCGTCGCCGGATCTGCCGCCGTCCTCGCGCTCGGCGGCGGGCCGGCCGCCGCCGACTGGCAGGATCACATCACATTGACGGCACAGGACCGGGCACGGGCCGAGGTCGTCGACTTCTTCCGTCCGCCGGACGGCGCCGCGCCCGCGGCGGCGCACCGCTACGCCTTCTACGGCAACCAACTCCGCGCCGGGCTGCGCGCGATCTTCCCGCACGCCGAGCTCGGCGTCGAGCTACAGGACACCCGCATCCTGCACCTCCCCGACGACGCCAGCCTCGGGGCGCCCTTCGGCAACCTCGGCCCGGGCGCGACCTACTTCGCGAACACCCACGACCGCGACCAGGGCGAGCCGTTCCTCAAGCAGGCGCACCTGACGGTGCGTCAGAGCGGCGTCGCCGCCGAGGTCGGGCGCTTCGAGTACCGCGACGGCCTCGAGACGCTTCCCGGCGACGCGACGCTGCTCGCGCTGAAGCGCATGCGCATCGCCGAGCGCCTGGTCGGCCCCTTCGGCTACACCCACGTCACCCGGAGCTTCGACGGCGCGCGACTCGCGATCGACCGCCCGGACTGGAACGTCACGGCGCAGGTGACCCGTCCGACGGCGGGCGGCTTCGAGGTGAGCGCCAACCGCGAGATCGGCCACGTGAGCCTCGCCGGCATCGCGCTCACTGCCAAGCGGCTGCCGCACGCGCCGCCGATCGACGCCCGCCTCTTCTATCTCTACTACGAGGACGGGCGGCGTGAGACCGTGAAGGTCGACAACCGGCCGGCCGCGGTCCGCTCGGCCGACAAGGGCCAGATCGCCGTGCACTCGTTCGGCGGCCACGTGATCGGCGTCGTGGACGTCGGCCCGGGCGCCGTCGATGGGCTCGTGTGGGGCACGTTCCAGGACGGGACGTGGGGCGACCTCGACCATCGCGCGTGGGCATACGCCGTCGAGGCGGGCTACCAACTGCCGCGGCTGCCAGGGGCGCCGTGGCTCCGCCTCGGCTACGACCGCTCGTCCGGCGACGACAATCCGGCCGACGGGCGCCACGGCACCTTCTTCCAGGTCCTGCCGACGGCGCGCATCTACGCGCAGTTCCCCTTCTACAACCTGATGAACGACGCGGATCTGTTCGTGCAGCTCCTCGCGACCGCGTTCGACCGGGTGAACGTCCGCCTCGACTGGCATTGGCTGCGGCTCGCCGACTCGCACGACCTGTGGTACTCGGGCGGCGGCGCCACGAACGAGCGCGTCTTCGGCTTCGCCGGCGTCCCCGCCGGGGGCCACCACGACCTCGCCCACGTCGCCGAGGCGGCGCTGGACGTGAAGGTGGTCGAGCACCTCACCGCGAGCGTCTACTACGCGCACGCCTTCGGGCAGAGCGTCGTCGGCGCCACCTTCAGCGGTACCGACGCCAACTACGGCTACGTCGAGCTGACGCTCCGTTACTGACGCTCAGGTGCTGGCCATCACCGTCGTGCCGACGGGATGCGCGCCCTGCTCGGCCGGCTCGACGTTCAGGAAGAGCGCCTGCACCGGCGAGGTGTACGCATCGACCGGGATCGTGAACTGGCTCACCACCGCGCCGCTAGTGTCGGCGTTGAACTGGCCGCACGGCACCGCGCCGTCGCCGATGCGCGCCCAGAGCCGATAGGTCTGTCCCGGCGGCAGCGGCGCCAGGCCGCGGATCGCGACGGCCGCGCGCTTCGCGTCGAGATCGAGCACCACGGTGCCGGCCGCGAGCGAGACGCCGGTGCCATGGAGGGCGAACTGGCGCACGACGTTCGGCTGCTGCAAGGTCGTGGCAACGTCCTGCTGCAGCGCCAGCTCCTGGCGCAGGCGCTGGCCGTCCCACGTCAGCGCGACGATCAGCGCCGCCGCGATCGAGCCGACGACCCGCGTCACCGTGAGCACGCGGCCCGGACGGGCCGGCGCCGCCGGGCGCGCGCGGCCCGTGAGCGGGGTGACACTGCCCGGCGTCGCCGTCGTCTCCCGCGCCTGCGCCTCCGCCGCGGCGAGGACGCGCGACCGGAGGTCGGGCGGTGGCGCCGTCGCCACGGCGTACGGCACGAGGCCGAGCGTCCGGCGCAGGCGGCCGATCTCGTCGCGGATCGCGGGACGCTGCCGCGCGAGACGCTCGAGGTCGCGCGTCTCGTCGTCGTCGAGCTCGCCGAGGACGTAGCGCGTCATCAGATCCTCGAGCGCGTCGCGGTCGGTCGGGTCGATCATGACGTCATCCCGCGAGCGGCGCGAGCGACTCGCGCAGGGTGAAGAGGCCCCGTCGCGCCCAGCTCTTTACGGTGCCGAGCGGCGTATCCAGCTCGGCCGCGATCTCGGTCTGGCTGAGGCCGCGATAGTACGAGAGCTCGAGCACCCGGCGCTGCGCCTCCGGCAGCGCCGCGAGCGCCGTCCGCACGCGCTCGGAGGACTCGGCGAGCGAGAGCTGCTCCAACGGCGATGGAGGCGGCTCATCGGTGATCGGCTCCTCGCCGAGCGTGTCGATCAGACGCGCCTTGCGCCCGCGAGAGCGGATGCGGTCGATCGCCCGCGAGCGGGTCAGCGTGACGAGGAACGCGGTCAAGGTGCCGCGTGCCGGGTCGTAGTCGCATTTGCCGCACAAGCTCAAGAAGATCTCCTGCGTCAGGTCCTCGGCCTCGGCTTGGTTGCCGAGGATCTTCATCGCCAAACCATACACCAGGCCCGCATGACGATCGTACAAGACGCCGAGCGCGCGCGTCCGGTCGACGGCCAACGCCGCGAGCAGCTCCGCGTCCCGCTCCCGGGGCGCGGCGATGTCAGATGGCGTTGCGGCCATGCGCTACCACTCTTCCGCCGTTCCTCAGGGGTACGCCGGCCGGCCCGGATCGGATGCAGGGACGACCGTGAGGCCGACGAGGCCCCCGTCGGCGGCCCCGCCGACGGTCCCCAGCGGGTGGGCCCTCCCGCTCGCGAGGTCGATCTCGTAGAGGGCGCCCCCCGACACGGCAAACGCCCGGTCGCGTCCCTGCTCGCTCACGATGTCGAAGCCGGCAAGGGGGCCGAAGTCGACGCCGAGCGGACCGACCGTCGTCAGCACGCCGTCGTTCGGCGGGTCCTGCAGCGCCAGGACGTCGAGCTCCGCGTCGATGTCGAAGAGCTTCGTCACCGGCGCGTTCGGCACCGCGTTGCCGTAGGCGGCGGCGGCGATCGCGGGACGCTTGCCGGCATTGGGGTCCGTCGGCGCGTAGCGCAGCGGCGCATCGGCGGCCACGGCGCCGAGATCGACGTTCACCCGCAGGTTCTGGCCGTTGGCGCCGACCAGCCGCAGCCGGTCGGTCTGCGGATTGAAGTCGAACCCGGAGCGCGCGCCCGCGTCGAACGCGATCGTCAGCGTGCTGACGAGGGTCGCGGCACCCGACGCGCGGTCGATCGTGTAGACGTCGTTCGTCGTGCTGAGTCCATAGAGCACGCCGCTCGACGGCCGGTGGTCGATGCCGACCAGCGTGCCCGCGACGCCGCGAACCTTGACCGCGATCACGTCGCCCGGACGCGCGGAATCGAAGCGCAGGAGCGTGTTCGCGCCGTCGAGCGCGACGAGCTCGTAGTCGCGCGCCCCGGCGGCGCGCGGCGCCGCGAGCACGAGCGCGGCCGCGACGGCGATGATTCCCATCCGCATGGCGACGGAGCGGCACGCTAACACCGTCCCGCGGCCGTCTCCAGTGACGCGTTGCATCCGCTCGCCGCCGACGGGCGTACCCCCAGCAACGACGCGATGGCGGGCACGAGCCCGCCGAAAGGAGAGGAACAATGCGGAACACGAACGGACACAAGGGCTTGAAGGGGCGCGTGCTGGCGGCGGCGCTGTGCACGATGGTCGGTAGCGCAAGCGCCGCGCATGCAGCGTACGTGCGGGGCACGAGCGGCGACGATCTGCTCTTCGGCCTCGACGACGACACCCAGGCGAACGCGCAGATCCAGCCGGCGGGCGTCACCGCCAATCAGAGCCTCGACAAGTCGGACGTCATCGAGGGCGGCGCCGGTGACGACGTGCTCGTCGGCCTCGGCGGCAGCGACGTGCTGATCGGCGGCCCCGGCAACGACATCATCGTCGGCGGCACCGAGCAGGGCGTCACGCCGAACAGCGATACGATGATCGGCGGCGACGGCAACGACATCGCGCTCTGGCGCGGCGGCGACGGCAGCGAGGCGTTCATCGGCGGCAAGGGCAACGCCGATGCGCTCATCTTCGGCAACATCGATCGCGACGCCAGCAACATCCCGGTCATCAGCCCGACGACCGGCAAGCACGCGAAGACCGGCATCCCCACCGCCGACGTCACCAACCAGGGCGGCTGGTGCGAGGTCGAGCGCGTGCAGGATCCCGACTTCGGCTACCAGTTCCTGATCCGCTTCTTCCTGCGGGCGACCGGCAACCTCGCGGTCACCGTCCGTACACTCGACGTCGAGCAGGTCTACTGCACGAGCGTCGCTGGCGGGCAGATCACCTTCGCCGATCTGACGGCGGCCGACCCGCAGTTCGAGGTCGTCTCGCTCGATGCCGTGAAGAAGATCAACCCGACGGTCGGCAAGATCATCCGCTAGCCGACCCGACTCCCCCCGCCACCCGGGGCGGCGCGGCCGAGTGCCGCGCCGCCCCGTTCCCATTTCAAAGGAGGGACCGATCATGCACCAGCTCCAGCAGGCGTCACCCCGCGGCCTCGCGATTCTGCCCGGGCAGATCCCCGGCGGCCAGCGCCTCGACGGCGAGACGTCGGGAGTGCGGGCACTCCTCCTCGCGATCCTGGAGGACGCCGCCCGCTGCATCGCCCGCGGCCGGACCCCCCGCCGGCGGCGCGACCGCAGCCGCGGCAGCGAGGCCGAGGCCTGGTTGCGGTCCGACGACCGCACGTGGCCGTTCTCGTTCGCCAACATCAGCGACGGGCTCGGCATCGACACGGACGGCCTCCGCGAGCACCTCCTGCAGCGCGGCCTGCTCGACCGGCCACGCCCGTGAGGCGCGGCCGCGACCGACGAGCGGAGGACCCATGAGGCGCGTGGGATGCATGGTCGGCGGCCTGGTGCTCGCCGCCCTCCTCGGCAGCGGCTCTGCCGCGCTCGCCGTGACGTCGTGGCAATGCGGCGCACGCCTCGTCGGCACCGGCCAGTCGCCCGCCGACGTCTACGCGCTCTGCGGCGAGCCGACCGAGCGATCGTTCGAGACCGAGCTCGTCACATTGCGCCTCGGCCGCGGCATCTACGTGAGCCGCGCCGTGCCGGTCGAGCGCTGGACGTACGACCGCGGGAGCCGCCGCCTCGTCCGCTACCTCACATTCCGCGACGGCCGCCTCGTCGACATCGACGAGGGCCGCCATGGCTACTGATTCGGCTCGTTCTCGGCTCAGCCCATCCACGCCAAGGCACGTTCCAGGGCCTCACGTCCGCCGTCCGGGATCCACTCACCGTGCGCAATGATTACGCGCCGGGGATTCCAGGCGAGAAGGTCGTGCCTGGCTGTGCGTGCGCGGGATCGGTTCCAGAACGAGAGGCGCCAATCACGTGGCGTGCTGCCGTTCGGTCCGACCACGCCGCCCAGGGTCATAACTATGCGACGCCAGCCGTGCAACGTGGCGGGATCGAAGCGTTGGACGAGGTCCGTCACGAGGGCTGTACGCGAAGCGCGATGAAAGAACACCACCTCGTCCATGAACACACTGCCATGGAAGAGTACCTGGTCGATCTCCTCTGCCCAAGCGGGATCGGGCTCGTCGCCGAGTTCCCCAGCGAAGCGTAGATCATGGCGGCGCTTCGCGAGCCCCGGCGAAGCGTAGAGCTTGGCCGTGGACCAGGCGTGGGCCCACTCCCGGAGAAAGAGATGGTGCAGTTTGTTGGGGGACACGAGGTAGCGCACGGAACCGAGCTCGTTCACCGCAGCCTTCAACCCCTCGTCGAGCCGGATAGGCGACCACACCCACAGGTCTCCATCCGACAGCCGCACGACGGTCATGCGGGTTGGGTACGGCACGCCGAAGAACGACACGCTCGATCCGTCGGCGATCCAGATGTCGCGGTCGACTTCCGCGAGCAAGCCGCCAGTGTGCTCCCGAAGCGTTGAGTGAGTGTCCAAGTGGGGCGATCGTCGCTCAGCTTCTGCTCGCGGCGAGTCTCGCGCGCCCACAATCCACGTATCCCTTCTTCTCCTCATGGACGCAAAGGGGATCGCGAAGCGCGACGACTTTGGACCTTGCGTTCTCACCCCTCTCGGACGCGTCACTCCTCCCTATTTGTGGGGCTCCTCCTCCGTGACCGTGAGCGCCTACGAACGGTCATATGGATACAGATACGGGACCCCCCGCAGAGGAGAGAACCCGTGGACCTTCGCCTCAACCGGAGCAGCATCGTCGTCATCGCGTGTGTGGTGCTCGGGCTCGCTGGCTCGGCGACCGCACAATCGGACCTGCTCGGCAGCGATCACGGCAGCCACTACTGGTTCGGCTACTGCCAGGGAAAGCCGGACGCCACGGCGCTACCGCCCGATCCGCGCTCGCTCGTGACCCCGACCTCCGACAAGGCGGTCGTGTTCAACGTCCAGTGGTACTCCTGCCTGAACCGGCAGCCGGCAACCTGCGGTGAGCTGCGCGCCTTGCAGGCGCAGGGCGGACGCGTCCTGATGGGCAACGGCAACGCCGACGCCGGGTGGGAGTTCAGCAGCGGCCACCCGTCGAGCCTCTTCTCGATCTCGTCGACGCAGTACAACCTGCTCTATCTGCGCTGGGGCATGCTCTTCCGCCCGGCCGATTTCGATCAGCTCGCCGCCGAGCGCTACGGGACGCCGCTCAGCGCGCAGCGCAATCCGTACCCGCTGCCGGGCGAGGACCCGAACCTCACCAACGGCGGCTCCGGACAGCTCCCGATGGCGCTCACCCAGACGCACAACGCCGACGGGAGCTGGAGCGGCAACATCGGCATCACCTGCTCGATCTGCCACAGCGGCCAGGTCGGCACCGCCGCCGACGGCGCAGGTCTCGGCCCTCTCTTCGGCAACAACGGCCTCGCCGACGTGAATCTCCTCTTGAGTGAGTTCGGCGGTGGCAACAACGGGTTCACCGTGATGAGCCTGAACCGTGCGCGCGGCAGCGGCAACATCACCAACTTCCAGCTCTTCGGCCTGCTCACGATCTTCGATCCCGCCACCACCGTGCCGGCCATGGTGCTCAATCCGGACCTCTGGATCTCGGGCACGACCGGCAGCGAGGACCCGCCGAACTGGTGGAATCTCGGCCACCGGCCGACCAAGTTCTACGACGCGGGCATGAGCGCCGACTCCACCCGCATCGAGCTCTCCTGGTACATGCCGGGCGCCGCGACACCGCAGTACCAGGAAGGCTACGACTGGATCGACGACCACGACTACGCGGCGAACACCTGGATGCTGAGCCTGCATTCGCCCGCCTATCCGCTGCCGATCAATACGCAGCTCGCGAAGCAGGGCGCCGTCCTGTTCCACACGCTCGACCTCTGGGCGCCGGGGCGCCACAACATGGTGCAGCGGCCCGAGGGCGGCAACGGCTCGTGCGCGAGCTGCCACGGCGCGTACGCGCCGCGCTACGTGGACGACCCGTCGTACCTCGCGTCACCCGTGCTGACCGGCATCGCCGCCAACGTCTCGCCGATCGAGATCATCAACACCGATCCGGCGCGCATGACCGCAAACAGCGCCGCCGTCGAGCAGGCGGCGGAGGTGAGCTACTTCACCTACGAGGGTCAGGACGGCTGCGCCGAGAAGTACAACCTCATCGGCTACCTGGCGCAGCCGCTGTACGGCGTCTGGGCCTCGGCGCCGTACTTCCACAACGGATCGGTGCCGACCGTCTGGAGCGTGCTCGACTCGCAGTCGCGCCCCGACTTCTGGCGGCGCCTCTCGAAGCCCAAACGCGCGGGCGCCGTGATGGGCTTCGAGACCGACCTCGCGCGCGCCTACGACCCGGTGCGCATGGGCTGGAAGTACGACGATCTCAAATGCGGCACGGCCGGCGTCACGCCCTATCTCCAGTGTGATCCGGCGGATCCCGAGCAGACGCCGTTCGTCGAGTCGACGCTCGACATCCTCTTCGCCAACGGCTCGCTCGCGTGGAACATCCTCGGCAGCGTCATGGCCCCGACCCTCACGAACGCGCAGATCGAGGACCGGAAGATCTACAACACGCGCATGTACAGCCAGTCGAACACGGGCCACGAGTTCACCGACGTGCTGACGGACCAGGAGCGTGCGGCGCTGATCGAGTACCTGAAGACCCTGTAGCCACGGCTGGGTTGCCAAGCCCGGCAACGCCTGCTCAACTCCGCGCGTTCCGCACGACGGAGGATCGAGCATGCGTATCGCGGTCGTCACCGGCACCAGCACCGGCATCGGACTCGCCACCAGCCTCGCGCTCGCGCGCGCCGGATACCGTGTCTGCGCGGGCATGCGGAACCTCGCCAAGGCGGAGCCGCTCCGCGCCGCGGCCGCGGCAGAGAAGCTGCCGATCGAGGTCGTCGCGCTCGACGTGACGGAGCCCGCCTCGGTCGATGCGGCGTTCGCGCGCATCGCGGCCGAGGGTCCGATCGACGTGCTCGTCAACAATGCGGGGATCGGCGGCGCGTCGCCGCTCGAGCTCACCCCCGACGACGAGCACCACCGCATGTTCGAGACCAACTACTTCGGCGCGGTCCGCTGCATCCAGGCCGTCCTGCCCAGCATGCGCGAGCGCCGCGCCGGCACGATCGTCAACGTCACCTCGATCGCCGGCTTGCAAGCGACCCCCAACCAGATCGCCTACTCGGCCTCCAAGTGGGCGCTCGAGTGCCTGGGTGAGGCGCTCGCGCACGAGGTGCGGCGCTTCGGCATCCGCGTCGTCAACATCGAGCCCGGCGTCGTGATGACGAGCATCTTCGAGAACTCGCAGGAGGCGACGCGCTACGACAAGACGTCGCCCTATCAGCCGATCATGCGCCGCAACGGCAAGATGTTCGCGGCCGGGTTCCGCGAGGCGGCGCAGCCCGACCTGGTCGCCACGACGATCCTCACGGCGATAGCCACTCCCGAGTATCGCTTGCGCTGGCCGGTCGGCGCGGACGCGGTCGGACTGCGCGAGGGACGGCGCCGGATCTCCGACGAGGAGTGGGTCGCGATGGGCGACGAGCTCTCCGACGAGGAGTACAACCGGCGCTTCCTCGAGTACTTCGGCATCCCGCTCTGACGCGGCGCCGCCGGGGTGAGGCCGGCGGGCCGCGTCAGGTCGAACGTCAGGGCAGCGGAACGGTGCCCGAGCAGTAGAGGTCGCGCGTCTCGCTCTCGGCCTCGTCGACGACCCGGTCGGCGAGCACCGACTGGTGCGCGCCGTCGAGGCAGGCCGGGCAGATGCCCTTGCCGAGGAGCTTCTGCGACGCCGCGTCGTACTTGGCGCGGCACGACTTGACCGGCGTCGTCGTCTCGCAGCCGGCCAGATCGAAGGGCGCGCCCTTCAACGCCGCCGTCGCTTCCTTGAGCCGGCAGGTGCGGATGCAGGCGCCGAGCTTGCCGAGCGCCTTGCCGACCGTCTTCTCGCACTTCAGCGTGTCGCTGTCGGGGGGGACGAAGCCGTCGGGCGTCGCGGTCGGCGCCGGCGTCGCCGTGGGCGTCGGCGTCGCGACGGGCACGCACACATTGCCGGGCGCGCACACGTCGCCGGAGGGACAATCGGCGTCGACGAGGCATCCGCCCGCCGGCTCGCAGTCGCCGTTCTGGCTGCAGACCCCGGAGCGGCATACGGTCGCGCCGTTCCCCTGCGAGCACGGTCCGTCGCCGTTGGCGAAGCCGCAGCTGTTGTCGCTGACGTCGCAGACGCCGCTCGCGCACACGAGCGCTCCCACGGCTGGGGTGCACGTCCCGTTGAGCGTCGGACTGGTGTGGGGCGGATCGCTCGGGATGGCGCCGCCGTTCGCGATCTTCGCCATGCAGGCGCCGGCACTCTCGTTGCACCACTGGCTGCCCGAGCAGTCCGCGTCGACGACACAGCCGCCGGCGGGCTCACAGACGCCGCTCACGCTGCACGCGCCGGAGCGGCACACCACGCCGCCATTGCCCTGCGTACAGGGGCCGTGGAAGTCGGCGTCGCCGCAGCGATTGTCCGCGGTGTCGCACACGGCGCTCGCGCAGACCACGACGCCGGCCGGGACGGTGCACGTTCCGTTCAGCGTCGGGCTGTGCCCGGGATCGGTCGGGATCATGGAGCCGTTCGTGAGCTTCGCCTGGCAGGTGCCGTTGCTCGCCTGGCACCACTCCGAGGAGAGGCAATCGCCGTCGACGCTACAGGTCGTTGCGTGTGCGGCGGGGGTGAACAGCACGAGGGGCACGAGAGCGGCGAACACGGTCAGGAAACGCATCGGTAGGACCTCCGGAAGGGGCGCGCACGGGCGCAAGATGCAGCGTCTATAGAAGCGTCCCGAGCCCGCGTCAACGCAGGGTCGCCTGCTCGGGGTGCTACCCTGCCTTGACGACCGCGACGATCGCCGCGACGGCTCGCTGCACGTCGAGCGCGTCGGTGTTGATCACCAGGTCGTAGTGCGTCGGCAGCTCCTGCGTGACACCGTAGAAACGGTCGAGGTACTTGAGGCGCTGCCGATCGGACTCGGCGAGCACCCGGGCGTGCTCCTGCTCGGCAATGAGCTTGTTTGGCAGCCAGGCGCGTCGGACGCGCGTCGGCATCGACGCCGTCACATGCACCCGCAGCACGTCGGCGTGACCCTTCAGGGCCATGGAGGCCGCATGCGCGACGATCACGACGTCACCGCGCTTGGCGATCTCCAGGATCGCATCCAGGATGAGATCACGGGCGTCGTCGAGCGGCGGTGGCGCCGGCGGGGGCTTCTCGGGATGGTAGTAGTCGGTGGGGGGCGGAAAGTACCCGGCGGCGTCGCCGGGAGGCACCGCGAGAGCACCGACGAGCGCGTCGACGAACCGTGCGAGCACCCCGGTGTAGTGTTCGGCGCTCGCGAGCGCGGCCGGGTCGATACCGGCGTTCGCGGCCGCAAGCGAGATCACCTCGTCGTCGACGTAGCGGAAGCCGAGCCGCTCGGCGACGAGGCGGCCGACCGGCTCGCCGCCAGCCGCCGTCACCTGCGAGACGCACACCGCCCGATAGGTCATCGCTCCTCCACGACGATCATCGCGGATGCTCCTGCACCCGCCCGTAGTACGTACGCCCGTGGGCATCGCCGCAGACGCACGAGTCGCCGTCGTAGACGCGCCCGGGAGCCGGGCACGTCGCCGTGTTGCCGTTCTGATCGAAGGCGAGGCAGCGGGGATACGCGTCGTCGATGACCATCGGCGTCCCGCCATGGACGCCCGGATGGCAGGACGCCAGGAAGAGCAAACCGAGCAGACCCGGCGAGAGCAACGCGAGCACGCGACGATGGACCGACATGCGCGGGCTCCTACCACTCGAGCCCCATCCGAGGCCAGCAGGCCAGGCTCAGCCGCGCACGCCGCGCACGAAAGTTCGCTCCTCGCGCAGGATCAGCCGCCGCTCCTCGGCAAAGGCGAAGTTCGCGCGACCCTCCGGGTCAGTACGCAGCCGCGCGCGATAGGCCTCGTAGTCGGCGAGGCTCGCGAAGCCGATGATGCCGTAGGCGACGTCGTTCGTGCCCTCGTGCGGCATGAAGTAGCCGAGCAGGTTGCCGCCGCAGCGCGGGATGATTACGAGCCACCTCCGCGCGTACTCCTCGAAGGCCCCCTTCTGGAAGGGATCGATCTGGTAGCGGATGACGCACGTCACGTTCACGACGGAAACGCCTCGTAGAGCCGGTCGATCGTGACGATGTCGCGCACGAAGGCGAACCGGCCGGCGCGCATCGCGGCGGCCCCGTCGAGAAAGGCGCGGAGCGCGAGCCGCGAGAGCGCGCCGCCGATGCTCACCCGCCGGACGCCGACCTCGGCGAGCTGCGCGAGCGTGATCGACGGATCGGCGAAGCCCATCACGACGTTGACCGGACGACGGACGGCCGAGACGACGGTCCGCATCTGCTCCAGGGTGCGGAGCCCCGGCGCGTAGAGCACGCCGGCGCCGGCCGCCTCGAACGCCTGGAGGCGGCGGATCACCGCGTCGAGGTCCGCGTCGCCGTAGAAGAGGCTCTCGGCGCGGGCGGTCAGCACGAACGGCGCCGGCAACGCGCGCGCCGCCTCGACGGCCGCGGCGACGCGCTCGACGGCGAGCGTGAAGTCGTAGACGGGGCGCCGCGGGTCGTACGTGCCGTCCTCGATCGATCCGCCGACGGCGCCGCGCTCCCACGCGGCCGTGATCGCGCGCGCGGCGTCCTCGGGCGCATCGCCGAAGCCGTTCTCGAGGTCGGCGCTGATGGGAAGGTCCGTCGCCGCGACGATCGCCCCGCAGTTGTCGAGCAGCTCCCGCCCGCCGGCGCGGCGGCGCCCCAGCATGTTGGCGACGCCGAGGCTGGTCGTGCCCAGAGCCTCGAAGCCGAGGTGGGTGAGGAGACGGGCCGTCCCGGGGTCCCAGGGGTTCGGCAGCAGAAGCGGCTGATTGCGCTCGTGGAGCGCGCGGAAGCGCTTGGCGCGTTCGATGATGTCGCTCATGACCGCACTCTGCCCTTGGCTGTAGTATCCGTCCAATGCATAATACTCTGATACTTCATCAGCTATTTGCATGACACTGGACGAGATCGAGACCTTCCTCTCCATCGCCCGCCTCGGCGGTTTCACCGAGGCATCGCATGCCCTCACCCGCTCACAACCCGCGATAAGCCGCCGCATCCACCAGCTCGAGCAGTCGCTCGGCGCCGAGGTCTTTGAGCGCGTCGGCCACCGCGTATCGCTCACCGACGCCGGCCGGGTGCTCCTCCCCTACGCCGAGGCCGCGCTCGCCGCCGTCCGCGACGGCGAGCGTGCCGTGCGCGACACTCTCGGCGGCGCGAGCCCCCAGATCCTGAAGATCGCGATCGTCGGCACGCTCGCCGACTCGCATCTGGTCGAGGCGCTGCGCGCCTTCGAGGCACGCCATCCGGCCGCGTCGGTGGACCTCATGACCGCGACGAGTCGCGAGGTGAGCGCGCTCGTGCGAAACGGCGAGGCGCACCTCGGGCTGCGCTACTTCCCGGACGGCGACCCGCGCCTCGAGTCACGCACCCTCGGCGTCGAAAAGCTCCTCGTCGTCGTTCCCGCGGGCCACCGCATCCGGCAACGGCGCCTGCGCAGCCTCCGCCGCCTCGAGGGCGAGCGTTGGCTCGGCTTCGCCCCCGAGCGCGGCCAGCCCGACTCCTTCGGCCGCCTCCTCGAGCGCACGCTCGTCGAGGCCGGCTTCGCCGATCCCCGCTACACGGCGGTCGACAGCCTGACCGCCCAGAAGCGCCTGGTCGAGGCGGGTCTCGGTGTCGCGCTCATGCCGAAGAGCAGCGTCCGCGAGGAGCTGCGTATCGGCAGCCTGCGGGCGATCGAGGTGCAGGGCCTGCGCCTCGCGCAGCCCGTCGTCGCGGTGCGGCGGCGCGACGGCTACGAAAGCCCGCTGGCAGCGGCGTTCCTCGCGTTGCTCCGGAAGTTCACGCCCGACCTGCATCGCGGCGACGGATCGTGATAGGGAGGCGCCATGTGGAGACCATGGCTCGTGTGCGCGGCCGCGGGCACCGCCCTCGCGTTGGCCGCGGCGACGCACGCGGAGAGCAGCGCCCCGGATGCCACCCTCAAGCTGACCGGCCGCTCGGTTGCCGTCGGCGTGGGGATCACCTGGGGAAGCGGCACGCTCACGTTCCAGGGGAAGGACTACAAGGTCGGGGTCAAGGGACTCGCGGTCGGCGGCGTCGGCGTCACCACGGCCGAGGCGTCCGGGAGCGTCTACAGTCTCAAGAAGCTGAGCGACTTCGACGGCAACTATACGCTGCTCAGCTCAGGCGTCACCGCCGGCGCCGGCACCGGCCTCATCGCGATGAGCAACCCGAACGGCGTCACGATCGAGCTGGTGTCGAAGACGCAGGGCGTGCAGCTCAGCCTCGCGAGTGGTGGGGTGGAGTTGAAGCTCGAGAAGTAGTCGATGCGGCCGCCGGCGACGCGATTGCCGCCGGCGTCACGGATGCAACGCACCGTTCGCCCTGTCCAGCCGAGTTGCCGAGACCGGGACCAGGGCATGGCGTTTGCTGCGTGATCGATCGTCCCGGTCGCCTCGGCCATGAAGGCTCTCGACTCTCCATCGAACGACATAGCCGTGGTGTCCCCGCAGGATCGGCTGGCCATGCTCGAGGCCGTGTTCCGCGACTCTCCGGATCCCATCCTCGTCGTCGAGATGCTGAGCGGCGAGATCCTGGAGTGCAACGGCGCGGTCAGGATCCACCTCGGATTGGATCCGGGCCGACTGCTCGGAAGAGGCTTCGATACGCTCTACGCCACGGCGGCGCCCGAAGCTTCGCTGCCGGAGCGCGTGCAGCTGCACGGCGGCGTCATCGAGGAGCGCGACCTCGTCCGCATCGACGGATCGTTTTGCCGCATGAGCGTCCGCGCATGGCCTGCCCGCTGGGCCGACCGCGACGTGATCATCGTGATACTCCGCGACGTGCGTGCCCGCCGGCAGGCCGAAGCGGAACGCCGATCAGCGGAGGCGCAGTATCAGAGCATTTTCGAGCACGCCGTCGAGGGCATCTTCCAAACGACCCCGGACGGCCAATATCTCAGCGCCAATCCTGCGCTGGCGCGCATCTATGGCTACCGCAGCTCCGTCGAGCTCATCCAACACCTCACCGACATCGCCGGGCAGCTCTATGTCGACTCGCGACGACGCGGGATGTTCCAGCGCTTGCTCGAGGAGCACGACGTCGTCCGGGACTTCGAGTCCGAGGTCTACCGGCACGACGGCAGCACGACGTGGATCTCGGAGAACGCACGCGCCGTACGCGATGCGACCGGCTGTCTGCGCTACTACGAGGGCAGCGTGATCGACATCTCCGCGCGCAAGCGCGCCGAGGAGACGCGCCGCAGCGAGGCGGAGGTGGCCCATGCGTTGGCGCGCGTCGGCCGGGAGATGATCGTCCCCCACGATACGACGGCGGTGCTCGCGCGGCTGTCGGGGCTCGCGGCCGAGACGCTTGGCTGCACCGATGCGCGGGTCTGGACATGGGACATCGCCGCCGACACGTATGTGCGGGAGACGCCAGGCGTACCCGACCATGACCACGACCAAACGGGTCCGGCGATCGGACGGGCCCACCTCGCGCCGCTCCTCGCGCGGCTCGGACCGGATCGGGTGCTCGTGCTCGATCCGCGCTCGACGACGCTCCCGCCCGCGCTCGTGGGACACGCTCCGCCGGGAGAGCTGCTCTGCATCGCGCTTCCGGGCGAGGACTCGCCGGTGGAGATGCTCGTCACGCTCCGGCGCGCCGCGCGCGGGCCGGTGACCGACGCGCAGGTGCGGATCGCACGCGGCCTTGCGCACCTCGGGGCGATGGCACTGGAGCGCGTCCGTGCGATGGAGAAGCTCGAGCGTGCGAACCGGGTCAAGTCCGAGTTCGTGGCGACCATCTCGCACGAGCTCCGCACGCCGCTGAACATCATTCACGGGTACCACGAGATGCTGCTCGATGACGTCACGAGCGCCGAGCAGCGCGCGATCCTCGATCGCGTCTGCACGACCACGCGCGGGCTCGCGAAGCTGATCAACGACACGCTGGACTTGAGCCGCCTCGAAGCGGGAACCCTGGCCGTCGTGCGAGAGCAGGTCGTCGTCTCGGAGCTGCTCGAGACCGTCGCTATCGACCTCCGCGACCTCGCGGACGCCCGCCCTGACGTGCGCCTGGAGTGGGACATCGCCGGCGTCACCGCGGACCTCCAGACGGACGGCGCGAAGCTACAGGTGGTGCTGCGCAACCTGATCCACAACGCGCTGAAGTTCACGACGAGCGGCAACGTCAGCGTCACGGCGACGACATACGAGGGGCGCATCGAGTTCACGATCGCGGACACCGGCATCGGCATCGCACCCGAGGTACTCGCCTACGTCTTCGAGTCCTTCCGCCAGGGCGACGGATCGGCGACACGCCGCCACGACGGCGCCGGGCTCGGCTTGCACGTCGCGCAGCGTCTCGTCGAGCTGCTCGGCGGATCGATCAGCGTCACGAGCGCGCAGGGAGTGGGCTCGACGTTCCGGTTGTCGCTCCCGCAGCACGCCACGCTGGCGGGCGCGTGGGGCGTCACATCGTAGCCTGTCGGTAGCGTTCGCGACGGGATCTGATGTACGAGGCGTCGATGCCCGAGCCCACCGCAACGGCAGATCTCCGCGACTACCTGGCGGCCGAGCGGACGTTCCTCGCGTGGGTGCGCACCGGCATCGCCCTCATGGGGTTCGGCTTCGTCGTCGCCCGGTTTGGCCTGTTCCTGCAGCAGCTCCGGATCCTCGAGCGATCCGTGCCGGTGCCGTCCTCCGGCCTCTCCCTCTGGTTCGGCACGGCGCTCATCGCGGTCGGCGTCATCGTGCACCTCGTCGCGGCCTGGCGCCACGTGCAGTTGGTGCGCGAGCTCGATGCGGGCGGGCCCGTCGGCCCACGCTCGCTGAACGCGGCCGTCGCTGTTGCGCTCTTCCTGGCGGCAGTGGGACTGACGATGGCGGTCTATCTGGTCGTCATCCGCGCCACCGCGAACGGCCCCGCACCTCCCGCGACACTCGAACGGGCCCCGTGACGTCCCGGCGCGCAACGGGGCGCTGACGGCCTCATCCGCTCACGTCGGCAGCTTCTCGCCCGACTGCTCGCGGACCATGTACTCGGCGTACCAGTCCGGCCAGTTCTTGTCGGCCTGACCCGTCCGGGCCTCGTGCTGGCCGTGCGCCGCGGACGCGCGCCGCAGCGCGTCCGCGAGCTCGGCCGCGGACGAGAACGTCGTCTCCCGATCGACGCGTCCGGGCAGCCGCACGGTGACCTCCTGGAGCACCCAGCCGTTGCCGTCCGGATCCTCGAACGAGGCGAACGAGGCGTAGCTACGACGCTCGGGATCCCGGCCGCTCACGCGCCCCACGGTGCCGGCGTGATGGAAGACACCACCGGCGTCGTGGAAGACCTCGCTCACGGTGGCGCCGCGTCCGACGAGATCCGCACGCGCCGCCTCGATGTCCGACACGATGAGGTACAGCCCGCGCGCGGATCCCGGAGCGGCCGAGCTGACTCCCGTGCCGAAGATGAGCGAGCATGGCGAGCCGGGAGGCGTTACCTGGATGACCCGGAAGTCCTTGCCGGCGGCGAAGTCGGCGTCGAGCCGCCAGCCGAGGTTCGTGTAGAAGCGCTTGGCGCGATCGACGTCGGAGACGGGGACGACGACCACCTCGAGCTTCATGTCGATGGTCCCGGCCTTCGGTGTCTCGGGTGCGGCGCTGCTGCCCATGTCGGCCTCCTTGGGTTGGCTGGACGCCCACCGAGGAATAGGCCGCCGTCGGCCATACGCAAGACCGCTCGGAACGATGGCGAGGAGGCCCGCGCTAAAAGCAGCCTGCCGGCGCGGGAGCGTCCTTCGCCTGGAACGCGCCGGTAGTCTTGCCGACGGTGGGGATGTCCTTCTTGATCGTCCCGCCGAACAGGAGGCACGACGACTCCGTGCCCATCGTCAGGGTCGCGGCGAGACTGCCCTGTGACGGCTCGTCCAGGGTGAAGCCGATCTGATCGCCCTTGCAGGCCACCTTCCACTGCCCGCTCTTGAGCGACGCAGCGGTACAGGGTCCTTCGAACGGCTTCTTGTCGGCGTACTTGTAGCCCTTGGCGCCCGCGGGTTTCCCCGATCCCTTCCAGTTCATCGCCGGCAGGGCCAGCGTGACCGTCTCGTGGCTGGTGGGATTGGTGATCTCGAGCGTCGCCCCCGCCAACGTGGGATCGCCGGTGCTTCCCGGGCCGCTCGCGAAGAACTCCTTGTCCTTCACCTGCACCTGGATCTTGCGCTTCGTCGGATCGGTGGCCTTGTCCTGCACGACGATCGACTTCCCCAGGGCGGGAGGCCCGACCCTGGTCGCGAAGAAGAAATCGAAACGATCGCCCACCACCGCGACGTCGTTCGCGGCGTCGGTTGCGACGGCGATGGCATCGCCGCCGATGAGGCCCCTCGTCCAGATCGGGTTCCCGACGTTCCCCGACAGCTTGGCCACGGCGAAGAGCGTGCCCTTCTTGCTCGACGCCAGCCCCGCCGCAACGACGTTGTCGTCCTGGTCGATCGTCACGGCTTCCGCGGCTTGACCGGTCCCAGCGCCAAACGGCTCCTGCAGCCACAGCACCGCGCCGGTGGCGGCCGCCCGTTTCACGACGCCGAAGCCGGCGGGATGCTCCAGCGTCACCGCAGGATGCACGAACTCGCCCGCCACGACGACATCGCCGTTGCCGTCGACCGCCACCGCATTGGCGACCCCTGCCTGCGAGAAGGTATCGGAGAGGCCGCCCCACAGCACATGCCCGTCCGTCGCATCGAGCTTCGCGGTAAAGAGTTCCGGCAGGGTCACGATCGGCGTGCCCCGCACCGCCCCAACCACGATCGCGTTCCCCGTCCCGTCCACGGCGACGGCGGTGGCAATGTCGTGGGTGTTGCCATCGAGCTGCTGGTGCCAGCTCTCCATCCCGGTCGTCCCGTTCAGCTTGATCGCGTAGATGTCGAGATCCGTCGCATCGATGGCACCGACCGCCACCACGTCGCCGTTGTGGTCGAAGGCGGCGGCGGCGGCCGAGTTGCGTAGCGACGTCGCATTGCCGCTGTCGTGAATCTCCTTGCGCCACAGCTCGTTCCCATTGCCGTTGGCGAGCTTCGCGACGAAGAAGTTCGCAACCGGGCCGGTAGCGACGACCTGCCCGGCCACGACGACGTCCCCGACGGTGTTGACCGCGATACCGCCCGCGAAATCGTCGCCGCTCGCGCTGCCGTCGATGGTCTCCTGCCAGAGCACGTCGCCGGTCGTCTTCGAGAGCTTCGCCACGACGATGTCGAAGGTCGTCCCCCTCAGCGACCCGGCGACGAGGACGTCGCCCGAGGAATCGAGCGCGACGCCGGCGACCGCGCCCCCGAACCCGGTGCCCTCGAGGCTCGTTCGCCACTGCTCCATCCCGTCTGCCGCAGCGAGCTTCACGACGGCGAGCGCGGAATGCCCCGATCCCGGGGAGCCGTTCGTCAGCGTGCCGGCCGCGAACACGTTGCCGGCGCCGTCCATGACCACCGCGCGCCCCTGATCGAAGAAGGCGTCGTCGGGGTCGGTGCCTTGAACGGTCACCTGCCATGCCCGCGCCGGCGTCGGACGAAGCGATGCCGCCAGCGCGATGCTGGCGATCCACAGGGCCATACGGCCGCTCCATTCGGTCATGTCAGGCGCTCCATTTCGCTACGTGTGCGGGCAGACCGTTGGCGGTCGCGGCTCGGACTTGCGCCCTAGTAGTCTCCCACGACGCACCCGTCAAGAAATATCGACCCCGTGGTGCGCCTCGCCTTCCCGCTTGGCGCGAAGGCATGCGATCTGCGTACAATCGACGCCATGGCGGGAACCGGCGACTCGATCACAGGGTATCTGACGGCCGACCACGAGCACCTCGCCGAGCTGCTGGCGCGCGCCGAGGGCCGACCGCTCGATCTCGAGGCCTACGGCGAGTTTCGCCGGCGACTGCTCCGCCACATCGCCATGGAAGAGAAGATCCTGCTGCCGGCGGCAGCGCGCGCTCGCGGTGAGCCGCTGCCCGTCGCGGCGCGGCTGCGGGCGGATCACGGTGCCCTCGCCGCCCTGCTCGTTCCGTCACCGACGCACGCCATCGTGAACGCAATCCGCACGATCCTCGCCGGCCACAATCTGCTGGAGGAATCGCATGACGGCGTCTACGCGTCGGTCGAACGGCTCGCCGGCTCGGAAGCGTCCGCCCTGCTCGCGCAGCTGCGCGCGGCCCCCGCGGTGCCCGTCAGCCCCTACAACGACGGGCCGCGCACGATACCGGCCGCTCAGCGGGCCCTGACGCGCGCCGGCTACGATCCCGCTCTCATCGACCCGCCCGCCGCTACGGAGCCGGCCGCGGCGGCGCCGCCGCCCAGAGCGGATAGTCGATCCCGGCGAGCCGATTGATCACGAAGCCCTGCACGACCAGCAGCGCGACCGCGAGCAGCAGGACGGCGAGCTGGAACGGGGTGCGCAGGATGCCGAGCGAGACGATGAGCGTCGTCGCTCCGGCGGGCGGATGCGGTACCTTGAACCACACCATCGCGCCGCTCGTCAGCCCCAACGACAGCGCCGCAGCGCCGACGTTCGACCAGTGCACACCCTCGGCGAGCGCCGCGTCGAACCAGAGCAGCCCGCCGCTGCCGACGATGCCGAGCGTGACGGCGCCGGCCACGGCGACAACCCCCCAGAGCACCGCGCCGCGATCGAGCCCGAGTCGGGTCCCGCGCACGGCCCCTTCATGCCTCGAAGGCGCCCATCGAGACAAGCGTCGGCACTATGAGAATGCGCCCTCTACGGTAGCGGCGTCGTCCCCGCGCAGTAGATCTGCGCCTCGAGCTGATCGAGGAGCGTCCGCCCGCCGTCGGCGACCGTGCCGCGGGCGCCTGGATCGAGGCACGGCGGGCAGATCGGTTTCGTGTCGAGCTTGCCGCTCGCGCCGTCGAACTTGCCGCGGCACGACTTCACGCCGGTGATCTGGCAGGCGTCCGCGTCGAACGTGCCGCCCTTGACGAGCGCGGCGACCTGCTTCGTCTGGCACGTCCCGACGCAGGTCGCGAGTGTCCCCACGAGCTTCGCGGTGCCGTCCTCGCACTTGCCCGTGTTCTTGTCGGGCGGCACGAAGCCCGGATCGTCGCCGCCGAGCGGCGTCGTCCCGGCGCAGTAGATCGTCCCGACCTCGGCGTCGAGGCTGCTCGTCACCGCGTCGGCAATCGTGCCCTGCGCCGCCGCGTCGAGACACGGCGGACACGTGCCCTTCTCGGTGAGCTTGGCGGTGGTCGCGTCGTACTTGCCGCGGCACGACTTGGGGCCCGTCGACTCGCAGTCTTCCTCGTCGAACGGCTTGCCCTTCACCGCCAGGTCCGCTGCCTTGATGTGGCACTTGCGGATGCAGGCGGCGAGCTTGCTGACGTTCTTCGCCGCCCCGCCCTCGCATTTGCCCGTGATCTTGTCCGGCGGCACGAAGCCCGAGGTCGAGGCGCCGGACGAGGGCGCGACCGTGACGCCGCGGAACGCCTGGTTGGGACCCGCCGTCGCGAGCAGGTTGATCGTTCCCGTCGGCACCGCGTTGTAGCCGCTGGCGTCGACCAGCGAGACGAGCTCGCCGCCGCCGGTCGCCGTGCTGCCGCCCTTGCGCGTGGCGTAGACGGTGACCGTGGTGCCGCTGACCGTTGCCGTGAGCCCGCTGTAGACGTCGGTCCCGGTGCCGATGGTGCCGTTGCTCACCCAGTTGCCGCCCACCAGCGAGAACTTCTCGATACCGCTGACGTCGTCGGCGACGTAGAGCGTGTCGAGCCCGGCGACGCCGCCGTCGAGGTCGGCGAGGAAGATCGCGTTCGGGCTGTCGGTGGTCGGAAAGCCCGGCAGGCTGGTGGTCGTCTGCGGTGCCTTCGTCGGCGGCGGCGTGCCGCCGATCGTCGCCACGCGCGTCGTCAGCTTCTGCGACGTGACGTAGAGCTGATCGGCGAAGATGTCGACGTAGCGGTTGTTCAGGCTGTCCGTGGTGAGCTGGGTCGACGTGCTGTCGCCGAGGCTGGCGAAGCGGACGCCGCCCGAGTTGCCGCACATCCAGAGGCTCGCGCCGTCGGTGCTGGTCGCCGACCGCGGATTGTCGCCGTCGTCGTAGTCGGTGAGCGCCGTGCTGGTGTCGATCGTGCCGTCGAACCTCACGCGCCCGACCGTGCGCGCCACTGTGGCGGACGACGAGGACGAGAGCGACGAGGCGGCGGGAACGTCGCTGGCGTATCC
Source organism: Binatia bacterium (assembly GCA_036496285.1). Lineage (GTDB taxonomy): Bacteria > Desulfobacterota > Binatia > UTPRO1 > UTPRO1 > DP-19. Next base: position 44,020 of record DASXLI010000098.1, read on the forward strand.
GGCGAGGATCAGGAAGCGCCCGTCGGCCGAGGTGGTGAGCTGACCTTCCGACTGGGCGCTGCCGCTCGCGACGAGCTGGTGGTTCAGGCCGCTCGCCGTCACCGGCAGGCCGATCGTCTGGACGTGCGTGCCGTTCGGCTGGAACTCGTCGAGGAAGACCGGGTTGCCCGTGCTGGCGAGCGCCGCGCCGCCGTCGCCGACGCGATAGACGACGATGTTGCCCACGGTGAACGGCACGGGGAGCGGCGTCGTGGTGGCGGTCGGCGTGGGCGTGACGATCGCCGTCGGCGTCGCGGTGGCGGTTGGCGTGGCGGTTTGCGTGGCGGTGGCGCCTGGCGGCGGCGTCGCGGTCGCGGTGGGCGTCGGCGTCGTGCCGGCGACGGGAGCCGCGGCGATGCCGCGGAAGACCTCGTTCGTCGGCGCCGTGATCAGCGTCGTGACGGCGCCCGAGATGGTGGCGTTGAAGCCGCTGCTGTCCGTCAGCGTGTCGATCGTGCTGCCCGCGGTCGCGCGGAGGTAGAGCGTGACCGTCGTGCCGCTGACGGTTGCGAAGACGGCACGCGCGCCCGCGTACGCGATCGTGCCGTCGTCCGTCCACGTCCCGGTCACGAGCGACCACTTGTGGACGGCGCCGGCCGTGTCGTCCATCAGGTAGAGCACGCTCTGGCCCGACACGCTGACGAGGACGAAGCCGTCCGGGCTCGTCGTCGCACCGGGCAAGGTGAGCGCGGTGACGGTCTGGCCGCCGCTGGTCGGCAGGCCGGTGCCGATCGTGCTGACGGCGCCGCCGTTGACCGCGCCGTAGAGCTGGCCGGCGAAGATCTGCACCTGGCGCACGTTCGTCGTCGCCGCCGCGAGCGGCGTCGACGTCGTGGCGCCGAGCGTCGCGAACGACGCGCCGGTGCCGTTGCCACCGACCCAGATGTTCGTGCCGTCGCTGCTCGTCGCCGAGCGCGGATTGCTGGCGCACGAGAAGTCGGTGAGCGCGGTGCTCGTATCGACGCTGCCGTCGAACTTCACGCGCCCGACGACGCGCGGCACGGGGGTGCCGCCGGTGCACGCCGTCGAGCTGAGCGCCGCGGCCCCGCCGAGGGTCGCGCCGTAGCCGGTCAGCATCACGTACTGACCGTTCGTCGAGGTCGCGATGAGACCCTCGATCGCGCTGCCGCTTCCGGTCGAGCCCTGCGCGATGAGGGGGTGGTTGCCGGCGCTCGCGGTCGTCGGCAGCGCCACGGCCTGCACGAAGCTCCCGGCGGGCGTGTACTCGTCGATGAACACCGCGTTCCCGTTGTTGGTCAACGCCGCGACACCGTCGCCAACGCGATAGACGACGATGTTGCCGGCGGTAAATGGGCCCGCATGGGCCGCCGACGCCACCGTGACGAGGAACGAGACGAGTGCCGAGCAAGAAAAGACGCCGCGCCGCAGGCTCATGGGCCCCTCCAAGGTCGAGATACGAGTCCGACGGCCCGACTCTTCAGTGCGACGATGGAGCGTACGTTACGGGTCGATTACGACTCCGTGAATCCGCGGTTCCGCGCAACGCGCGTGCGCTGCTACTGCTGGATCTGCGCGAGCTTGCCCGGCGCGCCCTGCGCGTCCACCTCGAAGATGGCGAGCCACCGCCGGCTGTTTCCGGCCTCCCCGTGCACGACCTGGCGGATCGGGCCGACGGTGTCGACGATCGCGGCACCGGTGGGGTTGGTCGTGAACCGGGCGAGCGGCTCGAGCGTCCCGCCGCCGCTCGCATCGCCCGCGAGCGCGAGCAGATAGGGTTGCTTCGGCGCGAGGCCGGTCGCGGACACCTGCAACACCTGCGTGATGCCCTGATCGAACAGCGCGACCGTGCTGGCGCGCGGCCCGCCGACCGGGCCGAGCGTGAGCTGCGCCGCTTGCCCGGCGAGCGCGAGCGGCTGGAGGTTGGCCATCCCGTGGCTGTCGACGGGAACCGCCTCGGGGACGTACACCAACGCCTGTGCGGCCTGACCGATCGGAATCGTCGCGACGACCTGGTTCGTCAGCGTGTCGATGACACTCACCGTGTCGCCGTTCTCGTTGCCGACGTACACCCGCGTCCCGTCGCCGGACGGCCAGATGCCGTGCGGCAGCAATCCGACCGGGATCGACGCCACGCGCTCAAACGTGTCCGCGCGATAGACCTGCACCTGGTTCAACCCGCCGACCGTCACGTAGGCGAAGCGGCCGTTGGCGTTGCGCACGAGGTTCACGTGGTTGGTGATCGGTCCCGTGTCGAGCACCTTGCGCACCGCGAACGGCGGCTGTCCGTCGATCACCATGGTCCGGCCGACGTCCTTCAGGGTCAGCCAGACCTGATCGCCCTCGGGCGCCATGGCGATGTTGGGGCAGAAAGGTGATTCCTGCTTCACCGTCGCTACCCGCTTGTGGGTCTTGGCATCGATGACCGCGAGCTCGGGGGTGAAGCTCGAGCAGACGAACCCGTACTTCCCATCCGGCGAGAAGATCTGCATGCCCGGACCCGGCGCCAGAGTGACGCGGCTCTTCTCCGCGTAGGTCGTGCCGTCCAGCACCTGCACGTAGTCTTCACCGCGCACCGTCACCCACAGCTCGCGCCCGTCGGGGGTGAAGAAGGCTTCGTGCGGCGAGCGACCGACGTAGACCGTACGCTTCACGGCGTTCGTCGCGGTGTCGATGAGGGTGACGGAGTTCGAGCCGACCGAGACGACGGCGAGGGTCTTGTGGTCGGGCGAGAATCCGAGCCCGTGAACGAGGAGCTGGCCTTTGTAAAGAGGGCTCAGGTTCGCGGGCTGCGGGTCGCCGAGGCGGATTTGCCCGACGAGCTCATTCCGTGAGGGGTCGATCACGGAGACGGTGTTGGAGAACTGCTCGGCGACGTACACGCGGTCGCGCGCGCTGACGGGAATGTCGGGAGCGGCCGCCCGGCCGGGCACCTGGCCGGCTTCGGCGGCTCCGTGCAGGAGCGTCACCACGAGCGCGGCGGCGTGGAACCAGGTACGCATCGCTCAGTGTTGCGGCGGCGAGGTCGCCGCCATGGCGTCGAGCGCGCGCTGCATGACGTCGATCTCCTGCCGTTGGGTGACGACGATCTCCTGCGCGAGTCGCTTGAGACCGGGATCCTTGCCGTAGCGCAGCTCGAGGAGCGCCATGTCGACGGCCCCCTGGTGATGCGGAATCATCATGGCGGCGAAGTCACGGTCGGGGTTGCCGGAGCTGGCGATCGCCATGCCGGCGTCCATGCGCGTCATCGCGGCAGTCATCTCCGCGTCGAAGGCTCCGGGACCGTGGCTCATGCTGGCCAACGTGCATCCGCCGACGAGCGCGAGCACCGCGAGACCTCCTACGAGCACGAGCAGTTGTCTGCGCATGACCGGCCTCCGACTGAGCCTGCTCCTTACCATCCGGGAACGCGGCTACGCCACTACGGGAGAGTGGGACGATGGGGGCGGGCCTCGTTCATCCCGTGCGCGAGCTTCCCCACCAACCGTACCAGCGCGTCGAAGTCGCTGCGGCGCCAATTCCGGAAGAGCGCGAGGGCCATGCGCTCGCGCGCGGCGTCGACCGCATCCGTCGCGGCCTTCCCCCGACGAGTGATCACTGCCTCGCGTACCCGTCCGTCCGCCGTGTTGCTGCGTCGCCGTACCAATCCGAGCTCCTCGAGTCGTGCCACCTGCCGGCTGACGGTCGTGTAGTCACGGCCGACGCGCCCCGCGAGATCGACGATCCCGATCGGGCCCAGCCGCTCGATCAACACGAGGGGCGGGAACAGGGCCCGTTCGAGGGACAGTCCGGCCATCTCGAGCATCGCCGCGTCGCGCTCGGGCCGGACCATCACGCTCACGACGTCGATCAGCGAGCGATGCAGCTGCGGCAGGATCTCCCTGATGTGTGCATTATACACTTTCTCGCTTGACGCCCGGCTACGCGTGGCCATATGTGTGCATCATACACATAGGAGCGCGGCATGGAAGACCGAGGTTGCATCGGCGTTCTCATCTGCGGCGCAGGAGTTGCGGGGCTCACGCTGGCGATCGAGCTTGCTCGGCGGGACGTGTCGTTCCGCCTGATCGACAAGCTCCCAGGGCCGTTCGACGGCTCGCGCGGCAAGGGCATCCAACCACGCACCCTGGAGGTCTTCGAGGATCTCGGCGTCGTCGATCGGATCGCTGCCGCGGGCGGCTCGTATCCGCCGCAGCGCCTCCATCGGCCCGACGGCACCTTCGATGAGACACAAAACGTGGCCATCGAGCCGCCGACCGCGGACGAGCCCTACCGGACACCGCTCCTGGTTCCGCAGTCGCGGACCGAGGCGGTCATGCGCGAACGGCTCGCCGAGCTCGGGCACGTGCCCGAGTACGGGAATGCGCTGCAGGCATTCGAGCAGGACGCCGACATGGTCACAGCACACGTGGTCGCGCTCGGCCGTACCGAGATGGTCCGTTGCCGCTATCTCATCGGCAGCGACGGTGGGCGTTCCCTCGTCCGCGACGGCCTGCAGCTCGGATTCCCGGGCAAGACGCTGGGCGTACGGGCGATCGTCGCCGATATCGTGCTCGACGGCCTGACGCGCGACGCCTGGCATCGGTTCCACGAAGGCGACATGACGCGGCAGCTTTCCTTCTGTCCGCTGCCGCACGGCGAGCTGTTCCAGCTCCAGGCGCCGATCCCGCTCGAGGGCGACGTGGATCTCTCCACGGAGGGTCTGCAGGCGTTCGTCGACGCGCGCCTTCCCGGCGACCGTCTCGTCGTGCGCGGGGTCGCCTGGGCGTCCGCCTACAGCATGAACGCCCGGCTCGCCGATCGCTACCGGGTCGGCCGCGTATTCTTGATGGGCGACGCGGCCCATATCCATCCGCCGACGGGCGGTCAGGGGCTGAACACCAGCGTGCAGGACGCCTACAATCTCGGCTGGAAGCTCGAAGCGGTGCTGGCGGGCGCGCCTGATGCGCTCCTCGAGACCTACGCGGAGGAGCGGCGCCCGATCGCGGCGGACATGCTCGGGCTGGCCACGGATCTCCTGGAGAAGGCCCGGCAAGGCGACATGCGCCGCGGGCGAGAGGTGCACCAGCTCGATCTCGGGTATCCCTGGTCATCGCTGTCGCTGCGCTCGCCGGAGCGTCGCGGACGCGTGGCAGCCGGCGATCGCGCGCCGGACGCACCGCTCCGCGGCGCCGCCGGCCAGCCCACGCGGCTCTTCGATCTCCTCCGGGGGCCGCACTGGACGCTGCTCACGCGAGGACGCGACGCCGCGGGATTGCCGATCGCGGGCCGGAGGCTACACATCCATCGGATCGGTCCGTCTGGCGACGTCCAGGACGTCGAGAATCGCCTGAGCACCACCTACGGCATGAGGGACGGCGATCACCTGCTGGTTCGTCCGGACGGCTACGTCGGCGCGTTGGTGACGGCCGCCGAGGGGGCGCGGATCGGAGACTACCTGTCGCGCGTCCGCTGCGACCGGTCGCTCGATCGCGATCGGATGACGTAGAATCCCCGACCCGATGCACCCCTGGGCCGTCGCGTGTGCGATTCTCCTGGCGCTCGTCATCCTCTGGGATGCGTTCCAGACGATCGTGCTTTCCCGCCGGGTATTCCGGCGGCTCCGACTGTCCCGCCTCTTCTACTTGATCTTCTGGACGCCATGGCGCGCCGTCGCGCACCGCATTCCTCCGGACAACCGACGCGAGAACGTCCTCACCGTGTTCGGACCCCTGTCGCTGCTCCTGCTGATCGCGCTCTGGGCGGTCGGGCTGGTCGTGACGTTCGCGCTCCTCCATTGGGGACTCGGATCGCACGTCGTGGATGCCCAGGGTGGATCGGGATTCGGAGTCGATCTGTACATGAGCGGCACGACGTTCTTCACGCTCGGCCTGGGCGACGTCACACCGCACACGGCGCTCACTCGCGTACTGACCGTGCTGGAGTCTGGCATCGGGTTCGCGTTCCTGGCGCTCGTGATCGGCTACGTGCCCTTGATCTCGCAGGCGTTCTCGCGGCGTGAGGCCAGCATCTCGATGCTCGACGCGAGCGCCGGCTCCCCCCCGACGGCCGCCCGGCTTCTGCTCGAGCATTTCCGCGATGACGATGCCGACCTCCGGGGACTGCTCCGCGACTGGGAGCGATGGTCCGCGGAGCTCCTCGAGAGCCACATCTCCTTTCCGGTGCTTGCGTATTTCCGGTCCCAGCACGACAACCAATCGTGGGTCGCCGCATTGACGGCGGTGCTCGACGTATGCGCTCTCCTGATCACGCGGATCGAGGAACGCCCCATCCCGACGGCGCGTCGGACGTTCGCGATGGCGCGTCACGCGGTCGTCGACCTCTGCGCGGTGTTCCACCTGCAGCCGCTCGATCCCCCGGTCGATCGCCTTCCGTCGGTGGACGAGAAGCGGTTCGAGGCCCTCATCGCTCCCGTGGACGCGCGCTTCCGCGCGGAGGAAGACTCCGCCGCCAAGCTCAAGGCGCTGCGCGCCACCTACGAGCCGTACGTCCACGCGCTGTCGCACTTCTTGTTGATGCCCCTCCCCCGATGGATTCCTCCGGCTGACATGCCCGACCGATGGCACGCGATCAGATAGACCTTCGCAGAGGAGCAACCCGATGAGCACGATCACGACCAAGGACGGTACCGAAATCTACTTCAACGATTGGGGAACGGGTCAGCCGGTCGTCTTCAGCCATGGCTGGCCGTTGACTGCCGAGGCGTTCGAGGACCAGATGTTCTTCCTCGCCTCGCGCGGGTACCGGTGCATCGCGCACGATCGCCGCGGTCATGGCCGCTCGAGCCAGCCGTGGCAGGGGAACGATCTCGACACCTACGCCGACGACCTCGCCACGCTCGTCGAGGCGCTCGATCTGAAGAGCGCCGTCCACGTCGGGCACTCCACGGGCGGTGGCGAGGTCACCAGGTACATCGGCCGCCACAGCACGCGGCGCGTGGCGAAGGTCGTCCTGATCGGCGCCATCCCGCCGCTGATGCTGAAGACCGACGCGAACTCCGGCGGGCTGCCGCTCGAGGTGTTCGATCAGCTACGCGCCGGTGTCGCCGCCGACCGCTCCCAGTTCTGGAGGGATCTCAGCCTGCCCTTCTACGGCTACAACAGGCCGGGCGCGAAGATCTCCGAGGGCGTACGGGAGGCGTTCTGGCGCCAAGGCATGCTGGCCGGGTTTCCTGCCTCGTACTTCTGCATCAAGGCATTCTCCGAGACCGATCTCACCACGGACCTCGGGAAGTTCGATGTGCCGACCCTCGTCTTGCACGGCGACGACGACCAGATCGTCCCGATCGGCGCCGCCGCGATGCGCTCGTCCAAGCTGATCAAAGGCGCGACGCTCAAGGTCTACAAGGGCGCTCCCCACGGCATGTGCACGACCCTCAAGGATCAGGTGAACGCGGATCTGCTGGAGTTCCTGAAGTCCTGAGCGGGAACCTCGGCGAACAACTCGTTCAGCCCCTCGGCCATCGTCGGGTGTGCGAGAATGGCGTCACGGAGGGTCGTGTACGGGAGCCCGCCGAGCATCGCCGTCTGTACGGTGGCGACGACCTCCCCGGCTTCACTGCCCAGCATCGTGAAGCCGAGAATCCGGTCCCCTGAGGCCTCGACGAGTACCTTCATCAATCCGGCCATCTCACCCGTCGTGTGGGTGCGCAACACGGCGCCCATCGGCAACCTCCCGACCCGGACCGTGATCCCGCGGCGTTGCGCCTCGGTTTCCGTCATGCCGACGCGCGCAAGCGGCGGGTCGGTGAACAAGCAGAACGGAACGATGCGATCCCGCGTGCTGCGACTTCGACCCGCCAGGTTGTCCCGGACGATCCGGAAGTCGTCCGCGGACACATGGGTGAACTGTGGACCGCCGTTGCACTCGCCGATCGCCCATACGTCGGGCGCCGTCGTCTCGAGGCGCTCGTTGACCGTCACGTAACCACGCGCGTCCAGCGCGACGCCGGCCACGTCGAGGCCGATGTCGGCAGTGTTGGGCGTGCGCCCGGTCGCCACCAGGATGTCGCTGGCCTCGATGCGTCGCTCGTCTCCCCCCACCCGCACACGCAAGCGGACACCCTCTCCGGAGCGTCCCTCGACCGACGCCACCTCGGCGCCCAGCAGGCATGCGATCTCCTCGCCGTCCAGAATGCGCCGAATCTCCTCGGCGACGTCGGGATCCTCGCGAGGGAGGAGACGGGGTTGATCCGCGATCACCGTCACGCGGCTGCCGAACCGGCGATACGCCTGGGCGAACTCGAGCCCGACATACCCGCCGCCGAGTACGATCAGGTGGTCGGGCACGCGATCGAGCTCGAGGAGCTCGATATTGGTCAACGGCCGGGAATCCGCCAGCCCCGCGCTCGGCGGCATCATCGCGTGGGTACCGAGGTTCAGGAAGACTCGATCCCCGGACACGACGCGCGTCCCGCCGCCGTTCAGGCGCACCTCGAGCGTCTTCGGCGCGACGAACCGTCCCGCGCCCATGATCAACTCCGTGCCGCTGCGTTCGTAGCGCTCGAGATGTGCCGCCACCTCCCCTGCCACCATGTCGCGCTTCCGCTGCCGGACCTGGGCCATGTCGGTCTTGTAGGGACCCGTCACGAGCCCGAACCTCGCCGCATGGTGGACGAGGTCCGCGACCTTGGCGCTCCAGATCTCGTTCTTGCTCGGCATGCAGTTGACGTTGGGGCACGATCCGCCGATCCATCGTCGCTCGACCATGGCCGTCCGATGCCCCGCGCTCGCCATGTGCCAGGCCAGGAGCTTTCCACCCGCGCCGCTCCCCAGAATGAGGATCTCGTACCGCTCAGTCGGCATGTTCATCTCCCCTTTCGGCGATGCCGTTCAGGGCCGCGATCGCGTCGCTCGGTAACGCCAGCTCGGCCGCCGCGAGGTTCTCCCGCAGATGCCCGATCGACGAGGTGCCGGGGATCAAGAGGACGTTGGAGGCGCGGCGCAGCAGCCACGCGAGCGCGACCTGCATTGGCGTGGCGCCGAGGCGCCGCGCGACGTCGGACAGGATCGTGGACTGCAGCGGGGTGAACCCGCCGAGCGGAAAGAACGGCACGTAGGCGATGCCGTCGCGGGCGAGATCGTCGATCAGGGCGTCGTCGGTCCGATGAGCCACATTGTACGCATTCTGCACGCAGACGATCGGCACCATGCGCCGCGCTTCCGCGATCTGGGTGGGCGTGACGTTGCTGAGCCCGATGTGACGCACCAGGCTCTTGCGTTGGAGGTCGGCCAGCACGCTCACGAACGGCTCGATCGAGCCCTCGGCGGGCTCATGGATGCTGAACATGCCGCGGAAATTGACGACGTCGAGCACGTCCAATCGTAGGTGGCGCAGGTTGTCGTGGACTGCCTGCGTCAGCTCTTCGGGCGAGAGCGCGGGGAGCCACGACCCGGCCTCGCTGCGGCGGGCGCAGATCTTGGTGACGATGACGAGATCGTCGGGATAGGGATGCAGCGCCTCGCGGATCAGGTGATTCGTGACGTGCGGGCCGTAGAAATCCGAGGTGTCGATGTGATTCACGCCGCGGGCAACTGCGTCGCGCAGGACGGCGCGCGCGCCGTCAGGATCCCTGGGCGGGCCGAACACGCCGGGCCCCGCGAGCTGCATGGCGCCATAGCCGAGCCGCCTCACGACGCGGTCGCCAAGCGCGAATGTGCCGGCACGATCGATGCTAGCCACGCCGACCTCCTGTCGAGGTGGAGGGGAGTTCGAGATCCCGAATAGCGTACTTACTCGATGCCGGGAACCGAGGAAGGTTGCGTTCGCGCCATTCCCCGCTACGGGGCGGGGAGCGGATCGGCGTTGGCGGAGTTGAAGGCCTGGACGCCCGCCTCGTTGTCGCCGTCGAACGGCGTCACGGGGCTGTCGGCCCCCAGGCAGAAGTCGTCGTCCGCCGGGTCGGCAAACCACACACCGATTCGGTTGAGATCGACCCGGACGCGCTTGCCGTCGACGAGCGTGGACGAGAAGGCCTCCTGGACGATCAGCTTGAACGTGTTGTCCCCGTCTCCGTTCTTGTCGGTGCTGAAGTCGCCGATGTACTCGGCCGCGCCGAACGGCGTCCCGGCCTGCTCGAGCAGAAAGACCGCAAAGGCCCGGTTGGGCGGCAGGCTGAGGGCATGGATCTCGAAGCTGTCGAAACCGTCCTTCTCTGTGGTGGGTGTCACCGTGACGCCGAGTGTGGCGTCGGGCATGCACTGCGCCAGCTGCGCAGAAGAGGGCGTCAGTGCCAGCTCGACCTTCGGATCTTCGCCCATCGCGGAGCTGCCGCAAGCAACGAGGCACAATGCCCCCAGCAGAACCATGGCGTTCCTCACGTCGTTCACGTTCATCAGCTTCTTCATGGCCGTCACCTCATTCTCGCTACGCCTGGCGCGCGATCGCGGATGCGGCGGACGGCAGTGCCGCGTTTCCTAGGCAACCCCAGAGCTACGCGGCCGCCGATCACCCCCCCTTGACGCACTCGCGTCCCGGGACTAGCCGCGAATTGTCTACCCCCGCGGATGGAGCGTGGCACATGCGTACGAGCAACATCTCGGCAGTCGTAGTCGTTGCGATCACCCTAGCCGCCTTGGGAAGCATCGCGCGTGCGGAGCAGGACAGGTCCACGCTGAAAGTGCCGGACGGACTCGCGTTCTCCGAGTTCAACGGTTACGACACGTGGCAGGACGTCGCGGTGAGCGAAACGAAAGGCAGCGTCAAGGCGATTCTGGGAAATCCAACGATGATCGATGCGTACAAGGAAGGCATCCCAGACAATGGCAAGTCCTTCCCCGACGGTGTGAAGATCGTGAAAATCGAGTGGATCAAGAAGACTCGGTCGGTCCCGTATTTTGTGGAGGTGCCGGACACCCTGAAGTCCCTCTCGTTCATCGAAAAGGACTCCAAGAGATTCCCGAACACCCACGGATGGGCCTATGCGCAGTTCACCTACGATCCTGCATCCAAAACGCTTACGCCTTCCATAACCGGCTCCGAATGCGGATTTACGTGCCACTCGAACGTGGCAGTGCGAGACTACATCTTCACGGAATATCCGGTTAGGTAAGTCCTCGATCCGTTGTCACAACGTGGCGGCCCTGCGCACGACGACCGGCGCCACGGCACCTGACGCTCGTCGCCTGAGCCGTGATGCGTGCTCGGCGCACGGCACGGTCGATCTTCGAGCGGCGCGGCTGCCTCTTGCGGAGAGGGTGCTCCGCGGCTACTCGTCGGCGGGAGGCTACTGCGTCGGTCACTACTCCTGCGCCTCCGGAGAGCGCGAAATGGTCGATCTTCAATGAAGACCTGACTCCTCCTCTCGCGGTCGCCTACAACGTGGCCGATACGACCAAGGACAAGCTCGACGGCGCGCCTATTTCGTTCCTCTTTACGACCACCGCAAACAACATCGCGGGTATTGATGCGAACATCTCGAATGCATTGAACGATAATAATCCCAACGCGGTGCTGGGCAATGGCACATTTTCACAGCGGATTCGACGACCCAGATGCCGTCAGACCTGGATTTTGTAGTGGAAGTCTATCCGGCAGCGACCCCCTGACGTTCGCTTCAGTCGGTGCCCGTTTCCTGTTTTCGCGGAATCCGGGTATGCTGTCGGATCTGAGTTCCATGCGCCCGCAACGCGCGCCCGGTCGCTCGGCGGCCCTGCCGCGCGGGCTGCACTACGATCGGGATTTCATCGCCAAAGGCGAGCGGGACGAAATTCTTGGATGGCTCGCCACCATCCATCCGATCTGGGAACAACGCTACGCCCCCAATCGCCCCCCGCCGCCTGGTCGCGAGCAGCGATGGCTGCTGCGCCCCGTCTACTGGCTCGGCAACTGGCAGTTCGCATGCCTCGACTACTACCGTCCGCCGAGGGGTATCCTGCACCGCTGCGTAAAGGCCGAGCCCTATCCCGCCGTGCTGGCACGACTGGTCGCCAGGGCGGAGGAGATCGCCCACGATCTTTACCGCGGTCCGGACATCCCCGCCGCGTGGCACCTCAATACCTGCCTCGTCAACTTCTACGGCAGCCGGCTCGAGGGCGACCGCGAGGTCGACACCGCGCGAGTCGGTGAGCACAAGGATTTCGAGCCCGGTCCGGTCGCCTCGCTTTCGCTGGGCGCGCGCGCATTCTTCCAGTTCGTCGCCAGCAGCCGCATCGGCGAACGGGCCGCCGTGGCGTTCCAGCAGTGGCTCGACGACGGATCGTTGCAGATCTTCGGCGGCGAGCACTGGAAGCGTCAGCTCTTCCACCGCGTCCAGCGCGTCGATCGCAACGGTACTGCTTTTCCACTGCAGGTGCAGCGCTTCATCACCCGCCGGATCAACTTCACGTTTCGGTACGTGCCCGACGAGCACATCCTCCGCTACGCGCAGTTGCCGGCCGACGCGGCCGCCGACGTGCGGGAATACATGGAACAGCTCGCGGAGCACTCCCCCTTCTTCCGCCACGAGTTGGAGGCGAGGGCCGAGGTGCAGCCAACGCAGCGTCGTCGGTAGACGTCGCAAGGCATGCAGGCTAAGCGAACCAGATGCCTCGTCGCCTCGCTCTTTTTGCGACCACGACGCGTGGCACCGAGGATCTGCTTGCCGAGGAGCTCACCGAGCTCGGCGGCGTCAAGATCCGCCGGGACCGCGGTGGGGTGCGCTTCGCCGCCAACCTCGACGAGGCCCTCCGCATCTGCCTCTGGACCCGCATCGCGATGCGCGTGCTGTATCCTCTCGGCGAGTTCACGGTGCACGGTGCCGATGGGCTCTATGAGGCGGTGGCTAGCGTCCCGTGGGAGGACCATCTCACCGCACGGTCGACCTTCATGGTCGAGGCGACGCTGCGGCAGAGCGAGCACAACCATTCGGGGTTCGTCGCCCTCAAGATCAAGGACGCGATCGCGGACCGTCTACGCACCAAGCTCGGAGCACGTCCTGACGTCGATACACGCGACCCCGTCTTCCGTGTGGTCGCGCACGTCGCCAAGGACAAGCTCTCGCTCTCGCTCGACCTCTGCGGCGAGCCGTTGAACCGGCGGGGCTATCGCGTCGCGCCCATCGTCACCCCGCTCAAAGAGACGCTCGCGGCGGCGATTCTGCGGGTGGCGAAATACACCGGGGACGAGCCGCTCGTCGACCCGATGTGCGGCTCGGGTACGTTCGCGATCGAAGCCGGGATGATCGCCAGGCGGCGCGCCCCCGGCCTGACGCGCACCTTCGCCGTCGAGCGCTGGCCGCAGATGGGCCCCGCAGCGGCGGAGACGCTGACGGAGCTCCGCCGACACGCACGCGCCGACGAGCGTCCGGCACCGTTCCCGATCTATGGTCTCGATCGCCAGGAGGAAGCCGTCGCCGCCGCCATCAAGAACGTCGCCGCGGCCCATCTGGCGGAGGAGATCCGCATCGTTCACAGCGACGCCACGAAACCGTTGCCGATTCCGACGACGCCTCCGGGCCTGCTCGTGACCAACCCGCCGTACGGCGATCGACTGCAGGCCGGTGGTCAGCAAGGGATGAAGACCTTTTACTTCCAGCTCGGTGAGAGCTGCGGCCGCCTCGAGGGGTGGCGAATCGTGATTCTCTCCGGAAACACCGCATTTGAAAGCGCGTTCCACCGGCGACCCACGGAGCGGCGCCGATTGTGGAACGGCCCGATCGAATGCACCCTGCTCAGCTATCCCTCCGGACGCCATGCCGGGAGTTGAGATCATCTGGAAGCGGGCCTCGCCCGAAGGCGAGACGATCCAGGTGAAAGCGCGGCACTTCGCCAACCAATGGAAATTCTTCGTGCGTGGGGCACGCTATGAACAATGGCGGCCGATAGAAGTGCCACCTCTCGAGGACTGGCTCATGCTCCTGGACGGCGTGCGCCGTCGCCTCGGACGCGGATCGCTACGGCGCGAGGAGGTCGTCCGGATAGAACGGATCGTCCGCGAGCGCTTTCCGGACGCGGAGATCTGACCGAATCGGAACGAGCGATGGTGTGCGCCACAATGGCGCATCGATTTCGACTCGACGCATCACCGATGGTCAACTTCTTTGTTGACAGGTTTCACGGAGCGCCTATACGGAAGACGGTTGCGTCGTTTCACGCAGTCACTCGCCCTGTAGTGCCAACGGGTCGCGGGAGAACCACCCCACCGACGAATGGACTCGTCGCCCGGCCAAGGAGGATTCGCTATGCGCGCGCCGACACGATGGATCGTTGCGGCACTGCTGTTGGGTGTGGCCACGCCGTTGCACGCAGGGGGTCTCTCGCTCGTCGAGGTGCAAACCGAGGGCAGCGGTGGCGTCGACGGAATCGGCGGCGGCACCGCCGTGGCGCTGAGCCCGGATGGGGCGCACGTCTACGTGACCGGGCGCGACGACAATGCCGTCGCGGTCTTCAGTCGCAATAGTGGGACAGGCGGGCTCACCTTCGTCGAGCTGCAACGCGACGGTGTGGGCGGCGTCGACGGGCTTGCCGGCGCGAGCGGTGTTGCCGTGAGCCCTGACGGCGGACACGTCTATGTGACGGGCGCGCAGGACAATGCCGTCGCCGTGTTCAGCCGCAATGGCGGCACCGGCGCGCTCACCTTCGTCGAGGTGGAGCGGGATGGCGTCGGCGGCGTCGATGGGCTCAGCAACGCGAGCGCGGTGATCGTCAGCCCCGATGGCTTGCACGTGTACGCGACCGGTCAAGATGACGCCGCCGTGGCCGTGTTCAGCCGGAACGGCGGTACGGGGGCGCTCACGTTCGTCCAGGTGCAAAAGGACGGTGTCGCCGGTGTCACCGGTATCCGCCGGCCTCGCGCCCTAACGCTGAGCCCCGATGGCGCCAATCTGTACGTGGCCGGCGAAGGCTCCGACGCCGTCGCCGTCTTCACTCGCAACGCGGGGACCGGCGCGCTCACGTTTCTCGAGTCCCATGCGGATAGCCCTACCAGCCCCGGACTGGCGGGGGCGTTTGACGTCGCCGTGAGCGCGGATGGCGCGACGGTCTACGTCGCGGGCGAGAACGACAAAGCGGTGGTGGCGTTCGCGCGCAACGGTGGGACGGGCGCGCTTACCTTTCTCGCGTTCGTGAAGAGAGGGGGCGAGGTGAAGGGCTTGAACGGCCCCGGCGCCATCGCCCTGAGCCCGGACGGTGCCTATGCCTATACGGTCGACGTCAACCGCGACAGGTTGACGGTGCTGCGTCGCACGCCCGCGTCACCCCTGGCGCTGACGTTCCTCGAGGAGCAGGAGCCGCCCAATCTCGCGGGCGCGTCGGCCATCGCCCTCAGCGCCGATGGCGCGCACGTCTATGCGGTAGCCCGCAACTCGGTGGTTGTATTGAAGACCGATAGCTGCGGCAATGGAAACCGTGGTCCGGACGAGCAGTGCGACGACGGCAACGTGGCGGGTGGTGACGGGTGCTCCCCGACGTGTCGCCTCGAGCTCTGCGCCCCGACGCTGATGTCGGGGTGCCGGCTGTCGGAGCCCGGCCGGTCGAAGCTGTCGATCAAGGACAAAACGGGCGGCAATCGAGACAAGTTCGAGTGGAATTTCCGTGGTCAGGCGACCTCCGTCATCGAGTTCGGAAACCCGACGAGCAGCGCCAGTTACGTCATCTGCCTGTATGATGCGTCGGGCAATCTGCAACCCATCCTGAATCTCGACGCGCCCGCCGGTACAGCTTGGGAGCCCAAGTCCACTGGTTACGTCTACAAGAGCAAGTTGCTGACGCCTGATGGCTTGACGGCGGCGACCTTGCGGGAAGGTGCTGAGGACGGGAAGACGCAGGTGAGGTTCAAGGGGCAACGCACCAATCTGCTTCTTCCCCCCGGCTTGCCGCTGGTTGCGCCAGTCGTCGTGCAGGTGCGGAATACCGATACGAGTGTGTGTTGGGAAGCCACGTACACCACCATCACCGTGGTTCCCGGCACCAACGGTTCCTCGTCCATAAAGGAGTTCGACAACTGACCGGCTCGTCTCTCCTTGCAGGCGAACCGACCGCGTAGGTGAGCGGAGGGGGTGGGATTCGAACCCACGAGTCCTTGCGGACTGCCGGTTTTCAAGTGCGACGGTCGAGATCCCACACCGTCCTCGATCGTCACCTTGGGTCCCCTTCTCCACACAGTTATGGCCACCGACCTCCCGTGGAATCTCGGTTCATCCCATCCCGTCTCGGGCAGTTGATGGGGAACTGGATGGGGAATTTCAGGTCGCGAGCGTGAGAGCCGCAACCACCACGCCAGGGGCTTGTCGTGCGCGTCAAGAAGAGCGCGCCAACGCGACTCCCATGGCGAGATCCGCACGCTGCATGTTCTCGATGGACGGCTTGACCAAGCTCGGCGTTCCCGGCTCGACCCTGGACTCGAAGATCAGGGCACTAGGCATCCGCAAAGAGCGTTTCAAAGGTTGATGAGTTTTCGAGCGATCACGGCGCCGCGCGAAGGTCGCCCAGCAGCGTCGGAATGAGCTCGGAGACCGTCGGATGGATGGGGACCGCCCACCGCAAGACCGGCCACGGTTGGTCGGCGTTCATCATGTCGAGAATGCCGTGAATGGCTTCGTCGCCACCGGTACCGAGGATGGCGGCGCCTAGGATCCGCTGCGTGTCCGCGTCGGTGATCACCTTCATGAAGCCGCGTGTCTCACCCTTCTCAATGGCGCGACCGACGCGGGTCATTGGCCGCTGCGCGATGAGCAACCGGCGCCCCGACGAACGTGCTTCGGCTTCCGTCATGCCGACGCGGCCGAGCGGCGGGTCGATGTAGAGCGCGTAGCCGAGGATGCGGTCGCTCACCTTGCGGCGGGCGCCATCGAGCAGGTTGGCGGCTACGATCTCGTAGTCGTTGTAGGCGGTGTGGGTGAACGCACCGCGACCGTTGCAATCGCCGATCGCCCAGATGCCGGGGACGTTGGTCCGCAGCTCGTCGTCGACGGTGATGTAGCCGCGCGCGTCGGTGGCAATGCCGGCGCGATCGAGCCTGAGGTCGCCGCTGTTCGGCGTGCGGCCGACTGCGACGAGCACGTGGCTCCCGATCACCTCCCGATCGCCGCTGGTGCAGTCGACACCAACCGCGACGCCGTGCGTATCGGGAGCGAAGCTGATGCACGTCGCATCCGTGCGTACGACGATGCCCTCCGCTTCGACGATCTCGCGAATCGCCTGCGAGACGTCGTCGTCCTCGCGCGACGCGAGGCGCGGGCCCTTCTCAACGACGGTCACTCGGGCACCGAACCGGCGGTACATCTGGGCGAACTCGAGGCCGACGTAGCTGCCGCCCACGATCACGAGGTGCTCCGGCAGGGCATCGAGCGCCACCATGTCGGCATTGGTGAGGATCTTCACGGTGCCGATGCCGGGCATCGCAGGTACCGTGGCGCGGGCGCCGACGTTCAAGAAGATCCGCGGCGCGGTGAGGAGCGCATCGCCGACGCGGACGGTGTCCCGTGACTCGAATCGCGCCTGCCCGCGTACGAGGCTGAGCCCGTGCATGCCAGTCAACCACTTCTCGAGGTTCGCACGCGCATTGAGCGTCACCGTATGCGAGCGGGCGTGCACCGCGCGCATGTCGACGTGGACGGGCGCGTCGATCACCACGCCGAAGTCGCGCGCCCGTCGTGCCATGTGCGCAGCGTACGCGCTCGCGACGAGCGCCTTGGTAGGCATGCAGCCGGTGTTCACGCAGGTGCCGCCCACGAGGTGTCGCTCGATGAGTGCGACCGTCATGCCGGCGCCCGTCAGGCGCTCTGCGAGTGACGGGCCGGCTTGGCCGGCGCCGACTACGATGGCGTCGAACGTACTCACCGAACGCCCCACGCCCAGGCGATGCAGAGCGCTGCTCCGATCGCGATTGAGTCCTCGACGAGCGCCGCCGTATGGTCGCTGCGAAAAGCCGCCGCCATCGCTGCGCGCAGTCGAGCGCCGCCCAACGTACCGGCGACGGCGCCGACCGCACCCGTGAGCGCCCCGACGATTGCCATGCCGCCGCTGCTCCCGATCGTCGCACCGCACAACGCGCCCGAGACGAGTCGCGCGCCGAACTGGGGCGGCACCGTCCGACTCGGCGTGGTGGGAAGCTGATCGAGCACCAGCTCGGTCGCCGCGAGCAGCGTGAAGATCCATGGCGTGAACCGAAACCCCATGAACGCCAAGCGAGCATGCTGGACGTCGATCGCGCCACGACGAGCGGCCCAGCTCACGGCGGCCGGCGCCATGAATGTGCGCAGGCCGGCGACGACGCCCATGAGAAATGCGAGCAGCACGACGATCATGATCGCCCTCCGTTGCCTGGATCACACTGTACGGTCTACGTTCAGTCAATGCCACGAACGCGCACGAGCGAGGGTCTTCTGATGCAAAACAGGCTTCAATCGCGACCGGACTTGCTTCTACTCCTCTCCTTGCTGCTGGCCATTCTGCTGACTCCGGTGTTGGACCGCGATGGTTGGCGCCGGCTGTGGTCGCGGGAAACACGTTCAGCAGCCGAGCACTGACAGTGATTCGATGGGGATCTCTGGCCGCGTTCTTCGCGCTTGCTGCTGCGGGTCTGTTCTCGTATCTCAGGAGTTCTCGTATTGTTACGCAGGCCCACCTCTATACGGCCGTCAACATCTACCTCTTGCTGGCGTTGTTGTGGGCATCGCTATACTTGGCGATGGATGCGTTCCATCCGGGCTCAATCCAGATCGGCAGCCATCCAGCCGAGCGTGACACAGACCTGCTCTATTTCAGCCTGATCACGCTCTCGACAATCGGGTACGGCGATGTAGTGCCGCTTGGCGGGGAAGCCCGCATACTGGCGGCCCTCGAGGGGGTGACCGGCGTTCTCTACATAGCGATCACGGTGGCGCTCTTGGTCAGCAGGTTCAGATCAGAGCCCTCGGATTCATCGGACGTAACTCCACGATGATAAGTGGGCCGAGAGACGGGCGCGCAGCCTCCGGGCGCGACGACCTGCTCTCCCGGCGTCGCCCACCCGCCGCCGAGCGCCTTGTAGAGGTTCACGACCGCGAGGAGCTGAGTCCTACCAGCGCGGCCTCTCCACGTTTCCCGACGTCCGCGAGTCCGCGCGCAATCTGGAACGGGCGCCGCGCATCAGGCGGCACGCGCCGAGGTACTGATCCATGCCGCTGCCCTCGCGTCCAGCAGCGGCGATCTGGCGCGTCCGACCGTCACGCAGCCGTAGGCACCAAACGGACCAGGTACCGCGAAGCGATCGCCGTAAGTGAGCGGAGGGGGTGGGATTTGAACCCACGAGGGCTCGCGCCCTGCCGGTTTTCAAGACCGGTGCCTTCAACCGCTCGGCCACCCCTCCGTAGTCGCTAGATCAGACGCTTACGGTTTTCGTCTTCGCGTCGCAATCGGCGCTGGTCATGGCGGATACGCCCTCTGAGAGGGTTTTGCCCTACGAGCCCCCGCCTACAATCTCCACCAGCGCCTCGAAACCAATTGGATCTGCGCGGCATCACACGACCGTGCTCGCCGAATGATGGAGCGACGATGGGACTCTCATGGCAGCAGGGCCCCTTGGGGCTCAATCCAAACGGAGACTTTCTCGCATCGAGCCCAATGCCCGAGCGGCTGCTCTTCGCAGAACCGCTACGCCGCAGGATGAGCGTCGAGCTCCGCGGGAGGATCGTCGCCCGAAGCGACGATGCCGTACTCCTCTTCGAGCCAGGTCGCTACCCGGTTGCCTACTTCCCTCTCGGCGATGTTCCCGCCGGGGTCCTACAGGCCACCGACCACCGGACTACCCACCCGGACCTCGGCGAAGCGCAATGGTTCGACGTCGTTGGCGGTGAGGGCCACGTCGCGCGGCGCGGCGCTTGGCAGCACGTCGACCCGCCCCCGCAAGCCGCGGTATTGCGCGACAGCGTCGCGTTCGCGTGGCGGACGATGGACGCCTTCTACGAAGAAGACGAGCGCATTCTCGGCCACGCCGCCGATCCGTACCACCGGATCGACATCCGACGCAGCTCCCGCCACCTCGTCGTGCGGAAGGGCGATCAACTCGTCGCGGACACCCATACCCCGCTGGTGCTCTACGAGTCTGGTTTCGCCCCACGCTGGTACGTTCCGCGCGCAGACGTGCTCTCCGAGACTCTGCACCCGGCCGAGGAGCAGACCTTCTGCCCGTACAAGGGTCTGGCGTCGTACTACGACATCGGCGACGCGCGAAGAGCGGCCTGGTCGTATCGAGCTCCGCTCGAATCGATGGCTCGCATCGCCGACCTGATCTCCTTCGAAGCCGACAAGGTGGAGATCATGATCGACGGCCAGAAGCTCGAGCCCGTTCCCGGCCAAACCGTCCTCGCGCACGGCCCGGACCGCAATCTCAGCGTGGACGAGGTCGGCGGCATCCGGGACGTGCGGGGATGAGCTCGCCGTCGTCGGGGGGCGACCGAATCCAGCCGGGAGCGCACGCCGTGGGCACCTTGCTGTCCGTGAACATCGGCGCGCCGAAGGATGTGCCCTGGCGAGGGAAGACCGTGTTCACTGGCGTGTTCAAGCACGCCGTCACCGGTCCTCGCCGGGTACGCAAGCTCAACGTCGACGGCGACGGACAAGGCGATCTGGCTGGGCACGGCGGCGAGCATCGCGCCGTATTCGTCTACCAGCTCGACTCGTATCGCTACTGGGAACGTGAGCTCGGACGAAGCGACTTCGTTTATGGACAGTTCGGCGAGAATTTCACCGTGGAGGGATTGAGCGACGACCAGGTATGCATCGGCGATCGCTACCAGATCGGGAGCGCGGTCTTCGAGGTCACCCAACCCCGGGTGACATGTTACCGCGTCGGGATTCGAATGAACGACCCGCGCATTCCCGCCCTGCTCGTCTCACACCACCGCCCGGGTTTCTACTTTCGCGTGCTCGAAGAGGGCGAGGTGCAGGCGGGAGACACGATCGTCAAGCTGGCCCCAGGGCCGGAACAGATGACGGTCGCGGAGGTCGACGCGCTTCTCTATCTCCCGGCGCACCCGCGGCAGCATCTGCTCCGAGCGCTTCGAATCCCCGCCCTCAGCACGGGCTGGCAAGCCTCGTTTCGCGCCCTCCTCGCAGGAGAGGCTGGCGGCGGCAACGTCGGGTTGGCGGCACAGAGTCCGCCACCGGCCTGGCCCGGTTTCCGGCCGCTGATCGTCGCCGGCATCGAGCGAGAGACCGACTCGGTCGTCTCCATCCGCCTCGAGGGCTCCGACGGACCGCCGCCCGCCGCGCGCCCGGGTCAGTACCTCACACTGCGTGTCCAGCCCGACGGCGCGCACGGGCCGGTCCTCCGCAACTACTCCCTGTCCGGGCCGCCTGGCGCCGGCTACTACCGCATCAGCGTCAAGCGCGAACCCGGCGGCACCGCCAGCGGCTATCTGCACACGCAGCTGACGGTCGGCGACCATCTCGACATCGCCGCACCGCGCGGCACCTTCATCCTCGACGCGACTCGTGCCCCGCTGCTCCTCATCAGCGCCGGCATCGGCGCGACGCCACTGCTCGCCATGCTTCACGCACTGGCGGCCGAGCATTCCGAACGGGAGATCTGGTGGCTGCATGTCGCACGCAGCCGCCGAGACCAGTGCTTCGCCGCCGAGGCTCGCGCCCTCCTCGCTTCTCTCCCACACGTACGCACCCACGTCTGCTTCAGCCGTCCCGCCCCTTCCGACATCGAAGGCCGCGACTTCGACAGCGTCGGCCGTCTCTCGGCTTCCCTGCTCGCCGATCTCGAGCTGCCGCGCGACGCCGGGGCCTACCTCTGCGGGCCGGCATCATTCATGGAGGAGATCAGCGCCGCCCTCGTCGCGATCGGCCTCGACGCCTCCCGCATCCACACCGAGCTATTCGGGCCCACACCGAGTCAGACGCCCGGCATCGCCGCACGGCCCGTGCGGTCGCCGCACCCACCCGCCCGCCGACCAGGAAGCGGCCCGGCGATCGAGTTTGCTCGCAGCAATCTCAGCGTCCGCTGGAGCGACGACTACGCCAACCTCCTCGAGCTCGCCGAGGCCTGCGACGTACCCGTCCGCTGGTCCTGCCGCACCGGGGTCTGCCATACGTGCGAGACGGCGCTCATTGCCGGCAAGGTCGACTACAGCCCCGACCCGGTCAACTCCCCCGCCGACGGCAGCACTCTCATCTGCTGCGCGCAGCCGCGCGACCACCTGGTCCTCGACCTATGAGCCATAGGGCGAAAGGAGTTGCCATGAGCACGGTTACCTACCGGAATGTGGACGTCGACGGCATCAAGGTCTTCTATCGCGAGGCCGGTCCGAACGACGCGCCAACGATCTTGCTGTTGCACGGCTTTCCGACCGCCGGCCACATGTTCCGCAATCTCATCCCGCTGCTGGCAGACCGGTTCCACCTCGTCGCTCCCGACCTGCCGGCGTTTGGGCAGTCCGACATGCCGGCGCGCGGCGCCTTCACGTACACGTTCGAGAGCATCACGAACGTCATCGATCGCTTCACGGAGGTGATTGGCCTCAATCGCTTCGCCGTGTACGTCTTCGACTACGGAGCGCCCGTCGGCTTCCGCCTCGCGGTTCGGCATCCGGAGCGCGTCACCGCGATCATCTCCCAGAACGGCAACGCCTATGAAGAAGGGCTGAGCGACGGCTGGAGCCCCATTCAAGCCTATTGGCGAGAACCGTCGCCGGCCAACCGGGAGGCGCTCCGCAGCTTCCTCACGCCCGACACGACGCGCTGGCAATACACGCACGGCGTCCCTGACGCGACCGCGGTCTCTCCGGACGGCTATTCGCTCGACAGCTTCTACTTGGCCCGCCCGGGCGCCGACGAGATCCAGTTGGACCTGTTCGGCGACTACAAGAGCAATGTCGCGCTCTACCCGACGTTCCAGAGCTACTTCCGGACGAACAAGCCGCGCTTCCTCGCGGTATGGGGCAAGAACGATCCCTTCTTCCTGCCGCGGGGTGCCGAGGCGTTCAAACGCGACAATCCCGATGCGATGGTCCATTTCTTCGACACGGGCCACTTCGCGCTCGAGACCCATGCGAAGGAGATCGCGGCGACCATCCGCGACTTCTTGTCATGAGAGATCTGAGCGGAATCCCTGCTCGATGGTCTCCCATCCCGCTGCGACTGATCGTCGGCTACGGGTTCATGCAACACGGGTTCGCCAAGCTCTCCCGGGGGCCCGATGCGTTCGTCGCGATTCTCCAGGCGATGGGCGTCCCTGCCCCGCACGTCGCCGCATGGTTGACGATACTGAC
Source organism: Binatia bacterium (assembly GCA_036496285.1). Classification (GTDB taxonomy): domain Bacteria; phylum Desulfobacterota; class Binatia; order UTPRO1; family UTPRO1; genus DP-19. The sequence goes on from DASXLI010000098.1 coordinate 67,193, forward strand.
TGAGCTGCTCGGCGGCCTTGCCATACTCCTCGGAGCATTCGTGGCAATTGCCAGCCTGCCGATGATGGCCGTCCTGTTGGTGGCCATGTTTACCGTGCATCTTCCCTACGGGTTCAGCTCGATCAAGCTCCTCGCCGTGACCCCGACCGGAGCGCAGTTCGGACCGGTGGGGTTCGAGGTGATCCTGCTCTATCTCGCCTGCCTCGTCGCCCTCGTCATCGGTGGCCCCGGGCCATTCGCCATCGACGGGCTCCTCCCTACGGGGCGTCGTGCGGCAGACCGAGCAGTCGCTCCGCGATGACGTTCTTCTGGATGTTCGGCGTGCCGCCGCCGATGACGTAGGGTGGCCAGCCGTTCATCACGCGCTGCCACTTGCCGTTGTCGATCGCGTGCGGTGACTTCTTGGCGAGGACGCCGTACGTCCCCTCGATGTCGCGGGCGAGGCGGCCGGACTCGATCTCGACGCGGGCGCGGATGAGCTTGTTGATCGACGTGTCGGCACCGAGCGGCTCGCCGCGGAGCTGCTTGGTCAGGAAGCGGAGGCCGTTCAAGCGCATCGCCTCGACCTGCGTCTCCATACGCGCGAGGCGCTGGCGGATGCTGGGGTCGTCGATCGCGGCGCGGCCGCGGCGGCGGCAGCGGCGCGCCAGCTCGCGCAGGGCCTCCAGCCGATGCTTCAGCGCCCACACGTCGCCGATCGAGCTGCGCTCGTTGGCGAGCGCGTCCTTCGTCACGTCCCAGCCCTGCCCTTCGGCGCCGAGGCGGTTCGCGACGGGCACGCGCACGTCCTCGAAGAAGACCTCCGCGAACATGGCGCCGCCGTTCATCTCCTTGATCGGCTTCACCGTGATGCCCGGCGTGTCCATGCGGACGAGGAGGCAGGTGATGCCGAGGTGCTTCGAGGCGTCGGGATCGGTGCGGACGAGCAGGATGATCCATTGCGACCACATCGCGAGGCTCGTCCAGATCTTCTGCCCGTTCACGACGTAGTGGTCGCCGTCGCGCATGCCCTTGCACTGGAGCGACGCGAGGTCGCTGCCGGCGCCGGGCTCGGAGTAGCCGGTGCACCACTGCTGCTCGCCCTTCAGGATCGGCGGGATGTGCTCGGCCTTCTGCTCCGGCGTGCCGTACTTGATGAGCGCGGGGCCGACCCAGGCGAGACCCATGTAGCTGATGCCGAGCGGCGGCGCCTTATGGCGCGCCATCTCCTCCTTGAGGATCATCTGCTCGATCAGGGAGCCGCCTCCGCCGCCGACGTCGGCCGGCCAGTTGAAGCCGACCCAGCGCTTTTTCAAGAGATCCTTGTTCCACTTGAAGAGCGCCGGCAGATCGGCGCCGCCCTCCTCGAGATCCATGTCGGCGCCGGCTGCGCGCTTCGGCAGGTGGTCGCGGATGAAGGCGCGCACCTCGGTCCGGAAGCGTTCCTCTTCGGGAGTGAAGGTGAAGTCCATGTCCGATCTCCTCGCGGCGGCGCCGCGTCTAGCTTTCCTGCCCGGCCGCGGCTTCGCTCAACGCGAACACGCGCTCGTAGTGCTCGTCGGGCGCGCCCATCCACACGTGGCAGTGGCGGCCGCGCTTGTAGAAGAGGTGCGCGTGGCATTCCCAGGTGTAACCGATGGCGCCGTGGATCTGGATGCACTCCTCGCCGGCGGCGTCGAGCGCGTCCGCGGCCGCCGCCTTGGCCATGGCGGCGTACGACGCGGCCTGCGCCGGATCGTGCTCCGCCGCCCAGGCGCCGTAGTAGACGAGCGAGCGCGCCGACTCGACGTCGACGAGCAGCTCGGCGCAGCGGTGCTTCACGCCCTGGAAGCGGCCGATCGGCGAGCCGAACTGCTGGCGCATCTTGGCATACGCGACCGCCATCGCGAGCGCCGCGTCGGCGGCGCCGACCATCTCGGCGGCGAGGCCGATGGTCATGCGGTCGAGCACGCGCACGAGCGCCGGCCACGCGCCGCCCGGCGCCCCGAGCCGCGCGCTCGCCGGCACGCGCACGCCCTCCAACCGCACCTCGCCCGCCGGCTTCGTCGGATCGACGACGACGAGCGGCGTGATGCGCACGCCGGGCGCGTCGGCCGCGACGACGAAGAGGCTCACGCCCTCGCCCTCGCGCGCCGCGACCAGGATGCGGTCGGCGTTCTGCGCGTCGGGCACGAAGAGCTTCGTGCCATCGAGCTGCACGTCGCCGCCCTGCGCGGTGGCGCGGGTCGCGATCGCGTCGGGGGCGAGCACGTCGGTCTCCTCCAGCACCGCGAGGGTTGCGACGACGTCGCCGGCGGCGATGCCCGGGAGGTGCTCCGCCTGCTGGGCCTCGTCGCCGAGCGCGCGCAGCGCCGCGACGGCGGCGTCGGTCGCGAGGAGCGGCAGCGGCGCCAAGCTCTTCCCCATCTCCTCGAGGACGACGATCAGATCCTCGCAGCCGAGGCCGAGGCCGCCGTGCGCCTCGGGAACGGTGATGCCGGGCCAGCCGAGCTCGGCGGCGCGCTTCCACAGGGCGCGATCGAGCGGCCGCGGATCGGCGGACCAGGCGAGGATGCGCTCGAGCGGCAGCTCCTTGTCGAGCAGACGGCGCACCTGCGCGCGCAGCTGCTCCTGCTCAGCGGTGAAGCCGAAGTCCATGGGCGACCCTCCGCGCGCCAGCATGCGACCGCCCTTTACTTATTGCAAGAGCTTGCATATACGCGCGGCATCCCACCCGTTTCGGAGGACGATCCATGCCCATCGAAGTCGCCAAGGCGCTCGGCGCCGAGCTCCCCGCCAGCAAGTTCTCGTGGAACGAGGACACGCTCATCCTCTACGCGCTCGGATCCGGCGTCGGCATCGGCACCGACCAGACGAGCCCGGCGGTCCTCCAGTACACCTACGAGAACGGCTTGAAGGCACTGCCGACCTTCGGCGTCGTCCCGAGCTTCCCGGCGCTCATGGGCATGATGAACGTGCCCGGCCTCAGCTTCAATCCGATGATGCTGCTGCACGGCGAGCAGTACCTCGAGATCGTGAAGCGGCCGATCCCGACGAGCGCCGAGGTCACCTCGAAGGCGCGCATCAAGGCGATCTACGACAAGGGCAAGGGCGCCCTCGTCGTGCTCGAGGTGACGACGACGCAGGACGACGGCACGGTGCTGTTCAAGAACGAGTTCGGCGTCTTCCTGCGCGGCGAGGGCGGCTTCGGCGGCGAGGCCGGGCCGGCGCCCGGCAACGACGCCCCGGACCGCAAGCCCGACGCGGTGGTCGAGCTGCCGACGATGACGCACCAGGCGCTCCTCTATCGCCTCTCCGGCGACAAGAACCCGCTGCACGCCGACCCCGGCTTCGCGTCGATGGGCGGCTTTTCGAAGCCGATCCTGCACGGCCTCTGCACGTTCGCCAACGTCGGACGCGCCGTGATCCAGGCGTGCGCCGGCGACGATCCCACCCGCTTCCAGTCGATCAAGGTGCGCTTCGTGCGTCCGGTGATGCCGGGCGACACCATCACCGTGCAGATGTGGCGCGAGGGCGACCACGACGTGCTCGTGCAGGCGAGCGCCGGCGGCCACGCCGTGATCTCGAACGCCAAGGTGACGCTCGCCTGAAGCGGCGCCGTCGCACACGACGCAACCGCGCCGAGACCGTCGCCGCGATCCTCGCCGCGGCGACGGATCTGATCGCGCGCAAGGGTCCTGACGGCTTCGGGCTCGCGGAGCTGGGCGAGAAAGCGGGCGTCTCGTTCGGCTTGATCCACCGCTATTTCGGCGGCAAGGCCGGGCTCCTGCGGGAGGCGATGCGACAGCCCTTCACCCGTCAGCTCAGCCGCGTCGTCGACCTGTACGAGCGCGGCGAGGCGGGGCGCGGGCCGGAGCCGCTGCTCGCCTCGCTCTTCGAGGCGCAGCGCCGGAACCCGAACTACGTGCGCCTGCTGGCCTGGGGCGTGCTGAGCGGCATCCTCACCGAGGACCTGTTCACCGCCGACCGCGCCCCGGTGCGGCGCCTGCTGGCGCTCCACCGCGAGACGGCGCGTCCGCCACGCTCGGTCGACGCCAACGCCGTCTCCGCCCTGACCCTCACCGCGACGCTCGGCTTCGGCCTCTTCGAGCCCCTGTTGCGCGCGCTCCTCGACGTCGACGACGACTTCGAGGCCGTCTATCGCCGCCACCTGGCCCGGGCGCTCGGCGCCTTCCGCGCTCCGCGTTCCCGCACCCCCGCACGCCGCACTGCGCTAGGCGAGCGCTGACGTACGTGGTTGAATAAGCGCATGACCAAGCAGCCAGAGTCCCGCCGGACCGGCGCGGTCCCCATCGGGCGCGCCAAGGGACCGGGCGGCAGGCGCCGCGCCAAGGGTGCGGGGCCGCAGGGAAAGACGCTCTTCGAGGTCTCGGCCGGCGGCGTCATCTACCGCCCCACCGCGAGCGGCTTCGAGGTCTGCCTGATCGCCACCAAGGGCGGCACCCGCTGGCAGCTCCCCAAGGGCAAGCGCGAGAACGGCGAGACCCTCGAGCAGACCGCGGCGCGCGAGGTCCTGGAAGAGACCGGCTTGACCGGCCGGGTCGGCGAGCGCCTGTCGAAGATCGACCTCTGGTTCACCTGGAACGACGGCGACGGCGCCGTGCGCCACCACAAGCTCGTCTACTTCTACCTCCTCGAGTACGAGCGCGGCAGCACGGCCGACCACGACGACGAGGTCGAGGACGCGCGCTGGTTCGACGCCGAGGAGGCGATGCAGCGCCTCACGTTCCCGAACGAGCGCAAGGTCGTCGTGCGCGCCCTCGAGGCGCTGCGCGACCGGCCGGAGGGTCGCATCCACCAGCGCTCGTCGTAGCGGCCGGGAGCCGCCGCGCGGCGGCGGCGACCCCCTGCCTGCGTCGGCTATTTCTTTTTGGCGGGCTTGGCCGCGGCGGCCTTCGGCGCCTTGGCCTCGATCGAGGCCGCGGTCATGCGGTACATGATCGTGACTTTGTCGCCGACCTTGACGTCGCCGGTCGTCTTGGTGTCGGCGCTCTTGCCGATCTCCCAGTTGTCCTTGCCCTTCTGCACGGTGATCGCGCTGTCCGTGACGCTCACCACCGGCCCCGTCACCTGGTACGTCCGCACGTCGGCCGCGAACGCCGCCGACGCCGAAAGTCCCACCAACGCACCGAGAACCACCCCCTGGAACAGCTTCGTCATGTCGACCTCCCCTTCCGGCGGCAACGTCGCGCCGCTGCCGCCCCGTTAGCCGAAGGCGCGGGGACGAGCAACCATCCTCGACCGTCCGAGCCACCATCCTTGACCGTCCCACGCCCGCGGACGTATCCGCGAGCGGTGACCGTCGCCGACTACGAGCGTGCCGGGCTCTACGATCCCGCGGCGCCCGGCGCCCCGGGTCGGCTCGAGCTCCTCGAGTGGCTCCGCGAACGGGGGGTCTCGCTCCAGCAGATGATCGACGCGCATCAGCAGGGCGGGCTCGCCTTCCTCGCCTCCGGGTTGGCCCTCCGCCCCGGCACGCGCGTCCCACGCGGTGAGCTGCCGGCCCGCCTGGGCATGCGGGCCGCCGAGCTGGAGAGCTTCCTCGTGGCGCTCGGCCTGCCGCCGGACGCCCCGGACGCCGCGACCTTCACGGAGAGCGAGGTCGAGCTGCTCGGCTCCGTCCTCGTCGGCATCGACCTCCTCGGCGAATCCGGCATGCGCCGCCTCGCGCGCGTGATCGGGCAGTCGGTCTCGCGTATCGCCGAAGCGATGGTCGAGACGAACCGGGAGAGCCGCCTGGCGCGCGTGAGCGCGAGTGGCTCCGAGCTCACCTACGCGCAGGCCCTCCTGCGCTCGACCGAGCGGGCGTACGCGCCGGCCGTGCTGGTGCGCGGCCTGCTGCCGGTCCACATCGAGATGTCGGCGCGACGCCTGCGCTTCGGGCGCACCAGCGACGCCGTGGCGACGACGCACGGCTGCATCGCCTTCGTCGATCTCGTCGGCTTCACGACGCTCTCGCGCCGCACCTCCCCCGAGGCGCTCAGCGAGCTGATCGACCGCTTCGAGGAAGTAGCGCACGACGTCGCGACGCTCCGCCAGGGGCGCGTCGTGAAGTTCATCGGTGACGCGGTCATGGTCATGACCTCCGAGGTCGAGCCGGCCTGCGACATCGCGCTCGCGCTGATCGAGCGCTTCGCGGGAGACCCCGACGTGACCCCGCGCGGCGGCATCGCGTCGGGCGCCCTCATCGACCACGGCGGCGACTACTACGGGCCGATCGTGAACCTCGCGGCGCGCATCACCGACCTGGCCGTGCCGCAGGAGGTGCTGGCGTCGCAGGAGGTGGCGGCGGCACTGGCCGGCTCCGCCCTCCGCTGCGAGCCGGCGGGACGGCGGACGCTCCGCGGCTTCGACGCGCCGGTCAGCCTGGTGAGCGTCAGCCGCGCGGCGTGATGACTGTACGTCCGCCCATGTAGGGCTGGAGCACGGCGGGGATGCGCACCGAGCCATCGGCTTCCTGATACGTCTCGAGGACGCCGATCACGACGCGCGGCAGCGCCAGGCCCGAGCCGTTGATGGTGTGCACCAGCTCCGGCTTCGCCTGCGGCGCCGGGCGGTAACGGATGTTGGCGCGGCGCGCCTGGAAGTCGCGGAAGTTGGAGCAGGAGCTGACCTCGAGCCACTCCTGGCAGCCGGGCGCCCAGATCTCGACGTCGAACTTCATCGCCGCCGTGAACGAGAGATCGCCGGTGCACATCTGCACGACGCGATGGGGGATCTCGAGGCGGCGGCAGACGTCCTCGGCGTCGTCGAGCAGCGCCAGCAGCTCGCGATCGGACTCCGCCGGCTCGACGAACTTCACCATCTCGACCTTGTCGAACTGGTGGCCGCGCTTGATGCCGCGCACGTCGCGGCCGGCCGACATCTTCTCGCGCCGGAAGCAGGGGCTGTAGGCGACATGGTAGCGCGGCAGGGTGCCGGCCTCGAGGATCTCCTCACGGTACATGTTGGTGACGGAGACCTCGGCGGTCGGCACGAACCAGAGATCGTCCTCGGCGTCGCGGTACAGGTTGTCGCCGAACTTGGGCAGGTTGCCGGTGCCGACCAGGCACTCGCGCCGCACCATCGCCGGCGGGTAGATCTCGACGTAGCGGTGCTCGCGCACGTGCAGGTCGACCATCCAGCTGATGAGCGCGCGCTGCAGCTGCGCCCCGGCCCCCTGCAGGAGATAGAAGCGCGAGCCCGAGATCTTGGCGCCGCGCTCGAAGTCGAGGATGCCGAGCGCCTCGCCGATTTCCCAGTGCGGGCGCGGCGTGAACGCGAGCTCGCGCGGCGTGCCGACGGTGCGCACCGCGACGTTGTCGCGCTCGTCGGCGCCGACCGGCACGTCGGGGTGCGGCAGATTGGGGATCTCGAGCATGCGGGTCTCGAAGCGCTCGGTCAGCGCGGCGAGCTTCGCTTCCGCCTCGGCGATCACGTCGCCGAGTCCGCGCGTCGCGGCGATGGCGCGCTCACGCTCGGCGGGATCCTTCGTGGCGCCGATGGCGCGCGACGCGGCCCCACGCTCCGCCTTGCGCGACTCGACGTCGTGGATCGCGGCGCGGCGCTCCGCATCGAGCGCGAGGAGCGCGTCGATCTCGCCGGGCTCCACCCCGACGGTGCGGAGCGACGCCTTCACGGCATCGGGCTGCTCGCGGATCAGGCGGATGTCGAGCATCGGCGGGTCGTACCATGCGCGTTTTCCGCCGGCAATTCGGAGGCTGCGGCGCGATCGAAACGCTCGAGGACGCGTTGATCAGTGATGCCGTGGTCCTGCTCGAGGCACGTCACCGGCGCGGGCCGCTGCGGCCGCGGGGTTACACAGTCGTAGGGACCGAAACCCGGAGTTTTGCCCGCTCAAGCTCCTTCCGTGTCTCCGCGAACTTGGATCCATCGTCGAACCCGATGTCGATCCACTCATCGTGACAAACGAATGCGCGCCCATAGCCGACGCTCGGGATCACGTGAACGTCCCAACCGAAGAGAATGGACAAGTGCAGGAGGGTGACGACGTCCGGGCGCTCGTAGTCGAGGTAGAGGTGGCCCGGAGCTTCGTGCAACAGGCGAGTGTCACCGTACGATTGCCTCAGACGGTAGTACAGATGCTGATTCTCGTTCGAGGGGAAGATGCCATAGCCCGTCACCCAGAGGAGGCAGGCTTGACGTGGCTGGAGGGCCGACTCGATGACGCGGCTGAACCAGAGCAGCTGTGGGAATGACGGGGGAAAAGCACAGTGGAGGCGGTGGGGGTTCGACAGCTGCCGCGAGGGTTGCCGCTTCTGATCGAGCTCGACGTTCAAGCGCTCGCACCACTCTGCGGATTCTGTCTGGTTTAGTAGTCGCATCGGTGCCGACGCTGTCTACCGCCGAAGCTCACCGCGGCACGCGAAGACGCCATCATGTCGGCTGACACACCGCTGCAGCGAGCGGGCGTAGCATATCGCGCACCATTCCTCCGGGCGAGGTCCCCGGAGGGTCGCCATCCGGACCGCCAGGGTACTCCGTGCCACCGACCCGCATCTCCGGCATCTGTGTCGGCGCGCGTTGTCGCGACGGGTCCAGCCATGTTGTCCGAGTCGGGCGCGAGGTGGGTCCTCTTGACGCCGACTTCATTTTCGCCTATTCTTCGCCTGGCGGTTGAGCGGTCCTGATGTAAAAGTTCGCCGGCGCGTTGGCGCGAAGCGGTGAGTCTCGCTCGCATGATGACAGTTGTCCCTCACTGCTACCCTGACGGCGACTCTGACCGGCAACGTCTCTGCTCTCGCACGCCGCTCGGCGCAGCAGCGACCGCTCGCGTGTTCATCCAGCGCACGATGCCGTGGATCACCGGCACGCGATCCTGTGCCGGCGCGGGCGAGATGCCTCACCTGGTGCCAAACATTGTCAGTGTCGACTACGACGGCAATCCGCTGCAGAACGCTGCCGACTGCAAATCGGTGCGCGTTCTACCCGGTAGCGCTGACGGGATGAAATGCGACCGGGCGGCTGACTGCAAATCGGTGCGCACCGGCTCGGACGCGGTGTTCGGCTTCGGCGGCGGCGCATCGAGTGCCAAAAATTGTCACTCGCAGTATGCGAGCAAACCTGCTGCGCCGGCTGCCAACTGCAAATCCGTGCGCGTTTCCGGCGTCGGTTCTATGACCGGAAGGGCCTGCGCATTCGTGGTCAATCGAGCCGGAAGGCGTCCATCACGTGCGCGACCGCCACGGTCCACCCGCGCACCTCGACGGCCACCACGTCGAAGCGCACCGGATGGGCGTGGAGATGATGGCGCGCGAGGTACACGGCCGCAACCCGTGCGACCTGACGCTGCTTCATCGCGGTGACGGACTCGAGGGCGCTGCCATGTGCCCAACCGCGCCGCGTTCGCACCTCTGTAAAGACGATCGTCCGCTGGTCGAGCGCGACGAGGTCGAGCTCGCCCGCGGCGCAACGAAAATTCCGCGCGACGATCGTGTAGCCGCGCGCCCGCAGGAACGCGGCCGCGATCGCCTCGCCCTCGGCGCCGCAGCGCAGCCGCTCGTGGGTCACCGTTCGCGCGTAACACGGCGTCGTGTCCGGGGGACGGCGCCGAGTAGCGGCGGGCCACCGCGATGGCGGGGCCGGCCCGCGCTTGCTACACTCGACGGCCGTGAAGATTTCGCGCGAGGAGATCCACCACGTCGCCGTCCTCGCCCGCCTCGACCTCGACCCGGCCGAGGAGGAGGCGATGACGACGACCCTGGACGCGATCCTCACCTACGTCGACAAGCTGAACGAGCTCGACACCTCCGCCGTCGAGCCCACCGCCCAGGTGCTCGACCGGCTGCCGTCGTGGCGCGACGACGTCGTCACCAACGGCCCCGACACCGACGCGTTGCTCGCGAACGCCCCCGCACGCGACGGCGACTTCTTCCGCGTTCCCAAAATCATTGAGTGACCATCGAGTGACCATCGCGTGCTCTCGGGCCTGACCATCGCCGAGGCCGGCACGCAGCTTCGCCGCCGCGAGCTCTCCGCCGTCGACCTGGCGCGCACCGCGCTGCAGCGGATCGCCGCGGGTCGCGAGCTGAACGCGTTCGTCACGGTCGCCGACGACGGCGAGGTCCTGCGCGCCGCCGAGGCCGCCGACGCGCGCCTGCGCGCCGGCACGCCGGCCGGGCCGCTCGACGGCATCCCGATCGCCGTCAAGGACGTGATCGCGACGGCCGGCCTCCGCACCACCGCGGCGTCGCGCATCCTCGAGCGCTTCGTGCCGTCGTACGACGCAACCGTGACCGCGCGCCTGCGGGCCGGCGGCGCGGTGATCATCGGCAAGACCAACTGCGACGAGTTCGCGATGGGCTCGTCGAACGAGAACTCGGCCTACGGGCCGGCGCGCAACCCCTGGGATCCGACCCGCGTGCCCGGCGGCTCGTCCGGCGGATCCGCGGTGGCGATCGCGGCCGACATGGCGCTCGGCAGCCTCGGCACCGACACCGGCGGCTCGATACGCCTGCCGGCGTCGTACTGCGGCATCGTCGGCATGAAGCCGACGTACGGCCGGGTGAGCCGCTTCGGAGTGATCGCGTACGCCTCCTCGCTCGACCAGGTCGGCCCCTTCGCGCACGACGTCACCGACTGCGCGCTCCTGCTGGGCGCCATCGCCGGCCCCGACGCGCGCGACTCGACGTCGGTCGACCTGCCCGTGCCCGACTACGCGGCGGCGCTCGCGGGCGGCGCCAAGGGCCTGCGCGTCGCGATCCCGCGCGAGTTCTTCGTCGAGGGCATGCAGCCCGAGGTCGAGCGCGCCGTACGCGGCGCCATCGACACGCTCGGCGGCCTCGGCGCGACGGTCGCGCCCGTGTCCTTGCCGCATACGGAGTACGCGGTGAGCACGTACTACGTGATCGCCACCGCCGAGGCGAGCTCGAACCTCGCGCGCTACGACGGTGTCCGCTATGGCGCCCGCGTCGACGACGACGGGAGTCTGCTCGACATGTACCGGCGCACGCGCGCCGCCGGTTTCGGCCCGGAGGTGAAGCGGCGGATCATGCTCGGCACGTACGCGCTGTCGTCGGGCTACTACGACGCCTACTACCTGAAGGCGCAGAAGGTGCGCACCTTGATCCGCCAGGACTTCGCCAAGGTGTTCGCCGGCGCCGACGTCATCGTCACGCCGACCGCGCCGACCACGGCGTTCCGCCTCGGCGAGAAGACGGCCGACCCGCTCCAGATGTACCTTTCCGACATCTTCACGATCTCGATCAACCTGGCGGGCCTTCCCGGCATCGTCGTGCCCTGCGGTCAGGACGACGCCGGCATGCCGATCGGGCTGCAGATCGTCGGGCCGCCGTTCGGGGAGGAGGTCGTGCTGCGCACCGCGCGCGCCTTCGAGGCCGCGACCGAGTGGCATCGCCGCCGCCCGCCGGAGGCCGCGTGAGCCCGGGCGCGTCCTCCGCGTACGAGGCGGTGATCGGCCTCGAGGTGCACGCCGAGATGCTGACGCAGTCGAAGATCTTCTGCGGCTGCTCGGCCGCCTTCGGCGCGCCGCCGAACCAGCATACCTGTCCGGTGTGCCTCGGCATGCCCGGCATGCTGCCGGCACTCAACCGCCGCGTCGTCGAGTTCGCGATCCGCGCCGGCCTCGCCACCCATTGCACGATCGCGCCGACCAGCCGCTGGGCGCGCAAGAACTACTTCTACCCGGATCTCGCCAAGGGCTATCAGATCAGCCAGTACGAGCTGCCGATCTGCGTCGGCGGCTGGATCGACCTCGTGGTCGACGGCGCGCCGAAGCGTGTCCACCTCACCCGCATCCACATGGAGGAGGACACCGGCAAGAACATCCACGACGCGCACGGCAGCGAGAGCCTCGTCGACTTCAACCGCTCCGGGGTGCCGCTGCTCGAGATCGTGAGCGAGCCCGAGATGTCGACACCGGCTGAGGCCGGTGCCTACCTGCGCGCGCTACGCGCCATCGTCGTGTACCTCGGCATCTGCGACGGCAACATGGAGGAAGGCAGCTTCCGCTGCGACGCCAACATCTCGGTGCGGAAGCCCGGCGCGACGGCGCTCGGCGTCAAGGCCGAGGTGAAGAACATGAACTCCTTCCGCGCCGTCGAGAAGGCGATCGCCTTCGAGATCGACCGCCACGTCCGCACCCTGGCAGATGGCGGCACGATCGTGCAGGAGACGCGCCTCTGGGACGCCGACCGCGAGGAGACGCGCTCGATGCGCAGCAAGGAGTCGGCGCACGACTACCGATACTTCCCCGATCCCGACCTGCCGCCGGTCGTCGTGTCCGAGGCGCTGGTGGAAGAGGTGCGGCGCGCCATGCCCGAGCTGCCCGACGCGCGCCGCGCCCGCTTCGTCGCGGCGCTGAAGCTCCCCGAGTACGACGCCGAGGTGCTGACGTCGCGCCGCGACCTCGCCGACTACTTCGAGGCCGTCGTCGCCGCGCACCCGAACGCCAAGGCGGCGAGCAACTGGGTCATGGGCGACGTGCTGCGCCTGGTGAAGGAGCGGAAGCTCGACGAGGCGGTGGTGATCACCGACTGGCCGGTCAGCGCCGCGCATCTCGGCGAGCTCATCGCGCTCATCGACGCCGGCACGATCAGCGGCAAGATCGCCAAGACCGTGTTCGAGGAGATGGTGGCGAGCGGCGGCGCGCCGGGCGCGATCGTCGAGGCGCGCGGCCTCGTGCAGGTGTCCGATGAGGGACCGATCCTCGCCGCGATCGAGCAGGTGCTGGCCGCGCATCCCGACAAGGTCGCCGACTTCCGCGCCGGCAAGGACAAGCTGCTCGGCTTCTTCGTCGGTCAGGTGATGAAGGCGACGGGGGGCAAGGCCAACCCGCCGCTCGTGAACCGCCTGCTCGGCGCGAAGCTGCGCGGCGAGTCGTAAAGGCGCGCGTCAGGCCTCGCGCCGCTGTGGCGCGACCTCGTCCTCGTCGAGGAGGCGCGCCGGGGTCACCAGCGCCGGGAACTTCGCCGTGACGCCGTCGTAGAAGTTGCGGATCAGCTCCATGTCGCGGCGCACGTCACCACCCGGCGCGATCGTCGGACCGATGCCCCCGACCTTCCGCCCGTAGTCGAGGAACGCGCAGATGATCGGTACGTTCGCCTGGCGCGCGATGTGATAGAAGCCCGACTTCCAGTGCGTCGCGCGCCGGCGCGTGCCGGACGGCGGGATCACGAGGAAGAGCTGGTCGACGGTCGCGAAGTAGTCGGCGACCTGCTGCACGAGGTTGCTGCGACGGTCGCGGTCGACGGGCACGCCGCCGAGCCGGCGCATCAGCCAGCCGAAGACGCCGCGGAAGAGCTGGCGCTTGCCGAGCCACGCCGGCCTCACCCCGAGCACGTACGACACCGCCAGCATGTGCGGCAGGTCCCAGTTGGTCGTGTGCGGCGCCGCGATCGCGACCGCCTTCGTTCCCGCGGGAAGACTCCCCTCGACCCGCCAGCCGAAGAGCCGCAGGTAGAGCGCGCCGAGGTGGCGGGCCAGCCAGCCGGCTTTCGGGGTGCGGGTGAGCGACATGCATCGACTCCTCGGGCATGCCGCAAGCGGCCAGCCGGACGATGGTGCGGTCAAGGGACGTCGACGGGAGATCCGCGACGCGGGGCGGACCCCGGAGATACCGCGCCCGGGTGGTCCGGCGCAACCGGCAAACGTCAGGTGCGCTCGAAAGCGCCGATCGACTTCCACAGCTCAGACCCGTTCGAGGCCGAAGGCGCGGATCAGCTTGTAGACGTGCGAGCGGGCGAGATCGAGCCGGCGCGCCACCTCGGTGACGTTCCAGCCCGCGTCCTCCAGCGCCTGGCGCAGGAGGCGCGCCTGGAAGTTGCGCGTCGCCTCCTGGAAGGTCTCGCCCTCGTTCCCGACGTGCGGATCGAGCCCGTCGGGAAACACGTGGCGGGGCTCGATCTGCAACGCGCCTTCGCCGGCGGCGCGGATCGCCGCCGCCTCGACCGCGTGGGCGAGCTGGCGCACGTTGCCCGGCCATTCCGCCGACTCCAGCGCGCGCTGCGCGCCGCGCGACAGCACGAGCCGTCCGAGCGCGTGGCGCTCGCACGCGGCGGCGCAGCAGTGCGCCGCGATCTCCGCCACGTCCTCGCGCCGCTCGCCGAGCGTCGGCACGCGCACCGGCAGCACCTGCAAGCGGTAGAGCAGATCCTCGCGGAACCGCTTCGCGGCGACGGCGCCCGCGAGATCGACGTTGGTGGCGGCGAGCACCCGCACGTCCGCCTGCACGGGCCGGGTGCTGCCGAGCGGGTAGTACTGCTTCGCGTGCAGCAGGTTGAGGAGCTTCGCCTGCGCGGCGAGCGCGAGATCGCCGATCTCGTCGAGGAAGAGCGTGCCATGCTCCGCCGCCGCCACCTTGCCCTCGATCTTACGGTCGGCCGTCGAGTGCGCGCCGCGCAGCGCCCCGAACAGCTCGCTCTCGATGAGGTTCTCGGGGATGGCGGCGCAGTTGAGCTCGACGAAGGGATACCCCGAGCGCGGCCCGTTCTCGTGGATGACGCGTGCGATCTGACTCTTGCCCGTGCCCGACTCGCCCGTGAGGAGAACCGTCACATCGAGCGGCACGACGAGCGCGACCTGCCGCAGCATCGCGGCCAGCACGGCGCTCCGCCCGATCACGTTCTCGAGGCGCAGCGTGTCGCGGAACGGGCGCGTCGGGTCGCCGTCGCGGCGCTCGCGGACGATCAGGTTGCCGGCAAGCGGCGCCAGGTGGCGCGCGAAGATCTCGGCGTTGACCCGGTCCTCGGCGGTGAAGGGACCGCGGTTGGCCCGGCCCTGCAGGTAGAGCACCCCGAGCGGGGGATCGACTCCGACCGGGGTACAGAGCACGCTCTCGATCTGGGCCACTTGGACACTGCGGCGCTCACTGAAGCGCGGATCGAGGAGCGCCGAGGGAGTGACGATCGTCTGCCCCGTCGCGATGGCCTCGGCGATGATCCCGCGCGAGATGGCCGCACGCACCGTCTCCACCTGCTGGTCGGTGAAGCCGTGCGCCATCGACCAGCGGTTGGACGATGCTCCCTCGAGGTCGTCGTGCAGCTCGAGGTAGCCCTGGAGCGCCCCGGTCGCCTCGACCACGAGGACGAGCGCCTCGCGCAGGAAGGTCGCGAGGTCGGTCTGGGCACCGAGCTCGAGCAGCCTGCGGTACAGATCGCGCTCGCCGCGGAGCCGCTCGAACGCCAGAGTGTCCGTCCGGGAGGACACCGTCATCGCGACACTGTCTCAGGAAGTGAACGGCGAACGGCCGACGACCGACGCATAGTGCGCCTGTATCATAGTCACTATCTGCCTGACACCGCTGGCGTGCGACTTGCTCTCCCCGAAAGCCATGACGGCCCCCATGCACCAGGCGGTACCCCTCGACGGTCCCGACGCACGCGCTGGAGAAGCGGCTCTCACGGGTACCAGCACGACGATCCGGGGCTTCAAGCACGCCCTCCCCTCCCTGGCCAGCGCCGACGTGCCCCTCATCATTACGGGGGAGCCCGGCACCGGGAAGTCGCAGTGGGCCCAGGCGATCCATCGCCATAGCGAGCGCGCTACCGGGCCCTTCCACGTCGTGCTCCTGGCCACCCTTCCCGAGCCGCGCATCGAGCGCCGCCTGTTCGGTGAGCCCGGTAAGGAGGGCCTGCTTGCCCGGGGCCGCGGCGCAACGGTCTACCTGGCCGGCACGGACACGCTGTCCTCGCGCCTGCAGCACCGCCTGGCGCAGTGGCTTGCCATCGACGGCAGCCGAGCCCCTCGCATCGTGGCGGGGAGCTCGGTCTCGCTCGAAGGCCAGGTGCGGCTCGGCCGGTTCTCGCGCGCGCTCTACCAGCGCCTCGCGCTCGTCCAGCTCACGATTCCCCCCCTGCGCGAACGGGTGGAGGACATCGCCGCGATCGCCGAGGACCATCTCTGGCATGCCAGCGCGCCCGCCAACCACGCGCCGCTCGTCCTGCGGGACTCGGCGCTCGGCGAGCTCGCCGCGTACCACTGGCCGGAGAACGTGCGCGAGCTCGTGTACGTCCTCGGCGAGGCGTGCACACGGACGCGCGCCGGCTCGGTCAGCGCCGAGCTGGTGCGCAAGGTGCTCCATGGCACCCCCCGGCACGAGCCCGCGAGCATCGTGCTGCCGCTCGACCGCATCGAGCTCGACTACATCGTCGCCGCGCTCGCCCTCTGCGAGGGCAATCAAACGCTCGCCGCGCGCCGTCTCGGCATCGGCCGCAGCACGCTGCTGCGCAAGCTCAAGGGCCACACCCCGGGCCACGAGCCCGGGGCTCTGCGAGGAACGGCCTAGCCAGCAGCCGCCCCGAGCGGAACGTGCGTGATCAGAGCGGCTTGCAGGTCTCGCGCGTCCCCTTCGAGTTGGCGTGGCACGGCGCCGGCAGCGCGTAGCAGTCGTTGCCGACGCGCACCATGGTCGTCGCGAGCGGCGGCGAGGTGGCTCCCACGGCGAAGCCCTTGGCGCTGGCGGTCAGCTTGTAGAGCACGTGGTCCTTGGTCCGCAGCTTCACGTTCAGCGTCCCGCCGCCGGCCACGGGCGCGTTGAACTTGTAGCCGCTCCCCGTGACCGTGAGGCCGCCCGTCGCCGTGCCCGCGTAGACCGTCCCGCTGGCGGTCGTGAGCTGCAGGGCAAAGTCCTCGGTGGCCGGATCGAGCATGCTGCCAGCCACGCGGAAGTCGGCGCGGACCTTGATCTTGTCCGTGTTGGGGAGATGGCCGTGCGACACGCGCGTCACGTGCAGCGCGAGCGGGAACGTCCCCGCCGTGCAGCCGGCGGGCACGAGCCCCGCGAGAACGCCGGAGTCGACGTTGCCGGTCCGCTGGCGGTCGTGGCGGAAGCCGTTCCACTGTACGGCCGTCGAGGTGGCCGCACCCGGCGTCTCCCACACGGTGAGGAAGCCCTCGCGGCTCGACGTCGCGACCTCGAGCAGGCCGTCGTTGTCGATGTCGCCGACGACGGGGATCGGGATCATCCAGTTGTTGGTGAACTTCGGCCAGCCGGCGGGGTGGACGCCGAGCGCGTTGACGGCGTGGACGAGACCGCCGCCGCTGCCGGTCACGATCTCGGGCATGCCGTCGCCGTCGATGTCCGCGACCGTCGGATTGCCGAAGAACATGATGTCCTCGATCTTGCGCGGGAAGTTGTCGAGGATGTGGCCCGTGTCCGGGTCCCACGCAGTGATCTGATTGTCGCCAGGCTCCTGGCGCGCCGGCGCCTGGGCGTCGATCAGCTTGATCGTGCCCGACGTGCCGGCGATGACGTCGCGTGAGCCGTCGCCCATGAGGTCGCCGATCGTCGGGCTGCCGAGGAGCGCGAACATCAGCGGGAAGTCGGTCGACTCGGAGTTGGCTGGCAAGGGCGGCAGCTGGCCGACGTCGTATTCGAGCGTCTTCGGCTTGCCGCTGTTGGAGGTGCCGAGATACGAGCTGCCGTCGCCGCGCAGGACGTAGACCGGTCCGTTGTCGCCCTGGACGGCGATCTCCGCGGCGCCGTCGCCGTCGAGGTCGGCGAGGGCCGCACCCTGCGAGACGCCGTGGCCGACCGTCGGCAGCAGGTCGTCGAGGATGATCGCGATCTTCACCGGCCAGCCCGGCAGGAAGGGCCCGGCCGGGTTGCTCGTGACGCGCGGGCTCAGGCTGCCGTCGTGGGCGACAGCGTACACGCGGCCGTTGATCGCCGAGAGGCCGAACAGGTTGGCGAACGGCGAGATGTCGACGTTGCCCTGCTCGCCGCGCACGTACTCCTCGTTCGTGCCCTGCACGATCTCGAGGAAGCCGTCGCCGTCGATGTCGCCGAGCGCCGGCGAAGCGACGACCTTGGTACCGCGCGAGCCGACCGGCTGGCCGCCGCTCAGGTTCCACGTCACCTGGTCGGTCAGCGGGTTCACGGTGGTCACGGTGCGATCCACCATGAGGATGGGGAAGCCGGGCTGCGGGGTACCGTCCGAGCGCCACACGTAGAGGTGGCGGTCCATGGAGCCGATCACGATCTCGAGCTTGCCGTCGCGATCGAGATCACCGAGCGCCGGCGAGGCGAAGAAGCCCGGATCGAGGCGGTTGGCCTCGTTGCGGATGGCCGGGTCGGAGAAGGCTGGATTGGTGGTGACCGGGAAGCCGGAACGCGGCGAGCCGTCGGCCTCCCAGACGTAGAGCTTGCCCTGCGTCGAGCCGACCACGACCTGCATGGTGCCGTTCTCGTCGAGGTCGCCGACCGCGACCGAGCTGAGGATCGACTCGTGCACCTGCGAGCTGACGGCGAGGCTGGTGAACGCGGCGGAGCCGGTGTGCAGGACGTCGACGTCGGTCGTGACCGGCCAGCCCGGCAGCTCGCTGCCGGTCGCGCCGTTGAAGGCGTGCACGCGGCCGTCCGCGGTGGCGACGACGAGGTCGAGGACGCCGTTGCCGTCGAGGTCGGCGAGGGTCGGGGAGCTGTCGCCCGAGGCCTGGAGATCGAGCGGGAAGCCCGTCTTCACGTCCGGGTCGTGGTGGACGGAGACGACCTTGCGGTCCTCGCCGACGTTTCCGAGGTCGTCCACGACCTGCACGCGGATCGTGACGTTGTAGATCTCGTCGAACTGATCACGGTCGGCGACCGGCAGGACGATCGAGTTGAAGGAGCAGTCGGCGGCGACGCCGCCGATGGCCCAGGTGGCGAGGGTGCCGTTGGTGATCGCCGCGCCGGGCGTGACCGTGGTGATGAGGTGGCCGGGCCGCTGGAACTCCGACTCGACCGGGTCGACGCCGCAGCCGTACTCGACCGTGTAGGTGTAGCTCTGCGCCCGCCGGTACGCGGCGGTCGACCCGGTGATCGCGACCGACGGGGTGACGGTCGGGTCGAGGTTGCGGAACCACGACGGGGTCAGGATGTCGGCCTCGGGCGGGATCGTCGTCGCGGAAAGGGTGCGCACCGCGCGGTCGGCGTTCACGCGGCCGTAGCCGAAGTACTTGTCGCGGCCGGGGTGCGACGGGAAGCGGGTGGACGTGAGGTCGTTGAGGAACCCGACCTTCACCGAGTTGTCGGTCGAGAGCGCGAGGTTGCCGCTGAAGTCGATGTCGTCGGCGGTCGCGGCCAAGATCTGCTTGACCTCGTTGGCAGAGAGCGGCGTGCCGGTCACGGGATGATTGGTCAGCTGGGCGCGATCGACCAGGTTCTTCGCCGCGGCGACGATCAGGGCCGCCATGCCGGAGCCCTTGCCCGTCGCCTCCGACGAGCACGAGTTCGAGGGGATCGAGACGTGCACGTTGTGCGCGCCGTAGTTGGTGCAGCCGTTCAGCAGGAGGTACGTGTGGTCCTGCACGAAGGTGCCGTCCCCGGCGCGGATCGAGTTCACCGGGATCGTGTGGTTGTAGTTGGACGGGTAGTTGTGGTGGAACGACTCCTCGTCCGCCGCCGAGGCGATCACCGGAATGCCCTTGGAGTAGGCGTAGTCGATGGCCGCCTGCGCGAACGGCGTGTTGTCGAGCGAGCCGTTCGCCTCCTGGATGACCTGCACGTGGCTGTCGACGGCGAAGATCACGCCCTTCGCGAAGTCATTGATGTCGGAGACGAAGCTGTCGGCGACCTTCACCGGGATGACCATCGAGTTCGGCGCCGTGCCGACGTCGCCGCTGTTGTTGGCCTCGGCGGTCGAGTCCTCGGCCTCGCCGGTGCCGTGGCCGTACTGCACGTCGTCGAACGGATCGTTGTCGTTCTCGTGGAAGTCCCAGCCGGCGATGTCGTCGACGTAGCCGTTGCCGTCGTCGTCGACCCCGTCGGAGAAGATCTTGATCAGGTCCTCCGGGTCGATGATGCCGTTGCCGTTCTGGTCGCTCACCCGGCTATCCTGCGCGTGCGTGTTGTCGGCCAGGTAGTCGCGGACGTTGAAGACGCCGTCGCCGTTCCGGTCGTAGCCGTTGGTCGTGCCCTCCGGCAGCGGCAGCTCGGCCGCGTTCAGGTGGACCTTGGCGGCGAGGTCGTTCATGTCGCCGACGTCGTTCCACTTGATGCCGGAGTCGAGCACCGCGATGACGACGTCGGGCCGGCCGGTCGTGATCTGCCACGCCTTGTCGACGCTCGGGCCGCGCACGCCGAACAGCTCCTGGGCGGTCGCCGGCACCGCCGGATCGACGAGGCTCGAGAAGCGGAAGTTGGTGGCGCTGAGATCCGACGGGATCGTCGGCGGGTCGGTCGTCGGCAGGAAGAGATACGACTGGAAGTCCGTGACGTTGGTGCAGCTCGGGGCCTGCGGACCGCCGCACGTCGGGTACGGGAACTCGGCGCGGGCGAGGCCTGGCACGAGGGTCAGCAGCACGATCACGGCGAAGGGGAAACGTTTCGACATGGGCTCTCCTGTCGGAAGGTTCGACTCGGCGCCCCCGTCGGCTCGGCACGGGAGGGGGGCCAGACCGGTCATAGCCTCATCCCGTTCGACCTGTAAAGAAATTTCGTACGGCCGTACGGGTTCCCCGCCGTGCTTGACGTCGCGCCGCGGAGCGGCGAGATCTCCGCCCCATGCGGCCGGGGTCCGAGGAGCATCTCCGCCTCCTGTGCCGGGAGTTCATCGACACCCACCAGGCGTTCGAGCCGAGGGACCTGCCCTGGCCGGATCTCGACGAGGACGGGCGGGCGAAGCTCCGCGCCCTGCCGTTCTGGGATGAGGCCATCCGCACCGAGCGCCGCACGGGGGCGAAGGTCTGCGCCTACGCGGCCCAGGAGTCGCCGCCGCTCCTGCGTGAGGCGGTGGCACTGCAGGGCTACGAGGAGACCCGCCACGCGAAGCTCCTCGAGACCCTGATCGAGCGCTATCGCATCCACGTCGACCCCGGCCCGGAGAGCCCGCTGCCGCGCAATCTCGAGTGGGCCTTCACCCGCACGGGCTACGGCGAGTGCATCGACTCGTTCTTCGCCTTCGGCCTCTTCGCGATGGCACGCGACGCCGAGTTCCTGCCGCACGCGCTCCTCGATCTGCTGGAGCCGATCGTCCAGGAGGAGGTGCGGCACATCCTCTTCCTGGTGAACTGGGTGGCGTACAAGCGCCAGCAGCGCCCGGCGCCTGCCCGCCTCGTGCACCGGGCGCGCTGCCTCGCCGCCTTCGCCGGCGCGGCGTACGACCGCGCCCGCTCGGCCGGCAACGTCGCGGCCGGGGGCAGCGGCCCGAAGGACGGCTTCACCGCGAGCGGCGCCGGCGCGATCGGCGGCGACTTCTCGTTGCGCGGCTTCGTCGAGCGCTGCCTCGCCGAGAACACGCGCCGTTTCGCCACCTACGACCCGCGACTCCTGCGGCCGCGGATCGTTCCCGCCCTCGCACGGGCCTACCTCAAGCTCACCGCCTGGCGCTCGACTCCGCCGTCGGTCGCGCAGACGGCGTGAGCTGCCGGAGGAATCATGGCGATCTATCCCACCCCAGAGCAAATCCAGACGCTGCTTGCCGGGCCGCCGGATCGGCCGGTCGTGATGCTGAATCTCCTGCGCTTCAAGCCGCAGGCGGACGGCATCGATGCCGGCAAGACCGGGGAGGAGGCGTATCGGCGTTACGTCGACGCCATGCGCACCATCATCGAGGCCGCCGGCTGCCGCATCCTCTGGACCGGACGGGTCGACTCGGTCGTCATCGGCGACGAGCAGGCCGCCTGCGACATGATCGCGCTCGTCGAGTACCCGTCGCGCCAGAAGTTCGTCGAGATCGCCTTGAGCGATGCCGTGCGCGAGATCGGCGTCCATCGCGCCGCCGGGCTCGAGAGCCAGTGGCTCATCGCGACGACCGAGGAGCGCTGACGCGCGACGTCGCCTACGTCGAGTAGGCGGAGTTGAAGCGGACGTAGGCAGGGGTCAGATCGCTGGTCGTGACCGTGGCGCGCCCTTTGCCGCCGGCCGCGACGTCGACGACGATCGTGCACGTCGTGCCGCGCAGGGCCGCGGCGGCGCGGCGCACGACGCCGTCCGCCGCCGGCTCGCCGCGCCGCAGGACGGGCACGCCGCCGATGCTGACGCTCATGCGCGCCGGATCGACCGGCGCACCCGCGTAGCCGGCGGCGCAGACGATGCGGCCCCAGTTCGGGTCGCCGCCGTAGAGCGCGGTCTTCACCAGTGAGGAGCGCGCGATGCTCTGCGCCACGCGCCGCGCCCCGGCGGCGCTGCGCGCGCCGCACACGTCGATGCGGACGCGCTTGCTCGCGCCCTCGCCGTCGGCGACGACCATGTCGGCCAGCGCCCCCATGATGCCCGCGAGCGCCGCCCCGAAGCGGCGGCCGTCGGCGCTGCCCGCCGTGATCGCCCGGTTGTCCGCGACGCCGTTCGCGAGGACGATCAGCGTGTCGTTGGTGCTCATGTCGCCGTCGACCGTGATCGCGTTGAACGAGGTCGCCGCGGCGGCGCGGGTGAGCGCGCGCAGATCCGGTGCCGCGACCCGCGCGTCGGTCAGCACGCAGACGAGCAGCGTCGCCATGTCGGGGGCGATCATCCCCGCGCCCTTGGCGAGCCCGGCGATCGTCACCGTCGTGCCGCCGATCCGCACACGGCGCGCGACGACCTTGGGGAAGGCGTCGGTCGTGCACATGGCGTGCGCCGTTCGCCACAGGCCGCGCGGGTCGAGCGCGCGCACCGCGGCGGCGATGCCGCGCACCATGGGGACCGCCGGCAGCGGCACACCGATCTTGCCGGTCGAGCACGGCAGGACGGCGTAGGGCGAGATGCCGAGCGCGATCCCGGTCTGCCGGCAGGAGGCGATCGCGACGCGGCTGCCGACGGCGCCGGTGCAGGCGTTGGCATTGCCGCTGTTGATCAGGACCGCCTGCGCCCGGCCGCGCCGCGCGTGCTTGGCGGCGATCACGACCGGCGCCGCCTTCACGCGGTTCCGGGTGAACATCGCCGCAACCGTCGCCGGCACCGCGGAGTGGATCAGCGCCAGATCGGGCCGGCCGCTCGGCTTGATGCCGCATGCCACGCCCGCGAACCGGAAGCCCGGCACGCGGATCGGCGTCTCCCGCACCCGCAGCTTCACCAGCTCACCGGCCGCACCGGGCTCACGCGCTCATTTGGCGGCAGCGCCGCAGCACTTCTTGTACTTCTTGCCGGACCCGCAGACGCAGGGATCGTTGCGCCCGACCTTCGCGCCCTCGCGGCGGACGGTCTCGGGACGGGCGGCGCTGTCGTCGCCGCCGTGGCTCATCACGATCGGCGCGGCGCGACGCTTCTGCTCGAGGCGCTCGACATCCTCCTCGCGCGCGAGCTGTACCGTGTAGAGCTTCTCGACGACGTCGGTCTCGATGCGGCCCATCATGGCTTCGAACATGTCGAAGCCCTCGCGCTGGTACTCCTGCAACGGATTCACCTGCGCGTAGCCGCGGAGGCCGATGCCCTCCTTGAGATGGTCCATCGCCAGCAGATGATCCTTCCACAGCGTGTCGATCGTCTGCAGCATGATGACCTTCTCGAGGTGGCGCAGCACGGGCGATGTGAACGTGTGCTCGCGATCCTCGTAGATCTTCTGCACGCGCTCGACGACCCGGTCCTGCAGTTGCAGGCCGTTGAGCTCGCCTCGCTCCGTCTCCGAAACGTTGAGCCGGAAATTGAACTGCCGGAAGAGGGCGTCGTCGAGCGCCTTCCAATCCCACTCGTCCGGCGACTCGTCCTTCGACGCGTGCGTCGCGCTGACGTCCTCGGCGAGGCCGGTCGCCATCTCCTGGACGTCCTCCTTGAGGTTCTCCGACGAGAGCGTCTCGCGCCGCCGCGCGTAGATGACCTCGCGCTGCTTGTTCATCACGTCGTCGTACTCGAGGAGGTGCTTGCGGATGTCGAAGTTGTGCGCCTCGACCTTCTTCTGGGCGTTCTCGATGGCTGAGTTGATCCAGCGGTGCTCGATCGGCTCCCCTTCCTCCATCCCGAGGCGCTCCATGATCTTCTGGATGCGCTCGGCGCCGAAGATGCGCAGCAGGTCGTCCTCGAGCGAGAGGAAGAAGCGCGAGCTGCCCGGGTCACCCTGGCGTCCGGAGCGGCCGCGCAGCTGGTTGTCGATGCGCCGGCTCTCGTGGCGCTCGGTGCCGAGGATGTGCAGGCCGCCGGCCTCGAGCACCTGCTCTCGCTCCGCCAAGCACTGCGCCCGGAACTTCTCGAGCGCCGCTTGAAAGGCGGGATCGTCGGGGTCCTTCGTACCCACCTCGCTCGCGGCCATGAACTCGGCGTTGCCGCCGAGTACGATGTCGGTGCCGCGCCCCGCCATGTTGGTGGAGATCGTCAGCGCCGCGAAGCGTCCCGCCTGGGCGATGATCTCGGCCTCGCGCTCGTGCTGCTTGGCGTTCAGCACGTGGTGCTTGATGCCTTCCTTCTTCAGCATCGCCGCCACGCGCTCCGACTTCTCGATCGAGATCGTGCCGACGAGAATCGGCTGGCCCTTCTCGTGGCGCTCGCGGATGTCGTCGACCACCGCGTTGAACTTCTCGCGCTCGGTCTTGTAGACGACGTCGGCCAGATCGTCGCGGATCATATCGCGGTGGGTCGGCACGACCATCACCTCGAGGTCGTAGATCTGATGGAACTCGACCGCTTCCGTGTCGGCCGTGCCGGTCATGCCGGACAGCTTCTTGTACATGCGGAAGTAGTTCTGGAACGTGACCGTCGCGAGCGTCTGATTCTCGCGCTCGATCTTGACGCCCTCCTTCGCCTCGACCGCCTGGTGGAGGCCGTCGCTCCAGCGCCGTCCCGGCATCAGGCGCCCGGTGAACTCGTCGACGATCAGGACCTCGTCGTCCTTCACCACGTAGTCGACGTCGCGCTTGTAGATCGCGTGCGCGCGCAGCGCCTGATTGACGTGATGGAGCGTGTCGATCTCGCCCGGATCGTAGAGGTTCGACACACCGAGGATCTTCTCGACCTTGGCGATGCCCTCCTCGGTCATGATGGCGTTCCGCGTCTTCTCGTCGACCGTGTAGTCGGTTTCCTTCTGCAGGCGCGGGATGACGCGGTCGATGACGTAGTACTTCTCGGTCGACTCCTCGGCAGGGCCGGAGATGATGAGCGGCGTCCGCGCCTCGTCGACGAGGATCGAGTCGACCTCGTCGACGATCGCGTAGTTGAAGAGCTTGTCGACCTCCTTGCCCTTCGAGTCGGTCATGCGCTCGGGGTACGTGCGGTGCACGTAGTCCTCGAGGCTGAACTTCATGTTGTCGCGCAGGTAGTCGAAGCCGAACTCGTTGTTCTGCCCGTAGGTGACGTCGGCGTTGTAGGCGTCCTGGCGCTCCTTATCGGTCAGCCCGTGCAGGATGACGCCGACGGAAAGGCCGAGGAAGTTGTAGAGCCGCCCCATCCACTCCGCGTCACGGCGCGCCAGGTAGTCGTTCACGGTGACGACGTGAACGCCCTTCCCCGCGAGCGCGTTCAGGTAGACCGGCAGCGTCGCGACCAGCGTCTTGCCCTCGCCGGTCTTCATCTCGGCGATCTTGCCGCTGTGGAGGACCATGCCGCCGATCAGCTGCACGTCGAAGTGGCGCATGCCGAGCACCCGCTTCGATCCTTCGCGTACGACCGCGAAAGCCTCCGGCAGGAGGTCGTCGAGGTCCTTGCCCTGCGCGAGCCGCTCGCGGAACTCCCCGGTCTTCGCCCGCAGGGCGTCGTTGGAGAGCTTCTCGAGCCCGGCCTCGAGCCCGTTGATCTCCTCGACGAGCGGCCAGAGCCGCTTCAGCTCGCGGTCGTTCTTCGTGCCGACGATCTTGCGGACGAGCGATTGAAACATCAGCCCATTACCATAACCCACACGCCGGACTGCCGCAAAGCGGGGGGCGCGAAGTGGCTTGCGAATGGCCCTAGCGTTGTCGTCCGATCTCCTCGAAGCGCGCCAACGCATCGCCCGATCGGTCGAGCGCATACACATCGAAGCGTCGGATTCTCCCGCTCTCGTCCACCTCGTGGACGACGATCCCCGGGATCTCGAAGGCGCCGCCCTCGCGGGCGCCGCGCCACGCCATCTGTGCGAGGGCTCCCCGGTCCGACGTGCGAAGGTGGTCGACGTGCATGTGGGCGTCGGGTGCGAGCTCGACCAGCGAGCGCATCAGCTGAACGACCCTCGCTGCTCCGCTGGCCTCGGTGCCGATGTCCTCCGACTGTCCGAAGCCGAGCGGTCGGTGATCGGTTCTGACGACGTCGGGAGCACAGACCGCAGCGAGGGCGTCCCAATCCCGGGCCGCAAACGCTCGCTTCCACCGAAGCGCCGCGGCAAACGCGGCATGCCTCGCACCCTCGCCGGCGGCGTAGCGCGCGTCGAGCTCGGCGTAGGCGGCGCCGAGGGCGTCAGGATCGAAGCGGATGCGCGCGACCGGTTCGCCGCGCTCGTCGGTCTCGACCACGTCCAGGAACGCGACCTCGCTCGGGCCGACGTCACCGCCCGCGACCTCGACCCGCGCCCGCCCGAGCGCGAGACGATTGCCCCGCGTCGCGAGTATCTCTCCGTCGAAACGAACGGAGCCCATGTCGCCGAGTTGGCGGATGAACTCGACATAGCCGCCGCGGTCGAGCTCGAGGTGCGCCATCGGCCGCCGGTCGACGTACCGGAACTCCGGCGGGAGCGCCTGCAGCAGACCCGACCAGTCGCGGGCGCTCCACAAGTCGCCCTGACGGCGCGCACTCTGCGCCGCGGGGTTCTCGAAGGGCGTGGGCCGAAAGACTTCGCTCGTCCGCTCGAGGCCGGCGCTCCCGACGAGCGCGTCGAAGCGGGCGAGCGCTGCCTCGCGGTGATGCGGATCGTACAAGTCGAGGCGTGCCGCCTTGCCGTCGGCGTCGAGCTCGACGACGTCGATGAACGGGCTTTCGAAGGTTCCCCCGTCGCGTGTCCCCACCCACGCGACGTCGCCGATGATTCCGCGCTCCGACGTGCGCAGGTGGTCGACGCGCACCCGAGCGTCGGGTGCGAGATCCACCATCCCCCGCAATGCGCCGACGAACGCGGTCGCGCCGCGCAGCGTATCCCAACCAACCAGCCGATGATCGCGCGCGACGAGGGTCGGAGCATAGAGGGTGACAAGCGCGTCCCAATCGCGGCTCGCGAGACCCCGATCGAACGCGGTCTGGTACGCCGCCACACGCGGGTGCGCCTCTTCCTCGCCGGCCCACCAACGCGCGTCGAGCTCGGCGTAGGCCGCATCGAGGTCGGCGGGCTCGTAGAGGACGATTCCGTTCATGCGGCCGTCGTCGTCGACCTCGAGAACGCTGAGATGGTCGATCTCGAGGACGCCGCCCCCGTCCTCGACGTCACCTTGGAAGAGGAGGCGCGCCAGCACCAGGCGCTCGCCGCGGGTCGCGATCGATGTCGTAATCCAGCGGCCGTTGGGCACGTCGAAGAGCACGCGGTGCTGCTCCAGGAAGGAGTCCTTCGGAAGCTGCATGCGCAAGAGCGGCCGACGGTCGTCGAAACGCAAGCTCGGGGCGAAACGATCGGCGAGGGACTGCCAATCGCGCTCGGCCGAGGCTCGAACGAAGCGCTCCAGGGCGTGCGTCGCCGCGTTGGGGAAGTGCGGCTCGGCCCGCGCGGGTGCGGTTCCATCGCCGGCGCTCCCGACCAGTGCATCGTAACGCGCCAGGGCCTCCGCCTTCTGGTCGGGCTCGAACAGCTCGCACCGCGTGTAGAGACCGTCGGCGCCGAACACGTTCACCGCGAGCATGACGTTTTCGAAATAGCCGCCGCTCGCGCGGCTGGTCCCATAGTAGGTGTGGCGGGTGACGCTTGCCGCGGGCGCGAAGGCGAGGATGTCGTCGTCGCGTCGGGAGAAACCCGCAGCGAGCTCCGCTTGTCGTCGCCAATGCCGCAACCACTGGTCATATCCCTGCGACGACCAGGTCCCGAGGCTCCGATGGTCGACGCATACGTAGGACGGAGCAATGACGCCCACGACGTGCTCGGTATCGAGCGGGCCGTCCCAGACCGAGTGCGCGCGCGCGGTCCCCGAGGCGCGCGTGCGCTCGGGGCCGTCCGCTAACGATTCGGCGTAGCGCTCGTAGAGGCGGGCGATCGCCTGGCAGAGGTGGTCGGCGGCGAAGACCTCGGAGGACGTGAGGCGGCCCGCGGCGTCGACCTCGTTCAGGACGATGCTCTCGATCTCGTACTCGCCGACGTCGAACCGGCCCCCCGCGGTTCCGCTCCCGGTGACGACGCGGCGGGCGAGGCAGAGCGCGTCGCCGAGCGTCGCCAATGGCTCGATCCGGAAGTCCAGGTCCGGCAGGCGCATCGTGCGCCGGCTCGACTCGAGCTGGCCCTCGCGCCCGTACGTCGTCCCCGTCGGGTGCTCGATCGTCTCCAGCGGGTCGCCGAGGAGCGCGTCGACCGCATCGAGGTCGCGCCGTGCGAACGCGGCCTCGAGGGCGGCAAAGGTCCCGCTCGCGGCGTTCGGGCGTACGCGGCGCCGGACGGGCAGCGCCGGCGCCGCATCCGCGGTGAGCGCGTCGAAGCGCGCCAGCACCTCGACCTCGCGGTCGGGGTCGAAGCTCTCGTGCCGCGTCACCCGGCCATCGGGGCCGAAGATCGTGAAGGTGCACACGGTGCGCTCGAACGGACCACCACCCTCACGCCAGACGCCGGAGGCGGTGGTCTTGCGGACGAATCCATTTGCGTCGAGGGCCAACACGTCGTCGACGCGGTAGCGTAAGCCATCGACGAGCTCCCGAAACGACTCACGGAGCTTGGTCCTCGCCTCGTCGTACGACACCATTCCATAGCCGACGCTGCGGTGGTCGACGTCCTGGTAGGTCGGCGCGTAGAGCTGCGTCGGATCGGGCGCGTCCACCGGCGTCAGCATGAATGCGACGGCCCGTGCCGCCACCGCGGCCCGCTCGCGCGCCGGGCCCTCGGGGAGCGTCTGAGCATGGCGCTCGTAGAGGCGCGCGAGCGCATCGCCGAGGTGGTCGGCACCGAAGATCTCGATGCGCTGACACGATCCGCTGGCACCGACCTCGAAAAGCACGAACACCTCGTGCTCGGACTCGCCCACGTCGAAGCGACCGCCACCGGTGCCGTGCGAGGCGATCCGTCGACGCGTCAGGCAGCACGACGCGCCGAGGGTCGCGAGCGGCTCGAACAGCATCCTGGGATCGCGTGCGCGCCGCAGTCGCCGAATCGAGGTGAGGTGACCATCGCGACCGTAGCTGGCGGCGTTGGCGTGGTCGACGACCTCGAGCGCATCGCTCCAGAGTGCCGCGATCGCCTCGGCATCGCCGGCCGCGAACGACGACGCGAAGCGAGCGGCCAGTTCGCTGGCGACGTTCGGGTGCACGCGGCGCGGTACTGGACGCGACGGTGCGACGCGATCGTCGTAGGCGGCATCGCGCGGGGCCACCGCCGGTCGGCTCTGCCGAGCGCCCTCGGCGAGCACCGTGGCCCCCTTCGCGCCCCAGAGGTCGGTCGCACGCTGCTCTTCTGCATTCGCCTCGTCGTGCCGGCCGGCGGCGCGGAAGGCGGCGGCAAGTGCGAGTCGCGCATCGGCGTGGTCGAGCAAGGCGTCGGTCGCAGCCGCGATCGCGACGGCGGCCTCGGCGAACGTGATCGCCGCGGCATGGTCGCCGCGCCGCGCCAGCGCCTCGGCGCGAACTCCGCGCCACGCGATCGCCGCCTGCAGATCGTCGCCCGCCAGCATCTCGCTCTCATGCGAGAGCGTCTCGGCCTCGGCGGCGCGGTCCTGGGCGAGCAGCGCACGGCCGAGCAAGGCGGCGGCGCGGGCGGCGTCGATGCCGAGGCCGAGATCGCGGAGCCCTTCGTAGCCGCTGCGCAGCGCGCGCTCGGCGGCCACTGCGTCGCCTTCGAGCAGATCGATCCGCCCCGCGAATACGTCGGTCTCGAAGAGGCGATGGCTGATCCCGAGCTCCTCGACCATCGTGCGCGACGACGCGAGCATGCGGCGCGCCGCCTCGGTGCGGCCGCGCAGCGCTTCCAACACGCTCTGGCACGAGAGCGCGACGGCCTCGACCGCGGGCGCGCCTTGCGTGATGCGCAGCACGCGCACGACGTCGAGACAGCGGCCGCTGGCGCGTGTCACCGGGCTCGGTCCCCAGAGCGCGGCGAGCGGCGCGCCGGCGAGGACCGCGTTGGCGCGGCGGCGGTCGCCGGCGCGTCGCGCCGCCGCAAGCGCTTGATCGAGCGCCGCCTCGCAGGCCCCGACCTTGCCGAGCCGCGCCAGCGCCTGGGCGTGGACGAAGTGCGCCTTGGCCTCGCCCGCGGCATCGCCCAGCGCGGCAAGCTCGCGGGCGGCCGCGCCGACCCGCTCGGACGTGACGTGCAACGCCTCGGGCGCCGTCAGCACCGTGAGCTGACCCGCGAAGCAGGTGTGCCACGCGCGGAGACGCGGCGCATCGGCGGCGACGCGGTCGAGCTCAGCGATCGCGTCGGCCGCGGGCCCGACGTCACCCGCGGCGAGCAGCGCCTCGCACCAGTCGAGCACGAGGTCGGGACGCTCGGGTGCCCCGGGAGTGAGGCGATCGAGGGCGCGGCCACAGAGGCCTGCCGCGAGCGATACGTCGTCGCGGGCGAGCGCGCGCCGCCCGGCCGCCGCGAGACGGCGCGCCGCCCGCTCACCGAGCGCGGCGCCCGCCGCGTCGAGCGAACCGAGCTCGCGGAGGTGCTGGTGGGCCTGCTCGAGGTGCCAGCCGATCATCTCGTCGTGCTCGGGCGCGTCGCCTACGCGCCCCTCGATCCAGTCGGCGAGACGCCCGTGCAGCTCGGCGCGCGTGCCCTTCAGGAGCCGGCGATAGGCGGCATCGCGGATCAGCACGTGATGGAAGCGCATAACGGGCTCGCCGAGGAGCCAACCGGTGTCGCGCTCGATGAGCTCGCTCCGGCGGAGCGACTCGAGGCGCGCGTCGAGCTCGCCGCCGTTGCGGCTGAGGAGCGCGGCGACCGCGCTCCGCGAGAAGTGGCGGCCGACGACGGCCGCGCGCTCGAGCACGATGCGCTCCTCCAGCCGCAGGCGCTCGATACGCGCTGCGAGCAGCGCGTGGATGGTCGGGGGCATCTCGAGCGCGGCGAGATTGGCGCCGACGATCCAGCGCTCGCCGTCCTTGGTGAGCACGCCCTCCTGCACCAGCATGCGCACCAGCTCGCCGACGAAGAGCGGATTGCCCTCGCTGGTGGCGAGCACCTTCGCCGCAACCGCAGCGGGCAGATCGGCGGCGCCGATCACGTTGGCCGCGAGACGCATGGCGGCGCCGGCATCGAGGCCGCCGAGCGTCATCACGTCGGCGACGAGGCTACCGGGGGTGACGAGCGAGGAGCGCAGATCACGGAGCTCGGGGCGGGCACCGATCAGCACGAAGAGCGGTAGACCCGTGCCCCACTGCACCAGGTGCTCGACGAGATCGAGGAGCAACGGCTCGGCCCAGTGCAGGTCGTCGATCACGAGCACGACCGGCCGCGCCGCGGCAAGGCCGGCGAGAAAGCGACGCACGACGAAGAACGTCTCCTCGGGCGACGTCGCCGCACCGCCCAGCAGCCCGGCGATCCCCCCGGCAATGCGCGCCCGCTCGGCCTCGTCGCCGGTGGGAAGCGCCGCGGCGACCACTGCCCGCACCGCGTCGCCCGACGATCCGTCGTCGAGGCCGAGGAACCCGCGCAGAACCTGGGCGAGCGGCGCGAAGGTGGCACTGCCTGCGGCGTCGCAATGCGCGGCGAGGATCGTCGCATCGTCCGCGTGCCGGCGCGCGAGCTCGCCGATCAAGCGGGACTTCCCGAGTCCGGGCGACCCCAGGAGGACGGCGAGCCGGGTGGCCGGGGTAGTGACGGCCGAGTCGTACACCGCCTCGAGGCGCGTCAATTCGGCCTCGCGTCCGACGAACGGGGCGGCGGCGACGCCGTCAGCCGGCGGCTCGAGCGACACCACACGGTAGGCCGCCACCGCCTCGACGCGGCCCTTGAGCGTGACGCTCCCGAGCGGCGCCAGGGTCACACGTGTCGCGACCAGTCGACGCGTCGCTTCGCCCAGCACCACGTCGCCGTCGCCCCCTTGCTCCTGGAGCCGCGCCGCGACGTTTACCGGATCACCGATCACGTCGTCGCGGGCTCCGCTCACCACCACCTCGCCCGTGTTGACCGCGACCCGGAGCCCGACCGCACCGAGTGCCGCGTCCTCGACCTGGACGAGCGCGCGGAAGGCCTCCTGCATCGCGACGCCGGCACGCACTGCGCGGAGTGCATCGTCCTCCGCCACGTTCCGAAGGCCGAAGGCCGCCATTACGCCGTCGCCGAGGAGCTTCACGACCGCGCCGCCATGGACCTCGACGGCGGCGCGTAGTGCCTCGTAGTACCGCTCCATCACCCGCCGCGCCGACTCCGCGTCGAGCCGCTCGTGCAGTGCCGTCGAGCCCACGAGGTCGGCGAAGACGATCGTCACCATCTTGCGCGAGCCGGCGTCGGCAGCGGCTCGCGTGTCCGCCGTCGATGCGGGCTCCTGGCCCGACCCGGCGGGTTGCCGCGGAGGGGACGTTCCCAACGCCGCGCCGCACTCGCCGCAGAACTTCTCGCCGGCTTCGTACGGCGCGCCACAGGCTACGCAGGCGAGCGCCAGAGGCGAGCCGCATTCCGCGCAGAACTTCCGCCCGGCGCGGTTGTCGTGGTTACAGGAAGGGCAGTGCATCGCGGATCGTCCCGCGTACTACCACGCACGGCGGCAAGGTCAGAACGCCGCCCCTCCACCCATGGCTCCGGGGCCTACGAGAACAATGCCCCAGGATGGTGCAGTCAACTCAGAATCGTGTCGCTCAGCGTTCGATGCGTACCGCCGACTCGACGGCGGAACCGAGGAAGCGGCTGCCGACCTTGATGAATCGATCCGGTACGTCGGTGACGAAAAACGACGCCGAGCCGCGCCCGGAGGTGCGCGCGAGGCCGCGCTCGGCGAGCGTCGCAACGACATCGCGCGCGGTCTCGGTGGCGGAGTCGATGAGCTGCACCTTCGGCCCGAGGTACTCGCCGATGGTGCGCGCGAGCAGCGGATAGTGCGTGCAGCCGAGGACGAGCGAGTCGATGCCGCTCTGCCGGAGGCTCGCGAGATAGAGCGCCGCGGCCTCGCGCGCCACGTCGTTCTCGATCCAGCCCTCCTCCGCCAGCGGCACGAAGAGCGGGCAGGCGCGGGTGTAGATCTCGAGCTCGGCGTCGATCGCCCGCAAGGCACGGGTGTAGCTGCCGCTCGCGATCGTCGCCTCCGTGCCGATGATACCGACCCGGCGATTGCGCGTCGCCGCGACCGCGGCGCGCGCCCCGGGCTCGATCACGCCGATCACCGGCACCTCGAAACGCTCGCGCAGCGTGTCGAGCGCCACCGCCGAGGAGCTGTTGCACGCGACCACCAGCAGCTTGACGCCCTTGTCGACCAGGAACTGGGTGTTCTCGACCGAGTAGCGCGTGACGACCGCGGCGGACTTGGTGCCGTACGGAAAGCGCGCCGTGTCCCCGAGATACACGAGGTGCTCGTTGGGAACCGTCTCGAGGAGGCGGTGCAGCACCGTCAGGCCGCCCACCCCCGAGTCGAAGATGCCGATGCTCGCGTCCGCCGTCATCGTGCCGCCAACAGCGCGCCGAGCTCCTGGTCGCGCAGCGGGGCCGCCCCGAACACGCGCTCCCAGACGTCCGGGGTCTCCATGCAGAGGTAGAGCGGCACGTGCGGCAGGGCGTCCTCGACCAGGCGCCGCACGCTCCGGTACATGCGGACGCGCAGCGGCTGGAAATCGCGCCACTTGCCGTCCGCGGCCGGCACTTGCTCGCCGGCGAGCAGCGGGGTCCCGGGGAAGCGGGCGCGCATGCGCGTCCGCAGCGCCGGCGAGAGCCTGAGCGCCCCCATGCTGACCCACGCGACGCGCGCCGCGGAGACGGCTGAGGCGATCGCGTGGACGAGATCGCGGTAGCCCTCCTCCCAGCCCTCGTGCTCGATCAGCGGGTCGAGGTGGACGCCGATCTTGTAGCCGGCGTCGGCCGCCCGGCGCATCGCCGCGAAGCGTGCCGGCAGCGACGCCGTGCCCGTCTCGGCGAAGCGCATCGCGGATCCCGGTGCGAGCGACCACGAGACCACGACCCGTTCGCGTGGATCCATCGCCACGAGGTCGTCGACGCAGTCGGTCTTAGTCTTGAGCTCGAGGAGCGCGTTCGGGCGGGCCGCGAAGAACGGCACCAGGTCGCGGCTCAAGCCGGTCAGCGGATCGAGCGCGAGGCTGTCGGCGAGCTCGCCGGTGCCGATGCGGAAGCGCCGGCCGGGGTGCGCGTCGAGCAGGCGCCCCACCTCGGCGAGCGCGTCGTCGGGATTGACGTAGGCGGTGAGCGCCGGCGCGTCCGCGAGGTAGTCCTGCAGGAAGCAGTAGCCGCAATCCATCGGGCAGTTCGAGGCGAAGGTCAGGACGAGGTAGTTGCAGCACGCCATGCCGCGCGTACCGGCCGGGCAGTGCTCGAGGAAGGCGCCGCGGCGCGGCGCGAGCAGGAGGCGGCGCTTCGCCGCCGAGAACTCCTGACCGCGCAGCGCCTCCCGGTCGTCGATCACGCGCACCGGCACACCCGGCGCGCGCTCGCGGCAGCGGCGCACGATCGGCGTCTCCTCGGAGCCGTGCTCGATCAGCATCTCGTCGGGAACGAACACCCTGCTCTCCGTACCACCGCGCGCCTGCGCCGTCACGCCTCGTCGAGGAGCGCGAAGAGCCGCGCCACGTCGCCGTGCGCGACGCGCGCGCGCAGCGTCTCGACGGCGTCGCACAGCTCGGTCTCGGAGCGGGCGCGGATCGTGACCGTCACGACGCCGCCTTCGAGCGCCGGCGGCGGCGCGACCGTCACCGCCGGGCCGCACTCCATCGCCCGCACCTGCGCCGCAACCGCCGATTCGCGCGCCGCGAGCCGCGGGTAGCGCAGGCGCCGCAGGCGCTCCTTCCAGCGCTTCAGCCGCTCGGGCGCCGACCCGCCGCCGGCCGCGGTGGCGCACAGATCCGCGTCGCCGAGCAGCGCCTCCGGCGCCGTCCCCTGGCGTGCCGCGATGTCGTCGAGCCAGTCGAGGATGTCGCCCAGGTGATGCGCGCTCGGCCGCAAGCGCTCGACGACCGCGGCGAGCGCGGCGCGCCCCTCCACCGTCCACCCGGCGGTGCGAGCGGCGACGACCTCGTCACGGGTCACGCCGGCGCCACGACGGGCCCGGCCATCGTCCCGGCCGCCTCGGCGAGCGAGAGGTAGCGCTCCGCCTCCTCCGCGCGCCCGCGGCGCCGGGCGCCGCCCGCCAGGATGCCGCACTTCTCGCGCACGACGGCCGCCACGGCGGCGCGCCCGCCGGCATCGAGCGCGTCGAGCGCCGTGAGCGCATCCGGGTCGGCGCCGGCGAGGAGCTTCACGAGGGCCGCAACCCGCCAGCGGTCGAGCCCCCAGGTCGAGCGCGACAGCTGATCGGGATGGCCGCCGCGCTTCACGACGAGCGCCTCCGGCACGAGGCCGATCGGCTCGCGCGCCGTGATCCGCAGCCAGAGCTCGTAGTCCTCGCAGACCGGAAACGCCTCGTCGAAGCCGCCGTACGCCGCGAAGGTCTCGCGCGCGAGGATCACCGCCGACGGGCTCACGAGGCAGCAGCCGAGGCTCCGCCGGAAGAGCCGCTCCTCTTTGCGATGGCGGAGGCGCGGGTTGCGATGGCGGCCGGCATCGATCCAGCGCTCGTCGGTCTGCGCGATGCGATACGCCGGGTGCGCCTCGAGCCACGCGACCTGGCGCTCCAGCTTGCGCGGCAGCCAGAGGTCGTCGGAGTCGAGGAACGCGATCCAGCGCGCGTCGAGCTGCGCGACCCCCGCGTTGCGCGCCGCCGCGACCCCGCGCGCCGGCGTGCGCAGCACCCGCGACGGCAGCGCCGATCCGGCGAGGGCGTCCTCGGCCGCGGCGGCCGAGCCGTCGGTCGAGCCGTCGTCGACGACGACGATGCCGACGTCGCCGTAGGTCTGCGCCAGCACCGACCCGATCGCCTCGACGACCATCCTGGCCCGGTCACGCACCGGGATCACGACAGCGACGCTCGGCACG
Organism: Binatia bacterium; assembly: GCA_036496285.1. Classification (GTDB taxonomy): domain Bacteria; phylum Desulfobacterota; class Binatia; order UTPRO1; family UTPRO1; genus DP-19. Next base: position 103,099 of record DASXLI010000098.1, read on the forward strand.
GCGCGCTCAGCCCCGCTTCCCGGGCCTGGCGGTCCACGTGGCGATGGCGCGCCACACGTCGTCGACGCCCTCGCCGGTGACGGCCGAGAACGGCACGACCGGCACCGGCGTGGCGGTGAACGCGCGCTCCGCCTGCACGCGCTCGGCGCGGCGCAGCTTGTCCACCTTCGTCGCGATCACGAGGAGCGGCAGGTCGCGCGCAGCGGCGAAGTCGAGCAGGCGCTGCTCCTCCTCCTCGAAGCCGCGCCGCACGTCGATCAGCAGGACCAGCCCGGCGAGCGCCGCGCGTCCTTCGAGATAGCTCTCGACGAGCGGGCCCCAGCCGGCGCGCAGCGCCTTCGGCACCTTGGCGTAGCCGTAGCCCGGCAGGTCGACGAAGACGACCCGGTCGTCGATGGCGAAGAAGTTGAGCTGCTGCGTGCGTCCCGGCGTCGAGCTGGTCCGCGCGAGGCCGCGGCGCCCGAGGATGCGGTTGATCGCCGACGACTTGCCGACGTTCGAGCGCCCGGCGAACGCCACCTCGCGCGGCCCCGCCGGCGGGAACCGTCCCGGCTCGGTCGCGGCGCCGATGAACTCTGCCCGTCCGACCTTCATCACCGAGCCTTCGCCGAAGCCGGCAGCAGCTGCGGGGGCTCGACGGCGGGCGGCCGCCCGGCGGCTTGCTGCGCCGCGAGGCGCGCGAGGTCGGCCTCGACGCCGCGGCGCAGGCGCCCGAGGTCGAGCGTCTGGTGGTCGTCGGGGTACGGCGCGAGCTTGCCAAGGCCCTTGGCCAGCATGCTCTCGCCGCCCGGGTGTCCCGCGGTCACTTTGTGATACCCGACCGCGACTTGAATCAGGCCGAGGACGAAGTTCCAATCGTCCTCGGCCGTCTCGTCGAGCAGCTCTTCGAGCGCCTCGTGGCACTCGAAGAACCGCCCGGCATTGTACTCACGCAGGGCTGCCGACAGCCCCGGCGTCACGACGCCTTATCAGTCCCCATCCCGCCGGCCTTGATGGCCTTGTCGATGCCGGCCGCGAGGTTGTCGAACGCCTCTTTGATGGCGGTCTTCTGTACGCTGACCGGCGCCGGGATGTTGACCTTGTCCTTCTGGACGGCCTTGTAGACGATCATCGTCGCTTTGCCGTCGTCGGCCGGCTTCAAGTCGTACTCGCCGTCGATGTCGACGAGCGAGCTGTCGAGCGTCTTCAGCTTGATGACCTTGTCGGACGGCTGCGCCGTGAGCTGCATCGTGAAGGCCTGCACCTGCCCGAGGGTGGAGACGCGATAGTCGAGGACCTTCACGTCGCCCTCGCTCTTCACGAGCTTGGTCTGCTGGTACTGCTCGCTGTACTTCTCCAGGTCCTGCGGCTGCTGGAACGCGGTCCAGACCTTGTCGATCGGGAAATCGAGCTTCTTCGTGAGACGGATCGTGAACGTGTCTCCGTTCTTCTCGAGGACCTCGCCCTCCTCGAGCTTGGGCGAGCAGGCCGCGACCGTCAGTGCGAGAACCCCGAGCACCGCGAGCCATCGCACCGCCCCGCCGACTCTGGGCTCCATTGGCGTCTTCATGGTGAGACCTCCTCTTGTGCTGTCTGTCAGTAGGACTCGCCGGGCGGATGGGGGTGCTCGCTCACCGGCTCCTCGTGCATTCGACTGCTCCCCCGCGCGTCCGGCTCGGCCCGACCACTGAAGTGAATCTCCTCGTCGCCCTTCAGCATCCTCGGCGTCACGACGTAGGTCCCGCCGAGCGACGGCCGCCAGATCGACATCGCGGTTTCGGTCCGACCGGCGGTCAGGACGTACGCGAGGCTACCCGTCAAACCGCCGAGGGTCGCGTATACGAACTTCACCGGCATGTACACCAGATCGACGAACACCGCCCCGACACCGAGACCGAAGCCGGTGGCGAAGTTCTCCTCCTCCTGCTCCTCCGCCAACCCAGGTCTCGCCGTTCCCAGGCAGAGCGTTGCCACCAATATTGCGACCACTACGGCCGCTCCGAAACGCTTGTGTGCCCTCATCGTCCCCTCCTCCTCGTCGGGTTTGGTCTAACCTTCGGTGCGCACTACGCTGCCCTCCGGCAGCACACGCAAGAGATGCTGCAACGCCCGCTCGACGTACGCGGCGTCCTTGGACTCGAGCGTCACCTTCACCATGTACTCGGGATTGTCGATCTTCGGATACGAACCGAGCATCAGCTCCGGGAACTCGTGCAGGGTGTCGTCGAGAAACTCGGCGATCGTCCCCTCGCCCACCCCGGTGTAGACGACCTTGAGGCAGTACGGGGTCGTCTCGAAACGCGGCTTCAGGCTCAGGAACTTCTGCCGGAAGATCTCCGGGATGCCCGGCAGGATGTAGATGTTGTGGAGCTTGATGGTCGGGAAGTTCAGGCTGACGTCGGTGATCAGCTCCGCGCCCTCCGGCACTTCGGCCATCTTCAGGCGCGCGCGGTTGATCTTGTCGCCGTAGAACGTGCGCAGCTTCGACTCGATGTCGGGGTGCACAATCACCGGCTTGCCGAACGCGCGGGCGATGCCCTCGATGGTGATGTCGTCGTGCGTCGGGCCGACGCCGCCGGAGGTGAACACGACGTCGTAGGTCGCGTGCGCGTGCCGTACCTCCACTGCGATGTCGTCGAGATCGTCGGCGACGACGGCGATGCGCTTGAGCGCAACGCCGAGCTGGCGCAGCTCCGCCGCGAGGAACGGCGAGTTGGTGTCGACGACCTTGCCCGAGAGGATCTCGTTGCCGATCACGACGGCGGCTGCGGTGAGCTCCGGCATGCGTCCGCGGCTCAGATCGACATCGCGCCTTTGCGGAACTCGCTGACGCCGAGCTTGACGTTCACCACGGCCGGCTTGCCGCAGCCGAGCGCGCGCTCGAGCGCCGGGCGGATCTGGCCCGGCTCCTCGACGTACTCGCCGTGGCCGCCGAGCGCCTCGACGACCTTGTCGTAGCGGGTGAACTCGAGCTTGGTCGCGATCGAGCGCTCCTCGCCGTAGAACTCGACCTGGCCGCGCCGGATCTGCATCCAGGCGGCATCGTTGCCGATGATGCCGACCACGTTGATCTTCTGGCGCACGCAGGCCTCGAACTCCATGGCGTTCAGGCCGAAGGCGCCGTCACCATAGATGATGATGACGTTGCTCTTGGGGCTCGCGAGCTTGGCCGCCATGGCGTAGCCGGGGCCGACGCCGAGCGTGCCGAGCGGCCCTGGATCGAGCCAGTGCCCGATCTTGGCGATGCGCAGCACCGACGCCGCCGTCGCGACGAAATCGCCGCCGTCGCCGATGACGATCGTGTCGTCGTCGAGAAGGTCGTCGATCTCCTTGCAGAGCCGGAGCGGGTTGATCGGCGAGGCGTCCGAGTGCATCTCGGGGAGCATCTGCTCGAGGCGCGCGCTCTCCTTCGTACGCAGGTCGCGCACCCACTCGCGCACCGCCGCGCTGCCGCCGGCGGGGCCGTCGGCCAGCGCGGTGAGCTGCGCCATCACGAGCCCCGTGTCGCCGACGATGCCGACGTCGACGTGGCGGTTGCGGCCGATCTCGCCGCCGTCGAGGTCGACCTGGATGAGCTTGGCGTCCGGGTTGAGGTGGCTCGAGCGGCCGTACCCGAGGCGGAAGTCGAGCGGCGTGCCGAAGATGAGGATCACGTCCGCCGCGCGCAGCGCATCCTTGCGGGTGCGGTGGAAGTAGTACGGGTGGCCGGGCGGCAAGGAGCCGCGGCCCTGGCCGTTCACGTAGACGGGCAGACCGAACTGCTCGACGAACGGCTCGTACGCGTCGCGCCGCTTCGACCAGAAGAGCTGGCTGCCGACGAGCGCGACCGGGCGCTCCGCCGTGCGCAACAGATCGTACGCGCGATCGAGGTAGACGGGATCGCCGCCGATGGTCGCCGCCGTCCGGTAGCCCGTCGGAAAATCGATCTTCGACTCCTCGACGCTGTCGAAGAGGAAGTCGACCGGCATCTCGAGGTACACCGGGCCCGGCACGCCGGTCGTCGCGATGCGGAAGGCCATGCTCACGTACTCGGCGAGGCGGCCTGCTTCGGGGACCGAGTGCGACCATTTCGTGATCGGCCGCATCAGGTCGACGTGGTTCATGTCCTGGAGCGAGCCCTTGTCGCAGAGGGCGTGCGGCCCCTGGCCGCCGATGATGAGCATCGGGATGTTGGCCCGCCAGGCGCTGGCGACGCCGGTCACCGCGTCGGTCAGGCCCGGACCCGCGGTGACGACTGCGACGCCGGGCTGGCCGGTGACGCGCGACCAGCCGTCGGCCGCGTGCGACGCCGTCTGCTCGTGGCGCGTGTCGACGACACGAATGCCGAGATCGAGACAGCCGTCGTAGATCGACATCACGTGCCCGCCGCAAAGGGTGAAGATGTGCGACACCCCTTCGGCCTTGAGCGCGCGGGCGACGATGCGACCACCGTGAAGTTGGCTCATAAGGAAGGCCCCCAGTCCGCGAAGCGACGCGGCAATAGAACCATGGGTTTACGAGAGTCGCAAGGCTGCGACATGGCCCCCGGCCCCGGCCCCGGACGATTTTGGGGCAGCCGCGCGCACGGGGGCGAAATCAACTAACGTCGCGCAGGTCTTCGAACTGCCTAGCCAGGTACTCCTTCAGACGGCGCTTCAACCGGCTCTCCACCTGACGGACGCGCTCGCGGCTGATGCCGTACTTGTCGCCGATCTCCTGCAGAGTGAGCGGATCCTCGGCGAGGAGGCGCTGGTCGAAGATCAGCCGATCCTTGTCGTGCAGGGTGGAGCCGAACTCGCGGATCTTCTCGCTCAGGCGCCGGCGGTACTCGGCGTCCGCCACCTGGTCCTCGGCGGTCGCGGTGCCGCTTTTCAGCACGTCGAGCAGGGTGCCGTCCTCGCCCTCGTGCAGGGGCGAGTCGACCGAGACGTCGCTGCCGCCGAGGCGCTGCTCCATCTCGACGACCTCCTGCTCCTTGACGTCGAGCCGCTGCGCCAAGAGCTTCGGGCCGGCGACGAAGCCCTCCGCCTCGAGCTTGTCCTTCTCCTTTTGTAGATTGAAGAAGAGCTTGCGCTGCGCCTGCGTGGTACCGAGCTTCACGAGGCGCCAGTTGTTCATGACGTAGCGGATGATGTACGCGCGAATCCACCACACCGCGTACGACGGGAAGCGCACCCCGCGGTACGGGTCGAAATTCTTCACCGCCTCCATGAGGCCGATGTTGCCCTCCTGGATCAGGTCGAGGAGGTTGCGGAACGAGCGTTGGTACTCGCGCGCGATCATCACGACCAGGCGCAGGTTGCCGGTGACCAGCCGGTAGGCCGCCGCGATGTCGCGGTCGTGCTGGAATTGCACGGCGAGATCGTGCTCCTCCTCCCGCGTGAGGAGGGGATGGCGGCGGATCTCGGCGAGGTAGCGCTGCAGCGGATCGAAGGAGACGAGCGCGCCGTCCTTCTCGACGCCCTCCTCGCCGTCGGCCTCGCCGCGCCCACGCGCGCGACGGCGCACCGCCGCGCGCGGCTCGGGGCCGTCGGGCGACGCGTCGTCCGCATGCGTGCGCGCCGCGGCCGCGAGCGCATCCTCGTCGATGGTCGGCAGCTCGACCGCGTCGGGAGCGATCGCCGGCTCCGCGTCCTCGCGCTCGTCGTCGACGACGATCTCGGGCTCGAGCGCCGCTGGGGCTGGCCCGGCCGCCTTCCGCTCGCGTCGCCCGCGATTGCGGCCGCCGGCCCTCATTGCTCGTCCGTCGACGGCGGAGTGCCGAGTCCGCGCTTCAGTTGCGTGACCAGATCGGCCAGGATCTCGTCGAACTGGCGGCGCATCGCGATCATGTCGTCGCGCATGCGGAGGATCACCTCCGCGCCGGGCAGGTTCACCTCGAGCTCCTGGGTGAGGAGGGCCGTGACCCGCGCCCGGTCGAGGTCGGCGCTCGAGATCACCACCACGTCGTCGAGCGTGCGCTTGATGACGATCATGCCTTCGTGCTCGAGCATCTCGAGATAGTCGGTCGTGAGCCCGGCACGCTCGGCCGCCTCCGCCAGCGGGAAGTACTTGCCCGACACCTCAGAGCCTCAGGTCGGCGCGCGGGTTGCGCCCGTAGCTGTCCTCGAGGACGGTCACCGCGTCGCGCACCTTCTCGGTGCCGTCGGTCGGGACCTGCACCATGAGGACGACGTACAGATCGCCGCGGTTGGACCCCTTCATCTCGGGAACGCCCTTGCCACGCAGCCGGAGCTTCGTGCCGCTCTGGCTGCCCGGCGGAACCTTCAGCTTCACCGTAGCGTCGGGCGTGGGGACGTCAATGGTCGCCCCGTGCATCGCCTCACCGATCGTCACCGGCACCTGCAGGTAGAGGTCGAGGCCGCGCCGCTCGAGACGCGGATGCGGCCGCACCCTGGTCACGATGTAGAGATCGCCCGCCGGCGCGCCACCGACGCCGGCTCCGCCCTTCCCGGCGAGGCGGATGCGCGAGCCGTCGTCGACCCCCGCGGGGATCTTCACGTTCAGGCGCTCGACCTTGTCGACGCGCCCCGCGCCAGCGCAGCGTGAGCAGGGGCGCTGGTCGATGCGGCCAGAGCCGCCGCAGCGCGGGCAGCGGCGGTTGAACGAGAGCGGTCCGCTGCCGACCTTCGTCTGCCCGGTGCCGTTGCAATCGGGGCAGGTCGAGCCTTCGCCCTCGACGCCCGCGCCGTGGCAGGTGGGGCACTCGACCGGCTTCGTCAGCGAGATCGTCGCGGTGGTGCCGCGGATCGCGCTCAGAAGATCGATCTCGAGCGTCGACTCGAGGTCCGATCCGCGCTGCGCCGGAGCGTGGCCGCCGCCCTCGCCGCGCCCGCCGAAGAGATCGCCGAAGATGTCCTCGAAGCTCGAGTAGCGTCCCCCGCCCCCGAAGCCCTCGAACTCCTCCGCGTTGGCGCTGCCGCGCCCGAAGCCGCCGGCGTAGGCCTGCTGCGCGCGCTTGTACTCGCGAGCGCGGTCGGCGTCGAAGCCCGATTGCAGCCCGTCCATGCCGAACTCGTCGTAGGCCTTGCGCTTGGCCGGGTCGGACAGCGCATCGTAGGCGAACGAGATGCGCTTGAACTTCTCCTCGGCGTCGCGGTTGCCGGGATTGACGTCGGGATGATGCTTGCGCGCGAGCTTCCGGTAGGACTTCTTGATCTCCTCCGCGCTCGCGGTGCGCTTCACGCCGAGGTCGGCGTAGAGATCACGTGCTGTCGCCATGCTAGCGCCGGGGCGCCCGTGCCGCCGTCGTCAGGTGGGTCAGGTCGTCGGCTCCCCCGTCTCCACCGGCATGTCCTGCGCCGCGAGCTTCACCTTGGAGCCGGCGATCTCGCGCAGCGCGGTCACGACCTCCTTGTTCTCGGACTCGAGCAGCGGACGCGAGCCCTTCAACAACTGCTTGGCCCGCTTGGCGGCGAGCAGCACGAGCTGAAAGCGGTTGTCGACGTGCTCGAGACAATCTTCGACGGTGATACGTGCCATCAGTCACTTCCTCCGATGCGATCCTCGATGCGAGTCTACGGACTCTATCCGAATCGTCCGGCGAAAGAAAACCACCGCCCCGTCGCCTTGACTCCTCGGACGGATGCGATAACTCAGGCGCCGTGGGACTTTGGGAGCGCGTCCGCAACCTGGCCGGCGGCCCCACGCGTCGTCTCGTCGCCGACCTGACGGCAGCCTATCACGAGGAGCTGCGTCTGGCGCTGCAGCTGCGCGCGCACGCCGAGCGCGTCCCCTACCCGTCCTCGGCGGCGAGCCTCCTCGGTCTGGCCGAGCGCGAGGACGAGCACGCGGGGCTCCTGCGCGAGCAGATCGCGCGCCTCGGCGGCACCGTCTCCGCCGTGGGATCCGGCACGCCGCGCGGCGGCCGGAACTACTGGGAGCGCCTCACCTTCGATCTCGAGGACCTGCGGGTCAAGAGCGGACGCTATCGTGAGCTCACCAACCACTGGGACCTCGAGGATCCGGAGGCCGCGGCCCTCTTCGACCGCCTGTCGCACGACGACGCGCATCTCTGTCGGGTCGTCGCCGACCTGATCGCACGCAGCGACCCGCACGCGGAGGACTGACGCAGGACAGCCGGCGGCCCGGTACGCGGCTTGGCGCGGGCATGCAGATGCTGCGCTTCATCCGGCACGTGCCGAGCTTCGTGCGCCTCTACTGGCGTCTCTATCGCGACCCGCGCGTGCCCTTCGGCGCGAAAGCCGGGCTCACCGCGGCGGTGATCTACTTCATCTCGCCGATCGACCTGATCCCCGACTTCTGGCTCCCGATCCTCGGCTTCGCGGACGACGTCGCGGTCATGTGGTTCGCGACGCGCTGGTTCATCGCCGCGTGCCCGCCGGACGTCGTGACCGAGCACGTACGTCGGATCGACGGCGAACGCGGCGTCCGCCGTCGATTCCGACGCTGAGGCGGTCTACTGCACGCCGCCTCCGGTGCCGCTGCAGGCGGTCATGCACGCCGCCAGATCGGCGGCGCACGAGGCCTGGTCGTCGCTCAACGTCTGCGCGACCTCCATCCTGCACGCGTCGGCGTCCGCCTTCACCTGGTTGTGGCAGGCCTTCTGCGCGGCGTTCGCCTCCATGGTGCAGCCCTTGAGCGCGGGGCCGCAGAGCCCGAGGCAGGCCACCTTGGCGTCGAGGGCGTCGCTGTCGCACGCGAGATGCGCGTCCGCAGCGTCGGCGTCGCAGCCGGCCTTGTCGGTCTTCGCCCCGAACGCAACGCCGCCGAGGCACATCGTCGCCTGCTGTTTGCATTGCGCGGCGCACGACACCACGCAGGGCTTGTCGCCCGCCGTTGCCACGCCCGTGCCGAGCACGAGCAGCATCCCGAGCATCGCTGACCCTCGCAGCATTCGCATGATCACTCCTTTCGACTGCCGTCGGTGGAGGAGCAACGGCGGTGCCAGCGCGTCGGCGACGCGCGATGCCACGGAAGGCCGCGATCGCACGACGGACGCGCGCGCGCGGGCCGCACGGACGGCGGCGCGCCGCTAGGCTTTGTTGTGTCGCCCGCGCGAGGCAGAGCGCAGCGACCGCCACGATCGTGACGCGCGCGGCCGCGACACGCCACGGCGGCGGCAGTGCGCCTTGTCAGGTCGTGAGCGCGAGGAAGAACTCGCGGTTGCCCGCCGGCCCGAGGATCGGCGACGGATGCCGGGCGCGGACCGCGAGGCCGCTCTCGCGCGCGAACGCCTCGAGCTCGTCGAGCACGGCCGCGTGCAGCGCCGGATCGCGCACGACACCGCCCTTGCCGACCTTGCCGCGCCCCACCTCGAACTGCGGCTTCACCAGCGCGAGTATCGTCCTGCCGGGCGCCAGCAGGCGCTGCACCGCCGGCAGGACCAGGCGGAGCGAGATGAACGAGGCGTCGATCGTCGCGACGTCGATCGGCTCGCCGAGGCGCCCGGCGTCGAGCTGGCGGACGTTGGTGCGCTCGAGGCTCACGACACGCGGGTCGGCGCGCAGCTTCCAGGCGAGCTGCCCGTAGCCGACGTCGACGGCATACACGCGGCGGGCGCCGCGTTGCAGCAGGCAGTCGGTGAAGCCGCCCGTCGAGGCACCGACGTCGAGGGCCACCATGCCGGCCGGATCGAACGCGAGCGCGTCGAGCACCGAGGCGAGCTTGACCCCGCCACGGCTCACGAACGGGTGGTCCTCGCCGCGCACCTCGAGCGGCACATCGACGGCGACCCGGGAGCCGGGCTTGTCGACGCGCGCGCTGCCCGCGAACACCTGCCCCGCCATCACGAGGCGCTGCGCCCGCTCGCGCGAGGCGACCAGGCCGCGGTCGACGAGGAGCTTGTCGATGCGCTCGGTCGGCGCACGCGCCGCCATCGGCGACCGCCTCGCGCGCTCAGCGGCCGGCGGCGCGCTCGACGATGAAGGTCGCGAGCGCCCGCAGCGGCTCGGCGCGCTCGCCGAGCGGCGCCACCGCGTCGAGGCAGCGCGTGAGCAACGCGCGCGCCACGCGGCGCGCACCATCGAGGCCGAGCACGGCCGGATACGTCGCCTTGCCGTGCGCCGCGTCGCCGCCCTCGCGCTTGCCGGTCACGCTGGTCGAGGCGGTAGCGTCGAGCAGGTCGTCGGCAACCTGGAACGCGAGACCGAGCGCCTGGCCGTAGGCGTTGAGGGCTCGTAGATCCGCATCGGCGGCGCCGCCGGCGACCGCGCCCGCCGCGATCGCCGCCGCGATGAGGGCCGCGGTCTTGCGGCGGTGGATCGAGGCGACGAGCGCCTCGTCCGCGACCACGCCCTCGGCCTCGAGGTCGGCGACCTGCCCGCCCACCATGCCCGACGCGCCGGCGGCGACCGCGATGGCCGCGACGACGCCGAGCGCGCGCGCCGGCTCGAGGTCGGCAGCGAGCGCGCCCTCGGCGACGAGCCGGAACGCCTCCGTGAGGAGCGCGTCGCCGGCCAGGATCGCGAGCGCCTCGTCGAAGGCGACGTGCACGGTCGGCCGGCCGCGCCGCAGCTCGTCGTCGTCCATGGCCGGCAGGTCGTCGTGCACCAGCGAGTACGTGTGGATCAGCTCGAGCGCGCACGCAAACGGCAGCGCGCGCTCCGCCACGCCGCCTGCGGCCTCGCAGGCCATCAGGCTCAGGACCGGGCGGACGCGTTTGCCGCCGGAGAAGACGGCGTAGCGCATCGCCTCGTGGAGACGCGGCGGCACGCCTTCGCCAGGCGCGGGCGGGAGCGCGCGCTCCAGCGCCGCTTCCACCATGGCGCGCCGCTCGGCGAGATAGCGCTCGACGTTCACTCGGACTCCGGGTCGAGCGGCCGGGTGCCGAGCCGCCCTTGCGCGTCGCGCATCAGCACGTCGACCCGCTGCTCCACCGCCGCGAGCTTCTCGTTCAGCACGCGCACGAGGCCGACGCCGCGCTCGAACGCGACCAGCGCGTCCTCCAGCGAGAGCTCGCCCGACTCGAGGCGCTGCACCGTCTCCTCGAGGTCGTGCAGGGCGTCCTCGAAGCGGGTGGGATCGGGATCGGGCGCGCGCGCGGCCATCCGGGATGCTTAACGCGAACCTGGGCGCTTTGGAACCGCCGGCGGGTCAAGAGCAACGCGGGTGATGCGGGCGCGCGCGCTGCCGACGGCGAACGTCAGCTCGACCGGATCGCCGTCGGCGAGCGTGGCGGCGTCGCGCACGACGGTGCCGTCGGGACGGCGGGTCAGGCTGTACCCGCGCTGCAGGACCGCGAGCGGGCTCAGGTCGTCGAGCGAGCCGGCGGCGCGCGCCACACGCTCGCGCCCGCTCGCGAGCGCGAGGCGCGCCGCGCGGTCGAGACGGCGGGTCGCGTCGCGCAGCGTCTCGTTGGCGCGAGCGAGCCGCGTCGCCGGGTGCTGCAGCGCGAGGCGGCGGTTGGTGGCGGCGACGCGCGCAATCTCGGCGGCGACGCGACCGCGCACGGCACGCCGCAGACGCACGGACAGCTCGCTCGCCCGCAGCGCCAGCTCGCGCGCGTAGCGGCGCGGATCGCGCACGCGCGCCGCGAGCGACGTGACCCGCCGGCGCTCGCGCGTGCAGTGCCGTCCGACCGCCTCGGCGAGCGCCGCCGTGCAGCGTGCCACCCGCGCCTCGAGATCGGCGGCGCGCGGCACGGCCATCTCGGCCGCCGCCGTCGGCGTCGGCGCGCGCCGGTCGGCGACGAGGCACGCGATCGTCACGTCGACCTCGTGGCCGACCGCGGCGATCACGGGCAGGCGCGACGCGACGATCGCCCGTGCCACCCGCTCCTCGTTGAACGGCCACAGGTCCTCGAGCGAGCCGCCGCCCCGGCCGACGATGAGCACCTCGAGTGCCGGGTGCCGGTTCAGCTCGTCGATGGCGCGCACGATGTCGTCGGCGGCGCCGGGACCCTGGACGCGCACGGGCCGCACGACCACGTGCAACGCCGGGCAGCGGTCGCGCAGGATGACGAGGATGTCGTGCAGCGCCGCGCCGCCGACGGCAGTCGCGATGCCGACGTGGCGCGGGAAGAACGGCAGCGGCCGCTTGCGCGCGTCGCCGAAGAGGCCCTCGGCGGCGAGCCGGTCCTTCAGCTGCTCGAACGCGAGCTGCAGCGCGCCGCGGCCGAGCGGCTCCAGCCGGTCGACGTAGAGCTGCAGGTCGCCGCGCGCCGGGTAGAGCGAGATCTGCCCGCGCACGACCACCTCGTGGCCGTCGGCCGGCGTGAACGTGAGGACCTGGGCCGCGCTGCGGAAGAGCACGCAGCGGATCTGGCTGCGGTCGTCCTTGAGCGTGAAGTAGAGGTGCCCCGATCCCGCCGCGTGCAGGTTCGAGATCTCGCCGGCCACCACGACGCCGCCGAGCTCGCTCGCCAGCGCGTCGCGCACGAGCTGGGCAAGCTGGGTGACGGTGAGCGGCGCGGGCGCGCGCCGCGGGCGCGGCTGCATCGGGAAACCCTAACAACGCCCGGCCGACCCGACAAGGCGCGCGGCCGTCGCTCGCGTTCCGCAAGCGACCGGCCGCCGCAGTCAGCGCCGGCGGCGGGCGGCGCGGCCCTTGCCGTGCGTCAGACCGTCGATGAAGAGATCGAACACGTCGCGCATCGCGCGCGCCGCCCCCTTGGCGGGCACGTCCCACTGCGCGAAGTGCTCGTCGACGCACATGCGCGCAAGCCCGTAGACGAGCGCCCGCGCCGCGAGCTGCGCGCGGTGCATGTCGGGGTAGTGGAACAGCCCCTTGCGCCGACCTTCCTCCAGCACGTCGGTCATCGCGGCCCGTAGCACCTCGTTGTCGCGACGCAGGGTCTTCGAGCCCTCGAAGTCGATGAGGTTGCGCGCGGAGATGACGCGGAACTGCGTCGGGTTCCGTTCCACCCAACGGAAGTAGGCCTCGCCGAAGGCCGCGCACCGTGTGACCGGATCGGCGCCGGCGGTGCGGGTCAGCGCGCGCTCGACCTCGGCCAGCAGGCGGGTCATCGCCTGCTCGGCGACCGCGGTCATGAGCGCGATGCGGCTGGGGAAGTGGCGAAACGGCGCACCCGACGAGACGCCGGCGCGACGCGCAGCCTCGCGCACGGTGACGCTCTCGGGGCCACCCTCTTCTATGAGCCGCTCCGCCGCCTCGATCAGCGCGGCTCGCAAGTTGCCGTGATGATAGCGCGTGCGGCCTCGCGCGGCCGTCGCTCGTACTCTCGTCGCCACACCGCAGGCTGGCACGCACGGGTCGATCAATGCAAGCAGTGCTTACTCTACTTGACAGCGCCGTGTATGCGGATGTAAGCAGCGCTTGCATCGAAAGGAGCGCCCATGCGCCAGCTCATCGTCGGCCTGCTCGTGCTCTCCCTCCAAGCCTGTGCCTGCGCCGTCGCCGGCACGCCAACGCCGCCCACCGGCCGGTGGCTCACCGCCAGCGGCAACCTCGAGGTCGTCGTCGCCCCATGCGGGGACGCGCTCTGCGGCACGGTCGCGCGCGTCGTCGCCAACCACTCGATGGCGGACCCGAGCGTCGAGTTGGCCGACCGGCCCGGTGTCGGCCTCACGATCCTCGACCGCTTCACCCCCTCCGGCGCCGACGCCTGGGAGGGCCACATCTTCAATCGCGAGAACGGCAAGACCTACCGCTGCACTCTGCGGCTGCTCGATGCCGATCAGCTGGAGGTGCACCCCTATATTGGCATCCACCTGATCGGCCAGACCCAGATCTGGCACCGGGTGGCGGAGCCGGCCGCGGGCGCAGAGCCGGCAGCGGGATAGGGCCGCCCGTGCTCGTCGACGGCGCCCTCGCCTTCGCGGCCGGTATGCTGACGGTCGCCTCGCCGTGCGTCCTACCGACGCTGCCGATCCTGCTCGGCGTCTCGGTCGGCCGGCAGGACGCGTGGCGTCCGCTCTACATCGCCGCGGGCTTCACGCTCACCTTCTCGCTGCTCGCGCTCGGGCTCGGCGCGTCGGCAGCAGCGCTCGGCCTCGGCCCCGAGACCTGGCGGAACGCGGCGACCGCGCTCCTCGCGCTCTGCGGCGTGCTCATGATCTGGCCCGCGCCCTTCGAGCGCCTCGTCGCCGCCGTCGGCGGCACGGCGCTGAGCCGTGCTGGCACCCTCGGCGGGCGCGGCGACGGCCTGGTCGGCGGCCTGCTCGTCGGCGCCAGCCTCGGGGCGGTGTGGACGCCCTGCGCGGGGCCGGTGCTCGGCTCGATCCTGACCCTGGTCGCGACGGCACCGCACCTCGGCCGCGCCGCCGCCCTGCTCGTCGCCTTCGCGGTGGGCGCCAGCATCCCGATGCTGGGAATCGCATACGGCGGCCAGTGGGCGACCACGCGGGCGCGCGCCCTCCTGCCGTACACGCAACGGCTGCAGCGCGTGTTCGGTGTCGTCGTGATCGGGGTCGCGGTCATCGTCCACCTGCGCTACGACGTCGCGCTCGCCGCCAAGGCGATGGGCGACGTGCCCGATCCACCCATCGCGACGCTCGGCGACTACGGCGAGGCACCCGAGTTCGCGGCCGTCGACGCCTGGCTCAACTCGGCGCCGCTCACCATGGCGGGCCTGCGCGGCAAGGTCGTGCTCGTCGACTTCTGGACCTACGACTGCATCAACTGCGCGCGCACCCTGCCCCACGTCGCGCGCCTGCACGAGCACTACGCGTCGCGTGGGCTCGTCGTCGTCGGCGTGCACACGCCCGAGTTCACCTTCGAGCGGGAGACTGCCGGCGTGCGCGCCGCCATCGAGCGCTTCGGCATCCGCTACCCGGTGGCGCAGGACAACGCCTACGGGACGTGGAAGGCCTATGGCAACCACTACTGGCCGGCACAGTACCTCATCGACCGCCGCGGCCATATCGTGCTCGAGCACCAGGGCGAAGGCGGCTACGACGAGATGGACGAGGCCATCCGCCACCTCCTCGCCGACAGCGGCCCTGCCGCCGGCCCCTGAGATCGGATGGCGACCCTCTAGCGGACCGATGCTCCGGCGGTACGCCGCTTCCGTCGGCGTACGGCGGTGCGCGGACCGCGCGTCGTGGCCCGAGCCGTGCCGCGGCCGAGGGCGCTGACCGTGACGTAGTAGCCGTCCGGGTCGCGCACGGAGAACTCCTGCGTCCGGGTATTCGGGTTCCGGTGCGGCGCCTCTTCGAGGCGTGGCACGAGCGCGCGCGCCCTCTTCAGCGTCTCGTCGAAGTCGTCGACGCGGAAGAACAGCAGCAGCCCGTTGCCGGGCGTTCCGTCATCGGGACTGCTCAGGGAGGGGTGTCCGCGATCTTCGACCCCCCAGGCATGAAGACAGAGCAAGACCGTTCCGTCCGAATCGAGAATCGATCCGAACTCGTGATGCTGCGGGCGCGTCGCTCGCTGTCCGAACAACGCCTGATACCAGCGGAAGCTGGCCGCCACGCTCCTCACGCCGATGATCGTCCACGTGCGCCTCATCCCCCTCGATGTCCCAGGTGGCCGATCCTCTGTCCACCCGGGGCACCGCCCCGTCAGCGCACGAGCGCCGAGAGCGGCACGGCGCGGATGCCGCTCGCGGCGAGACGGGCCATCCACGACGCGAGCGCCGCGAGCGTTGCGTGGTGCGGGTGGCCGATCGCGACCACGTCGCGGCCGCCGCGGGCGAGGCGCTCGACGCGTGCGAGCTGGGCCGCGACCGCCGCCGGCTCCGGGTCGTGGTCGAGGAAGACCGAGCGCTGGACGAACGGCACGCCGACCCGCTGCGCCGTCGCGGCGGCGACCGACCCGGGGCTGGTGAAGCTGTCGAGGAAGAAGAGCCCACGCGCCCGCAGCGCGAGCAGGAGCTGCTCCATCGCGAGGCGATCCTGGGTGAAGCGCGACCCCATGTGGCCGTTCACGCCGACGATGTAGGGCACGGTCGCGAGATCGGCGTCGAGCTGCTGCTCGAGGCGCGTCGGCGCCATGCCGGTGAGCAGGAAGCCGGGCGCGTCGGCCATCTCGCTCCGCCGCTCGGGCTCGAGCGGCAGGTGCATGATCACCTCCCGGCCGCGTTCGACGGCCGCCGCGGCGACCCGTGCCGACGCCGCACGAAACGGCATCACCGCGACCGTCACCGGTGGCTCGAGCGCGAGCACGCGGCCCGCTGTCTCGACGCTGTCACCCATGTCGTCGATGACGACCGCGACGCGGCCGGCTCCGTCGCCGCGCGGCGGGCGCTGGGCCCCGGGCGGCGGCGCCGGCGGAGCCGCAGCTTCTACGTGCGGTACGCGCCGTGGTGCCGGCCGCGGCTGGTACTGCACCAACACGACGACCGCGACGGCGCACACCACGAGCAGCGCGAGCGCCGCCCATGAAAGGACCGGGGCGCGCCGCCGACGCCGACGGGCGGGACGCAGCTCGCTCGCCCCTAGTCGGTCTTGGCGACCAGGGTCTTGAAGACCCGCCAGCTCTTCAGCAGCTCGAGCGCATGATCGAGCTGCGGATCCTTGCCGAGCTCGCCTTCCTTGATGCCCTCGTCGCCCTCCTCGGCCGGCAGCTCCTCGGGGGCAGCCGGCGGCGGCGCGACCTCGGAGTCGGGCTCGGAGCTCTGCTGCGGCTTGGTCTTCTGCTCGAAGTGGCGCGGTAGGTTCTCCTCGCGCAGGAGCTGCTGCGAGGTCTTGGAGCCGCTCGCCGGCCGCGTCATCAGGACGTTGTCCATGACGATGTCCGGCACGATGCCGGTCGCCTGGATCGAGCGGCCGTTCGGCGTGTAGTAGCGCGCGGTGGTGAGGCGCAGCGCCGAGTTGTCGTCGAGCGGCAGGATGGTCTGCACCGAGCCCTTCCCGAAGGTCTGGGTGCCGAGGATGATCGCGCGCTTGTGGTCCTGCAGCGCGCCGGCGACGATCTCCGAGGCGCTCGCGGTGCCACCGTTCACGAGGACGACCATCGGGAAGTCCATGTAGCTCCCGGGGCGGCGCGCGAAGTACTTCTGCTTCTGATTCTCGAGACGGCCGTCGGTGTAGACGATCAGGCCGGAGTCGAGGAAGGTGTCGGAGACCTTCACGGCCTGCGTCAGGAGCCCGCCCGGATCGTTGCGTAGATCCAGGACGATGCCCTCGATCGCGCCCTCGCGCGCCCACTGCTCGAGCACGCGCTCGACGTCGCTGTCGGTGCGCTCCTGGAACTGCGTGATGCGCAGGTAGCCGTAGCCCTTCTCGAGCTGCTTCGACTTGACGCTCTGGATCTTGATGACCTCGCGCACGAGGGAGACGTCGAAGATCTCGTTCACCTTCTCGCGCTTGATCGACAGCACGACCTTGCTGCCCTTCGGGCCGCGCATCTTCTTGACCGCGTCGACCAGGGTCATGTCCTTGGTGAACTGGCCGTCGATCTTGATGATCATGTCGCCGGCCTTCACACCGGCGCGGTAGGCCGGCGTGTCCTCGATCGGCGACACCACCGTGAGGATGTTGTTGCGCATGGTGATCTCGATGCCGAGACCGCCGAAGCTGCCCTTGGTATCGACCTGCAGCTCCTTGTACAGCTCGGGCGTGAGGTACGCGCTGTGCGGATCGAGCGAGGTGAGCATGCCGTTGATGGCGCCCTCGATCAGCTGGTCGGTCGAGACCTCGTCGACGTAGTTCTTCTGGACGATCGCCAGGATGTTGGTGAAGGTCTGGAGGTTCTCGTACGAGGCGTCCTTGCCGACGGCGTCGACTTTCGTCACCCCGCGCCCGCCGGAGAACAAGACGGCAAGGATGGCGAAGAGAGCGAGGGCTCCGGTGAGACTACGACGCCGACGCGGCATGCTGCGCTCCAGTCCGAGGTGGCAAGATCACGGCAGCATATCAGAGGCGACCGGACCAGCAAACCATCGAGTACGCGAAAGATTTCGTCAGCGCGTCGGGGCGGGATCGGGGGTGAGCGAGCGCAGATAGGCGATCACCGCCCAGCGCTCGCGCTCGGCGAGCGCACCGCGGAAGGACGGCATCGCGGTGCCGGGCTTGCCCTCGGTGAGCCGGTAGAAGAGGTAGGCGTCGGAATGGCGCGCGAGCACGTCGGTGCCGCGGAAGTTGGCGGGCGGCGGCGTCAGGCCCGCCGCGGCGGCGCCGTGCCCGTCCGCGCGCTCACCGTGGCAGCTCACACAGTTGTCGTGAAAGAGCGCCACGCCCTCACTCACCGCCGCGAGATCGCCCGCGCGCGGATTCACCCGCCCCGCCAACTCGGACGGCAGATTCTCGGTGGGCAGCGCGCCGGCGGGCCGCAGCCAGAGCGCCGCGCCGACGCCGGCGGCCGCGAGCGCGGCCGCGACGGCGAGCGCGAGGCGCCGTCCGCTCACGGCCGCGCCGCCTCCGCACCGCCGAGGCCCATGCCACGGGCGACGAGCGCGTAGGCCGCGCCGCCGACAAGCGCCGCGATCAGCACCGCCTGCGCGACGAGCGGCTCGGCGAACGGATAGACCGCGAGCCAGTCGCGCAGCAGCGGCAGCTCGGGAAGGCGCACCGGCGTGACCGACACCCAGCCCGCCTCCTGCAACTCGCGCACGCCCGCGCCCGCGAACTTGAACGCCAGCACGTAGAGCAGGATGCCGGTCGCGGCGAAGAACGGGCGGATCGGGATGCGCACGCCGTAGCGGAAGAGCGCGACCCCGATGACGCCGAGGACGGCGATGCCGAGCGCGAGCCCCGACGCGACCGCGGAAAGCGCGAGCGGGTTGCCCGCCGCGCGCCCGGCGAGCGCCTCGTAGAAGAGCACGGTCTCGAAGCCCTCGCGGAAGACGACGAGGAACGCGAGCAGCACGAGGCTCCGCGCCTGGCCGGTGCCGAGCGCGCCCTCGAGCCGGGTGCGGACGAACGCCTGCCAGCGCCGCGCCTCGGACTTGGAGATGAGCCAGTACGACGCCGCGAAGAGCACGACCACGGCGATGAGCATCGTGATGCCTTCGAGCGCCTCACGCGCCGGCCCGCCGATCGGCAGCACGCGCTGCGCGACGACCGCGAGGCCGAGGCTCGCCACCACCGCGGCGCCGCCGCCGGCGTAGATCAGCATCCGCTTCCCGGGCTGCCCGACCTTCACCAGGTACGCGGCGAGCGCGGTGAGGATGAGGAGGGCCTCGAATCCCTCGCGCACGATGATGACGAAGGCGTCGACGAAGAGGCTCGAGGAGCCCGCCGCCGTGGCGGGCTGCGCGACCGCCTCGAGGATGCCCGCGAGCTCCGCCGCCTGCGCGCGCACGTCCATGGCCGGCGCGCCGCTCTTCATCGCCCCCGCGAGCGCCAGCCAGCGCACCTCGAGATCGCGATAGCGCGCCGGATCGGCGGCCTTCACCTGCCCGTCGAGCGGCGAGCTCTCGAAGCGCAGGAACGCGTCGCCCACCGCGACCCGCGCCGACGGATCGGGATAGCGGCCAGCGGCGTCGCGGATCGCCGCCGCGAAATCCTCGTCGGCGTGCGCCAGCCGGACACCTCCCGGCGCCAGTGCCAGCGCGACGAGCGCGAGGAGGAGGGAAAGGAGACGGAGGCGAGCGCTCATGCGAACCTCGAGGCGTCGCGGCGTGCCGTGCGCCGCGACGGCAGCGGCACCTCGAGGTCCGCCGCGCCGTCGAGGCGCGGCTGGTCGACGGACCCGAGGGACGGCGGATCGACGTGGATGCGCACGGTCTTCACGCCCGCGGGCAGCGCCAGCGTCTCGCCGTAGTGGGAGAAGATCGACAGCAACGGGTGCAGGGTGGCGGAGCCGAGCTCGCGCGCGCCGTCGAGGAAGGTGAGGGTCACGCGCGCGTCGGGCACGAGCTGACCGGTCTCACGGTCGAGCAGCACGACCTCCAGGTGGTTCGTCGCGTCCGCGCCGACCTGCTGCAGGACCGGCGCACCGTCCTGCCAGAGCCAGATCGGCTCCGGCCCCTCGACGATCAGGCCGACCCGGTACGGGCCGGCGTCGTGCAGCGTGCCCGCCTCGGTGCGCGCCTGCAGCACGTCGTCGCCGATCGCGTAGTCGGCGTCCTGCGGCGCGATCGGCTTGCCGTCGAAGTGGAGCGCACCCTGCCGCACGTGGCCCTGCAGGGTCACCGTCACCGGGCTCACGAAGTGGGTGAGCATGTCGCCGTGGCGGGCGTAGGCCGGCGGCGAGGCGCGGACGGTGACGGTCACCGGCCCGTCGCCGGGGAGCGTCACGTTCGCGCCGTATTGGTGGAAGTCGCCCCACAGCTCGGTCAGCACGAACGCCGCGTCGCGTCCGTCGCGCGACAGCACCGCGGTCACCTTGGAG
>DASXLI010000099.1:0-63075 GCA_036496285.1 Binatia bacterium
CCCCCCCCCCCCCCCCACTACTGCAACGCCCGGCGCGCTCCGGTGGCAACGACGGCCACGCGCACCGTCGGGCGACGTCGCGCTTCGCGCTTGTCGCAGGGGTAAGACGCCCGCGAACAACCCAAGACGCCGCGACTAGAACGATGCGTAACGACGCGACGGACGACGTCGACGCAGCCGGTGGGTTGCTCCAGGCGTATGGCCGCCGGGGTGGCGTCACTCGCGCGTGCGGAGGTGGCCGCGGGGTGCGAGGGGCAGAGGGTGCTCCTTGCACCCGTTGGCGAGCACTGAACTGATTGCGAGCGTCGGGTGCGGCGGACGCCTGCCCGCCTCCGCCACGACCGCGACGTACGCCACGCCCACGGCGGGGCGGGGACGGTTACGTGTACAGCCCGGGGAAGTTCGACGCGGAAACGCTGAAGCTCGGGAAGACCGGCGCCAGATCGGACACGTTCACGAGCATGTGCCGGTTCAGCGCCTCCGCGAACACGTCGCGGAAGTCCGTGGTAACCTGCAGGTCTTCACCATTGAAGAGGTTCCCCGAAGCAAGACCGGGCCACTGGCCGTTCTTGGTGATCACGCGCCCGCCCGCGATGCCGCCGCCGAGCGCGATCATGACGCCGCCGTGGCCGTGATCGGTGCCGCCGTCGCCGTTCTCGGCGGCGCGGCGGCCGAACTCGGTCATGCAGAGCGTGAGCGTGGTGGCGGCCTGCGGCCCGAGATCCTGGTGGAACGCGGAGAGCGCGTCCGCGAGCTGCGGCGCGAGGGCGCCGAGGCGGGTGACGAGATCGGTGTGGTGATCCCAGCCGCCGAGGTTGAGGGCGATCACGCGGACGCCGATGTCGGCCTTGATGAGCGCGGCGGCGTCCTTCAGGAGCGGGGCGAGGTCGCCGGCGGGGTAGGTGACGGTCGTGGTCGTGTCGACGCTGCCGACGAGGTCGAGCGCGGCGAAGCCGTCGGTGACGGCACCGCCGAGGAGCGTGCCCGAGATGAGCGCGTAGCGCGAGTCGAGCGCGGCCCGGCGCTCCGGCACCGACTGGCCGCCGAGCGCGAAGCCCGAGATGCTGCCGAACGCGATCGCGCGGGCCGGCCCGGCCATCGACTTCACCTTGGCGTCGGCGAGCGTGATGGCGGTCGTGACGGTGGGATCGCCGGCGACCTGCAGGTAGCGGTTCAGCCAGCCGTCGGTGATCGTCTTGTTGCCGGGCGCGGCGCGCTCCATGAAGTCCTGGCAGTCGAAGTGCGAGCGCGACGGATCGGGGCTGCCCGAGGCGTGGAGGAAGGCGAGCTCGCCGCTCTGGTAGAGCGGCAGGAGCGACGCGAAGGCGGGGTTCAGGCCGTAGAAGCCGTCGAGCGTGAGCTCGGTGCCCGCCGGCACCTGGATGGTCGGCCGGATGCTGTAGTACGTGGGGTCGCCCTTCGGCACCACGATGTTCAGGCCGTCGGCGGCGCCGCGCAGGAAGAGGGCGACCAGGACGGGGTCGGTCGTCGAGGCGGCGGCGATGCCGGTCAGGCCGCGCGGCAGGAAGAAGGCCGTCATGCCGGCGGCCGCGGACTTGATGAAGTCTCGTCGTGTGAGCGTCATGGCGCGCCTCTCGCTCAGTGCAGCAGGAACTCGGGGCTCGACAGCAGGAAGGCTGCTCCCTGCTGCACCCGTTGCTGGTCGGTGACGGCGAGCGCGTCGAGGAACGCGACGGCCGTGTCGCGGGTGTCGTTGCCGATGCCGCCGGTGAAGAGCGATGCGGCGAGCGCGTCGATGATCTGGCTCGAGCTGCCGCCCGAGACCGGATACGTGAAGACGAAGCCGTCGAGGCCGCGCGCGCGCTGCTCGAGCTCGTTGAAACGGGTGACGAGCGTGCCGGGGCTGGTCCAGAACGCCGACACGTCTGGGTAGCCCGTCGGCGGCCCGGCCGAGAAGAGCGCCTCGCCCATGTTCGTCGTGTTGTTGCGGATCTCGTTCAGGTTGACGCTCGCCGGATCGGCGCCGAGCGCCCGGGCCGCACTCGTCATCGTCACCAGCGGCCGTTTGGTCTTGGTGGCGCGCAGCTCCGGGTGCTGCAGGAACTCGGAGGAGAGCAGCAGCGTCTCGAGGGTGGCGCGCAGGTCGCCATCGGTCGCGAGATACGTCGAGGCGCAGCTCGCGGCGAGCGCCGGCTGCGGCGTCTCGGAGACGAAGCGGGTGATGAGCTTGGCGCAGAGGAAGTTGGCGGTGGACGGCTGCGCCGCGAGGTACGACAGCACGGTGATGCCGTCCTGCTCGCCGCCGTTCGCCGGGATCTGCAGCGCGCCGTTGAAGAGCGACTTGGTGCCCTGGTCGTGCCAGGTGAGCTGGAAGCGGAAGCCGTCGGGCTGGGTGTAGTCCTCGCGCCAGCCGGTCAGGCAGCGCGCGACCTCGACGACGTCGTTCTCGCTGTACCCGCCGTTCACGCTCAGCGTGTGCAGCTCCATGACCTCGCGCCCGTAATTCTCGTTGATCGCGTTCACCTTGTTGAAGCGGTTGTCGAGGTAGTCGCCCATCGCGGGACTGCGGGCGTCGGCGAGCAGGAGGTCGTGGAACTTGCCGAGGACGTTCGGCCGGATGGCGATGCGCTCATACGGGCTGATGTCCCACTGCGTGCGGCCGCTCGACTGGCTGTCGACGTTGAAATGGTTGAACCAGAACTGCACCAGCACCTGGAGGAGCTGCCGGCGACTGGCGATGGCGCGGAGGATCGACGCGCTCTGCAGCTCGCGCAGCACGGTGGCGCGGCCGGGGTTGCCGCCGGCGGGGTAGGTCGAGCGCAGCGTGTTGAAGTCCATCGACAGGCTCGCGAACTTGTTGCCGAGCATCACGTCGAGGGCGGAGTCGTCGATCGTCGCCGGGCTGAGCTGCTCTTCGATGTAACCGTGCACGCCGAGCGCGTCGATGCGCGCGCGCGACCAGGCGTCGCCGCCGTAGCCGAGACGGTTCAGCACGTGCGCCTTCAGCTCCGCCGACTCGCAGCTCAAGTTGGCGACGCCGTCGTCGATCAGGTCGCAGTCGATGTCGAGGCCGTCGAAGGCGGCGATCGAGCCGTAGAAGCGGCCGGTCACGTGCTGCGCGATGCAGGCCGCGAGCGCGCCGACGTCGGCAGCCGTGCTGCACGCGCCGGGGAAGAGCTGGGCGAGCGGTGTCGTCGCGGCCGCGCAGCGCTGGGTGGCCTTCTCGGAGAGCTGGGCCACCGCCTTCGCGATCTTGCCGCGCGGGTCGGCGGTGACGTATGCGATCGTCTCGACCGAGAGGTCGGCGTCGGTGTTGATCGGGGTGCCGGCGATGCCGGTCAGCCGGTCGTCGCCGCGCAGCACATCCTTCTTGTGGCCGAGCGCCTCCTTCCACAGGGTGTCGAGCACGGCGTCGGCGCGCTTGATGACCTCCTGCTGGCACTTCGCGCCGTCACCGTCGGCATCATCGGAGACGATGGCGGCGTCGAGGTTTGGGCCGAAGACGTCGGCCTCGACGCCGCGGGCAGCGGCGGTGGCAGCGCCGCCGACCGTGAAGGCGTTGGTGTAGGCGATCGACGGTAGCTGCTCGGGCGCAGCGAGGCAGCGCTGCGTCTCGCGCGCGCTGACGTCGGTGACCCGCTTCGCGATCTTGCCGCGCACGTCGTTCGTCAGGCACGCCTGCGCCGTCTGCTGTTGCGGCGGAACGCCGAGCTTGTCGACGTTGCCGCGGCCGGCGTCGCGTACGCAGCCGTAATCGGTCTTGCCCTGCTCCTTGACGACCAGTGAGCCGCGCTTGTTCATCTCGTTGATGCAGGTCTGTTGATCCGAGGTCTGCGC
The DNA here is from genome assembly GCA_036496285.1 of Binatia bacterium. GTDB lineage: Bacteria > Desulfobacterota > Binatia > UTPRO1 > UTPRO1 > DP-19. Next base: position 3,799 of record DASXLI010000099.1, read on the forward strand.
GGCGTTGACCGCCGCGCCGGCTCCGAGCGTGACGCAGAGCGCCGTGAGCGCCAGCGCGGCGCGGCGGAGCGGGGTCGATACGGCGTGTCGTGGTTGCATGACGATCCTCGTGAGGGGGCCGAGGGGACAGCCATCCTCATACGCGCCCGGTTTTCGCGCTGTCAAACTTTCTTTTTGCGTGCGGCGGGGTGATACGCGGACGTTACTTGCACACGATCGGCGGGAGGCATTGACCCTGGACGTTGCCATGGGCCTCGTTGCCACCGCCGTCCGCGATGCCGGGCGGCAGCGGGTTGATGCCGTTCTCCAGGTTGGCGTCGGCCGCGCTCTTCGCGAGCATGATGGTCGCTGCGTCGGTGGCAATACCGTCGCCGCGGTTGCCGAGCGCGGTGTTGCCGGACGCCGAGATCGTCTCCGACTCGCTGAAGAACATGCCGGTCCCGCTGTTGCCGACCGCCGCGTTCTTCGTCACCGTGAACGCCGCGTTCGACATCGCGATCGAGAGCCCGACGTTGAAGTTGCCGCCGGCCGTGTTGCCGGTGAGCGTGACCCGCGTCGCCTGCGTGCTGACCGAGTAGCCTTCCCCGTCGTTGCCGACGGAGAGGCTCTTCGCCACCGTCAGCGACGACGTGGGAGCGGCGATGATCGACACCCCGGCCGCATCGTTGCCTGCGGCGATCGCGTTCTTGAGCTGCCCCTTGCCGATGTCGCCGAGGACGAACCCGCTCGCGTCGTTGAGGGCGAGGGTGAGGTTGCTGAAGCTCCCGCCGTCGCCCTCGGCGACGACGCCCGCGCCGGCGTTGCCGACGAAGTAGCTGCTCGTTACCTTCGGCTTCGTGCCGGCGATGTGCAGGCCCGCCCCGCCGTTGTCGATGAAGGCACTGTCGCTCACAGACGCGTGATCGCCCGCGACGAGCGCTCCATAGCCCGTGTTCTCGCGCACCAGAACGTCTTGCAGCTTGAGGCCGCTCCCCGTGCTGGAGATGCCGGTCTCGAAACCGCTCACGACGCCGTTCTTTATCGTCACGCCGGTGTGGCCCTGGACGTCGATACCGACGTGGCCGGCGCTGCGGTCGCCCCGCACCCGGTCGTTGTTGAGATCGATGGTGATGCCGTCGGCGTCGACGATCAGCCCGCCGGTCGCGCAGACACTCGTGTCCTCGCCGAGCTGGATCGAGCTCGTCACGTGCAACTCGCAGGTCGGCGTGACGCCGCCCGGCTTGAACGTGAAGGGCGACGGGCAGACGATCGGCGCCGGGCATTGGTCGAGCGTGGGAACGTTGGCGCGCGCCATGTTCTGACCGCCGTCGATCGCGCCGGCCGTGACGTCTATTCCCGCATGGTTCGCGTTCACCACGTTCTTGGTGAGGGTGGTCGTGGCGCTCTGGATCTCGAGCCCGGTCTCGCCGTTACCGAGGGCGGTGTTGCCGCTCACGATCGTCCCGCTCGACACCGCGTCGACGTTCAACCCGTCGCCACCGTTGCCGATCAGGCGGTTGCCCGTGACCCGCGTCGCGCTCGGGCCGTCGAGTATCACCAGGCCGTCGGCGTTCCCCGCGATCAGGCTCTTGTCGATCGTGTTGCCGCCGCTCGTGAGTTGCCCGATCACCTGGACGCCGTCCTGGCCGTTGCCGATGACGGTGCTCTTGGTCAGGGTGTTGCCGTCGACCCCGTCGAAGAGCACCCCGTAGCCCGTGTTGCCGGCGATCGTGCTGGCGCTCACGGTTACGCCGGAGGCGCTCACGTAGCGGATGCCGCCGCCCGTGTTGACCGTCGCGGCGATCTGCGTCAGCGCCAGATGCGAGCCCGAGACGATCAGCCCGATGCCGCCGCTGTTGGTGAAGAGGCTCCTCCCCACCTTGCCGCCTTGGCTGGTGAGCAGCAGGCCGTCGAAGGCGTTGGCGACGAAGGTGCAGCCGTCGATCACGACGGCCGTCGTCTCGACGGCGCCGCCGTGGGTCAGGTTGTCGCGCGAGGTGAGGTGCGAGAGCTTCATCTTCGGCGCGACGGCGAAGTTGGCACCCGAGGAGACGCCGACCCAGAAGCCGCTGATCGTACCGTTCTTGACGGTGACGCCGGTGTGGCCGTCCGCGTCGACGCCGATCGAGTCGACCGTGCCCGCGCCGGTCAGAGTGAAGCCGCCGAGGTCGATCGTGATGCCGTCGGCGCCCGCCTTGATCCCGTTGTTGTCGCAGGCGACGTCATGGGTGAGGCGCAGGCTCTGCGTCGGGACGGACCCGCAGAGAGGGTCGCTCACGGCGGCGCGCCCGGGCCGGGGCGGCGTCGCCGTGGCTGCGAGCGCCAGCGCGAGGATGAGGACTCGGCTCATTGGCATGCGAGCGTCGCCGAGCATTGCTCGGTGCCGCCGTTGAAGTGGGCGACGTTGCCGCCGCCGTCGGTCGCCGCGGCGGCCAGGATGCCGCCGGCCGCGTTGGCGTCGGCCTCGTTCTTGGTGAACGTGGCCGACGTGCCGTTGGCGGTGAAGCCGCGGAGGGCGTTGCCGGTCGCAAGATTCTTCTCGAGCACGACGGCGGGGACGCCCATGTCCACGAGCAGGCCCTCGCCGTCGTTGCCGACGATCGTGCTCTTCGTCAGCCGATGTACCGTGGACGGAAACCCGCCACCGATCTCGATGCCATGCCCGTGGTTGCCGGCGACGACATCGGCATCGGCGATCAAGGCGCTCGAGTCGGTATCGAAGATGCCGTCGAACAGGTTGCCGGCGATCGTGGATTTCGTGACCGTCACGCCCATCGAGCCGCTCGGGGCGTAGCCGTCCTGCCCGTTGCCGACCAGGAGGTCGCTCTTCAGCGTGCACTCGCCCGCGACGCCGGAGGTCGCGATGCCGCGCCCGGCGTTCTTGGCCGCGGTCACCGTCGTGTACGTACACTCGGTGCCGAGCGCGTTCAGGCCGTCGCCGCCGTTGGCGGCGAAGAGGCTCGCGCTCACGTGCGGCACCGCGGCGGCGCCGAAGAGGGCGCCGGTCCCGCCGTTCCCGGCGAACACGCTCTTCGTGACGGTGGCGATCGCGTCGCCGTCGAGGATCGCGCCGTCGCCGACGTTGTCACGCACCTCGACGTTCGTCAGGTGCAGGTTGCCGAGCGGACCGTTCTGGACGGCGCCCGTGTGGATGCCGATGTCGAAGCCGCGGACGACGCCGTTCTCGATCGTCACGGCGTCGTGGGTGCCGACGTCGATGCCGGTTGCCCCGGCGCTGCGGTTCCCCTGCAGCGTGTGGCCGTTCAGGTTGATCGTCACGCCGTCGGCGTCGATGACGAGCCCGTCACCGCTGCAGACGGGCGAGTCGGCGCCGAGCGTGATCGAGGTCGTGACGTGCATGCCGCAGGTCGGCGTCGTCGGGCCCGCCTTTGGCACGAATGGCGGCGGGCAGGCGATCGCGCTCGCGGTACAGGGGTCGAAGAAATTGGCGTTGGCACGCGCGGTGTTGCTGCCGCCGTCGATGACGCCGTTCGGCGCCGCGAAGCCGAGCCCATTGCCGTTGCTCACGTTTTTGCGGACCGTGTTGACCGCGTTCTCGACGTCGACGCCGGCCATGGCGTTGCCGACCACGGTGTTGCCCTGGATCAGCGTGTTCTGCGCCTCGCTGCTCACGACGATGCCGTCGAGAGCGTTGCCGAAGACGCGGTTCTTCGCGATCGTGTTGCCCATCGACATGCCGGCGATCTCGATGCCGTTCCGCGCGTTGCCGCCGACGAGATTGCCGTTGAAGGAGTTGCCGGGTCCGACTCCACCGCCGAACGTGTTCGTCGCGGTGGCGGCGGAGATGCCGTCGTCGCCGTTCCCGACGATCGTGTTCTGCGTGATCTTCGTCCCGAGGAAGGTGTTCAGTGCGATGCCGGCGAGGGCGTTGCGCGCGAACGTGTTGGATTGAATCGTAAGGAGCGCGCTCGGGGGCGATACGGTCACCCCGGAGCCGCCGTTGGCCGTCGCGAGGCTCGTCGTGAGCTTCAGGTGGTCGCCCTTCAGCACCAGGCCGTCCGCGGCGTTGCCGACGAACGCCGTCGAGGTGATGGTCGCCATTTGCGCGTCCAACGAGAGCCCGGCGGCGCCGTTCGCGATGAAGGCGCTCTTCTCGACCGTCACTCCGTCGCCGGTCAGTTTGGCGCCGTTGTGCGTGCAGTCGCGGATGGTGACGCCCGAGATCTTCAGCTTCGACTGATTCTGGTTGAGCATCGTCGTGTCGATGCCGACGTCGAAGCCGCTGATCGTGCCGTGCTTGATCGTCACCTTCGACTCCCCATTCGAGATGATGCCGACGTCGTTGGGGTCGCCGTCGCCGCTCAGTGTGAAGCCTCCGAGATCGATCGTGATGCCGTTCGCGGCCGCTACGAGACCGTATCCGGTGCAGTGCAGATCGGCAGTGAGCGTGACGCTGTGTACCAGGAAGTCGCCGCAGTTAGGGCCCGGCGAGACGCCCTGCTGGGGCCGTACCAACACGAGGGGTAGAGCGAGCAGGGTGGAGTGCAGGAGTCGCCGCTTCATGGGTTTCCCCCGTAAGCTCGCGGACTCTGCCTCCACAGGGCTCCCGGCGTCAAACGGCGAGCACCTTCGCACGGAGGCCGATTGTCCACCCGCCGCTCGCGCGGAACACTCGAGACAGGAGGACTGGCCCATGAACGCTCGTTTGGTTCGATGGCTCGGCTCCGCTGCCCTGGTGATGGGACTCGCGCTCATGCCCGGTGCGGCGCGCGGCGCCACGAAGGGAGTCGACGCGAACGACGTGTTGACGCGGATGCGGAGCGCGCTCACGCCCGGCAAGGACATGCGCGCGACCGTGGTCTTTGCGATCGCCAACGATAAGGGCGACATCGTCCGCTGGACCGGGCAGCTCTATCGCCGCGGCGGGCCCTCGCCCCGCACCCGCATCGTCTTCGAGGATCCGCCCGATCTCCGTGGCACGGTGGTCTCCGTCTTTCGCGCCGACGATGGCACGACGAAGACCCGTCTCTATCTGCCGACCCTGCGGCGCACGCGGTTGATCGAGGCCGACACCCGCGGCGAGAGCTTCCTCGGCACCGACTTCAACTACGAGGATCTCGGTCTGCAGCAGCTCGATCCGCGCCAGGTCGATATCAAGGAGGCGGCGGACAAAGGTTGCTACCATCTCGAGTCCGTGCCGAAGAGCGGCTGGTGGTACGGAAAGGTCGACCGCTGCGTCGATCGCGCGAGCTACCTGCCGCTCCGCACCGAGTACTACGACCGCAGCGGCATCCTCTGGAAGGTGCGGACGCTCGAGAACGTGACCAAGGTCGACGGCTACCCGACCCCGACCGAGATCCAGATGCAGACACTGCCCCAGCACACCTCGACCACCATCACGTTCAGTGACGTGCACTACGACACGGGGCTGCCGGACAGCGTCTTCGCGACGCCGTGACGACGCGCGCGGCGCGTCGCTAGGCGACGGGCGCCGCGGGGGTGGTGCGGACCACGGGGCGACGCTTCAGCGCGTCGCGGAGCGCGCCGACGATCTGGGCGCGGGTGAATGGTTTGCCGACGCAGATGTCGGCGTCGCGCTCGGCGAACATGTGGCTGCGGAACGCGCCGACGCTGGCGCTCACCAGCACGACCGGGATGTCGGTGGTCCCCGGATCGTCCTTCAGGTGCTGCAACAGCTCCATGCCGGTCATGGTTGGCATCATCAAGTCGAGGAGGATGCAGTCGATCGGCTTCTGCGACAGCACTTGCAACGCCTCGGCGCCGTCACGCGCGAGGGAGACCTGGAATCCGGCCTCGCGAGCGTAGCGCGCCATGATGAGCGCTACGGCGGTGCAATCGTCAGCGATCAGGATCGACGGCATACCAGGCGGAATGAGCAAGGACGGTGCCCGCGCGTGCCCCTGATCCGCGGTGCGCGCTCCTCACCTCGAATCCCTCCGTCCCATCACCAGTTGCCCCGACGACGACATGACAAGTCATGACGCGTCCGCATGCGGGGCGCGTGGCGGGCCGATCGTGCAGCCGCGCGCGAGACCCGGCGGTCGCGCGCACGCGCGAGGCCGCGCCGAGCGGCGCGCGTCAATCGCGCAGCAGGCCGAGGAGCGTGGTTGCCGCCGACGTCGGCGTGAGCTTGCCGTCGGCGACGGCCGCCTCGAGCTCGGCGACGCGGCGCCGGACGTCCTTGCGGCCGAGGAACCGCGAGCGGACGCCGTCCTCCACCACGTTCCAGAACCAGATGCGTTGCTGCTCGCGCCTGCGCTGCGCGATCTCGCCCGTCGCACCGAGCTTCTGCTGATGCTCCTGGATGATCGACCAGACGGTGTCCATGCCGCGCGACTCGCGCGCGCTCACGGTGACGACCGGCGGGTTCCAGTTCGGCGTGGTGTGGCGGAAAAGGTTCAACGCCGAGCGGTACTGGGCGGCGGCCTCGGTGGCGCGCGCCACCTCGTCGCCGTCGGCCTTGTTGATCGCCAGGGCGTCCGCCAGCTCGAGGATGCCCTTCTTGATCCCTTGCAGCTCGTCGCCGGCGCCGCCCAGCATGAGCACGAGGAAGAAGTCGACCATCGAGGAGACCGCGACCTCCGACTGGCCGACGCCGACCGTCTCGACGATGACGACGTCGTAGCCGGCCGCCTCGCAGACCAGCATCGCCTCGCGCGTGCGCCGCGCGACGCCGCCGAGCGAGCCGCCCGACGGGCTCGGGCGGATGAACGCCTCCGGCGCCGCCGAGAGGAGCGACATGCGGGTCTTGTCGCCGAGGATGCTGCCGCCGGAACGCGCGCTCGACGGATCGACGGCCAGCACGGCGACGCGCTTGCCGATGCCGATCAGGTAGCGGCCGAAGGCCTCGATGAAGGTGCTCTTGCCGACGCCCGGGACACCCGTGATGCCGATCCGCACCGCGTTGCCCGTGCGCGGCAGAAGCTGCTCCAGCAGGTGCTGCGCGGCGTCCCGGTGGTCATCGCGCGTGCTCTCGACCAGGGTGATCGCCTTGGCGAGCGCCCGGCGGTCGCGTGCCACGACCTCGCGCGCCAGCGTCTCGACGTCGACGTCTGGACGCTGGGCTTCCGGCGCGGGCGAGCCTTGAGGGCCTTGGGAGCGTTGGGTCATATGGCGCGTCGAGTATAGCGGAACTTCCCCGGGCGACGAACGCGCGCAAACGCGCGACGCGATTGTTGTTCCCCTCGGGCGGCCTCCCGTGCTACGCGCCTGGGACCGACTGGAGGTCCCCCGATGCGTGCCGTCCGCCCGAACCCGTCACTCGGATTCCACCTATCCGCCGTGTTGCTCCTGCTCGCGGTCGCCGCGCCGGTCGCGGCCGTCTGCGGCGGCGATTGCGGCGCCGATCTCGCCGCCACGCCGAAGACCGTCGAGAAGTACGTGAAGCAGCGCTGGAAGGCGATCGACAAGTGCGCCAAGCATGGCAACCCGCTCTGCCCGACGGCCTGCCCGGTGCCGGATGGCAGCGCCGACCCGTATCTGCTCTCGGCGACGTGCGTCGCGCAGATCGACTGCAACCTCGGCGAGCTCGCGGCCACGGCCTACGGCGCCAGCTGGGACGGCACCGACTCCTGCGCGCTCGCCCCCGCGGACGCCTGTGGCGCTGCACGCGGAAAGAACGCCGGCAAGATGGCCTCGACCAAGCTCAAGCGGCGGGTCACGAGCAAGGTCGACAAGCTCCCCAAGGACGAGGCCAAGTGCAGCGCGAAGATCGCGAAGGTTCCGGCCTGCGACGGCTCGATCTGCGCCGACGCTGCCGACTGGCTCGACGGCGTCTTCCCGCTCTCGGTCGGTCACGGCGGCTTCCAGACGACCCCCATCTCGGTCGCATCGGCCGGTGAGGACGTCGCGACGCTCACGCTGAGCGCAACCGACGCCGATTGGGGCACGCTCGACGCCGAGTCGGTCGTCCTCGGGGTCGACGTCGACGGCAACCACATCGGCACGATCGTCGTCTACGGCGGCCCGACGCCGACGCAGTACCGCATCATGCTCGGTGCGCTCGGCGCCGGTCCCCACAGCCTCGGGCTGCGCCACGAGAAGAAGCTGAGCCCCGCGGCGAAGTCGCCGGTCGTGCTCGCGGCGTCGCCGACGGTCGAGGTGATCGCGGCGCCCGACACGCGTTACGACTTCACCCGCTTCGCGCCGATCCTGCTCGGCATCGACACCGACCTCAACCCGCAGAACGGCGTCGCCGGTCCGGTGCGGGGCAACGCGGCGAGCGACGTGCCGCTGATCGTGTACGCCACCGCCCAGCCCGGCTCCGGCCTCACCACCTACCGCTACACCATGATCTGGTCGAACGAGGACGGCGGCACCGGCCAGTTCCCGGATCTCCTGATCGCGCGCTTTGGGCGTACGACCGACATCGAGGGCATCATGGAGGTCGACGTCAGCGACATGGGCGCCCTGCTGGCCGTGCGCTTCCGGCCGGACGAGAGCGGCACGCTCCAGAACTTCGCCGGCAGCTTCCAGGGCACGCACCCGATCCTGCGCACCTCCACCGCCAACGGTCTCATCGCCGACGACGGCGCCTCGACGTTGCAGTTCGCGATTCCGCCCCTCGCCTTCGACGACGGCGACGTGCCGCGCGAGGACGCCATGGACCTCGATCTCAACTCGTATATCGTGATGTCCAAGGAGATGGTGCGCGAAGGCAAGACCGAGGCCGTCGGCAACCCAGGGTCGAAGAAGCTGAGCGACCTGCGCGACTACCTGTACCTCGACTACGACATCGACATGGATGTCAGTGGCCAGGTGCTGCGCGGCATCGCGGTCGTCGGTGGCGTCACGTACTACTCCGACCACAACCAGTCGTTCGGCCTGGCGCTGAACCCACGCATCTCCGACGGCATCGGCCGGACGGCGATCGAGATTCCGCCGGGCACGCAGCTCGCCGACATCCAGCAGTTCGGCCTGCAAGGGGTCGGGACGATGTCGGGGACCCTGAACAGCGCGGCGGCGTTCCTCGAGGGGAGCGACTACCTGCCGACGGCGCACCTGACGTTCAGCGGGCCACTGGTGGAAAGCGGCACGGACCCGTCCTGGCTCGTCACGCCCTAGCATCCCGTCGTCGCGGCGTCCGCATGGCGCCGCGCGTCCGTTGCGCTCTGGCCGCCGTGCTGGCGGCCGCGCTCGTCAGCGCGGCCGCGGCGCGGGCGGCGGAGTCGGAGGGCTCGTCGAGCCGGGGGTGCGCTGCATCGCCGGCGGTCACGTTCCTCGCGACCCCGCGCGACGCGGCCCCCGGTGCGGCCATCCGCGTGCTGGCGGTGACCGAGCGGGCGGGCGACGCGGTGCTGACGGTCGAGGACGCCGGCGGGCGCGAGGTCGCGCGCAGCGACGCGCGTCATGGCGTCGTACCGCTCTGGTGGCTCGTCGAGACGACGGTACCGCCCGGCGGCGCCTACCGCGTGCGGCTCGCGCCGGCCGGCCCCGCGGCGGGTGCCGAGCGCGACGGCGGCGCGTGCGTGGTCGTACGGCCGCGGGCGAGCGCGCCGCGCGCGGCGGCCGGCGGCGCGTGGGGGATCGGCCGCGACTGGGATCACGGCGCCGAGCTCCTCTTCTCCGCCTGGGTCGAGCATCTCTTCGACGATCCGCTCGACGCCCAGCCGAGCTGGCACGGCCTCGACCCGATCCTCGGCGACGCCGCGCGCAACCTGCTCTACGATTACCTCGGCACGCGCGAGGACAGCCGCGGCGGCATGCGCCTCGAGCCCGACTGCGCCGACCTGCCGTACTTCCTGCGCGCGTACTTCGCGTGGAAGCTCGGGCTGCCGTTCGGCTACTCGGACTGCTCGCGCGGCACGGGGGCCGCGCCGCGCTGCGCGCGCTGGCACTCGAGCGGCGAGCCGCTCCCTGGCGCGCCGGCCGACGCCTTCGACCGGATGGGGCGCTTCCTGCGGCACGAGGTCGGTTGGACCATCCACTCGGGCAGCGCCCGCACCGCCGGCGACGACGACCATACCGACCTCTATCCGACGCGTCTCGCCGCCGGGACGATCCGCCCCGGCACCGTGTACGCCGACCCCTATGGCCACACGCTCGTCGTCGTACAGCGCCTGCCGCAGAGCGCGGAGACGGGCGGCGTGCTGCTCGCGGTCGACGCGCAGCCCGACGGCACGATCGCGCGCAAGCGATACTGGCGCGGCAACTTCCTCTTCGCCGACGACCCGAAGCTCGGCGGCCCCGGCTTCAAGCACTTCCGGCCGGTCGTGCGCGCGGGTGGGGCGCTGCGCCCGCTCACCAACCGCGAGATCGCCGCGTCCGCCGACTACGGCGACTTCTCGCTCGAGCAGTATGAGGTGGACGTCGACGACTTCTACGACCGCATGGACGACATGCTGTCACCGACGCCGATGGACCCGGCACGCGTGCTGCGCGAGACGATCCAGGCGCTCGACGAGCAGGTGAAGACGCGCATCGGCTCGGTGGCGAACGGCGAGACCTACGTCGCGTCGCATCCCGGCACGATCGCGATGCCGAACGGCGCGGCGATCTTCGAGGCGAACGGCGCCTGGGAGGATTACGCAACGCCCTCGCGCGATCTGCGCCTGCTGATCGCGCTCGACGTCGTGAACGGCTTCCCGGCCCGGGTCGCCCGCAAGCCTGCCCGCTACGCGATGCCGCCGAACATGCCGGCCGACGCGGGGCGCGCCCAGCTCGAGGGCATCATCCGCGACGAGGCCGCCGGCCGCCGCTTCGCCTACACGCGCAGCGACGGCGCCGAGCAGCCGTTCACGCTCGCCGACGTCATGCAGCGCGCCGCCGCCCTCGAGGTCGCCTACAACCCGAACGACTGCGTCGAGATCCGCTGGGGCGCGTCATCAAACAGCGACGAGGCCGCCACCTGCCGCCGCCACGCGCCGCGCGATCAGCTCGCGCGCATGGCGGAGTACCGCGTCTGGTTCCACGAGCGCCGTCGCCCGGCGCGCGACTGATCGTCCCGCCCCGGGTCTGGGGCTACGCCGCGACGTAGATCGACTGCCGCGGCATCGCGAGCAGGCGGCGCACCATCGGCTCGAACGCGTCGAGCGGCATGTTCTCGTAGCGCGGGTCGAAGGCGGGGCCGTCGTAGAGCTCGCAGAAGCGCGCCGTGCGCTCGAAGTGCGGATGGCCGCGGAACTGATCGCGCATGTTCCGGTCGAGACCGACGTGGTGGAAGAAGTAGTAGCCCTGGAAGATGCCGTGCTTCTCCACCATCCAGAGGTTGGCCTCGGAGACGAACGGCTTCAGGATCGCGGCGGCGATGTCGGCGTGGTTGAAGCAACCGAGCGTGTCGCCGATGTCGTGCAGCAGGGCGCAGACGACGTACTCGTCGTCCTCGCCGGCGCGGTGCGCGCGCGTCGCCGTTTGCAGCGAGTGCTCCAGCCGGTCGACGGCGAACCCGCCGTGGTCGCCTTCGAGGAGCCGCAGGTGGGCGAGCACCCGGTCGGGCAGGCCGCAGGCGAACTCCATCGACTTCTGGGCCAGAATCCCCCAGTCGGCGGCGGTGCTGTCTTCCATGGTGGTGAACTGCGCGCGGGGCTCGTCCTTCATGCCTCACCCGTACACCGCTGCCGGCCGCGACGCCAGGTCGAGCGCGGGGGCCAGATCGGCATGGTCCGGAGCGTGAAAAATCCGAGCTGCGGCGGTCGGGACCGCAACAGACCGTCCGCGCGTGCGTCCCCAACGGCTTTACGGGCACCCGAATCGCGATCCGATGAGAGGTCAAGGCATCGTTTGGAAACCCGAGTAGTACGCTTCATCGCGCGATCTCATACTCGCGTTGGAAGAACGCAAAGGGGGATTCGTCATGCAGCGCCTCACGCTCGCTGTGATCAGTCTCGTGGCGACGTTGCTCATGGCCACGATCGGGCAGGCCAAGACCCTGACGACCGGTATCGGGTTCGCCTACAACGCGATCGACTGCAGGGTTCTCAATGCAACTGCGAAGCCGATCGAGGTGAACTCCGTGGCGATCCTGGATCCTGATGGGAATGCGCTCCCGACATCCACACTTTGTACGTTCCCAGGGTCGATCTTTCCGGGACTCAGCTGCTCCGTGAAAGTGTCTGATCTGACGGAGCATGGCGGGGGGTACGGCCGGTGTGTGATCGATACGAAAGGCAATGCCAAGTCGATCCGTGCGACGCTCCTTCTGTTCGGCACTGGCCTCGGAGATCAGGAGACCATTCTCGAGGCGCGGTGAGGGACTCGCGCTCAGAGCGCACGTGAATACCCGGGCCTTGCTTTAGGTTCTAATTTGGAACTAAGGAGGGCCGGTGCGCTGGAGCGACGTCGGCACCCTCGACTGCACGATCGCGCGGACCCTGTCCGTCATCGGCGATCGCTGGACGTTGCTCGTCCTGCGCGACGCGTTCCTCGGCACGCGGCGGTTCGAGGCGTTCCAGGCGAGCCTCGGCATCACGCGCCATCGGCTGGCTGACCGGCTGCGGAAGCTGGTGCAGCACGGCGTGTTGCGTCGCGTCCGCTATCAGGACGCGCCGGCGCGTTTCGAGTACCGTCTCACCGAGAAGGGCATCGATCTCTACGGGGTGATCGCCATGCTCGCCGGCTGGGGCGACAAGCACATGGCGGGCCGCGGCGGCCCGCCCGTCGAGCGGGTACACCGCGGCTGTGGCCACGTCGCCACGCTGCAGCTCGCCTGCGACCGCTGCGGTGACACGGTCACCGCACGCGACATGACCGCGCGACCCGCCGGGCGTCTCCGTACCGGCCGGCGAGCGCGCGCGGCGGAGGAGCCAGCATGAGCTACGACGGCCCGCATCCCGGCGCGAGCGCCGACGCCACCGATCTCCCCACCGTCTGCGTCCTCTGCAGCCACAACTGCGGCATCCGCGTCGACGTCGCGGACGGGCGCATCACCGCCGTGCGCGGCGACGAGACGAACCCGATCAGCAAGGGCTACGTGTGCAACAAGGCGTTCGGGGTTGCGCACTACGTCGATCACGGCGACCGGGTGCCGTACCCGATGCGGCGCTGCGCCGACGGCACCTTCGAGCAGATCGGCTGGGACACGGCGATCCGCGAGATCGCCGCCAAGCTCGATCACGTCCGTCGCGCGCACTCGCCGCGCGCCATCGCGCTGGTCGGCGTCGGCGGCCAGGCCAACCACATGGATGCGCCGTACGCGCTCGGCTTCCTGCGTGGCATCGGCTCGAAGCGCTGGTTCAACGCGTTCGCGCAGGAGAAGACCCAGCACAACCTGCTCGACCAGTGGATGTTCGACGCGTCGCCGACGACGTTCCTGCACGCCGACACCGAGCACGCGCGCTTCCTCCTCGTGCTGGGCACCAATCCCAAAATCTCGAACCGCGGCCACAACGCCACCGACACGTTCAAGGAGCTCGCCGACGACAAGAGCCGCACCGTCGTCGTCGTCGATCCGCGCGAGACCGAGACGACGCGCACCGCGACCACGCATCTGCGCCTCCGTCCCGGCACCGACGCGTACCTGCTGCTCGCGATGGCGGCGATCATCGTGCGCGAGGATCTCGTGGACGAGACGTTCCTGGCGGAGCGGGTGCTCGGCCTCGAGGAGCTGCGCGCGGAGCTCGCCAACGTCGATCCCGCCATCATGGCGGCGCGCTGCGGCCTCGCGCTCGACGCGGTGCAGGATGCGGCCCGCGGCTTCGCCGCCGCCGAGTCGGCGGCGATCTTCTACGACCTCGGCGTCGAGCAGGCGCTGTTCTCGACGCTCATCTCGTACCTGATCCGCGCGCTCCTCACCCTGACCGGCAACGTCGGCGTGCTGGGCGGCGACGTCTTCATGGAGACGTTCCTGCCGCCGGTCGTCGATCCCGAGAAGGCGGCCGAGACCGAGCGCGCGCTCGCCTCCGGCATCCAGGCCATCCGCTCGCTCGGTAACGCCCAGATGATGTCACCGACGCTCGTGCCCGAGGAGGTGCTGATCGATCACCCCGAGCGCATCCGCGCGATCGTCGTCGAGGGCTCGAACCCGATCCTCTCGTACTCCGACGCCGCCCGCTGGCGCGAGGCGCGCGAGAAGCTCGACCTCCTCGTCGTGATCGATCCCGCGATGACCGAGACGGCGCGGCTCGCCGACTACGTGCTGCCGGTGCCGACCGGCTACGAGAAGTGGGAGAACTCGGGCTTCCCGCGCGGCGTCCCAGGGGTCTTCGTCCAGATCCGTCCGCCGGTCGTGCCGCTGCGCATCCCGGCGCTCACCGAGCCGGAGATCTACGTGCGCCTGGCCGAGGCGATGGATCTCTTCGGCGCGCCGCCGGCGGAGCTGTTCCCGCTCGCCGAGCAGGCGCACACGCCCGAGGGGGCGATGGCATACTTCGCCGCGGCGCAGGGCGCCGCGACCCAGGGCGACGTGCAGGTGATCTACTGGACCTATCGCGCGCTCGGGCCGCGCTTGCCGTCGCCGGCGCTCGCCGCGCACTGGCTGCTCTCGCACCTGAACGGGCTCTTCCGTCCCGAGAGCGTCGTCCGTGCGCTCGGGCCCGAGTGGGACGGGAAGATGCCGTTCGAGCTCGGCACCGAGATCTTCCGCCGCATCGTCGCGCATCCGGAGGGCGTCGAGGTGGCGCGCCAGTGCATGGACACGCACCTCCTCGACCACATCGGCTTCGCCGACAAGAAGATCCGCGTCCTGCCCGAGGGCATCGTCGCGGAGCTGCGGCGCGCGATCGCGACCGAGCCGATCGTCGATCCCGCGTTCCCGCTGATCATGGCCGCGGGCCTCAGGACCCGCTGGACGGCGAACACGATCCAGCGCGATCCGGCCTGGCGCAAGGGCAAGGGCCCGCACTGCGCGCTCAACCTGTCGCCGGCCGATGCGACGAGCCTCGGCATCCGCGACGGCGACAGCGTGAGCGTCTCCACCCGGCGCGGCAGCCTCACGATGCCGGCGCACGTCGACGCGAAGCTGATGACCGGGCACGTATGGATGCCGAACGGCTTCGGCATGGTGTCGTCCGACGGCATGGTGACCGGCGCGAACCAGAACGAGCTCACCGACGTCGCCGATCGCGATCCGATCACCGGCATCCCGCATCACCGCTACGTGCGCTGCAAGGTCGAGCGCGTCGGCGCCTGAGCCGTCGAGGCCTCGCGAACGCGCCTCTCACGGACGCGTTTTCGCTTGCACATCGCGGTCGACATCTATAGGCATCGACGACCGCCTGCTGCGGGAAAGGAGAGTCCCATGCGCGTTCGCGTTTCCCTGCTCATGATGATCGCCTTCGCCACGCTCAGCGGCACCGCGTCGTCGGGTGCGGGCCCCGTGGCATTCGACATGACCGGCCACTGGGTCGGCAAGTTCACCTGCAAAGGCGTCGACGAGACCGGCAAGTTCAAGGACGACGACAATCCGAGTACCCTCGACATCACACAGACCGGCAGCTTGATCGCGGTCAGCCTCGATTCGGGCGATTTCAGCTACAACGGCTCGCTCATTCCGGACATCAAGAAGCCGGACGTGCAGGGCGAGGTCGTGCTGATCGGTTGCAACACCAATACGACGTTCGTCGCGGGCGATCACTCGAGCGAAATCATGCGGGCCAAGGTGAAGACCAAGGCCAACAGTGTGAAGGCGAGCTTCTCGGGCATCTCGCTCTTCGAGATCAACGACGCGCAGTTCGGCGAGTCGATCGAGACCTGCAAGCTCAGCTACAAGCGCGTCGATGCGATGCCGCCCGTTCCGGCCATCACCGGCTGCGCGCCGTGAGACGCTAGGGGCCCGGCGGTGGCGACGGGCTGCTCGGTGGAGCGCCAAGCCCTATCGTAACGGTCGGGTGAGCCTTCGCGTCGACAGCCGGGTCGTCGACGACGATCCGGTCCTTGCCGACGCCCTGGCTGCTCGCGAGGCGGGCCCCGACGTTCGCCGCACGGGCGGCGGCGAGCGTCTTCAGTTGCTCGTCCGGCACCTCCTGCGCGGCGACCTGCTCCTCGAACCAGGCCTTGTGCTCCTCGGGGACGTCGGCGGTCTTGCCCTCGGCGCGGGCCTGCAACACCCCGAGCACCGCGCCGCGGGCGCCGCGCTCGCCGATATGGCGGACGGTGCCGATGACGCCGCTCTCGCGCTCGAGCTTCGCCTTGAGGAGCTGCTCGCGCAGCCGCCGGCGGTCCTCGTCGCCGGCCTCGCCGCGCAGGTGGAGCTTCAGTCCCGGCGCCGCCCCGAGCAGGCTCGCGAGCTGTGACAGCTTCGCGTCCTCGCTCGCGGGCATGTCGCTGCGCCCGGCCGGAAAGACGATGGGCTGCGGCGCGAGCGACGCCGGCTTCTCGCCGAGGTGGGCGACGGCGCCGACCAGCTTGAGCGGCGACGTCACGGCGTTCAGGATCGCGCGCGCCAGGGCGTTGCCGACGAGGGTCGAGAGGCCTGTCCGCACGCCCTTAGCGTCGCCGGCGATCGGCACGTCGAGCACGATGTTGCCCTCGAGATCGGTCATCAGTGAGAGGGCGAGCGACAGCGGCATGCCGAAGCTCGAGGTGAAGAGCGCGTCGCCTTCGCCGCCGGTCACCGCGAGCTGGTTCAGGACGAGCTTGTTCGTCGTGTCGTAGGACGACGGCCCGGTCGTGATCTTCGACTCGAGCTTCGCCGTACCGCCGGCGACGGCGTAGCCGCTCGACGTGGCGTACGGGTTGAAAGGCGCGAGCGGCAGCCCGGCGAGCGCCACCTGGACGCGCGAGCCTGCCGGCGCGACGTTGCCCGTGACCGTGAGGGTCGCGCCGTCGAGCCCCTTGGCCGTCAGCTTGACGTTTTTCGCCGACGGACCGGGCCAGGCGAGGTCGCTGCACGTGAGATCGATCGGATCGAGGGTCGAGCGGTAGAACGGCTTTACCGTCTCGTCGCTGAAGGCGACTTTCATGCCGCGGACGGCGACGTCGTCGATCCGCACCTGTACGGCGGGTGTCGGCGCCGGCGCCTGCGGTGGCGGCGCGGGGGTCGGCGCCGCGGCGGCGGGCGGGCCGAGCTCGGCGGGGAGGGCGATGCCGGTGTCGGTCCGGGTAGCGACGATCTCCGGGTGGTCGAAGGCGAGGCGCGCAAGCGCGACCGTGATCGGCGCGCCCTTGGCCGCGGCGTCGCGCGCGAGGATGCCGGGGGCCGCGAGCTCGCGAACGTCGAGCGCGAGGTCCTGCCAGCGCAGCGCGAAGGGCCTCGGCGTCTCGCTCGCAACCTCGACCTTCGCGAGCTCGAGCTTGCCCGCGACGCGCACGCCGTCGGGCGGCGCCTTCGCGGTCGCGCCGGCGGAGACCTGAAGATCGAGGGTCGCGACGGCGCTCTTCAGGAGCCGGGTCTGCGGCGTCGCCACGGGACCGGCCAGCGCCGGCAGCACGAGGCCGTCGGTGCGGAGCGTGCCGTCGAAGCCGAGCGGGTCGATCGTCAGATCGCCGGCGACCGCCAGGGTGCCGCCGCTCGAGGGCGACAGCGTGACGTCGATCGTCGTACGGGTGGAGGGGGCGCTCGCGACCCCGGTGACCGTCGCCGCGACGCCGACGTCGACCGGCGCGTCGCCGCCGAGCACGTGCACGCCTGCGTCCGTCAACGACACGGTGCCGACGTTCCAGGTCCAGGGCGCCGCCTTCTCCGCCGGCGCCGGCGCGGCAGCGGCGACGTCCTCCTTGGCCGCCTGCACGAGGCCGTGCAGCACCGGCAGGGGCTCCGGTCCCGCCGGGCGGGTCGCGATCTGCGCGCCCGCGAGCGTGACCGAAGCGACGTCGGCGTGCTGCTTCACGAGGTCGATCTCCTTCACCTCGACGGCGAGCGCGCTCCATGCCAGCGCCGGCTGCTCGAGGCCCTCGACCCGCACCGCGAGGTCGCGCAGGCCGAGCGTGCCGTGCAGCGTGTGCGCGCCCTGCGACTCGAAGCGGTGCACGACGTCGAGGTCGAGCCGTCCGCTCAGGTCGCTCCAGCCGACCCGCGGGATGTAGCGCCGCCCGTGCGTGATCGGCAGGTTCCCGAGGACGACGTGCGACTGATACACGGGCCCGCCCGGTCCGCGCTCGAGCGCGACGTCCACGTGCAGCGTGCCGTCCTCGACGGCCGCGTCGAGCGCGATCTTGCCCGGCTCGACGCCGCCCTCGGTGATGAGCAGCGCCAGGTTGCCGGCGTCGAGCGTCGGCAGACGCCCCTCGATCTTTTGCGGCGGATCGCCGAGCGCGAAATCGCGGAAGCCGATCCGGCCGTCGCGCAGCCCGACGTGCTGGATCAGCACGCCCCAGCCGGGGCCGGTCTCCGCCGGAGGCGCCGAAGGTGCCGCCGTCGGTACGGCTGCGGGCAGCACGAGCGTGCCGTCGGCGGCGCGGTCGAGGCTCACCGCGAAGCCGTCGAGCTCGACGTGCCGCAGCTCGACGAGCTTGCGGAACAGGGCGCGGTACCCGACCTGCACGTAGAGCCGCGTCGCGGAGAAGACCGGGGCGACCCCCGGCGCGCCCTCGCCGGCGGCGGGCGCGGCTGCAGGCTGCGGGTCGTGCGGTGCCTCGGTCGCGAACACGCGCAGCCCGTGCAGGGTGATGCCTCCGGTGAGGAGCGCGAGATCGACGTCGTCGAGCTCGATGCGGCCGACGAGGGCGGCATCTGCCTGCGAGACCGCGACCCGCCGGATGACGTGGGGGAGCGCCACCCGGACCGCGATCACGAGGACGACGAGCGCGAGCAGAATCTGGTTACGGCGCCGCGCCAGCAGGCGACCCGGAGCGATCATGACACCTCCTTCTGTATACCGCGGCGGCGGCGCGGACGAACGCGGGTTGAGCAGCATCGCGCCCGTACGCTAGGTTCGCCAGTCGAGGGAGGGTTGGTGATGCGAAAGATCGCGACGACCACGATGGGCACGATGGGCACGATGGGATTGATGGCCGCGCTCGCCCTGGCAGGCATGCTGTCGGGCTGCGCCGCTCAGCGCCACGGCACGGGTGCGGCCAAGGTACAACGACCTTCGAACCCCGAGGACGTCGATCGGCTGTTCGGCGAGCGGGTGAACGCCGGCGATCTCGAAGGGGTGGTCGCGCTCTACGAGCCGACGGCCACCCTCGTGCGCCAGGACCGTTCCTCGGCCACGGGTACGGAGGAGATCCGCAAGGATCTTGGCCAGCTCATGGCGCTGAAGCCGCAGATCAACATGAACGTGTCCCGCATCGTCACCGACGGCGGCGACATCGCGGTGCTGCACGACGAGTGGCACCTGACCGGCACGGGACCCGATGGCAAGCCGCTCATGCTCAGCGGGCGCGCGTCGGAGGTGGTCCGTCGCCAGCGCGACGGCACGTGGCGCTTCGTCGTCGACGATCCGGACGCGCGGCGCGCGCCGGCGTGCCCCATGATGCATACGATGCACCACCCCGTCTCGCACCCGAAGGAGCCGGCGCACGGGAAGCGTCGCCCGGCGCACCATCCGAAGGCCAAGTAGGCGAGTGCTCCCATCCAGAGCCGGTGGTGAGAAAGGAGGCGTGCGCATGCTCCGCCGAGCGCTGATCGGACTGCTCGCCGTCGTCGCGGTGGCCGCCGGGCTGGCGGTCGCCGCCCGCTTCCACGACGGACCGCTCGGACCGTTTCCCGGCGGCCCGATGCGCGGCGAGACCGTGCGCGAGCCGGTCGCGGACTGGTCGTCGGTGCTCGCCGGCACGAGCCGCCTCGAGCTCCAGGTCGATCCGCGCCACCCGCGCTCGGTGACGACGACGTACATACTGCACGACGGCGCGCTCTACGTGCCGTCGGTCCTCGCCGCCCGCAAGAGCTGGCCGGCGCACGTCATGGCCGACGGGCGCGTGGTCGTGCGCGTGCACGGCCGCCTCTACGAGCGGCGCGCCGTCCGCGTCACCGATCCCGCGGAGATTCGCGCCCTGGCGCGCGAGTGGGATCCGAAGACGCCGGACGATCTCGACGTCGGCACGCTCTCCACCTGGTATTTCCGCCTCGAGCCGCGCGCGCCCTGAGCGCCGATGGCGCGTCCCGCGCGCGCCCGGTATGAGGAGCCCATGGCCGACGACGACGTCAGCGCGGAGCTCGAGCGGCTGCGCGCCGAGAATGCCCGCCTGAAGAGCACCGTGAGCCGCGGCGTCTCGCTCAAGGTGAGCGAGAAGGGCGGGGTATCGGTGTACGGCCTCGGGCGCTTTCCGGTCACGCTCTACAAGGAGCAGTGGACGAAGCTCCTCGCCATGGCCGACGACATCCGCGCGTTCATCCGCGACAACGAGAGCAAGCTGAAGAGCAAGGAGTGACGCGCGGCCGGCGCTAGCGCCGGCGCGGCCGCGGCACGCGTCCGCCGTCGCGGACGAGCGTATCCTTCTGCGCCCGGGTGAGCGCCTTGATCCGGTGCTCGACCCGCAGCGCGACCCCCCACGAGCGTACGCGGCGCGACCAGACGAGCGCCACCGGCAGGCGCGCGCGTGTGTAGCGCGAGGCGCGTCCGGCGGCGTGTTGACTCAATCGTCGCGCTAGATCGACCGCCGCGCCCGTATACAGCGTGCCGTCGCGGCAGCGCAGGATGTACACGCAGGGCCGAGGCGCGCGCGCCGTCCGTGCCATCGCGACGAGATACGTCGCTTCGGGACGCGCGTGCAAACTCCGTCGAGCGGCCGCGCAGAATTTTCTTGCGTGTCGTCCCGGGCGCGGGTAGTGAGGGGGACTCTGCGTCTCGGCGGCGTGGCGCCGTCTCGCGCGAGTGGGTCAGGTCACAATCAGCTCCGCGATCAGGTTCCGCGGTGGGCATCACAAAGGGGGTTTCATGCGTTCCAGCCGGCTCGTCGTTCTCCGTCCGCTCCTCGTTCTCCTGGTGGGTCTTGTGCTGGCGCCGCGTCCGGCGTCCGCCGTCATCATCGACAACGATCTCGTGCCGCCGACGCTCGGCTCGTGGTCGGTCGACGTGTTAACCGGCGGCCAGACGAACACGGCGACCCTCACGGCCAATCGTCTCGCCTCGGCGGACGTCCAGACCAGCGACATCATCTTCGACTACTTCAGCTACGTCGATCCGGGGAACGACGGCGGCGGCCTCCAGCTGCTGGGCACCGATCCCGTCGTCGACCCGAGCGATCCCGACAAGGTCACGAGCTCCGGCTCCTTCACCGGTGCGGACGGCAACACGATCGATTGGGCGGTGGTGAGCTCGATCGCCGACGGCAGTCCGATCATGCAGAACGTGTTCACGTTCACGGCCGAGACCGGCACGCTCGGGACGCTGCGGTTCCTGCAATACATGGACGAGGACGTGGACGGCTCCGGGAACGACGTGTTCTTCACGCGCGGCGCCATCGCCAGCAATGACCTCCAGCTCTTCACGGTAGACAACGCCGAGGTCTTCGGCGTGAGCCACTCCGGCGGGCTCTCGGCTGCGGCCGGTCTCGTGCACGCGAGCTTCGCCGGCTGGGCGGCCGATCACTACAACGACATCAAGCCTGCCATCACAGGCGCCGGCCAGAGCGTCTCGCTCGCCGGCGTGATCGCCAATCTCGGCTCGTTCGTGCATCCGCAGGTCGGCGCGGCCTTCGGTCCGGCGGACATCGTCTCGGTGCTGGCGTGGGACCTCGACGCGAACGCGACGACGGGGACGATCATTACGACGCTCGGCGGCGTGCCGGACGTGTCGCAGGTGCAGTGCGGCAACAACGTCGTCGAGGGCGAGGAGGAGTGCGACGACGGGAACAGCGTCGACACCGACGGCTGCACCAACAGCTGCACGATCTGCGGCAACGGAGTCATCACACCGCCCGAGGAGTGCGACGACGAGAACCTGGTCGACGGCGACGGCTGCTCGTCGTCGTGCCACCTCGAGGCGACGTCGAACTGCGGCAACGGCGTGCTGAATGAGGGCGAGCAGTGCGATGGCGCGGGGAACGACGACGCCTGCCCCGACGCTTGCCTCAGCGACTGCACGTGCCCCGCGGTGCAGAACTGTGGCAACGGCGAGATCGACGCGGGCGAGCAGTGCGACGGCATGAACGACGACGCCTGTCCCGGTTCCTGTCAGAGCGACTGCACTTGCCCCGTCGTCCAGAACAGATGCGGCGACGGCGTGGTGGGCGGCGACGAGCAGTGTGACGGCGAGGACGACGAGGCCTGCCCCGGCCGCTGCACCGTGGAATGTACCTGCCAGCCGGTCACGCCCGCCGCTCTCGATGCGTTCCTCTGCTACCGTGGCAAGGCCGTCCTCGGCTTCACGACGCCTCCCGAGGTGAGCCTCGCCGATCAGTTCGGCGAGTCGTCCGCGACCGTCGACGAGGTGAGCGTGCTCTGCACCCCCGCCAATCAGGATGGCAGCGATCCGACCGCGCCGGCGCACCCCGGCCACCTCGTCGAGTACGCCATCGAGGGGGGATCGTTCACGCCGGTGAAGAACGTCGTCGTCACCGACCGGTTCGGCACGCTCACGCTCGACGTGAAGGCGCCCGTGGCCCTGCAGGTGCCGACCGGCAAGAGCCCGAGCGGGCCGCCGTCGACGATCCCGTCCGGCCTCGACCACTTCCAGTGCTACAAGGTGCGCGAGAGCGATGCCTCGCACGACCGCTTCCGCAACGGCCCGACGGTCACGCTGCAGGACCAGATCGGCACGGTGAGCGTGCAGCTCCGTCGGCCGCGTCAGCTCTGCGTCCCCGCCGACAAGAACGGCGAGACCCCCGGCGCCGAGAGCCACCCCGACGAGCTCGTCTGCTACGACCTGCGCGTCAGCGACCGCGCGCGCTTCGAGGTCAACTCGCCGTTCTTCGTGCTGAACCAGTTCGGCCGCGACATCCTGCGGCTGCGGAAGCCGCAGCAGCTGTGCGTCCCGGCAACGGGAGAGCGGCCGGACTGATCGGCGCGTCGTCGCGAGCGGCACGCGGACGCAGCCCGGGCTGCGCCGCGTGCCGCCGTCTTGCCGGGCGATTCCTACCCTGATTTTCCGGGACCAACCCGGGTGATGCGTGATTGCCGCTGCGCGCGGCGACTGATCGCATCGCTTGACCTGATCACAGCGCGCTACTAACGCTCCGGTTGTGAAGATCGTCATTGCACTCGTGCTCGCGAGCGGCCTCTACGCCACCGCCGCGTGCGCCGATGTCGTGATCTACCGCGGCAGCGACAAGATCACCGCCGACGTCGTCTCGGGAACCGCGCTCGGTCCCGGCCTCGGTCTGTATCTGGTGGTGGACTACCAAGCCGGTCAGTACGGCACGTTGCTCTTCGGAAACATCGAGGGCGGCAAGCGCTTCTCCCGCGAAAGCGCCATGACTAACAACTTCGCCACGACTGCCCTGCCCAAAGGG
Source organism: Binatia bacterium (assembly GCA_036496285.1). Lineage (GTDB taxonomy): Bacteria > Desulfobacterota > Binatia > UTPRO1 > UTPRO1 > DP-19. The sequence continues at coordinate 26,968 of DASXLI010000099.1, forward strand.
CATACCGCGACGGTCATCATCAACGCGACGAAGAGCGACACCAGCCCGAGCGTCTTCTTCGACGGCGTCTTCTTCTACCGCGGCGTGGACAAGGAGCTTCTCATCCGCGACACCCCCGCAGCCACCATCGTCACCCGGCCGAAGACTCTCGTCGGTGTGGGCATCGATGTCTCGAGCGGCGTCGCCGGCACGGCGTTCAGCGACCAACGCATCAGCCTGACCTTCCAAGGCGCCGCGACGATCACCGCCAACAACGCCAACGAGACGATCGATCAGGCGCTCGACGACCTGGTCGCGGCCCTGACGCACAAGGGTTTCACCAGCCTCTAGCTGGCGCTGCGGATAGTCGACGAGCCGCTGACGCTTGCCGCCTGGTCAGTGCTTGCCGTAGTCGAGCGCGACGCCCTTCCGCTGCGCGAGGATGTAGGCCTCGAGCGCCTTCAGCTTCGGGTCGTCGTCGTGCAGCGGCTTCCCCCGCACCGGGTTGCCGATGCACCAGTTGATCATGTCGCGCAGGAGCGCGACGCGGCCGAACTGCACCTGGTACTTGGGGTAGGTCTCGGGATGGGTGTTGGCGGCGTTCGGGTGGCACATGTCGCAGGACACGCCGATCGTGCCGCCGAGCGCCTTGGCGTCGTGGAAGATGCGGTCGCCCTCGTGCACGAAGTCGTCGGTCGCCGCCTTCCAGATGGCCTCGTCGCGCTCCGAGAAGGCGCCGTACGTCTGCACCTGCACGCCGCCGCCGGTGCTCTTCGCCTTCTCCGCCTCGGCCGCCTTCTTGGCGCCGGCCGACGCGGAGTCGGAGCCGCCCGTTTTCGCCGCAGCCTCGTCGGCCTTCGCGACCGTCTCGGCCTCGTCCCACGCGGCGTGCGGGTTCTTGGCGCGCCATTCCGCCATGAGCTGATCGGAGACCTGCTGCGCGCGCTCGTGCGACAGCGTTGCTCCCTCGCGGAGATCGGGCAGCTCGAGCGCGGTCTGCCCGTCGCACAGCCCCACGACCACGCCGCCGTGGGCGGGGGCAGGCAGCGTGTGGCCCGGATCCTCGGCGCCCGAACGGGTTGCGAGGCCGATGCCGAGCGCCGCGACCGCGATCGCGCTGGCGATGCCCGTCAGTCGTGTCGTTCGCGTCATGCCGGTTCCCCCCTCAGTATGATGCGAGCTTGGTCCCGATGGGCCGATCGACCTTGCCGCCCGAGCGCACGTAGCTGGCCCGAACGGTGACCGGGTTGCGGTCCCACAGGGTGTACAGCTTGTCGACGAGGCCGCTCTGCAGGAGGTTGACGCTGCCGTCGCCGCAGCCGTCGAACTGGTCGAAGGGGTCGGCGCGGTTCATCTGCACGGTGACGTGCGGCAGCCCCTCGGGGGCGTAGGGCCACGGCCACGCGGTCGAGAGCATGCCGTGGAAGTCGATGTTGTTGATGTGGTTCGTCAGCAGCTGGTGCGTGTGGCCGTGGATCACGGTGACGGACGGGTAGGGGCGCAGGATCGCCTGCACCTCGTCGGCGTCCTCGGTCCAGAAGTTCCAGTTGCGGTAGTACTTGTAGAGCGGCGAGTGCGAGAAGATGACGAGCGGCGTTGTGTGCGGCACCTTGGCGAGGTCGGCCTTCAGCCAGGCGCGCCCATCCTCGCCGACCTCGAAGCGCGACTGCGTGCCGTTGTCGAGGCCGGCGACGGTCTGCATGCGCTGCATCGGCGTCATGCCGCGCGACGTCCAGAAGTCCTTCTCGTTGACGCTCATGAGCACGACGAAGTGGGTGCCCTTGTGGTCGAACGAGTACTGCGGCGCCCCAAAGTAGTCGCGCCACACCTGGCCCATGTCGAGGAACCAGTCGTGCTCGCCGACCATCATGTGGATGGGTGCCTTCACGGTCTTCAGGATGTCGCGCCCGAGCTCGAGCTCCTTCTGCTGGCCGAGCTGGGCGAGATCGCCGCCGAAGAGGACGAAGTCGGGCTGCGGGTCGAGCGCGTTCACGTCGTCGACGGCCTTCATGATGGCGCGCACGAAGCGGTCGTTCAGCGTCTGCTCGTAGAGATGGGTGTCGGAGATGTAGGCGAACGTGAACTTCGGCGCCGGACCCTGTGCGGCGTCGGCGACGTCGACGAGCTGGAACGCGTGTGGCCAGACGACGCTCTTCGCCATGGCGACGCCGGCGGACAGGCCCGCGAGCTTGAAGAAGTCGCGGCGCGAGAGGTGGCGCAGACGCTCGAAGAAGTCCGCGCGCTCCTCGTAGTGCTTGGTCTCGATGCTCTTGATGCCCATCGTGGCCCTCCTCACGCGCCCGGCGCCGGGGGAATCGGCGGCAGCGCGCCGATGTCCGCCGGGTTCTTCAGATCGGGGTCCGGGGCGAGGTCGCCGAGGTTGCCCTTCTTGCCGAGGGCGACGTCGGTGTCGCGCTCCGGACGAGTGTCCTTGCGGCCGCGCTGCGCCGCCAGCTCCTGGGCCGCGAAATCCTTGAACGGCGGGCTCGTGAGCGTCGCGAGGAACGCGACCGTGTCGTCGATCTCCGCCTCGCTGAGCCCGATGCGCTGCATGCCGCCGTCGAGATAGGGGTTCGGGACGCCGCCCTTGTTGTAGTGGTCCATGACGTCCCAGAGCGTCGCGAGCGACCCGTCGTGCATGTACGGCCCCGTCACCATGATGTTCCGCAAGGTGGGCGTCTTGAAGGTGCCCACGTCGCTCAGGTTCTTGGTGACGAGGAAGCGCCCGAGCTCCGAGAGGTCGGTCTCGAGCGCCAGGTGGTCGATCTGCTCGAGGTCGCCGGAGCGCACCATCGCGACGCCCTTGGCGGCGAGCTGGATGAAGTCGGTCTTGTGCGCGGCGATGCCGATGTTGTGGAACTTCTGGTCGGAGAAGATCGGGCTCACGATGCTGAACGCGTGGCAGTTGTTGCAGCGCCCCTTGCCGTTGAAGATCGCCCAGCCGCGCTTGGCGTCGTCGCCGATCGCCTTGTCGTCACCGGCCAGGTAGTGGTCGAACGGCGAGTCGCCTGCGTACTGCGTGCGCTCGAAGGCGGCGATCGCGGCGGCGAGGTCGTCGTAGTTGACGTCGCGGCCGAACACCTGGCGGAAGGTCTGCACGTACTCCGGGATGCCTTGCACCTTCTTCACGACGTCCTCGGGCGCGCGCTGCCCCATCTCGATGGGGTTCAGGATCGGCAGCTTGGCCTGCGCCTCGAGCGTGGGGGCGCGCCCGTCCCAGAACTGGGTGGCATTGAACATCGCGTTCAGGACGGTCGGCGCGTTGCGCTTCCCACGATGGGAGCCGATGCCCTCCGACTGCGGCTTGTGATCGACGAAGCCGCGCGCCGGATCGTGACACGTGGCGCACGACACGGAGTCGTCGACGGAGAGGCGCTTGTCGTTGAAGAGCTTGTCGCCGAGCGCGACCTTGTCCTGCGTCGGCACCGCGTCGGCGGGAACCGCGAGCTGATAGAGCACCGACGACACACCGGGAGGAAGGTTCGCGGGAGGCTTGGCCCGCTCGATCCCCGCGGCCGCGAGCACTCCCACCACCAGCGAGAGCGCGACCCCGCTCCCCAGCACGCGTAGTCTCATGACTCCTCCTTCCGCTGCCCGCGCGCGCGACGACAGGCGGCGCACACGCCGCGAAACTGCACCGAGTAGTCGGTGACCTCGAAGCTCTTATCGTTGGGGAGCGCCAGCTTGTCGAGCGCCGGCACGTCGATGTCGAGCACGCGCTCGCAGTGGACGCAGACGAGGTGGTGATGGCGGCGCGTCTTGGCATCGTAGCGGGCGCTGCTGCCTGGGTGGCAGATCTTCACCGCCAGACCGAGCCGGACGAGCGTGTCGAGCGCGCGGTATGCCGTCGTGCGCGAGACGTCCGGCATGCGCAGACGGACCGCTTCCCAGACGTCGTCCGCCGTCGGATGGTCGTCGCGCGCCGCGAGCGTCTCCAGCACCACCCGCCGCTGGATGGTGAGCGGCACGCCCTGCGTGCGGCACGCCATCTCGAGCTGCTCCGTCTTGGTCGATTCGAGCGGACGTCGGGCCATCAGGAGGTGGTACTTAGTACCAGTCAATAGTTTATGTCAAATGCGGAACTCGGGGTTGGTTGACCGAGCCCAAATAGCGATCTCGCTCGGTCCGTTTTCGGCCCTGGCATCGAACCTGAGAGCGCGGGTCGCCCGAAGGAGGAACGTACGTGTCGATCTCAGGGGTTTCGGGTAGCAGCGACGCTGCATGGCAGCAGTTTCAGAAGGTTCGGAGCGATCTGAATCAGGTCGGACAGGATCTGCAGAGCGGCAACGTGCCGCAGGCCTCAGCCGACTATGCGACGCTCGAGCAGGATCTGCCGAGCTCGAGCATCGATCCGAACAGCCCATTCGGGCAGAAGCTGGCGGCGCTCGGCCAGGCGCTGCAATCGGGTGATCTGAGCGGCGCACAACAGGCGTACTCCACGCTCAACCAGTCCCGCGGCGCCGGCGGGCATCATCATCACCATCACCACCAGGCGCAGGGCAGTGGATCGAAAGGGCAGCCGAACAGCCCTCTCGATCAGGTCTTGAACCAGCTCGGCCAGGATCTCCAGTCGGAAGATCTTTCCGGCGCCCAGCAGGATTTTGCCGCCCTGTTGAAGCAGCTCGGCCCCGCGACCAGCTACGATCCCGCTGGAGCGGCGCCGGCGGCGGCCACCCAGGCCGGTAGCACCGTCAGCACCGTCGCGTAGCGCTCTTTCGAAGCGGTGGAGCGGCGGGGGCGGCCCGATGTTAGAGAGGGATGCATGGCCGCCCCCCGTCGCAACAAGCTGGTCGAGATCTTCTGGCAGATCCACCCGCGGCTCTATCGCTGGTCGGGCGGCCGTCTCGGCGGCTCGATCCAGGGCATGCCGGTGCTCCTGCTCCTGACGCGCGGCCGTAGGAGCGGCGCGGAGCGCAGCAACGCGCTCACGTACTTTCCGAGCGGGACGTCGTACGTCGTGATCGCATCGGTCCTCGGCGAGCCGCGCCATCCGGCGTGGCTGCACAACCTGCGCGCGGAGCCGAACGCGGAGATCCTCGTCGGCGCTTCGCGGATCCCCGTCCGCGCTCGCGAGGCCGCCGATCCCGAGCGCGCCCGGATCTGGGCCGAGGTCGTCGCCAAGGCCCCCGACTACGCCGAGTACCAGTCGCGAACGACGCGGCAGATCCCGGTCGTCGTCCTCGACCCGCGCTGAGCCGAGGCTTTCCCTGCATCGTGCCCGGCAGTACTCTCGCTGCCGTGGAACAGCCCCGGGTGCGATACGCCCCCACGACCGACGGGGTCAGCATCGCCTGGATGTCCATCGGCGCGGGCCCGGTCACCGTGGCGATCCTGCCGTTCCCCTGGACGCACCTGGAAGCGTCGTGGCAGCTACCGGAGATTCGCTCCTGGCACGAGCGCCTGGCGCGCGGCCGGCGCCTCGTCGTGTACGACAGCCGGGGCATGGGTCTCTCCGATCGCGTCTGCGCCGCGATGTCGCTCGACGCGCTCGTCCGGGATCTCGAGGCGGTCGTCGAGCACGCCGGGATCGAGCGCTTCGCGCTGGCGAGCTCGCCGACCGCGGGTCCGGTCGCGATCACCTACTCCGCGCGCCATCCCGACCGCGTCTCCCACCTGGTGCTGCTCTCCGCCGCGGCGCGTGGCAGCGAGAGCCTACCGCCCCAGGTCGAGATGCTGCTCGCCCTCGCGGATCGCGACTGGGAGCTCTACACGGAAACGCTCGCGCACGCCGTCATCGGCTGGGACGCCGGCGAGTACGCGCATCGTTTCGCGCATTACTTCCGCGCATGTGCGAGCCCCGCCTTGAACCGCATGTTTCTCGATATGCTGCGTGCGGCCGACGTCAGTGCGTTGCTGCCGCGGGTCACGATGCCGACGCTCGTCGTGCATCGCCGGGAGTCGCCCTCTCCACCGATCGCGGCCTTGCGAGCCCTCGTCGCCGCCATTCCCGACGCGCGGCTCGTCTTGACCGAAGGACGCTCGCTCGCACCGTTCATCGGTGACATGGAGAGCGTCGCTCGCGCAATAGAGGAGTTCCTCGGCGACGCCCAGATCGGTGGGCCGTCGCCGGATGCCACCTGCGCGAGTCCGCTCGCCGTGCTCGTGACCGACGTGGTGGGGTCGACCGCGCTCACCGAGAGGCTTGGCGACGCCGACGCGCGCGCCGCGCTGCGCACACACGAGCAGATCGTGCGCGCGGCGCTGCGTGCCTACGGCGGCACCGAAGTGAAGACGATGGGCGACGGCTTTATCGCGTCCTTCGCCTCGGTGACGCGCGCCTTGGAATGCGCCGTCGCGGTCCAGCGGGCGCTCGCCGCCTCTGACGGCGGCATCCGCGTCCGTATGGGCCTCTCCGCCGGCGAGCCGATCGCCGAGGAGGGCGATCTCCACGGCACGGTCGTCATCACCGCGTCACGCCTGGCCGCCCTTGCCGACGGCGAGACCATCCTGGTCGCCGACGTCGTCCGCCAGCTTGCCGCTGGCAAACCCTTCCGCTTCACGGACCGCGGCGACACCCCCCTCCACGGCTTCACCATCCCAGTCCGTGTCCACGAATTGATCTGGAGGTCCTAATGGACGGGAGGTCGCGGCCGGGACGCATGCCCGGCCGCGACGGCCAGCGCGCGGAGCGCGCGCCGGGGAGGTCGTTACGAGGGCGCTCCGGCCCGACATGCCGTGAAGCACGACTTCGCCGCTTCACGACACTGATCGCTCGACGTGCGCAACGTATCGGTGCACGACGCCGCGCACGTGCGGAGCGTCGCCGTCGCCGTCTGGCACGCCTTGAAGGTGCTGTTCGGTGTGCACGCGCCCTGCGCCGCGGTGATCTGCGACGCGCACGCGCTCTGCACACACGAGAGGGCCGTGTTGCGCGCCGCCTCGTGACAGCCCCGGGCGTCCTCGAAGCAGGTCGCGCCGCAGGGGTGGATCAGCTGCTGCAGGACTCCGCCGCCGTCGCCGAACCCGCCTCCGTGCGGGCCGCCGCGGCCGGAGCCGGGGCCATGGGCCAGTGCCGCCATAGGCATCGCCAGGGCGGCGGCGAAGAACGTTGCCATGGCAATGGTGTGATGAAGGGTACGCATTCCACAGTCTCCTTTCGGACTTCGCCGAGTAGAGTCCGCGGCGCGCGCGGCGGTTGACAGTGCACGCGCGCACCGCGCCGGGTGGCTTGCGCACGGTGCGCCGGCGGGAGAGATTCCAGGCGCAGCACCACATCGTCGCGGGAGAGTCCGACATGAGATCGATGGTCGTCCGTACGCCGAAGACTCCCTTCGTCCTCGAGGATCGCGCGATTCCCGAGCCCAAGCGGGGCGAGGTGCGCATCCGGGTGCATGCCTGCGGCGTCTGCCACAGCGACTCGTTCGTCGCCGAGGGCCTCTGGCCCGGCCTGCAGCTGCCGCGGGTGCCGGGGCACGAGGTCGCGGGCATCATCGACGCGCTCGGCGAGGCCACGACGCGCTTTCGCGCCGGCGATCGCGTCGGCCTCGGCTGGCACGGCGGGCACGACGGCACCTGCGACGCCTGTCTGCGCGGCAAGTTCCTCCATTGCCGGAACGCCCGGGTGACCGGCATCGCCTACGACGGCGGCTACGCCGAGTACGTGATCGCGCCGGAGATCGCGGTGGCGCCGATTCCCGACGGGCTCGACTTCGCCGAGGCGGCGCCGCTGCTCTGCGCCGGCGTCACCACCTTCAACGCGCTCCGTAACGTCGGCGCGCGCTCCGGCGATCTGGTCGCCGTCCAGGGCCTCGGCGGCCTCGGCCATCTCGGCGTGCAGTACGCGCGCGCCATGGGCTTCGAGGTCGCGGCGATCTCACGCGGGACCGACAAGGAGGAGTTCGCGCGCAAGCTCGGCGCCCACCACTACGTCGACTCCGGGCGCAAGGACTTCGCGCAGACGCTGACGGGACTCGGCGGCGCGCGCGTGATCCTGGCCACCGCGCCGGACGCTGCGGCGATCTCGGCGCTGGTCGCCGGCCTCGGAATCGAGGGCTGCCTCTTGATCGTCGCCGCGCCCTTCGAGCCGATGTCGGTCGGCGCAGTCGACCTGATCACGCGCGACGGGCGCGTGCAGGGCTGGTCGTCGGGCTCGGCAGCCGACGAGGCCGACGCCATGCGCTTCGCGGCGCTGCACGGCGTCCGGCCGATGATCGAGCGCTATCCGCTGACCGAGGCCTCGCGCGCGTACAAGGCGATGATGGAGGGAACGGTCCGCTTCCGCGCCGTCCTCGACGCGGCCTGACCGTCAGCTACGCGGCGGCGCCGCGGATGCGGCCGGCTTCTTGTCGGCGCTCGCCGCGAGCTCCTTGCCGAGCGCGCGCATCTCGACGCGGCGGGCGAGCTTCTGCCGGCGTTTGCGATGGAAGCGTGACTTGTCTCCGCTGATTCGTCCCATGAGTCCTCCTAGGTGTCTTCGCTGACCAGGCGGGGGCGCGGGTGCGCGTCCCGGCCGACGTCGCCGCCTTCGGGAGCATACATGCAGAACGCCCCGAGCCGAAGGGTGTCGTGCAGGTGCCGGCCGAGCGCGGCATGGTCCTCCACGAAGCCGCTGATCGCGTCGCGCAGGGCGGCGGCCACGCTCCGCACGACCGCCTCGACGCCGTCCTCGAGGCCGAGGGCGTCGGCGCGCGCCAGCTCCGTGACGACCGTGTCGAGCTCGGCCTGAAGCGCCGCGGCGCGGTGGTCGTCGTCGGCGCGGCGCGCCTCCTCGAGGTCCATCCGCAGCTCGGCGAGCCGCTGGCGACGCGCGAGGCGGGTGCGCTCGGCCGGCGACGAGGCGCGCTCCGGGGCCTCGAGCCGAGCCGCGCCGGCGAGGTCGACGGCGTGGAACGCACGTCCCGGCTGGCGCACGAGCTGCGCCAGGTGGCGCAGCCCGGCGCCGTCGGCGGCGCGTAGCTCGCGTCCGTCGAACGTCACGATCCAGTCTGCGCCCGCCCGCCGCATGGCGACGCGGCGGTCGCGCGCCCGGGCCGAGCGCGGACGGAGCACCTGGGTCCGCGCGACGTGCGCCCGCATGCCGAGCGCGGCGTAGATGGCGATGGCGTCATCGAGGAGACCGGCCGCGCGATTCGTGTCCTCGACGCCGTGCTCCAGCAGCATCGCGCCGTACGCGCGCTCGACGTGCGCGATGCACGGCGGCGAGCTCAGACGGTGCCCCATCGTGAGCGCCGCCTCGAAATGCGCCTCGGCGAGGTCGAAGCGTCGGCACGTCGTCGCGAGCAGGCCGAGGGTGCCGGCGACGGGTCCGGTGCAGGCATAGGCGAGGCCGACGACGACGTTGCGCGCGGCGTACGGGACGAGACGGTCGTAGAGCTGGCGCGCCCGCGCCGCGTCGCCGAGCACGTGGCAGGCGCGCGCGATCTGGTCGAGCGCGTTCACGTCGTTGGCGGCGCGCGGAATGGCGGCGAAGGCGTTCGCCGCGAGGCGGTCGAGGCACTTGCGCGCCTCGTCCTCGCGGTGGGTCTCCGCGAGCAGCAGCGCGAGGCCGGTCTGCAGCGAGCGGTTCGCGGGATGGCGCTCGAGCGTCGCGCGCAGGGCGGCCTCGGCCTCGTCGAGCCGGTTCTGCTCGCGGCAGAGCACGAAGAGCTGCAGCATGTGGACGAGCGCGGCGTCGGGCGCCTGGGCGCGCCGTCCGAGCTCGAAGGCCTCCTCGATCGCGGCCTCCGCGTCGGCGAGGCGTCCGGTCAGGAGCGCGCGCATGGCCCGCAACGCCAGCGCGTGTCGCTGATACTCGGGCTGCATCACGGCCATGTCGTCGAAGCGCGCCACGTGGCGATCGACGCCCGCGAGGTCGCCGACCTCGAGCAGGTCGATCAGGCGGCGGAGATTGGCGTCCGGATGCGGGCGCGGCAAGCTCATGGTCGTCATGGTGTGTCGATGAAGGCCAGGACCGCGCGGTTGTACTCGTCGGGCGCCTGGAGCTGCGCGAAGTGGCTGACCTTCGGCATGATGAGGAGCTTCGCACCCGGAATGGCGCGCGCAAGCGCCTCGGTGTGCGCCCGCACGATCGCCTCGTCGTACTCGCCGTCGGCGATCACGGTCGGGGCGGTGATGCGGGCGAGATCGCCGCGGCCGAGGTTCGGCTGCGTGTCCCACATGGTCGTGATCGCCGCCACGAACGCGTCGTAGTCCTGCGGTGTCGGCGAGACGGCTGCGTAGCGCCGGCCGGCATCCCTGATGTAGGTGCCGAACACCGGATCACGGGCGCCGTCGGGCTTCACCCCGCTCGGATCGGAGTTGGCGCCGAAGGCGAAGAGTCGATCGACCCGCGCCGGATACTTGATGGCGAGCACGAGGCCGATGATGCCGCCGTCGCTCCAGCCGACGATCGACGTCCGCGCGACGTGCAACTGGTCGAGCAGCGCCACGACGTCGGCGGCCATGAGGTCGTACGAGTAGGGCAGGGTGCGGTCGCGCGTGCTGCGCCCGTGGCCGCGCGAGTCGACCACGATGACCTCGTGCTCCTTGGCGAACGCCGGAATCTGGTTGGCCCAGTAATCGGAGCTGGCGAGCCCGCCGTGCAGGAGCAGCAGGGGGCGGCCCTGACCGTACACCGCGTAGTACAGGGCGATGCCGTTCACCTGCGCGCGCCCGCTCAGGCGCGGAGCGGGCATGGGTGGAAGATCGGGGAGGGTCTTCCAGCGCGGCGTCGCGCGCGGCGCACACGCCGCGACGACCATCAGCCAGGCCCCCAGCACGACCACCCCCCTGCGTGAAACGCCCATCTCGGATGCCATCTAGCGCGCCGGCATTTCCGGGTCCATCAGAAAACGTTGGACAGGCGGCGCGAGCCCGCGTTAGACCCGACCCCCCATGCGGCGGATCTTCGCGACGCTCTGGCTGCTGTGCGCCTTGGGTGCGCGCAGCAGCGGCGCCGCACCGCTCGTCGTCACGTCTGGCGCCGAGGGTACCCGCGAGGAGACGATCTTCGGCTATGCGCTCGCCGCCGCGGGCGGCGACATCGTCGTCGGCGCGCCGCATGCGACGGTGCGCGGCGCTGCGCAGGCGGGCGCGGTGTACGTGTTCGACGGCGGGAGCGGCGCGCCGCGTCTCGCGCTGCTCGACCCGGTGCACGCGAAGGACGACCTCTTCGGGCACGCGGTCGCCGCGACGCGCGACCGCATCCTGGTCGGTGCGCCGCGCACGCAGACCGACGGGCTCGTGATGGCGGGTGCCGCGTATCTCTTCGACGCGCGAAGTGGCGAGCTGCTGCGCACGTTCGCCGAGCCGACGCCGGCTGCGAATGCCGAGTTCGGCTCGGCGGTCGCCCTCACCGGCGATGGCGTGCTGATCGCGGCGCCCGCCGCCTCCGTCGGCTTCGCCGCGGCGGCGGGCCGCATCTATCGCTTCGACGCGGCCGGAAAGGTCGCACAGACCTTCAGCGCGGCGCCGCCGCGGCCCTACGAGATCTTTGGCACCGCGTTCGCGGCCGCGGGCGCCGAGCTTCTCGTCGGTGCGCCGCAGGCGACGATCGACGAGCGCGCCCACGCCGGCGCCGCCTACCTGCTCGACGCGGCGAGCGGCGCGCAGCGCCGGCGCTGGGGCAATCCGGCGCCGGCCGCCGAGGATCTCTTTGGCTCCGCCGTCGCGGCGACGCGCTCGCTCGTCGCGATCGGCGCGCCGAACGCGCCGGACGGCGTCGTCACCCGCTCCGGTGCGGTCTACGTCTACGACCGCGTCCGGGGCGACCTGCTGCGCACGCTGCGGGAGCCCGGCTCGAATCACGACGACCGCTGGTTCGGCTACGCGCTCGCGCCCGCCTGCGGCCATCTGCTGGTGAGCGCGCTGCACGCGACCGTCGATGGCCAGTGGCTTGCCGGCCTGGTCTACGAGATCGACCCGGCGACGGGTGCGCACGTACGGACGCTGCGCGAGCCGGTGCCTGGCGAGCGCGGCGGGTTCGGTATCGCCGTCGCCGCGCTGAGTGATCGGCCTCTCGTCGGCGCCGAGCGCGGCGGCGACGCGCAGCGGGGCGCAGCGTACCTGTTCGACTGCGGGGCCACACCGTGAGCGGCACGATCCGCTGGGCGACGCCATCGTTCGGTGCCGAGGAGGAGGCCGCGGTGCGCGACGCCATGCGCTCCGGCCAGGTCTCGATGGGGCCGCGTGTCCGCCGGTTCGAGGAGCGTCTCGCCGCACGCCTCGGCGTGCCCCACGTCGTCGCGACGTCCTCGGGCACGTCGGCGCTCGACGTGGCGTTGAAGGCGCTGCGCGTCGCGCCCGGCGACGAGGTGATCGTGCCGGCGTTCACCTACGTCGCGACGGTGAACGCAGTCGTCTACCAGGGTGCGACCCCGGTGCTGGTCGACGTCGATCCGCGCACGCTGAACGTCGCGCCGGATGCCGTGCGGCGAGCGCTCGGGGCGCGTACGCGCTGCATCGTGACGATCGACTACGGCGGCGATCCCGCGGGATACGACGAGCTCGAGGCGATCGCGAGGGGCGCCGGCGTCGCGCTCCTCCACGACGCCGCGCACAGCTTCGCCACCGTTCACCGGGGGAGGCGCCCCGGCGCGTTCGGCGCCGCGGCGACGCTCAGCTTCCACGTCGCCAAGGTGCCGGCCACGATCGAGGGTGGCGCGGTCGTCACCGGCGACGCCGAGCTGGCCGCGGCGGCACGCTCGTTGCGCAACCAGGGTGAGGCGGCGGACGTGAAGTACCGCTTCGACCGCATCGGCGCGAACCACCGCATGAGCGACCTGCACGCCGCGATCGGCCTCGCGCAGCTCGCCAAGGTCGACGAGCTGCTGGCGAAGCGACGCGCCGTCGTCGCGCGCTACCAGGAGCTCCTCGACGGTATCCCCGGCCTGCGCGTGCCGCGTGAGCGCGCGGACACGACGCACGGCTGGTTCCTCTTCTCGGTACGGTTCGCGGACCGCGCGACGCGCCACCACGCCGTCGTCCTGCTGGAGGAGGCCGGCATCGAGACGCGCGTCTGCTGGCCGCGCGCGATCTACCATCAGCCGGCCTACGCGGGACGGCTGCCGGACGGCGCATGTCCGTCCGCCGAGGAGGCGGCGGCGACGGTCTTGAGCCTGCCGCTCCATGCCGAGCTCACGAACGACGACGTCACCCGCATCGCCGCGACGGTGCGCATCGCGCTCGGCGACGTGACACGCTGAGCGCTGCCGTCCGCCGTGGGTAGTGTTCGATTGGAGGGTCCAGGGGGCGGACGGCCCGCGTCCGCGATATCCCGCGGCGTGTGAGAGGGAGAGCCCAGCGGGCCCACGATCGGGAAGGCGCCTCGGGCAGGCTCAACGAGGCACCGGTTCATCGCACGCAAGACCCGCTCGCAGACTCCGTTCGGGGACTTGGGTGACAGGTTTGATCTCGAGACATGGGTAACAGTTGTCCCCGTGCCGCCGCGACGGCACGCGGGCTGTCCTTCGGTCGCCGCGAGCGATCCCAAGCTCGCATCGTTCATGGGTAACGTGTCCTTCCAAGGTAAGGCCCCGCACCTCCTTGCCGACAGTGTCACCCATGTCTCTGGGACGTTTTGCTACCCCGTCACCGATAAGTCGGGGATGTCTTCGGTCCGTATGCATTCCGGCCCTTGACGGAATCGCGCAGCGTGATAGAAGGTAGCTGATTCAAGGGCAGGGATCAATGGCACGGCGCTTTCGTCAACTCGCTCTGCAGCTTCCGGCACGTCCCGGTTGGGGCGGCGCACGGCCCGGCGCGGGGCGTAAGCCTGGTCCGAACCCAGGCTTACCGCACGTGTCGCGGGATCGTTTCGGGAGATCGCTGCCTGCGCATGCAACTCTCCGTCTGCGATCCGGTCTGCCGTCGCTGCGGACGGTGCGGATGGTCCATGAGATCGAGCGCAGCTTTGCCGCAGGTTGTGCGCGTCCCGGTTTTCGCCTCGTGCACTACTCCCTGCAAGGGAACCACGCGCATTTGATCGTGGAGGCGTCGGACCGCGATGCGCTCGGAAAGGGCATGATGGCGGTCGGGTCGCGGCTCGCGCGGGCGGTGAATCGGATCGCGAAACGGAGGGGGCCCGTGCTCGCCGATCGCTATCATCTTCGGCTGCTGCGGACGCCGAAGGAGGTGCGCGCGGCGCTCCGGTACGTCCTCTTGAATGCGCGGCATCATGCGGCGCGTTTGCGGGCGACGCTGGCGCGCGGCGTCCTACTCGATCCTGCGTCGTCGGGGCGTTGGTTCGATGGGTGGAGACGGGGTGTCGCGATCGTCACTGACGAGACTGGCGACCGCCCGCCTGGACGGCCGGCGGTCGCACGGGCTCGCACCTGGCTGCTGACCTTTGGATGGCGGCGCCACGGCCTGCTCGATCCTCGCGACGTGCCGGGATGACTGCCGGATCAGAGCCGAAACACCACCGAACGCCGAATAGTCTCGGTTGATTCCGGCAAGCGGGGTTACTTCCACCCGAAGTCTGCCGGCGTTGCCGATCACGTCGGCGGATCGCTTATCGCCTCGGGGAGGTCTCGGCGCTAGACCTCCCAGCCGCCATGTTTGGCGCGCTTCAGCAGCTCCGCATAGTACGTCTGCGCCTTGCGGAGCACGTCATCGCCCATGGCTTGCCACCCGATCTCCTGCTGCCACCACTCGTCGAGCTCTCGCCGACTGCTCAGACTCGCAATCTTGCGGATCAGTTCGTCGGCCCCTGTGCTGTAGAGACCCCGGTTGTACACCAAGATGTCCGTCAGCGGGTGGTCGCTAGGTTTCCCGTTCGCCATCGGTGCCGACGGGAGTATCGCACGGGACGCCACGCGATGCATCGATCGAGCGCGCGCACCACTCTCCGCTCACGGAATCAAACTGAGACACCACCGACCGCCGCGCCTTGTCCGCCTCGGCAAACCTGGGATACAGGTGGCGGCGGCCGACGTCGGGCGGATCCCCGTCGGATAGGGGTGTGAGGGTGATGCCATCCGGTCGAGTCGATGTCTCGCGCCGCGACGTGGTGCGCGCGCTCGGTGGCGCCGCGCTCGTCGCCGCTGCCGCGCCCGGCATGGCGGGCCTCGCCGGCTGCGCGCCCGATCATCCGTCCTCGATGCCGCGTGCGGACGGCTCGTGGGCGAACTGGTCCGGCGGACAGATCTCGCACCCGGCGCGCTGGCTCGTCCCGGCGAACGAGGACGAGCTCGTCGCCGCGATCCGCGCGCACACCGGCACGATGCGGGTCGTCGGGTCGGGCCACTCGTTCAGCCCGCTCGTCGCGACCGACGACCTGCTCGTCTCGCTCGACCCGCTGCAGGGTGTCGTCGCGCACGATCCGGCGGCGCTGCAGGCGACCGTGTGGGCGGGGACGCGGCTGCGCGATCTCGGCGACCAGCTCTGGGCGCTCGGCCAGGGCCTCGTCAACCAGGGGGACATCGACGAGCAGTCGCTCGGCGGCGCGATCGGCACCAGCACGCACGGCACCGGCGCGACGCTCGGCTCGTTCTCGGCGCAGGTGCGCGGGCTGCGCCTGGTGACCGCCGACGGCAGCGTCCTCGAGTGCAGCGCGGACCGCGACGCCGACGTCTTCCACGCCGCGTGCACCTCCTTCGGCAGCCTCGGCGTCGTCACCCAGATCCGGCTGCAGAACCGCGCGGCGTACTCGCTGCGCGAGCGCACCCATACGATGCCGGTCGACGAGATCCTGCACGGGCTCGACGGCATGATCGCGCAGAACCGCCACTTCGAGTTCTGGCCGTTCTTCCACGCCTCGTCGGCGCTGGTGAAGACCCTGAACGAGACGACCGATCCGCCGACGCCGCCGTCGCGCTTCGCGCTGCCGGTCGATCCGATCTTCCACGCCGCCTGCGAGGTGGCACACGGGATTCCCCCGCTCGCCGGCCCGGTGCAGCGCCTGCTCATGGCCGCGGTGCCGAGCACCGACCGCGTTGACCGCTCCTACCGCATCTTTCCGTCGCCGCGCACCGTGCGCTTCAACGAGATGGAGTACGAGCTGCCCGCCCGCCACGGGCCGGCCTGCGTCGAGGAGATCCTGACGACCGTCCGGCAAAGCGGCATCGATACGCTCTTCCCGCTCGAGTACCGCACCGTTGCCGCCGACGACTGCTGGTTGAGCCCGTTCTACGAGCGCCCGAGCGTCGCGATCTCCGTGCACCAGTACTACAAGGTCGACTACCGGCGGCTCTTCGCCGTGGTCGAGCCGATCTTCTGGAAGTACGAGGGCCGGCCGCACTGGGGGAAGCTGCACACGCTCGGCGCGAAGGAGCTGGCGGCGCTGTACCCGCGGTGGGAGGCGTTCCAGGCGGCGCGGCGCCGGCTCGACCCGCGCGGCAAGTTCCTGAACCCGCACCTGCGGCAGATCCTGGGCGTCGCGTGACGCTCCGGAGCATCGCCGTGATCGCCGTCGTCGGCGCGGCCGCGCTCCTGTGGCTCACGCGGCCGCGCGACGAGGGCGGCGCCTACGACGACTACTTCCGCGCGTTGAACCAGACATTGCGCGCGACCGGACCGGCGCGCCCGTCGTTGATCCTCGACCTCGACCGGCTGGACCACAACATCGAGGTGCTGACGCGCTCGATCCGCCCGCCGAAGCACTACCGGGTCGTCGACAAGTCGCTGCCGTCGATCCCGCTCATCCAGTACCTCTTCGAGCATACCCACACCGACCGCATCATGTCGTTCAACCAGCCGTTCCTGAACGAGGTGGCGAAGGCGTTGCCGCGCGCCGACGTGCTGCTCGGCAAGCCGATGCCGGTGCGCGCCGCGGAGGAGTTCTACCGCCGGCTCGAGGGCGACTTCGATCCGGCGCGCCAGCTGCAGTGGTTGATCGACACGCCGGAGCGCCTCGAGGAGTATCGTCGGCTCGGCGACACGGTCGGCCGGCGGATGCGCATCAGCATCGAGATCGACGTCGGGCTGCACCGCGGCGGCGTCGGCGACGTCGCCACCCTGGAGCGCATCCTCGCGGGCATCGCGGCGCACCCGGAGCGCTTCGAGCTCGGCGGCTTCATGGGCTACGACCCGCACGTCGTGAAGGTGCCGTCCTGGCTGCGCTCGCGCGACGCGCTCTTCCACGAGGCGCTCACGACCTACCAGGGATACGTCGACTACACGCGCGCGCACTACCCGCAGTTGTGGAACGAGCGCATCACGCTGAACGGCGCCGGCAGCCCGACGTACCGCCTGTACGAGCACGTCGAGCTCTTGAACGACCTCTCGGTCGGCTCGGCGATGGTGAAACCGACCGACTTCGACATCGACACGCTCGCCGAGCACGTGCCGGCGCTCTTCATCGCGACGCCGGTACTGAAGACGGCCCCGGGCGCGCGCCTGCCGGGCTCGGACGGACTCTCGCGCCTCGTCGAGTGGTGGGACCCGAACCGGGCACGGACGTTCTTCATGTACGGCGGCTACTGGATGGCGCACCTCGTGTCGCCCCCCGGCCTGCGCACCAATCCGCTCTTCGGGCGGAGCTCCAATCAGGAGATGGTGAACGGCTCGGCCGCGGTTCCGATCGGGGTCGATGACTACGTCTTCCTGCGGCCGACGCAGAGCGAGTTCGTCATGCTGCAGTTCGGCGATCTCGTCGTGATGCGCGGCGGCAAGATCGTCGACCACTGGCCGGTCTTCCGCGAATAGACACGGCCGCGGCGCGGTGCTGACCTGGCGCGGGCCCCGTGCCGGTCGGCACGCGGGTTGCTGCGATCCTCGCCGTGTACGACGCGGCGGTGCGCGCGAAGCGCGGACGGCGCCGCCGTGTCCGGGTGTCACCAATTTGACGGTCAGAGTGCATGTCGACTGACGCCGACGTACGGGCAACGGACCTCGCGGACGAGCGCGCGGTGCTCCTGCGCGAGCGGGTCCGCGTCGGGCTCTGGATCAGCGTCGCGAGCCTCGGCTTCCTCTGGATCGCCGATTTCGCCGTGCATCACGACGCGATCGGACCGCTCTCGCTCATCACGCTCGCGCAGGAGGGCTTCATCGCGCTTGCGTTCCTGGCGCTGCGCCGCGTGCGGACGTGGCGCGCGCTCGTCGCGGTGCCGATCGTCTCGCTGGCGGGCGTGTTCGGCACCGGCGTGTGGTCCGACGTGCTCTCGAACAACCCCGAGGGCACCGGCCTCACCGCGCTCGCGACCTCGATGATCACCGCGACGCTCCTGCCGTGGGGCGTCGGTCCGCAGATCGTGCTGGTGCTCGTGATCGGCACCTGCGGCGCGCTCTCGGTCATGCTGTGCAACGGCTCGGTCGCGAGCCTCGGCTACGCGACGGCGCCCGGGTCGATCGTGTTCCTGGCGTCGATCAGCGTGGCGCACGCCGTCGAGCGCGCACGGCGCGAGCGGGTGCGCGTCGAGCACGCGCTCGAGGTGGCGAAGGGCCGCGCCGAGGGCGAGGCCCGGGTCGCGGCCGTGCTGGTCGAGGTGGGGCAGACACTGAGCGCGCATCTCGGGCAAGCGGACATGATGGAGCAGGTGAACGCGCTCGCGCTCGGCGCGCTCGGCTGCGACTGGAGCTGCACGTTCACGTGCGACGAGGAGACGGGCAGGATGCGCCTGACCGACAGCGTCGGCTTGCGCGCCGGCGTGCGCACGGAGATGGCCCAGCTCGCGTTCGTCCCCGGCGACATGCCTTCTCCGGGCATGCTGGCGGACGACGGCCTGCTCGAGATCGTCTCCGCCGAGACGCCGATCGTCCCTCCGCTGTTCCATCGGCTGGAGGCCGCGTCGGCGCTCTATGCGCCGGTGCTGGTCGGCGGCGTCCTGGTCGGGGCGCAGGTGCACGGCTACCACCACCGCGCCGGCGCGTTCTCGCCGGAGCAGCGGCGCCTCGCCGCCGGCATCGCCCACGCGACCGCGATCGCCGCGGCCAACGCCGAGCTCATCCGCAACCTCCAGGCCGCGAGCCGGCTCAAGTCCGAGTTCGTCGCGACGATGTCGCACGAGCTGC
This sequence comes from Binatia bacterium, assembly GCA_036496285.1. GTDB lineage: Bacteria > Desulfobacterota > Binatia > UTPRO1 > UTPRO1 > DP-19. The sequence continues at coordinate 45,814 of DASXLI010000099.1, forward strand.
GCACGCCCCTCAACGTCATCATGGGCTACACGAGCATGCTGACGGACAAGATGCTCGGCGATCTCACCGCCGAGCAGAGCGACACGCTCGGGCGCATCCAGCGCTCGGCGCTCGAGCTGCTCGAGCTGGTGAACGCGACGCTCGATCTCGGGCGTCTCGAGTCCGGGCGCGACGCGGTCAGCGCCGACCCGGTCGATCTCGAGGAGATGTTCCGCGAGCTCGACCGCGAGCTCGCCCCGCTCGTCGGTGCCCAGGTGGCGCTGGTGTGGAACGACCGCCTGCACGGCCGCGAGGTCCTTACGGACAAGGTGAAGATCCGGACGATCCTGAAGAACCTCGTCGGCAACGCGCTCAAGTTCACCCATCGCGGGCGGGTCGAGGTGACGGCCACCAGCGACACCGCGAAGCTCCTCCTCGAGGTCCGCGACACCGGCATTGGCATCGGATCCGACGACTTGCCGATCATCTTCGAGATGTTCCGCCAGGTGGACGCGTCCTCGACGCGCCGGTTCGGCGGCGTCGGGCTCGGACTGCACATCGTGAAGCGGCTCGTCGACGTGCTCGGCGGCTCGGTCGAGGTCGAGAGCACGGTCGGCGTCGGCTCGGTCTTCGTGATCACCGTCCCCGTCGAGGCCGTGCCGGCGCCGCACGCGGCCGAGGCCTAGCCCCCGCGCGCTGGCAGATTCGGCGGGGTGAACGTCCTTGCTCCCCGCTCCGGCCGGCGGTAGCGTCGCGCCCGAGCGGTGATGATGCGACGTCTCGGAATCGCGCTCGTGTTCCTCGTCGTCGCGCTCGCGGCGAGCGTCTGGGCGTGGTTTCCCGGCGCGCGTCCGTCGGCCGCCGCTTCGCGTCCCGAGACGGCCGAGGAGCACGAGCGTCTCGTCGAGGCGTTGCGGCCGCCGAAGGCGCCGCGTCCGCTCATCGCCGTGCTGCTCCACAACGACGGCACTGAGACGACCGACTTCATGGTGCCCTACGGCGTGCTGCGGGCGTCCGGCGCCGCCGACGTCGTCGCCGTCGGCCTGCGCGATGCGCCGGCCACGCTCATGCCGGCGCTGCGGGTGCGGCCGCAGAGCAGCGTCGCGGCGTTCGACGCCAGCCACCCCGGCGGTGCCGACTACGTGATCGTGCCGGCGATGCACCGCTCCGATGATCCGGAGGTCCTCGCCTGGATTCGCGGACAGTTCGAGCGCGGCGCGACGGTCGTCGGCGTGTGCGACGGGGCGTGGGTGCTGGCGCACGCCGGCCTGCTCGACGGCCGCGAGGCGACCGGGCACTGGTATTCGGCGCGCGGGCTCCGCACGACCTTCCCGCACGTGCGCTGGACGCGCGACCGCCGCTACGTCGTCGACCGGCGTGTCGTCACCACGACCGGCGTGAGCGCGTCGATCCCGGTGTCGCTCACGCTGGTCGAGGCGATCGCCGGGCGGCCGCGCGCCGAGGCCCTCGCGGCGTCGATGGGCATCGACCGCTGGGACGCGGGCCACGCGAGCGCCGCATTCGCGCTCGACCGTGCGAGCGTCGTGACGGCGGCGCGAAACCTGCTCGCGCCCTGGGCCTGGGACACCGTCGCGTTGGCGCTCGGCGACGGCGTCGACGACGTCGGCCTGGCGCTCACCGCTGACGCCTACGCGCGCACCTTCCGGACGTCGGTGCGCGCCGTCTCCGACGGCGCCCCCGAGGTCACGACCCGCCACGGGCTCACCGTGCTCGCGGACGCCACGGCCCCGCCCGCCGACGGCGCCGCCCTCGTGCCGCTCGCCGCGCCCGGTGGCGCGCACCGCTCCGCGCTCGACGCGGCGCTTGACGGCGTGGAGCGCCGCTATGGCGCGCCCACGGCCGCGTTCGTCGCGTTGCAGCTCGAGTATCCGCGCTAGCGCGGCCGCGGCGCGCTCAGTGGAGGATCTGCTCGAGCTTCGCGGCCACGCGCTCGGGATCCTCGAGCTGCGGCCAGTGGGCGACGTCGTCGAGGCACAGGATGTCGGCGTCGGGCATGCGCTCGGCGATGCGCGCCATCATGTGCGCGCCGGACACCGGATCGAGCATGCCCCAGATGAAGTGGCGCGGCAGGCGCGTCGTCTCGAGCGCGCCGACCCAGCGCGCGGCGTGGCGCTGGCGGTCGTGGATGTACTGGATCAGGAGGTGGCCGATGCGGTGGCCGTCGTGGCGCGAAACGGTCTGCCACTGATCGGCGAGCTCGGAGATGGTCGGCTGGCGCTCCGGCGCGTAGGTCGCGCGCAGCGCCTGTGAGAACGTCTCGGCGGTCACCAGCTCGCCGAGCTTCGGCCCCTGCACCGGGTCGAGCAGCATGAGCTGGCCGGGCTGCGGACGATGCAGGTCCGGGTACAGGCCGCCGTTCAGGAACGTCACGCCGGTCAGCTCGACCCCGAGCGTGCCCTCGGCGTGGCGCGCCAGCACCTCTTGCGCGACCGAGACGCCGTAGTCGTGGACGACGAGATCCGTGTGCGTCACCCCGTGGCGCCGCCAGACCGCGACGGCCAGGTCCGCCTGCTCGTGGATGCTGTAGACGTGCTCGCGCGGCTTCTCGGAGTCGCCGAAGCCGAGGAAGTCGAAGGTCAGCGCGCGCCGCCGCGCCGTCACCGCCGGCCACACGTAATGCCAGTCCCACGACGAGGTGGGGAAGCCGTGGAAGAGCGTGCACCAGGGGCCGTGGCCGTCGTGTCGGCTGAAGATGCCGAAGGAGCCGCTCGCGAGCTTCACCGGCGCCCGGTTGCCATGGGCGTACCAGTCGGTGAGCGTCATGCTTTCCAGTAGGAGGCCGGCAGGCATCGCGTCAAGGTGGGGTGCGTCGCGGGATGGAGCCGGACGCGCCTTTTTGCTCAAAGAGACGCGTGACGACCCTCGAAACCGACGTCTGCGTGGCCGGCGCGGGTTTCGCCGGCCTGACCGCCGCCCTGCGCCTGCGGCAGGCGGGGCGCGCGGTCGTGGTGCTCGAGGCGGCGGCGCGGATCGGCGGCCGCACCTGGACCGACCGGCTCGTCGACGGCACCCTGGTCGAGCGCGGCGGCGCCTGGCTCGGGCCCGGACAGGATCGGGCGTACGCGCTCGCCGCGGAGATGGGGGTGGCCACGTACCCGACCTGGGGACGCGGCGAGCACGTCCTCGTGCAGGGCGGCGTGGCGCGGCGCTACCGCGGTGCGCTGCCGCCGGGCGTCGGCGCCGTCCAGCTCGCGAGCCTCGGCCTCGCGATGGCGCGCCTCGATCGGCTGGCGCGACAGGTGCCGCTCGAGGCGCCGTGGGATGCTCCCCGAGCGGAGCGCTGGGACGCGCGGACGGTGCGCGCGTGGATCGACCGCAACACGCTTCCGGGCGTCGGTCGGCGGCTCCTCACACAGGTGCTGCACGACATCTTCACCTCGGACCTGAGCGAGGTGTCGCTGCTGCACGCGCTCTACCTCATCCACTCGCACCAGAACCTGAACCACCTGACCACGATCGAGGGCGGCGCGCAGCAGGACCGGCTCGTCGGCGGCACCGGCGCCGTGCTCGCCGGCATCTGCGCGCGCCTCGGCGACGCGGTCCGGCTCGAGGCGCCGGTGGTGCGCATCACGCACGGGCGCGACGGGGCGACGGTCGCGTCGCCGGCGCTCGTCGTGCGGGCGCGGCGCGTGATCGTCGCGGTGCCGGCGGCGACCGCCGCGCGCATCGTCTACGACCCGCCGCTGCCGATCGACCGCGCGCAGCTCCTGCAGCGCATGCCGCTCGGCTCGATCTGGAAGATCGCGCTCGTCTACGACGAGCCCTGGTGGCGCGACGAGGGCTTCAGCGGCCAGTCGCTCGATCCCGACTCGCCGCTGCCGCTCACGCTCGACGCCTGCGGAGCGAGCACGCCGCCGGGCATCCTGAATCTCTTCTGCAGCGGCGCGGCGGCCCGCCGCCTGAGCGGCCTCGCCGCGGACGAGCGAAGCCGGGCCGCCGTCGAGGCGCTCAGCCTGCGCTTCGGACCGAAGGCGGCGCGGGTGCGCGACTACGCGGAGCAGGACTGGACGGCGGAGCCGTGGATCGGCGGTGGTATGCTGTCGCGCTTCGGGCCGGGCGTGCTCACGACCTTCGGCCGCAGCCTCCGCCCGGCGGTCGGCTGCCTGCACTGGGCCGGGACCGAGACGGCGACCGTCACCCACGGCGGCATCGACGGCGCCATCCGCTCCGGCGAGCGCGCCGCGGCGGAGATCGTCGCGGCCCTCGGGAGCTGAGTGACGACGGCGCGACGCACGGCGGGAGAGCCGTGCATCGCGCCGTCGACGATTGCTGCTACGGATTCGGAATCGGTCCGGCGTAGCTGCAGCTGCCGCAGCTCGGCGGCGAGCCGGTGCAGCCGGTCACGCCGAACGTGACCACGGCATTCACGGCGAACGGGCCGTCGTGGCCGAGACCCGTCCAGCCACGGTCGAAGATGCCGGCGCTTCCCGAGGTGAGGAAGAAGCCGACCGTCGTGGGGCACGAGGCGCCGCCGTCGTCGGTCACGTGCGCCGGAATCTCGAGTCGTTCGGGACCGGGGAGTCCGGCGGAGGCGTTCGCCGCCGCCGCCTGCGTCGGTGCCGCGCAGTGCGCGGAGGCGAGCGTGCCGTCCGACTGGTGCCCGACGGGCACCCCCGCGCTGCCCGTCGCGATGATGCCGTTGCCGATCATGCCGTTGTCACGGAAGCAGTCGCGGGTCTTGGCGATGGAGCAGGTGTCGCCGGGACGCGGGCAGTCCGAATCGGTGGCGCACTGTCGGAAGGTTTCGCCCGGCCCGCAGTACTGCTCGAGCGGGCCGGCGCTGCACGTACCCTCGTTGCCGCCGTCCGGCGAGCAGACGGAGTCGTCGCACTGGTTCGGCGCGGTGTTGGCTCCGAGCCTGGCGCAGGCGCTGCCCGGACACTCGCTGGTTGCGTTGCATCCGGCGCCGACGTTGCTGCCGGCGAAGCAGTGCTTGCCGCCGCAGACCGGCCCGAGCGGGCCCGGCGGGTCGGGGCAGTCGGCGTCGGAGCTGCATGGCTCGGCCGCCGCGTCGTTGCAGCTCGAGCAGGCGCACTTGGGCGTCTGGCAGAGGCCGCCGGGGCACTCCGAGGTCGCGCTGCAAGAAACGGTCTGGTTGGGGCCGCCGATACACCTCGGGGTGCCGAATCCCGGAGCCGTGCAATCCGGGCTCGTCGCCGCGAGCGTGAGGCTGTCGGTGCCGGTCGTGCTCGACAGGTCGAGCTTGGACGTGCCGATGAGCGCGCCGTTGAGCGGCGGGCAGTCGAGGCTCGTGGGGCCGTACTGGGTCGATGCGCCGTTCGCGTCGCAGCCCATGCCGGCGTTGACGCCGGACTGACAGGCGCCGTCGCGAATGCCGTCGCCAGGCGTTACGTCGCCCTGGCACGGGGGGCAGGGCTGGGCGAGCGTCGGGCCGCTGTAGACGCGCAGTACCACCGGCCAGGCGTTGGCGCTGGCCCCGGTGTCGACGTCGTAGGTGCCGGTGATCGCGCCGTCGAACTGGTAGGTGAGGCAGGTCGAGACGCCGCCGCCCGAGAACGGTACCGTGCCGCTCAGCCAGAACTGGCAGGTGCCGCCGACGCCGGAGCAATCCGCGTCGCTCGTGCAGGTCTGCCCCGTGTTGCCGGTGCAGCGCCGATTGTCGACCGGGCCGGGCGTGGCGTGCGCGGTCGGTGTCGGGGTCCCCGTCGGTACCTGTGGGGTCGGGGTCCGCGTCGGCGGCGGTTGGTGGGTCAGCGCGTCACGGACGGCGCTGACGAAATCGTCGATGCGCGTCTCCATGCTTCCGGTGTCGCCGGTCGTGAGGCACAAGAAGCCGGTGTCGATCTTCGATTCGAGCCGCGCGAAACAGCCGCGGCTGGGGTCGGCACCGCCGTCGAACTTCGCCTGCACCTTGGCGAGGCAGGCGGGGTCGACGTCCAGGTCCTGCGCCGCGGCCTTGGCGTAGCACGTGAGCAATCCGGCGCTCTTCTTCGCGACGCATTTGAACTTACCGGCGAGACATCGATTCGAGAAGTTCGCACCTGCGGCCGTCGTCGTCGACGACACGATGATGGCGGCCGCGAGCGCGATGCTGCGTCCTGCGTACATGGCTCTCCTCCTGGTGCGCGTCCTGCGCACGACGTGGGAGCATGTGCTCCCGAAAGCGGACCGTTCGGTATGGTCAACGGCTGCGGAAGAGAGGGGACGGCACGGCAACCGATATTCGATCGTAGAGACCCGATCGGACGGTGGGTCAAGAGGTCAAGGGTGCGCAGGGCGTCGGACAAACGGGTCGGGCTCGGTCGGATGCGCGCCGCGTCCCGGAAGCTGCGCCATTCCGGGCCGGGGGGCGGGCTCGGCGCCGGGCTTCGGCGTCGCGGCGACGCGGGTCGCGGCGGCGCCGGGCCGCGGAATCTGCGCCGCGACCAGGTCGGCGACGCGCCCGACGCCCGTGTCGGAGGGATGCAGGCCGTCGCGTGAGGCGTCGGACCACGAGGCCTCGGTGAACTTGCCCCGCAGATCGACGATGCGGATGCCCGGCGGCGGCCGCGTATGCCGGAGCTCCTCGGCGACGCGGCCGGTGAACGCCTGACGGACCGCCATCTGGAAGGCGCGCTCCGGCCGCTCCGCGCACGCCGCGTCGCAGACGACGGGCGTCGGGGTCAGGATCACGACGGTGGTGCCGTGCCGCCGCGCCTCGCCCGCCATGCGCAGGAGATTCTCGACGGTGCGCTCCGGTGTTGCGCTCGCCGCGGCGCAGGTCGGCGTCGCGGCCGGGTCGCACACGGGATCGTTGACGCCCATCAGCAGGATCACGAGCTGCGGCGACCACTGCGCGAGCGCCGCCCGGAAGCGCTCGACGTTCTCGGTGACGTCGCCAGGGAGGCCCTCGTTCACGACGTCGAGATCGGCGCGCCGGCTTTGCAGCACGCCGGGGTAGCTGCCGTCGGGGTCGTGCAGGTCGCCCGCCGTGATGGAGTCGCCGTAGCACATCACGTGGAGCGTCGCCCATGCCGGCACCGCGAGCGCGAGGAACACGAGAGCCGCCGACACCTGGAGGGGCTTGCGCATCGGCTCATGATGCGCGCCGCACCGCCACAATCAATCGTCCCAAAGGACGAGACGTGGCTACAGGGTGGCGATGAGGATCTGCACGATCATCCCGGTCATCGCGAACGCGCCGACACCGAACGCGATCGCCCGCCACGGCTGGATGTTCCTCGTGTACATGACCGTGTGCGCGACGCGCGCGATCGTGAACGTCCAGCAGTACCAGGCGGCGCCGCGAGCGCTGGCGCCGAGCAGCACGTAGACGAGCCCGATCGCGAAGAACGCCGGGATGTTCTCGAGGTCGTTCCGCTGGATGCGCAGCGCGTGCGCGACCGCCGGCGCCTCGTCGGGGTTCGCGGTGGTGCCATGCTGGCCGAAGACGCGGGCGTCCTCCGGATTGATGAACGCCTGGTGTCTCGTCCGGCGCGTGCCGGTGTAGACCGACGAGTAGAGGAGCTTGGCGGCGAGGATCGCCGAGCAGAGGGCGTAGGTGCGGAACGCCGGATTCGCGGCGAGGCCTTCCATGCGCGGGTCCTTCAGGGCCGCCGGGCGATGACCTTGATCTCGACCAGTCCGCCCGGCACGAGGAGCTCCGAGACGCCGATCGCGGTCCACGCCGGGTAGGGCTCGCGCAGATAGCGATCCTTGACCTTGGCGAACGTCCGCACGTGCTCGCGCAAGCCGACGTGGAAGGTCGTCACGTCGACGACGTCGGTGAAGCCGACGCCGCCCGCCGCGAGGACGGATCCGAGCAGCTCGAACGCCTGCGTGAACTGCGCCTCGGGATCGTCGGAGGCCTTGCCGTCTGGACCGACGCCGATCACGCCGGCGCAGTACAGCCGGTCATCGGCGCGAACGGCGGGCGCGAAGTGGAGGCGGTCGTAGTACGCCTCCATGCCGGACGGGATGACGACGTCGCTCTTGTCCATGATGGGCGCGAGGCATGACACGCCCACGGAGCCGAGTCCACGGCCGCGTCAGGCGGCCCGGCAGGTGAGGAGGCGCGTGACCATCTCGAGCGTGAGCGCCATTCCCGCGAGCGAGCACGCGACCAGGGCGAGGCCGAGCACGGCGCCGACGACCGCGACCCGGCGGGCCCCCGGTCCCGTGAACACCCGGGTCTCGGTCCACAGCCACGAGCTGCGAGGCGGGAACCGCCCGATGCGCCAGCCCTGGATCGCGGTCACCGTCCAGGCGACGCCGAGGAGCGCCGTCAGGCCGAAGAGGGCGAGACCACCGATCCGGAGCTCCCCGGCGAGCTGGCTCCGCGCCGCGATCGGGTCGGACGCCGCCGCGAGCTGGAGGTCGGCGAGGTGCCGGCGCAGGAGAAGCTGGAGGACGAGCCCGACGGCGATCGCGCCGACGATGACGGGCACCCGACGGGCGAGCGCGCGCGGGACGGGGGTCGTTCCGGGGGCGTCGCCGAGAGATTCCCCGTCCGCTGACATCCGTCGATTGTACGCGTGGGACCCGGGCCCGAGGCAATCGGCATTCGTATCGCGGCATGCGAGTTGTCGTGGCGGACGGCGCCGTTCGCGAGCGTCCGGCTGTGCGCTCCGCGGCGCAGGTGCGCGCCGGTGGCACACGCATGTGTCACTCATGCGCCCGCCGACGTCCTAAGGCCCACGCCAGCGCATCCGTCGTGTGGCACACGATGTGCTCCCGTAGACGTTCGATGGACGCCAGACGACGATGCGATCGCTTCCTTCTCGGCGCCCTTCTCGGCGTCGGGCTCCTCGTGACGAGCGCCGTTCCGGCATTCGCCATGGGCCACCGCGGCGATCCCGGCGAGATCGCCGCCATGCGGGGCGCGAGCTCGGAGCACGGCGGCTTCGACGCCGGACGCTCCAACTCGCCGGCCGCTCCCGAGATCGACGGCGGCGTCGTCGCGACCGCGATCGCGCTCGTGGTCGGCGGTCTCCTCGTCGTCCTCGACCGCCGGCCACGCTGATCCGTCCCGTGGCCGCGATGCGCGACGCGAGCGGGGCGCGCCTTGCGGTGCCCCGACCGGGCGGCGTCGGGCTTCTCGCCCTCCTCGGGGCAGAGTTCGTCGCGCTCATGCTGCGGTTCGACACCACGACGCTCCGCCGGAGCGGGCAGGCGTGGTGGGCCGAGGCGCTGTGGGACGTGAAGATGTTCCTGCCGCCGCTCGGCCTCGCGATCGCGACCGCCGCGATCCTGATCGGCGGCGACCGCCTGCGCCGTGAGCTGCGCCGGACGTCGTCCGAGCTCCGGCCGCGGGAGCGCGTCTGGCCCTTTCTCCTCGCGCACCTCGTCGCGTTCGCGCTCTTCGCCCGGCTGACCGCCGCGATCCTCGAGGGCGGCTTCGCGAGCGCCGCGTCGCAATGGCCCTGGATCGCGAGCTGGCTCGGGATCGGCGCAGCTACGCTGCTTCTCTGGGTGCTGTGCCTCTGGCCGCCGCGCGTGCTCGCGCGGCTCACGCGGCGGACCGGCTCCCTGCTCGCCGCCGCGGTCGGCGTCGGCCTCGCGGCCTGGATGGCGGGCCTCTGGACCGAGACGTGGTGGGAGCCGCTCCGCGACTCGACGCTCGCCCTCGTCGCCTGGCTCGTGCGGTGCGTCGCGTCCGACGTCGTCGTGGACGCGCCGGGCCTGGTCGTCGGCACGAGCCGATTCTCCGTGCGCATCCTGAGCGCGTGCTCCGGCTACGAGGGCATCGGCCTCGTGTGGGTCTTCCTCGCGGCCTACCTCTGGCTCTGCCGCCGCGCGCTGCGCTTCCCGCGTGCGTTCCTGCTGGTGCCGATCGGCACGGCGGCGATCTGGCTCGCGAACGCCGTGCGCCTGGCCGCGCTGATCGCGGTCGGCACCTGGATCTCGCCCGACGTCGCGCTCGGCGGCTTCCACACCTACAGCGGCGCGCTGCTCTTTTGCGCGGTCGCCCTCGGCCTCGCCACCATGGCGAGCCGGACACGCGTCTTCGCACGTGCGGAGGCGCCGACGCCCACCGTGCACGCGGAGACCGCGACCGACACCGGCGCGGCGGCGTACCTGTTGCCGTTCCTCGTGCTGGTGGGCACGATGATGCTCACGGGCCTCGTTTCCAGGGGGACGCCCGACCTCGCGTACCCGCTGCGCGTCGCCGCCGTGCTCGCGACGCTCTGGCAGCTGCGCCGCGTGTATCGTCCGCTCTCCTTCACGTGGTCGTGGGGCGCGATCGGCTGCGGCGCACTCGCGTTCGTCCTGTGGATGGCGCTCGAGCCGGCCGCCCCGCCGGCGCTGCCGCTCGACGCCGCGCTCGGCGGCCTGCCGCGCGGCGCGGCCGTCCTCTGGCTCGCGTGCCGTGTACTCGGCTCCGTCGTCGCGGTGCCGCTCGCGGAGGAGCTCGCGTTCCGTGGCTATCTCGGCCGGCGCCTCGTGGACGCGAGCGGCGCGCGGCTCGCGCCGGCGGCGCGCGCCGTCTTCGCCTGCGCGGCGTCGTCGCTCCTCTTCGGCGCCATGCACACCCGCGTGCTCGCCGCGACGGTCGCCGGCGCGCTCTACTTCCTGTGCATGCGCCGGCGCGGCGAGCTCGGCGACGCCGTGCTGGCACACGCGACGACGAACGCGCTCATCGCCGTCCGGGTGCTCGCGACCGGCGACCTCGCGCTCTGGACCTGACGCGGGCGTCCCGGCGCGTGCAGCGTGCGCCCGTGCTAGGCTCGTACACGGGAGCGGATCGATGCGGGCCATGGTACTCGATCGGGCACATGCGCCGCTCAGGCTCGACGCGGATCGGCCGCGGCCGGAGCCCGGTCCGGGCGAGGTGGTGCTGCGCGTCGCCGCCTGCGGCGTCTGCCGCACCGATCTGCACATCGTCGACGGCGAGCTCACCCGTCCGAAGCTGCCGCTCGTGCTTGGGCACGAGATCGTCGGCCACGTCGTCGCGGCGGGCGACGGCGTCGCGCAGCCGCGCGTCGGCGACCGGGTCGGCGTCCCGTGGCTCGGCTGGACGTGCGGCGAGTGCGCCTACTGCCGGAGCGGCCGCGAGAACCTCTGCGACCGCGCCCGCTTCACCGGCTACCAGATCGACGGCGGCTACGGCGAGTACGCGGCCGCGGACGCGCGTTTCTGCTTCCCGCTGCCGGCGAGCGTCGGCGACGTCGAGGCCGCGCCGCTCCTCTGCGCCGGGCTGATCGGCTACCGCGCGCTTTGCCTCGCGGGCGACGCCCCGCGCCTCGGGCTCTACGGCTTCGGCGCCGCGGCGCACATCGCGATCCAGGTGGCGCGCCACCGCGGCCAGCGCGTCTTTGCCTTCACGCGTCCGGGCGACGAGGCCGGGCAGCGCTTCGCCCGCACGCTCGGCGCCGAGTGGGCCGGCGGCTCGGACGCGCGGCCGCCGGAGCCGCTCGACGCGGCGCTCATCTTCGCGCCCGTCGGTGCCCTCGTGCCGTCTGCGCTCGCGGCGACCGCCAAGGGCGGCACCGTGGTGTGCGCCGGGATCCACATGAGCGACATCCCGGGCTTCCCCTACGATCTCCTCTGGGAGGAGCGCGTGGTGCGCTCGGTTGCCAACCTCACGCGCCGCGACGGCGACGAGTTCCTCGCGCTCGCGGCGCGCATTCCCGTCCGCACGTCCACCGTCGCACTGCCGCTCGTGCAAGCAAACGACGCCCTCGCGCGAGTGCGTGAGGGTCGCATCGAGGGCGCCGCCGTCCTGGTGCCGTAGCCCAGCCCGTCGACCTCGTGATGAGCGGCGGCAACTGGTCGGTCGGCGGGCAGGGCACGCAGTAGGGCGCGTCCTTCTCCGCCGAGATCGTCGAGAGCCGCTAGCGCGACGCGCACGTAGCTGGGCGTCGGTGCTAGCTGGCCGCGTCGTAGGCCGCGCGCGTTGGAAGCGGCAGTCGCCGCGCGAGCCACACGGCCGCGCCCACCAACGCCGCCAGGGTCAGCACCCCGCTCTCGCCGGCGAGATACTCGAGGGCCAGCGGTGACGTCGTGACCGTGCTCGCCTGCAACCGCTCCCACATGACGTTGAAGCTGCCGTGGGCGATGGCGGCCGGCCAGACGCTGGCGGTCGTGAGTCGCAGATAGCCGTAGCACACGCCCGCCGCCGTGAGCGTGCACAGAAACAACGGCACGACGATGAAGCGACTGCCGAGACCATGGTAGTGAAGCGTCCCGATCATGACCGGCAAATGCCAGACGCCATGCAGGAATCCACTCAGGAGCAATGCCCGGCGCGGTCCCACGCTCATCAAATGAGGCAGGAGATACCCTCGCCAGCCGACTTCTTCGCCGACCGTGAAGATGAGCGTCGTGACGACGATCGCGACACCGACGTCGAGCGCGAGGGAGAGCACGCTGCCGGACTGGCGAGGTGGACTGAACGTGCCGACCCCGCTCAGCCAGACGGCGCCGTACGCCGCGCCGAGGACTAGCGCCGGAAGCAGCACCGCCAGGCCCCAGCCCCGCACGCCAGCTCGATGCGCGCCGAGCGCGGTCGGCATGGCGACGATCGGGGTGCGGGCCCCGAAGAGCGGCTCCATGAGCGCCACCATGAGACAGAGCCCGAACGCCAGAACGAAGAACAGCGTCGCCTTCGTCAGCGCGGGGAGGTTGGCGTACATGGCAGGCCCTCGAGCAATGTCACGATTCGCCCTCGGGCCCAAAACAGGCGAAGGTGGTCAAGCCGATGACGAGGATTCCGGCCTGGACCTGCCCGAGCTGCGACGAGATCGTCGCCACGACCTATTGCCCCTCCTGCGGTGAGCAGAGGCTCGGGGCACGTGACCTGACGCTCGGCGGCCTCCTGCGGCAGGCCGCGCTCGCAATCGTCGACATCGACGGCCGGCTGCTCCGCAGCGTCCGCTGTCTCGTCGTGCATCCCGGCCGGTTGACCACCGCCTACGTGCAGGGCCTCCGCAAACCCTACATCGCGCCGGTGCAGCTGTTTCTGGTCGCCAACGTGCTCTTCTTCGCGATGCAGTCCCTGACGGGCAACATGATCTTCTCGACGTCGCTCATCGACCATCTGCACAGTCAAATGTGGAGCCCCGTGGCAGAACAGCTCGTCGCATCACGGCTGGAAGGGACGTCGCAAAGCTTCGCGGACTACGCTCCGGTCTTCGACCATGCGGTGACCCTCAACGCGAAGTCACTCGTCTTTCTGATGGTCCTCGCGTTCTCAGCCTTGCTGCCCATGTCGTTTCGCCGCGCCGGGCAGCCGTTCATCACGCACGCGGTCTTTGCCCTGCACTTCTACGCCTTCCTCTTGTTGGTCTTGTGCGCCGCCTTGGTCGTCGTGTTTGCCGCTGTGCTCGCCGGCGGGGCCGGCCTCCGCTCCGAAACCTTCGACCACGTACTCTCGCTGCTCAATCTCGCCGTGTGCGCCGTCTATCTGTACCTGGCGATCGGTACGGTCTATCGCGCGGACGGAGCGCGTCGCCTCCTTCAGGTTACGAGCCTGGTGGTCGGCATCGCGGGTATCTTTCTCGGGTATCGGTTCGCGCTCCTTCTGATCACGCTCGCGAGCACGTGACGAAGTCGACGAGGAGGCTGTTCGCCGGACGCATCGCTCCGTTTCGGCGCAGGTGTTCCTACTAGCTATCGTAATCGCTATACAATTCCACTACCGGCGATGCGTCGCGTCGACGCCGAAGACGCCACGGGTTGCCGGTTTCAGTTGACAGCAGCGATCGCGTTCGTGAACACTGCGGCCACGAAAAGCCCGGGGCCATCCGCCTCGTCGATACTTCCTGGAGGTGGCCTCATGAGATCTGCTTCGCTGATCATCACCGCGCTGCTGCTGACCGCCGCAACCACGTGGGCGAGCCCCGGCAACCTCGACATCACCTACGGAAACAGCGGCATCGTCGAGGTGCCGAATGGAAGCGCGGGAAACTTTGCGCTCGTCCCCAGCTCACCCGAGGGCGCATTCGTGCTCGGCAATAGCGACGCGGTGCGGAAGTTCCTGCCCGACGGCTCGGCGGACGCGACCTTCGGATCCGGCGGTGTCGCGAGTCTTCCGAGCGGCCTCTCCGTGCAGAACCTTGGCGCGATGCGCGTTGATGCGAGCGGACGCATTCTCATCATGGGCCGCAACTTCCCGGCGCAAGATTCCATCATCGTGGTCCGATTCCAGGCGGACGGTACGCTGGACGCCTCCTTCGGGTCGGGCGGCCAAGCGTCGATTCCGGGTCTCCCGATCTGGCTCGCGCTTCAGTCGGACGGAAAGATCCTCGTGACGGGCGTCACGACCACGACTGGCGCCGGAACCGTTACACGTTTGCTCGACGGCGGCACGGTGGACAGCTCCTTTGCCGGGGGGCAACTGCAGCTCGCATCGGAGGCCGTCGGAGCCATCACCGAACAAGCTGATGGCAAGCTCCTGTTGCTCGTCAATGTGACGCCGCTGCCCTTCCAGAGCCGAACCGTTCTCCGACGGCTCAACTCCAACGGCACCGTCGACACGGGCTTCGGCATGGCGGGCAGCGCGGAGGTGCCGTTCATCACCGGCGCGTACCTGGACCCGTTCCACGTGGCGACGCTGCCGGTCAACGTCCTCGTGCAGTCGGACGGGAAGCTCCTCGCGATCGTGAACGGCACCTCGTATACGGATCAGACGGTCTACCGCTCCAAGGTCGTCATCGCGCGATTTCTCGCCAACGGAACGCTCGATACCTCGTATGGCGCGGATGGAGTCGTTCTCTACGCCGGCGACAACGTGTCGGCAGCCCTTCAATCGGACGACAGCCTCGTCGTCGGAGTCTTCGGCAACGGCTCTTCTCAACCGTGGCATCTGCTCCGTATCCGCACCGACGGTGTCGCCGATCCGGGATATGGAACGTGCGGCTCTTCCGACGACATCCTCCGACCCGCGTGGGGCGTGGCGCGACAGAGCGACGACAAGATCGTTGTCTTCTACAACATCGGTATCCCTGTGGACTTCGCCGTCGCGCGGCTGGAGAGCGGCGCGAACGACGTGAGCGCCGACCCTGACGGGGACGGCGACGGCATCCCCGACGCCTGCGACTCCTGTCCAGATGATGCGGATGCGCGTCAGCGCGACCGAGACGGCGACGGCGTCGGCGACGTCTGCGACTCGTGCACGCAGCTCGGCGAACGCCTGCCGCTCAAAGGCGCGAAGCTCAAGGTTGCGAACATTGCGACGCCGCCGGGTGACGAGAAGCTGGTGCTCACCGGCAAGGTACTGGTTCCGACGTCGCCGCCCCTCGACCCCGTGACGACCGGGGTGCGCGTCTTCGTCGGCGAGACGGCGAACTTCTACGCGAATCCCGTCATGCACTACGATGTGACGATCCCGGGTGGGGCGTACGACCCAGTCCTGAAGATCGGCTGGATCGTCAACTCGACGCACACGGCATTCAAGTACAAGAATGCCGCCGGCTTCATGGGCATCACGGGCGTCGCGGTGAAGGTCGGCAAGAAGGCGCCGATCATCACCAAGGTCGTGGTGAAGGGGAAGAACGTCTCGATCCCGGGATTTCCGACGAACGATTTCTTCACCACGCAGATGGGCGTGGTCCAGTTGCGCCCCGGCTCGCCGAACCAATGCGCCTACCTCGACGCAATGGCATGCATCCCGTACTCGACGCCGGAGAAGGTGGGCTGCAAGAAGCTGTTCTGATTCCGCGTGTGCTGCGGGACTGGAAGAGCCCGCAGCGCGTGCAGGTGTCGAGACAGCTCTGCAGCGCCGGACAGTTGAGGTTCGGCAGCTTGCACACCTCGCCCTGCTCGATGATGCCGTTGCCGCAGGCCGGGGTCGCCGTGGGCGTGGGCGTCGCGGTCGCCGCGCAGTTGCCGACCGGCATCGCGCAGCCGCCGCTCTCGAAGTCGACCACGTTCCGGCTCGCCTCTAGGCGAGCGGCGCCTCGATCACGCGCCGGAAGCGCTCGGGGAGCTGCGACGGGCGGCCGCAGTACTCGGCGAGCACCTCGCCGCCGTGGGTGGCGAGCGCCCACTTGAAGCCGTCGCGCGTGTCGGCACCGAAGGCGATCGCCGCCGCCGAGCAGCTCGGATAGCCGAAACGCCACACGGCGCGCGTGCGCGAGATGGCGACCAGGTGTCCATCACGGGCCATGATGCCGTCGTGGCGATCGCCCGGAACCTCGACTCGTGGGTAGCTCGGCTTCATGTCGTGCCTCCTACCGGCGAGAAAGCATGCGCCATGCCCATCGCAAGTGCGCGTCGGATCGCGGGCATGCACGCGGCGCTGTCACGCGTCCGGGCAGCGTGCGGCCGCCAACGCCAAGAACCTGACGCGACGCCGCGCCGGACGAACGGCTCAGTCGAGCGACAGCCAGAGCCGCAGCAGGTGCCGTCGGCGCTCCGGCTCCGGATGGTCCTCGTAGGCGGTCCGCGCATGCAGGATGACGTGGTTCGACACGAGCTGGATGTCGCCCGGCGCGAACTGCATGTCGAGACGGAGCTGCGGATCGTTCGCAATCGCCTCGTAGAGATCGAGCAGCGCGCGCTCGTCGTCGGTGAAGGGCGGCACGTCGGCGTGGCGCACCGCGGAGCGGAAGTAGTCGCTGTGGTAGAAGGTGCGGAGCCGGCCGTGCGCGTGGCGGCAGGGGATCACCGGCACCCAGGGCGCGCCCGTGCCGTGCTCGTCCCGGCGGTCGAGATGGAAGGGCTCGTAGAGGCGCGCGACGAGATCGGGGCGGCGGCGCAGCAGCTCATTGTAGATCGAGACCGAGCTTACGATGCGGCTCGCGCCGCCGCTCTTCGCCGTCCGCAGGCAGAGCAGGCCGACGACGTCGGCCAGGTCGCAGTGGTAGGCGATGTCGCCCGCCGTCCGGTAGCGCCGCACGTGCGGATTGGCGGCGTCCTCGCCGGTATCCACGACGTGCCCGAGCAGCTCGTCCTGCGGGTTCTGCGCGCCCGGCCGTCCGAGGTGCAGGCCGAGCCCCCAGTAGGCGAACGACGCCTGCTCCTCGCTCCAGCGCTCGACCGGCACGCCGCGCACGACGAGGAAGCCGTGCCCGTCGCTGAGCTCGCGCCGCCACGCGGCGATGCGTGCCGCGAGTGCCGGCAGCGGGAAATCGTCACGCCGCATGGCACCCATGGCGATACCGCGTGTCCGCACGGCGTCCACGGCACGCTCGAGCTCGGCGACGTCGGCCGGAGCGAGCGTGTCGGTCCAGGCATCGCTGCGCGCGACGTCGGCGGCACGCCACGCCGCCGGTGAGGTGATCGGCTCGCGCCCCACGTCCTCGTGCTCGCGGTTGAAATAGTGCAGCGCCTGCTCGCCGAAGCTGAGGAACGGTCCGGCCATCGCCCGAGGTGTGGCGC
>DASXLI010000100.1:0-68440 GCA_036496285.1 Binatia bacterium
ATCCCCGGGCGGGTCGGAGCGCCGCCTGCGTCGTCGAGCGCGAGATCGACGGTGGACTTGAGGGCCTTGCCGCGCGAGGTGAGGCAGCTTCCCTGGGCCAGGAACGCCGAGACGCCGGTCAGCGACACGAGCGTCAGGTCCGCCGCGAGGCAGCCGCTTTCGTCGAGCGTGGTCGTCGCCTCGGCCGTGCCCACGTCGATCAACCGCGTGACGCAGCGCGGGTCACCGCCGGTGTCGAGGAGCCCGACGTCGCAGGGGGAGCGGGTGGCGGTGAACGCTGCCTTCACCGCGTGGGCGGTGAGCTTGCCGCTCACAGTCACGCATGTCGGCTCGATGGTCGCTGTGAGCCGCGCAGCGCCGTCGACGCCGCCGCAGGCGCCCTGCGGCCACTTCGCCTTCACCACGGTCCCCTTGTGCGTCGCCGTGACCTTCGCGGCGACGGCGGGGCACGCGCCGGTGAGCGCGATCGTGCCGCCCTCACCGAGAACGAGCGTCTGGACGACGCTGCCGACGACGAGGTTGCCGATCGGCACCGTCCCCGAGAGAGCCCATTGCGCCGGGCCGCAGACCGGTAGCGTATTGGCAGCGCCGGCCGGGTCGATGCGGGGCTCGGCGTCGCTCGCCGACCAGACGGGCGCCAGGAATCCCACCACGGCGAGCGCGGCGACAAACAGGATTCCACCCCGGTCAACGACGCGGGCCCGCGGGCTTTCACGAGGATTCCGAGGGTGGCGCATCAGGGTCTCAGCGACGACAATACGTCGGCATATTCTTCGGATGCCGAACGCCGACATGTTCCGGGATGTGCTGCCCGGCGGTCAAGCGGTTTCACCGGAAATCCGCGCCGCTAAGCGCTGAGGGGCCCGGTCTCACGTGAATTGCGCCAGCTTGAAGCAACTGTACTGAGCGGGTCATACGGCTCATCGTCCGCTCCGCCGTTGCCGCAGCGGCCCTATTCGTTACTTCTGCTGCGCGGGCGCGTCCGGGTGCTCGGTATCGTCGTCGAGACCGCCCTTCTCGATACCCTCATCTGTGATCCCCGTGTTGTCGTGATCGCGGTCGATGCCGTCTCTCACGATTCCCGAATGGTCGGTGCCGTTGCGCGTGTTGTTGGGCGTATCGATGCCCTCACGGGTGTTCCGGGTGTCGATGCCGTCGCGGACGATACCGTTGCTCGGCCAATCCTCGGCGGAAGTCGGGGTGACATTCACGGCGGCGACTAGCATCCACAGGAACGGGAGACCGCCCACCAACTTCCACGCCGTGCAGCGCAGGGCCCGAGCACTTCCTACGTTTTTCCGTCGGTTCACCATCGGCTCCCTCCTGAAGTCGCTTCGTGCGGCGTCACGACGAGCCATGACAAATTCAGGTGCTCTCGGGGCGATCGAAGCGAACCGCGACCTTCCATTGCTCCTGGAGCCAGGTGAGCAGCTCGGATTCACTACCTGCTACGCCATGCGCCAGCGCCGCCTCGAGCGCGGTCTCGTAGAGCAACGCGCGCGCCTCCGGGCGTTCGATCTTGAGGAGAAACGCCCGGGCTGCTTCGTCCGATTCGAAGTGTGCATCGGCGGCAGCGACGGCGGCGCGGTACGGGCCCGCGCCGATCGCGGCGATCACCCGCTTGATCTCCGTCAACTCCTCGCGTGAAACCTCGCCGTCGGCGGCGACGACGGCCTCCAGCAGCACCACGAGCGCGATGCGCTCGTCCTCGTTCAGTTCTGTAAGCTCCATGCCATTGTTTCTCCTGCCGCTGCCCGGGGCAGTCAAACGCGCCGGACGGTCAGTGGAGCCACGGCCTGGGTGCTGTGGTGCGCCGTGTTATCTGCGCGTCGATGCGTCGGAGCGGATCGCTCATCGGCGCGTGGGCGAGGCATCAGGGGCCCTGGCACGTGCAGCCGCCCCCGGCGATGGGTGTGCATACGGTCAATATCGGGCACCCGCCGTTGCACATCGGAGCGGTGTCGCCGCATGGCACGGCGCAAACGCAGTCGAGATTGAGGGTGATGAAGCACGCCTCGTCCGCTCCCGTGCAGAGCCCGCCGCAGGTCGTGCTTTGCGCCGTCCCGCCGCACACGGAGCCGAGGGGCTGACACGAGCAGGCGCCGTTGGAGAAGAGGCACGTTTCAGTCGCTGGGCACGGACCGTCGCATACGCCTCCCGAGAGACTGCACCCGGGCGACGGCGACGCGGTCGGCGTCGGCGTGTCAGTCTGGGTCGGCGTGGCGGTCGGGGTCGGGGTAGGCGTCGCGGTGCCCGGACCGGGGTTCTTCAGCGACGGCACACACAGCTCGCGCGTGCGGAAGCTGTTGAACTGATCGTCGCCGAACTGGTTGTTGACGAAGATCGTGCCCGCGGGCGCGAAGGGGGACGTCCCCTCGATCCGCACCTCGTAGCACATGAGGTGCGACACCGCGTCGACGAGCGATCCCTCCTCGTTTTTGATTGCCGGGACGCACAGCCGTCGCGGCCGCTTGATGTCGACCACGATCGACCCGAACTCGTCCTCGATCGTCACCCCCGACTGCCGGAAACGCGCCCCCTCGACGCGATAGCACTTGAAGTGCTCGATCGACGGCACGATCGGCACGACTGGTGGGGTCAAGGTCTTCGCGCTCGGCACCAGGATGTAGTCGGGCCGCACGAGGTCGACTCGCAGCGGGTCGTCGAACGGATGGAACTGGTTGACGACGCGCACGTCGCGAATGCGACGGAAGCGCGGCGACAACTGGAAGATCGGGTAGCCCACGAGATGGTCCGGAGCGTTCACCGCCGTCGGATCCTCGGTGTTCTTGGCCGCGGGATTGCAGATGCGCTTCGGATGGCGCACGCGCACGGTGCCGTCCCCGAACTGGTCGTCGAGCGTGACCGTGTGCGACGTCGACGCGGTCGGGTGGACCTCGTAGCACTCGAAGTGATTGAGCACCGCGGGCGTCGGCGTCCCGGCCGGCGACATGGTCGCCGGAGCGACGCTCAAGCTTGGGGTCGGCGACGGCGTATCCGTCGGCGTCGCGGTGTCGGTGGGTGTTGGAGTGTCGGTCGGCGTCGCAGTATCGGTCGGCGTCGGCGTGTCGGTCGGCGAAATGGTTGGTGTCAGCGTTGGCGCGACCGTTGCCGGAGCCGTGCAGTCCTCGGGATCGCAGCAGTTAGACGTGCAGATGGGATCACAGGAGCAGATGAAGCCCGCGATCGCGGTGCGAGTCGACGGCGTGAGGATCTGCAGCGTCAGGAGTGCCACGACCGCGAGAAGGTGACGGAAGATGCGACGGACGGCGCCAGCCGGGATCATGAGCGCTCCTTGTGCGCGATATCGCGTGCGCTGGTCGATGTCGGAAGCGGCGCTCTTAGCACGGCGAATCGCCGCGGGGCAACGAAATTTGCCCGGCGCGATCGCCTCATCCTATTTCGATCCTTACGCGGCGGCGTGTCGTCGCAGGATCTCGTAGCCCAGCGCACCGGCGACGATCGACGCCGCAAGTATCGCGGCTTTCGCGATCGCGAGGCGCGGCGTGGTCTCGAAGGCGAGCGTCGCGATGAAGAGTGCCATGGTGAAGCCGATTCCGGCGAGCCACGACACGCCGTGCAGTGAGGCCCACGTGACCCTCGCCGGCAGCGTGGCCAGACCCGACCGCACGGCGAGCCAGCTGGCGAGCGTGATGCCGAGCGGCTTGCCCACCACCAACCCGAGCGCGATGCCGAGCGCGATCGGGCTCCCGAGCGCATCCCCAAACGCGGTCAACCCGACGCCAGCGCTCGCGAGCGCGAAGACCGGCATCACGACGAATCCAACGGGCCGGTCGATCGCGTGCTCCAAACGGACGAGCGGAGACTCGGAGTCCGTCGCGTCGCGACCAGGGTGCCAGGGGATGGTCATCGCGAGCACCACGCCCGCGACGGTCGCGTGGACGCCGGACGCGTGTACGGCCATCCAGAGCCCGACGCCGAGGGCGAGATAGGGGAGCAGCGAGCGCACGCCCGCCCGGTTGAGTGCCACGAGCGCGGTCGTGATCGCCCCCGCCGCCGCGAGTGCGGTCACGTGGAGCTCGGCCGTATAGAAGACGGCGATGACGAGCACCGCGCCCACGTCGTCGACGATCGCAAGCGCCGCGAGAAAGGCCCGCAGCCCGACCGGTACGCGCGGACCCAGCAGGGCGAGGATGCCGAGCGCGAACGCGATGTCGGTTGCCATGGGAATGGCCCATCCGCGCGCGCCTTCCCCACTTCCGTTCACCACCACGTAAAGGAGCGCCGGGAGCAGCGTGCCACCGAGCGCTCCGGCGATCGGCAACGCGGCACCGCGCGCGGACTTGAGCTCGCCACCCAGGAGCTCGCGTTTGATCTCCAGACCGACGAGCAGGAAGAACACGGCCATCGCGGCGTCGTCGATCCAGTGGCGCAACGACAGCACGAGGGCGTGACCCGGTAGGCCGACGCCGATCGGCATCTCCAGCAGGCGCGCGTACACACCGGCCCACGGCGAGTTCGCAAGGGCAAGCGCGACGACCGTACAGGCGAGCAGCGCCAGGCCCCGCGCCACCCCTCCGCCGGGATGCGAAGCATGCGAGTCCGACGGCGCGGATGCAGATGGCGTCACGTGGGGCGTCTCTTCCGACGGCTCAGCGTGCGGGCATGCCTTCCCACTCGAAGAGACGGATCTCCTCGAGGGAAGTCGGCTCGTCTCCGAACGTCATCACGGCACGGAGCCCGTCAGTGAAGAAGGGGGTGCCGTCTGCCATGTGGCGCGGGGCCGACGACGGCGTCGACCCCACCCCTTTCACCCAGCCGAAACCAGCCAGCCTCTGCGAGCGCAGCATGTCCTGCAGCAGATATGCCCGAGCCTCGTCCACGTCGGGATCCACCTCGTGCGTGACGATTCCCTTGAGGCCGAACGACAATCCGATGTCGCGACTGATCTGGCCGATCCAAACGGGCTTTCCCTCGAAACGCAGACGCGTCTGCCACAACCGCAGGTGGTTACGTTCCCGTGCCGTTTCCCGCGTCTTCTGTAGCGACAGATCCTGACGGCGATCGAACGCGTAGACCGCGCCGATGGGCGCGTACCGATACTGATGACCGAAGAAGTACGACCAGAACGCCCTGAGCGCCGCGCCAGGGCGCAGGACCTCCGCCATGTGCCAACCCGTACGCGCGAAGCTCGGCAAAATCTCGTCCTGAGTCCCGATCAATACGAAGTTGAGCGGATCCTCGAGGCCGCTACCATTCTTCGTGGTCGCGCAACATGGCATTCGCTCCAACGCCTCCCGAAGCGCGCTCTCGTCCACGTCCTGGATCTGATCGGTCCCGTAGATCTGCTCGTGATCCTCCTCGCGATAGTCCGTGCGTAGCCCCGGAATGCGAACGAAGAAGAAGAACTCCACGAGACGACGCGCCCCGATCAGGTCGACGTTGATCGGCTTGACGCCCTGATCGAGATTGGTGAACAGCCATCCGGCACTGTGCTGTCGCGCCCCGATGAAGGGCTCGATGACACCGGCGAGAAAGTGGGTCCGCATGCTTTCGTTGGCGCCCGGCCGCAGCCGGTAGCGCGCCCGGTTGGCTGCTTCGAGTGGAGTGAAGTAGCCGGGGTCGAGGTTGGAGGGCATGAACCAGTACGGCAGGTCGGTGCCGTTGTCGATGTCCAGCCACACCGGCTGAATGCCGTTGCTCGCGAGTGGCACGCCGAACAGGCGGGCGCTCTCTTCGTCGCTCGGGACGGCGACCGTCACTCGGATTCCCGCCCGCGTTTGCGTCGCAGCGCGCTCGAGCAGCAAGGGCACGCTGGTCAGAGGCCGGACGTGATACGGCGCACAGCCGAGAGACACCGTTGCGCACAGGAGAAGGAGACCTGCTCCTCGGAGTTGCAGCGCCATGGTTGCGCGACTCTGCCAAGCGCGAGGTGTCCCAGCAAGCCGCGCCTTCTTGCTCTTTGACACGACACGAAGTGCTGTTGTACGGCTGCGCCGATGACGATCAACCGCTGCATCGCGACGGTCCTTCTTTGTATTCTGGCCCCCGTCCATGGGGTCGCCGGCGAGAAAGGTCTGGCGGCTGCGCCTGGCAAGCCGCAGGTGCACACACGCGACTCGCAAGCCGCGATGACGCCGGCGAGTGCCCTCGAAGCGCTCAAGGTCGGGAACGCACGGTTCGTCTCCAACTCGAGCAAACGGCGCAACTGGTCCGCCAAGGTCGTGGCCACCGCAACCGGACAGTACCCGTTCGCCGCCGTGCTCGGTTGCATGGACTCGCGCGTGCCCGTCGAAGTGGTGTTCGACCAGGGCATTGGTGACGTGTTCACCGTGCGTGTGGCCGGCAACGTCGTGAACGACGACGAGGTCGGGAGCCTCGAGTACGCCGTCCACGTGGGCGCGAAGCTCATCGTCGTCCTGGGGCACACCAGCTGCGGCGCCGTCAAAGGCGCCATTGAGGGCGTCGAGCTCGGCAGCCTGACCGGCCTCCTCGCCAAGATCCGACCCGCCGCCGAGACGGCCCGATGTCACGACGCGAAAAACGACGCGTGCGTGACCAAGGTGGCCGAGCAGAACGTCCTTCTGTCGATGAAGCAGATCCATGAGAAGAGCCCGTACCTCGCCAAGTCCCTCGATGATGGGACGGTGCGGTTGGTCGGTGCGATGTACGACGTCGCGACCGGCAAAGTCACGTTCTTCCCATCCTAGAAGGCACGGGAGGTGCGAATGCTTCCGACTCGCAATCGCTGGCAATTGGTAGCGGCGACCGTCCTGGCGGCGACCGTCCTGGTCGGCTCGTCCGGCTGTAGCGGGGTCCGTGCGCGCCGGCAGCCTCCGGCCCCGAGCGGCTTCCTCGGGGACTACTCGCGGCTCGAAAAGAGTCCGGCCAACGACTTTCTCCAAGTCTACATCACCCCGGGCGTGAATTGGTCAGACTATCATGCGATCCATCTGGATTCCGTCACGTTGTGGGCATCGAGCCCGAGCCAGGCGAAGCTGTCGGATGCGGATCAGCAACTGCTGACCGACATCCTCTACAAGGCGCTCTACGACGCGTTGAGCGAGCGGTTCTTGATGGCTGAGGAGCCGGGGCCGCAGACGATCCAGGTCCGCGCCGCCCTCACGCAGGCGAAGGGAGCCAACGTCCCCCTCAACACGATTACGACCGTCGTTCCCCAACTGCGTATCCTCACGACGCTCGGTGGGCTCGCCGCCGACACCGCCGTGCTGGTCGGCTCGGCGTCGATCGAGATCGAGGGACGCGACGAGATCAGCGACCGACTGCTGATGGCCGCCGTCGACGCGCGCGCCGGACAGAAGAGCTTGACCACCATGATGTCCAAGTGGGCAGACGTCGAGGCGGCCGCCAACCTCTGGGGCAAGCGCGTTGCCGAGTTCTTCGCTCGCCAAGGCGTGCAGCGGAAAGGGTGACGACATGCGCACACTGACGATGACCGTCACCGGAATCCTGCTCGTTGCGGGTATCGCCGCCGCCCAGTCGAACGTGTTCGTGTATCCGGCGAAGGGCCAGAGCCAGCGCGACCAGGACATCGACACCGCCGAGTGTCAGCGGTGGGCCAGCAGCCAGGCCCACAGCGGACCGACCGGTCCGAACTACGATGCCCGGGTCGCGGGCACGGTCAGCGGGGCGGCACGCGGCGCGGCCGTGGGCGCGGCGGTCGGTGGGATCGCCGGCGGGAAGAAGAAGGCGGGTAAGGGCGCCGGCGCAGGAGCCGTCCTCGGCGGCGTCGCCGGTCACCAGGGCGCCGTCTCACGCGAGCAGCAGGCGAAAGCCCAGGCGAAGAACGATTGGGCGCGCGCGTTCGCCGCGTGCATGGAAGCGCGTGGCTACAGCGTGAGGTAGACGCCGGAGCTCACTAAGGCTTCATTCTCGATTGACGCCACCGTTGTGGCGGGCTACGCGGGCGGTACGAGGCCCGTGATGACCCGATCGTACCTGCGACTCGGCGCACGATCAGTGGTGCTGCTCGCCGTCGCTCTCCTGCCGCCGCGCGCGAACGCGTCTTCGCCCCCGCTTCGATCGCTTCCCATGCGGTTCGAGCCGAACGTCGGACAAACCGATGAAGCCGTTCGCTACGTCGCCCGCGGGCATGATGGGACGGTCTTCTTGACCGCCACCGACGCGGTGCTCGTCGTGCGCAGCGCCGACGGGCACGAAAAGCCGGCGCCGCAGACGACGATTCGGCTGCGGCCCCTCGGGGCAAGCCGGGCGGCGTCGGCGAGCGCGCTCGACGAGCTTCCCGGGCGGACGAGCTACTTTCGCGGCGACCCGACCACCTGGGTGACCGGCGTGAAGAGCTACGCCCGCGTCCGTTACGGTGACGTCTACCCGGGGATCGACCTCGTCTACTACGGTGGCGACGGCCATCTCGAGTACGACTTCGTGCTCGGCCCGGGTGCCGACCCTCGGCGGATCGCCATCGGGATCGAGGGCGCCGACGCGATCGAGATTGCCGCCAACGGCGACCTCGTGCTCCACACGGCAACGGGCGAGGTGCGCCAACGGGCGCCACATGTGTACCAGGAGCGTTCCGGAAAGCGCGTGCCGCTCCGCGGCCACTACGTCAAGCGCGGAACGAATGTCGTCGGATTCGTCGTTGCGCGGTATGACCGACGCCTCCCGCTCGTCATCGATCCCCAGATCGTCTACGCGACCTATCTCGGCGGTGCCGGCACGGACGTCGTCAACGCGATCGCGGCGGACGGCGATGGCGCCGCGTACGTCGCCGGCTTCACCAGCTCTGCCGACTTCCCTGCGGCGAACGGTGGCACCGGTGGGAGCGGTGACGACGCGTTCGTCACCAAGCTCAGCGCCGATGGCGCGAGCATCGTCTATACGGCCTTCTTCGGGGGCGACGGTCACAGCGAGGCGACCGGTCTCAGGCTCGATTCCACTCATGCCGCCTACGTCGTCGGCGCGACGACCTCCACCGATTTCCCGCGTATGAACGCGTTTCAGACCACGCGGAAGGGGAACTCGGATGGCTTCGTTCTGAAGCTTGCGCCGGACGGCACGACACTCGTGTACGCGAGCTATCTCGGCGGCAGCGACGACGATTTCGACCTGCACCTCACGCTCGACGCCGAGTTGAACGCGTTCGTCACGGGAAGCACACGCTCGACGGATTTCCCGACGGTCAACCCCGTTCAAGCGATGAACGGCGGCGATCAAGACGGATTCCTCGCCGTCGTGGCACCCGATGGAGGCGAGCTGCGATTCGCCACGTACGTCGGAGGAAATGGCATCGACAGCTTGACGTCCACGGCGATCGATCCCGCCACCGGCGATCTCTTCGTGTACGGCGACACCGATTCCACCGACATCGGCAGCAAGAAGGATACCAGCCGCCTGTTCATCACGCATTTGCAGCGTCAGACACCGCTTCCGGCACAGTCGATTGCGGGCGCGCGCAGTGTCTTGGGTGCCATCATCTATGGTCTGCTGGTGGAGCCGGAGTTCACCTGCTTGCTGTTGGGCGTTTCGCCCGAGGATCTCTCCGACTGTGTGGATTCCGCCGACCTCATACTACTCTTCCTGTTGCTGAGCCCCAGCGACAGAGCGCTGTCGACGACCACCGCCAGCCCCACCGGGAACCAGCTGTACATGACGTCCGGCGACTTCTGCATTCCGCAAGCGTCACATTGCCGTGAAGGCGTCACCTTCCGGTCCCTCGATCCAGCGACTCTGAAGGTCGAGCGCACGGTCACGTTTGCCGGGTCGGGACAGGATCATCCGTTCGCGGCTGCGGCCAACAGCGACGGTGCGGTGTTCATTGCCGGCGACACGAACTCGCCCGACTTCCCGACGGTCAATCCCGTGCAGAATGCCCTTGGGGGTGGCGACGACGCGTTCATCGCCGCGATCGGCCCGGGTGGGACCCACCTCGGCTTCTCGACGTACTTCGGCGGCACCGGCGACGATCAGGCAAATGCGATCGCGCTCGACCCGCAGGGCAACGTCTACGTCGCGGGCTCGACGATGTCGCCGGGTCTCGCGACGACCGGGGTCGTCCAGACGGGTCGTCACGGTCCGAGCGACGCATTCGTGCTGAAGCTCACGGCTCCGACGCTCCCGTCCGCGCCGGCGGATCCGAAGCCGCTGCTCAAGTGCGGAAAGACCCTCGGCAAGGCGGCGACCACGCTCGCGGCAGCGCAGCTGAAGGACGTCGCGCCGTGCACTGGCGGCATTTTGAAGTGCATCCAGACGATTGCCGCGGGGACGAAGCGCGACGCGTGCGTCGCCAAGGCCGCGGCGGCCTGCACCAAGGACATCGGCAAGACCATGGACGCCGGCGACAAGCTCGACGCCGACATCGCCAAGGCATGCAGCGCCGTGCCGGATGCGACGATGCTGGCCGTCACCGGCCTCGGCTACACCAACGTCGCCGCGCAGTGCACCTCGCAGTTCGGCACGCCGCTCACTACGCTCGACACCATCTCGCAATGCGTGCGGCGGGAGTATGCGTGCCGCAGCGACGAGATCCTCGGAACGGAGGAGCCGCGCGCCAAGGAGCTGCTCGGCTTCGCAAGCGTGCCGCCGTCCGACGTCGCGACCTTGAGCTGCCTGCCCGATCACGCCGGCGTGGGCGCCGATCTCGGCGATCCGAAGGGAGCCGGAAAGGGGGTCGTCACCTGCTCGGGCGCAAGCGCCAAGGCGGGCGCCGCGTTCCTCGCCAAGAAGCTGAAGAGCCTGCAGGCGTGCGTGGGGGCCGTGTTTGCGTGCGCCGTCACGCAGCCGGGCGACGCGCCGTGCATCGCCAAAGCACAGACCACCTGCGACAAGAGCTTCACCGCGATCGACACCGCCGCCGCGAAGCTTCAAGCCAGCATCGACAAGGCGTGCGGCGGTCTCGATTTTTCCAGCGACCTCGGCGCGGCGGCGGGGGCGAACCTCGGCGTCCTCGCGAGCGATTGCGCGACGCTCGGCGTCGCAAGCATGGCCAGTGCGGCCGACTACGAGGAATGCGTGTTCCGCCGCGTCGAGTGCCACGCGGACGAGCTACTCGAGTTCGCGGCGCCACGCGCGGCGGAATTGCTGCCGATGGTCGGACGTCAAGCGAAGAGCGCGTTCTGCCCCTGAGCGCAGGTAGTCGAAGGTGGACGTGGGGATTGCATACGGCAGCTAACGCGCTGCCGACGCGCGTTCCATCGTCACCTCGGCCTCGAGGCTCTCGACGTCGCGATAGATCGAGGCGACGGCGAGGACGCGGCCCTTCTGCTTGAAGCGCAGCACGCAGTCCTTGGCCGTGATGTTGCCGTCGATCGCGAGCTCATCCCATTTCTCGGCATGGCCGACGTAGTTGATGGGCACGTCGTAGTGCTGGCTCCAGAAGAAGGGCACGGCGGTGAATTGCTCGCGCGCACCCAGCATGTTGAGCGCGGCCGTCTGCCCTTGCCGCTCGGCGACGACCCAGTGTTCGACGCGGATCGCTTCGCCGCTGTGCGGATCGGGCCAGCGCGCGATGTCGCCGGCGGCGAAGATGTCGGGTGCGCTCGTCTCGAGGTACGGGTCGACCGTGACGCCGCGATCCAGCGCGAGACCCAGTTGCTCGGCGAGCGCCAGGCGCGGCCGCACGCCCACGCCGATGACCACCAGATCCGCGTCCAGCGTTC
Source organism: Binatia bacterium (assembly GCA_036496285.1). Classification (GTDB taxonomy): domain Bacteria; phylum Desulfobacterota; class Binatia; order UTPRO1; family UTPRO1; genus DP-19. The sequence continues at coordinate 11,598 of DASXLI010000100.1, forward strand.
CGCCGCTCTTCAGCGTCGCCCGCTGGCCGGCTATCGCCGTCACTGAATCTTCGAGGTGGAACACGACGCCGTGCCCTTCGTGCAGGGCGCGCACGAAGTCGCCCATCTCGGGTCCAAAGATGCGCTCCATCGGCCGCTTCTCGGGTGCCACGACATGCGTGTCGATGCCGCGCGTGCGCAGCGACGCCGCGGCCTCCAGCCCGATGAAGCTCGCGCCGACGACGATTGCGCGTTTTGCCCCCTGCGCGTGCGAGATGATCGCACGGCAGTCGGCGAGCGAGCGCAGCGTGTGGACGTGCGGCTGGTCGGCGCCGGGAATCGCCAGCCGCACGGGCTCCGCTCCCGTCGCGAGAAGCAGGCGGTCGTAGGGGAGCGTGCTTCCGTCGCCGAGCGTGATTTGGTGCGCGCGCGCGTCGACGCGGGTCACGTGTGCCTTCAGCCGCAGGTCGATACCGTTCTGCGTGTAGTAGTCGGCGGGGCGCAGCGGCAGCCAATCTTCCGGCGCGGTGCCGGCGAGGTAGTCCTTCGAAAGATTCGGACGATCGACGGGCGGCGCATCGTCGTTGCTCAGCATGACGATGCTGCCCTCGAAGCCGGCGCGGCGCAGCCGCTCCGCCGCGGCAAAGCCCGCCGCGCCGCCGCCGACGATCACCATCCGTTGCGGCGCACCGGACGCCGTGGCGCGTGGCTTCGGTGGTGGCTGCGGCCGCTTGCCGTGCACGAAGATGCGGCCATCACGCTGCTCAACCTGCCAGCAGGAGAGGGGACTGAGCGCCGGCGCATGCAGCGCCTCACCGGTGCGCAGGTCGAAGCAGGCGTGATGCCACGGGCAGCGCACCGTTTCGTCGACGACCAGTCCGTCGACGAGGGGGCCGTGATAGTGCGTGCAATGGGCGTCGACGGCGAAAATGTCTTCGCCGCGACGCACGAGGAGGACTTCGTCGTCGCCGACATGGCCGACGAGCTTGCCGCCGTCGGCAAGTTGGGCATCATCGATGCCTTGCGCGAGATCAGGCCCTGCTGGCGTGGCGGTGCCGTCCTCTGACATCGTGCTTCCCTTCCCGGTTGCAACGCCAGCCTAACGCTGGGGCGCACGGCAGTACAGGGATTCTCGCGGGCCGCGGCGCGCGATGCGGCGCTACGGGCCGCTGCAGTCGGGTGGATAGACGGCAAGGGCGGGCACGGCCGCCTGTGTCGCGCAATCGACCTTGAACTCGGTCACGCAATCCACGCAGGTGACGATGTCCTGCAATGTGGAGATCGCTCCGCCGCAGGACGATGCGCCCAACGGGGTGACGGCCGGGCAGGTCGGTGCGAAGCCGATCTCGACGGGTGTGGCATCCGCGGCGCCGCCGCATGCCTTGTCGGCACCGCCGCAGGCTTTGCAGATCGCGGCGATCTTCTTCGACTCGGCCTTGGCGATCGCGCCGGCCGCCTTGCCATCGGCCGCCGGGCACATGCCGGTCGCCTTGCCGCTGTTCACCGCTTGCCAGCACTTCGTGAGCGCGGTCGACTTGGCGACGAGGAAGGACGTGGCGGCGCTGCCGATCGTCGCCTGACACTTGTTCAGCGCCTTCTGCGCCTTGTTCTTCGGGTCAGTGGAGGTGAGCGCGTCGTAGTAGAGGCTGATGGCCTGATCGACCGCGGCCTCGTCGATACACGTGAGGCACGTGGCGATGGCCGCGCAATCGGTGATCGAGTTGGTGCATGCGCTCCCTTCGATGCCGGGGCACGAGCCGATCGCCCACCCCGCGTCCGCCAAGGTCACATCGTCGCCGCCCGTTCCGCAGGTCTTGTCCCCGCCTCCGCACGCCTTGCCGATCGCGCCGATCAGCTTCGCTCGCGCCTTGCCGATCGCGCCCGCGGTCTTCGTCTCGGTGCGACACGTCGTGTTGGCTGGCAGCTTGCCACTCACGATCTTGCCGGCGCATGCCCGCTCCGCCTGTGCCTCCGCCCGCGCGAGCGCCCCGGATGCGCTGACGATCCCTCCGCGGCACTTGCCGGCGGGCGTGACAGGGTTGACCGTGAACGGGGCGCTATCACCGGGGCTCACGTCGTCGCCGCTGGTGCGTGTGGCGGTGAGGACCACGGCGGATTCGGCGTTGGAATACGTCACGCCATCGACGGTGCAGGAGCTCATGCCGGTCGCGATGGTGCACCCCGGCGTGCCGCCGAGAACGCCGGCGCCGGTCCCGGGCTTGCGCGACAGCGTGACGGCGGTAGGCGCGGACACGTTCACAGGAGCAGAGGGAACGCCACCTTGCGCTTGCACGACGACGCTGAAGGCGGCACCGACGGTCGGGTTCGCTCCGCCGTTGATGCTCGTCACCGCGAGCGCCGGCGCCGGTGTCAAGGCGACACCGGAATTGGAGGTGTATGTGACCCCGGAGGGAAGCCCGAGGCTCAGGGTTGCGGTGTGGTCGCACGATGCGCCGTTGCCACACGAGATATCCAGGTGAAGATTGAAGTCGGCAGTGTCCGCGGACCCGTGCAGGGCGTAGACGCCGCTGAAGACGAAGCTCGTGGTGGTGCTGTCCAGGATCTGGCTCGACACCCAATTGGCATTGACCGAGTCGGTCACGGTGGGATTGAGTTGTTCGTTGGCATCGTGATTGACGCTTGCGGACCCGACGAGCAACGTCGTGATATTCGAGAGCGTGAACGACTGGCCTGTGCTCGATTCGCTGCCGCTGACGTTCAGCGTTACGGTGATATCGGTTTCCATGCCGGGCGCCGCGCCGGCGATGAGGAAATGGAGTCGATCGCTGATGATCCCCTGAGCGCCGCCGGATCCGAAGTTGGCCGGCCCGGCGTTGGACATCGCCTCCACCGTCCCCGCAGCGAGATTCGATGACGCGGAGGACATCGCGCTCCCACCTCCACTCGTCGACGTGGCAGAGATGAGTGCGGAAGTCCGGCAGTCGGGGTCGGAGGTGAGGCTATCGTACGTCTCGATGTCGGTAGTCGGGTTCTGGCCACCGGGAGGTGTCGACGCCAGGGTCGTGGCGCGGACGAAGACTCGTACGGGATTGCCGCCGAAGCAGTCGGCCAGTGCGTCGCCGGGAGCCCATCCACCGACCAGAGCGAATGAGAGGGTCGCGGCGAGGGTGCAGCGGAGAGATGTGGTTTTCATCGATATCTCCGTTTTCCCGACTCTCCATTTGTCGACATTGGGAGCTCGGTGCGCGGACGTTCGCACGATGGCGCTCGGTCGTCGAGGTGAAAATCGACGGAGTCGGTCCTGCGATCAGGATCCGGACGCAAGAAGACACGAACTGCCCCATCTTGGGGCAGCTCCGGAGCAGGCGGCCGGTCTATGCGCAGCCGATCAAGGACAACCCGGACCCGACGGATCGAGGTGGCACGTGATGTCGTGTCCGAACTGCTCGGCCGCCGATTGCAATGTCGGTGCATCGTCGATCGCACACCCGACGTTGCGCGTGGCGAGCTTCGGCATGCAGCTGATCAGGGCCGTGGAATTGAACTTCGACTCGGCCTTCAGCATGCATTTCGGATCGAGGGGAATGCTCTTCGCCTCCGCCTTTGCGAGGCACTTCATCACGGCGACGGTCAATTTCTCGACGCACACCTTCTTGCCGGCGGAGCACGGATCGACGACCGGTGCAGGGTAGGTCGGATCCACTGTCGTGACGATCGAGCCGACGAACGTATCGACGCTGCTCTTGACGGTTGCGGTATCGTCATTGGTGAAGCAGCTGCCCTCCGCCGCCCGCTCGAGCTTCTCGAAGCAGCCGTTGTCCGGGAAGGCGCCGCCGTCGAACTTCGCACCACCTTTGTCGAGGCACGCCGGATCGGGCGGACCCAACGCCTTCAGCTCCGCCTTGGCGTGGCACTTGAGCCAATACTCGGCGAGCTTCGCCGTGCAGCCGATCTTCTTGTAGGCGCACTTGTACGGCGTGATCGGGCACAGGCATGGACGGTCCCCGTCCGGCGCACCGCACTTTCCGGGACAGAGATGGTCATCCGTTCCGTCGCACGTTTCGATCGACAGGTCGGCGACGTTGTTGCCGCAGACCGCGCACCTGCAGTCGGAGGAGCACAGCCCGGGGCACGCGGCGTCGTTGCCGGTCTCGCACTCCTCGGTCGGCTGGTTGATGACGCCGTCGCCGCAGTACGCGCACGCACATGGAAACGCGTCGCTCGGGCCCTGGCAGAGGCCGGGACACGCAGTGTCGTCGGTGCCGTCGCACTCCTCGACGCCCGGCGCGGTGACGTTGTCGCCGCAGACGGCGCACGTGCAGTCGTCGGCGCACGCAGTCGGGCACGCGGAATCGTCGAAATCGGGCTCGCACTGCTCCGGTGGCTCCAGCACCCCGTCGTCGCACACCTGGGCGTGCACGGGCGTGGCCGATCGTGCGAGAAGGAAGATGAGCGCGAACGCTGCGGCGCAGACGGCGCGGGAACTGCCGAACGGGCGGGTCGAGGTCATGAACTTCCCCTTCGCCGGTGCATGCCGCCGGCTCTGCGAACGTGAGGCCTACCTCCCTGGTAGTGCTATCTCCGGCGGGGGTCAACGAAAAAGGCATCCGCCAGCCGTGGCAACACAACTGAGGGGCGCGACCAGAATTCCCTATGAATCCGAGCACATGAGACGGAGGGCTCGCTTGGGGGCCGTCGTCATCGGTCTGTACCTCGCGCTGGCCTATCTGGTCGCGCCTGTTTTCTGGCGCCACTACGAGCACCTGCCGGCGATGGAAAGCATGCCGACGACGACGCGTGCGCCCGACGGACTACCGGGTGACGCGCTGAACGTGGCGCTGATCGGCAGCGAGGCCGAGGTCCAACGTGCCTTCGTCGCTGCCGGGTGGGTTCCGGCCGACCCGATCACACTGCGTAGCAGCCTGGGGATCGCCGAGAGCGTCATTCTCGACCACCCCGATGCAACCGCGCCGATGAGCGATCTCCTCCTGTTCGGCCGGCGGCAGGACCTGGCCTTCGAGAAGGACGTGGGAGGGAGTGCACGGCAGCGCAATCACGTCCGTTTCTGGCGCAGCGACCTCCCTGTCGCAGAAGATCGGCCGGTGTGGATCGGCGCCGCAACGTTCGACCGCAGCGTGGGCCTCAGTCGCACGACCGGATAGCTCACGCACCATATCGGCCGCGATATCGACGCCGAGCGCGACACGCTGATGCACGATCTCGATACGGCAGGCCGGCTCTCCACGCTCTACGAGGTCACCGGCATCGGCCCGACCCCGAACGGGCGCAACGGCGGTGGTGATGGTTACTTCACAGACGGCGAGCTCGCCGTCGGGGTGTTGGCGCCGGAGAGTCAGGTAGGGACGGGGCCGGCGGCCGTGCTCGAAAGTCCGACGCCGGTCGTGATCAAGAATCAGTTCTGGGTCTGGCTGCGCCCGCTGCTCGAATAGGGGGAACGGTCATGCGCGCGGTGCTGCTGGCGCCGCTGCTTCGCCGCCTTCGAGCGCACGGGCAAGCGCGGATGCGTCCCGCACGTACTCGGTCGCGACGGGTTGCAGCTCACGCAGGCGCAGCACCGTCACCTCGCCGGCGCGGTGCGGAAAACGCGTCGCCATTGCGGCGTCGTCGATCAGCAGCACCCGGTACGCGTACGAGCGCATCCGCGGCAGCGCGAAGAGCGTGGTGATGACGCGCGGCATGCCGTGGATGTCGGCGATGAAGGCGGCGCGATGACCGGGCAGGTAGTCCGCGGGGCGCGCGCCGAGAAGGGCGTTGACGATCTTGTTGCCGGCCATGTCGGCGGCGAAGACTATGGTGGTGGTGTCGGGCGCGAGGGCGTGTACCTCGCCGTGCTGGTCGTGGAGACGAAGGTCCGCGAACGACGGCGACGGCTGGGGCGGTGGCGGTGACGGAGGCTCCGTGAACGCCGGCGCCGCGAGGAGCAGCGCTGTCAGCAGTACCGCATGGCACATCTGGTGGACGCCTGTCTTCGCCATCGCTCGTACTTGCCTTCCTCCGCTCGTTGCCGCAACCCTCGCGGGCCATGGTGTTGATCTCACATGACCCGCATCGCGATACTCTCGTTCACCGCGCTCGCCGCCCTGACGACTGCGACGCTCGCGACCTCCGCCCGCGCCGACGACGTCACCGCCGTGATCGCGGGCGGCACGCTGAAGATCAAGGGCGACACCGACGCGAACAACATCGCACTCGACCAGGCAGCGCTCGGCGCCAACCAGATCCGCGTGACCGGGACGGGAACGACGATCAACGGCACGGTGGGACCGGTCGTATTGAGCAACTTCACCGGCGGCATCGCCGTCGACCTCGGCGCCGGCGACGACATACTGACGCTCGATAGCATCACGAGTCACGGCGCCGTGAAGCTCGCCCTGGGTCCCGGCGACGACACCGTGACGCTCAATGCCGCGACCGTCGACGAGGCGATCGCCGTCGACCTTGGTGGCGGAAACAACGCGCTCCAGGTCTGCGGCGTCACCGTCGACAAGGGCATCACCATGAAGGTGGGGGCCGGCACGGGCATCGGCCGGAGCGCGACGTGCGGCTCGACGACCGCCAACGGGAACGGCAGCGTGCTCGTGATCGACGGCATCACCGTCGGGACGAACCTCGTTTTGAAGGGAAGCAAGACCGCCGAGACCGTGGTGCTGAACGAGCCTACGATCAACGGGAAGTCGTCGCTCTCGCTCGGCGGCGGCTCCGACGCGCTCTCCATCTGCGAGGCGACCATGGTCAAATCCCTCAGCGTGAAGCTCGGGGGCGGCGCGTCCTTCACGGCGCAGGCGCAATGCGGTACTGCGCTCGCGAGCTCGAACGGCGGCAACGCCCTCGTCATCGCGGCCTCGGACATCGACGACAGCTTCACGCTGAAGGGCAGCGCTGGTCCGGACTCGACTGTCCTGAAGGACACCAACGTCGGCCTGAGCTCGAAGGTGGATCTCGGTCAGGGGACGAACGGCATCCTCATCGACGGCGGTCTGACGGGCGAGTCCCTCACCATCAAGTCCGGCAAGGGCATCGACGCTGTGACGGTCAGCAATGCCGGCATTGGGGCGAACCTCACCGTCAGCGCCGGCGCAGGGAACAACGTCGTCGTGGTCAGCGGCACGACCAACATCGGGAAGAACCTCGCCGTGAAGACCGGCAACGACAACGACACGATCAACACGACCGGCGCCGTCGTGCAGGGCACCACGAAGATCCAGCACGGCAAGGGGAACGACTCGATCACGCCCTGAGGTGGGATCACGCGGGGTGCTTGCGTGCGGTCGTACGGCGCGCGAGCCCCCAAGACCTCCGCCAGGATCACGGGCTCCTCTTGAATTCACGGAGATGGTCCGGGACCTGGAGTCCGAGGCCGAGATCTGAGACGCGCTGCGGAGCTAGGCGACGCCGTGCACGGCGGACCGCGACGCTTTGCGCATTCTTGATCAGCGGCCGACTACTGACCTTGCATCATCCCGGGCCCGCCCATAGCGGGCGGCATGAAGAACTCGCCAGGCATGGTCACGTCACCGAGCGCGACGACGCGCGCGGGGTCAGCAGTGGCCGCGAACCCGAGCCGGCTCGCGCTGCAACAATGGGCGGGTGCATCTCGCTCATTCGTGATACGGTGCGGCACCCCTCACGAAGCAGGCGCACGCCGCGTCCCCGGGGCGAAGATGGAGGCATCGAAGATGGAAGCGACGAGCGACGTCCGCCGGCACGGCATCACGCGGGTGAATTGGGTCACCGCGCTGTTCCTACTGTTCACCCCGCTCGTGGCGCTCGTTTGGGGCGTCGCGTACGTCCGCACGACGAGTGTGCGGGCCGTCGAGGTCGCCGCGTTCGTGTTCTACGTCTGCGCAACCGGCTTCAGCATCACCACCGGGTACCATCGGCTCTTCGCCCACCGCTCCTACGAATGCTCGCGGGTCGTGAAGATCGTCTACTTGCTGTTCGGTGCGGCGGCCTTCCAGCATTCCGTCCTGACGTGGTGCTCGGATCACCGGCGGCACCACAAGCACCTCGACGATGACGCCGACCCGTACAACATCCGGCGCGGCTTCTTCTGGGCGCACATGGGCTGGCTTCTGGTGACCGACCACAGGGAGCGGCAGGACCTGTCGAACGTCGGCGATCTCATGGCCGATCCCTGGATCCGTTTTCAGCACCGCTTCTACCTCCCGATCGCGGTGGTGATGGGTTTCGGCGTGCCCTTCGCGTTCGGATGGGCGGTCGGTTACCCGTGGGGGTGCGTGCTGTGGGCAGGACTGTTCCGGGTGGTGCTGGTGCATCACTCGACCTTCCTCGTGAACTCGCTGGCGCACACGCTCGGGCGGCGGCCCTACGTGCGGACGGTGTCGGCACGCGACAGCGTCGTTACCGCACTGCTCACGTTCGGCGAGGGCTACCACAACTTCCACCACCGCTTTGCATCGGACTACCGCAACGGCGTTGGGCGTAGCGCCTGGGATCCGAGCAAGTGGCTGATCCGGACCCTCGAGATGGTCGGGCTCGCCTCGAACCTGCGGCGTGTGCCGCGCGAGCGCATCATCGCGGCTCGGCTGCAATGCGAGTTGCAGCGGCTTCTCCAGCACCTGAGCGGGCGACCCGAGCTGGCCGTGACGCACCTGCGCGAGCGTTGCGCCAGCGTGGCGGCGAGCGTCGAGCGCGCTGCCTCGGAGCTCGGCCGTCGCGAGCACGCGCTGGCAGCGGCCCGCGCGCAACAGGGTCAGGGGCACCGTAGCCGACTGAAGCAGCTGCGAATGGAGCTACGGGCTGCGCGCCTCGAGCTGCGGGCCGCACACCTGCGATGGCGAGTCACGCTCTCCGACCTCTCGGGTGGTCGGCTCGCTCAGCCGACGTCGTAGCGCTACGCGACTGCCGTCGTCCGCGTGCACAACTGTGGAATCGCGGCCACGAGCCGCGCGACATCGATCGGCTTCGGCAGGTAGAGCGCCGCTTCGAGCTCCCGCGCGTGGCGCGGAAGGTCGCTGATACCCGACACGAGGATCACGGGGATGTCGCGCACCTTGCGGTCGGCGAGTTGCGCGCGCCGGAAGGCCTGGCCGCTCAATCCGTCCATCATCAGATCGAGCAGAATGATGCACGGAGGCGGTTCGCGATGAACCAAGCTGAGCGCCTCGGCGCCGGTTGCTGCGCAGAGCACGGCATGCCCCTCCGCGTCGAGCAACGCTTCCGTCGCTTCGCGAGTGATGGTGTCGTCTTCAACGACGAGAACGACGTGCGCGTGAGGCTGCGGGGGCAACAGCATCGGATCGGGATGCTACATGGTAGCCCCGTCGAGAACCAGCGATCCGATTGCGTGTGTGGGCCAGCGGCAACGCCTCGCGTCGTTGCATGCCCGGCCACGCGGCGTAGTATGCGTCATGAGGGCGGGTCCGGCGTGATGCTGCACGCTGTCCCACTCACGGCGTCCCTGCGGGAACCTTGACTCTCCGGTTCCCCGCGCGGCTCCGCCGGCCCCGCGCTCCTTTCGCCGGCTGCGCCGTGTTCTGTTCACGAGCGCGCGATGCTGATCCGGCTTTGGGGCGGCGGGTCCCTCGGAGGGGCGGGACCGGGACCACGTGAACGTGGCCGCCGCGGATGCCTCGCCGAATGTCCAGCCGCGCCAACAGCGCTTCGAGCTCCTGCTGGTCCGTCGTTGCAACGCCGATGAAGAACAGGATGCTGCTGCGGTGGCGGGTGCGACGTTGGGAAAAAAAGAGCAACCGCTCATGGCAACGCGCACTGCGAAGATCGCGGCGGGTGATCGTCTCCCCGTAGATCATCCGCCGCCGTCCGGGGCTGATGCGGACCATCTCCGGGACTGGAACGCCGGTCAGGGGGCCTACGCAGGAATATCCGAGTTGCGTGACGTGGACCTCGAGTGCCCGTTGCAAGCGCCGACGTGTCGGAGAATCAGCCATCGTGTCCTGGCGAGTCTACCGGGGCCCTGGTTCGGGGACAATGAATCGTCGAGCATGTGGGCAGTTGCCATTCCGCGGCGTCCCTGCGAGCCTCGTCAAACGACGGGGGGAGACGACCATGGGAGACAAGTCACCAAAGTCGAAGGAGCGGGATCAGAAGAAGCGCAACGCCGCCACAACCAAGAACACAGAAGCGGCGAGAGCGAAGCAAGCAGGGCAGAGCCAGTATCAGCGGCCCTCGACGAAGGGGAAGGGCTAAGGCGCGCCGATGACGACCATCACCAACAAGACGCGGCGTCCCGTTCGTGTGCCGTTACCTGGCGGCAAGACCTTGCATCTTGGTCCGGGGAAGTCGGGTCAGATCTCGTCGAAGGACGCCGAAGACGTCCGAGTCAAGAAGCTCGTGGAAGAAGCCACGATCGAGATCGTCGACGGGGACACGCCACATGCCTCCGCGGGCGGCGACGGTAACAAGGGACCACGGGGGGGCGGTCACCTGCCGCGCAGCGCTGGGGCGCGGCGGAGCGGGGATCGGTAGGCGCGACCGCTGCCGCGCCGGACGGGCACCGGCGCCCAGGCAAGCCCGGGCGCCGGTGGACGCCTCAGGAAACCTTGATGACGTTCGCCGCCTGAAGCCCCTTGGGGCCCTTGACGACGTCGAATTCGACCTTCTGTCCTTCGTCGAGCGACTTGAACCCGTCGCCGGCGATGGCCTTGAAGTGGACGAACACGTCTTCACCACCGCTCTGGGTGATGAAGCCGAACCCTTTCTCAGGGTTGAACCATTTTACGGTACCAGTTGGCATGAGCATTACCTCCTTTCTTTCAGACTCGTCTTGAAGCGAGGGTGCTCACCCAACCGCTCACGACTGTGCTGGAATTTCTTCTACGACGCATGCAGGACTAACGGCGGTTCCAACCGCCCCGGCCGCCACCACCACCGCCGCCGCCGCCGCCGCCCTCGCGATCGCGTGCTTCGCTGACGCGGATGGCGCGGCCCTTGATCTCTGTCCCATCGAGCTGCTGGATCGCGCGTTGCGCGTCGCCGCTGGAGCCCATCTCGACGAAGCCGAATCCTCGACTCTGGCCGGTCGAGCGATCGGTGATCACGCTGACCGAGTCGCACGGGCCGACCGGCCCGAAAGCGTCCTCGAGGTCCTTGTTGGTGACATCGAATGCGAGATTTCCTACGTACAGCTTCTTGCCCATGTGCCTCTCCTCTGGCTCTACGGCTTCGACGTTCTACTGAATGTACATGCGGGAGGACCGGAGCCTGAGGCGGCGGGGCTTCTCGCAACGATCAGTGTCGCAACCCATAACAACGAACGGTGGTGCGCACAAGATGCTCGTCCGGCACCGGGCTCGGCGAACCGCTGCGAGCTCCAACCCAGCGGAAATCCTCGCACCTCAGCGATCGTCGCGACCGCACGTGGCGTCCGCGCTCGGTTCGAGACGAAAGGCTCGGTCGCGATGCTGCGCAATTGCCTTGCACTCGCGGCCATCTGGTGAGAGAGTCGCATCTCCCCGCGATGCTCGCCAGCAGGCGCTTTCCGCGTCGTCGGGTGAAGCGGACGGAAGGGAGATAGATGATGGCAACCGCATGGTTCGGTCCCTGTCCGCACTGCAAACGCGCCCTCTCGTATCTGCAAGGGGTCACGGGCAGCACGATGTCCCCTGTGTGCCCCGCGTGTCGCAAGGCCGTCACCGTTACCCGGGCGACGTTCTTGATGGTCGACAACTCGCGCCCGTCGACCGCTTCGCGAACCATCGTGGCCCCACCAGGGTCTGGACCTGTGACCGAGTAGCGGATTCGACGATCGCTCGGCACCCAGCAAGACAGGTTCATCTCGGCGGCCCCGCTGCGGGCGGTGGCAGCGTGACGGCACACGAGCGTCCCAGGCCCGCTCTTCGCACCTTCGACATGGCGTGCGCCCGATGACTGGCGCCCTGGCCGTATCGAGCCATCGCGCCGAAGAGCCGCGCAACGCTGTTCGCCGATATGCTCATGCCAGTGACCTCAGGGCGCTGAGCCAGGTCCTCGCGACCTTTGGACCGCTCGCACTGTTGTGGTGGGGCGCAGCGATGAGTGTCGGCGTCTCCCTGTGGCTGACGGCCGCGCTCGTTCCCCTCATCAGCCTGTTCACGCTACGCGTATTCGCCCTGATGCATGAGTGCGGCCATGGCAGCCTGTTCCGCAAGCAGTCGCTCAATCGCGCTTTTGGCTTCGTCATGGGCGTCACGGCAGGCATGCCTCAGTACGTCTGGTCGCAGCATCACAACTATCACCACGCGCACAACGGCAATTGGGACAAGTATCGCGGGCCGTATACGACGCTCTCAGTCGACGAGTACGCGGCGCTGGGCGCAGTGCAACAGTTCATGTATCGATGGAAGTGCAGCATCTCGGGGGCCCCGATTGCCGGATTCATCTATCTAATATTCAATCCGCGTTTCACGTGGCTGGACGGCAGCCTCCGCCTCACGGCCCACATCGTTCGGGGGAAGATTGCGCGGCCGGGCGAACCGTTACGCACGATCGCCGCGAGCTTCCAGACGCGGTACTGGAAGACACCCAAAGAATACCGACACATGTCGTGGAACAACGTGGTGCTGCTCGGCCTGTGGGTGCTGATGTCTCACGCGCTGGGCACCGGCGTATTCTTCGCGATCTACGTGACCAGTCTGTCGCTTGCCGGTGGTGCGGGCATCGTCTTGTTTACGGTCCAGCACAACTTCAGACATTCGTACGCGAGCGACGAGGAGCACTGGGACTACGACACCGGGGCGCTCGAAGGGACGAGCTACTTAACGTTACCGGCGTGGTTGAACTGGTTTACCGTGAACATCGGCTACCATCACATCCATCACCTGTGCTCACGGATCCCGAACTACCACCTGATCGAGTGTCACGACGAGCACCAACACCTGTTCTCGGCAGTCACTCGTCTCGATCTCTCCGCCGTATATCGATCGTTGCAATACATTCTCTGGGATACGCGTCTGCGCCAAATCATATCCGTCGCGGAGTATCGGGAGCAGCTCGTAGCGTCCTAGCGCCGGGCCGGCGTCGTCAGGTTGGTCCCGTCTCCTGACCGAGGAAGCTCCGGAGTTGCTGATCCGAAGCGGTCTCCGCGTCGGCGTCCTCGAGTAGGGTGTACATCTCCCAGGGGATGCTGTCCGCGTCCTGTACCCAGAACTTGTCGGCCTTTGCGTAGCAACAGGTCGTGCCCTCTTGCTGGAAGAGGGGGACGTCGCGCTGCTTGACGCGCACCATCTCCGAGGCGACTTCGCCCGTGCTGCCGTAGCGGATGCCGAGGTGGCTCAGAGTCCCGGGCTTCCCGCCGACGTTCAGCGAGAAGATGACGGGCGGGTCGGTCAGCTCGAACTTGGCATAGTCGTGCCGGACCTTCGCCGGCTCGATGCCCAGCATCTTTCGGTACTGCTCGACGGCTTCCGGGATACTGCGGACGTAGACGGCGACGTGGAACGTGTTGGCCATGGCTGCCTCCTCCATCGAAGTTGATCGATATTGCGTCGTACATCGACATATGTCAATATGCCATCCATGCCGGCGAAGCCCGTTGCCTTTTGTTGCCCACCCGTCCTGCGGCCTCGCATGACCAAGCGGGACGCCGACGATCTCACGGCGTATTCCATGCGCTGGCGGATTCCGCGCGGCTACGGCTCCTGAGCTTTCTCAGCGCCCAGCCGGGTGGTGAGGCGTGCGTGTGCAATCTGACCGCGCCGGTCGGCCTGTCGCAGCCGACCGTGAGCCATCACTTGAAGGTCTTGAACGAGGCGGGGCTGCTCGCGCGCGAGAAGCGCGGCACCTGGGTGTACTATCGGCTCGTGCCGGAGCGGGTGCGGGCCGTGCGCGACGCGCTTGCGGTGCCGCCGACGCCGGCAGCCCGCGCGAGCGCCTAGGCGAGCGGCTGGCGGGCGGCAACGTCGCCGTGGCGCTCCTCGCCAACACGCTGGCGACCGGCGCCGCGCTCGTCGCATTGCTGCTGACGTTCGCACCGATCTCGGGCGCGCATCTCAATCCGGTCGTCACGATCGCCGCCGCGTGGGAGCGGGGGCTGCCGTGGCCCGACGTCCCGGGCTACCTCGCGGCACAGGTTGGTGGAGCGCTCGCCGGTACTGCGATCGCGGACCTGATGTTCGAGGAGCCCGTGTTCTCCTTGGCGCGTCACGCGCGGAGCGGCCCGGCGCAGTGGTTGAGCGAGTTTGTCGCGACGTTCGGGCTGGTCGCGGTCTTCAACGCGTTGGCCGAACCGTCGCGGGCTCAAGCAGTGTCCGCGGGGACCGACCCGGGCGAGCAGGTTCACCCCGCGGTCGTGACGGCCATGCTCGAAGTGGGCGTCGAGCCGTCGGGCATCCGCCCGCGGAAGTTGACGGACGAGCTGACCCACGAAGCGTCCCTGCTCGTCACCATGGGGTGCGGCGCGGCCTGCCCGCACGTACCCGGTGTGCGGCAAGAGAATTGGGCGCTCGAGGATCCGAAGGGCCGATCCGTCGAGGAGGTCCGCGCGATTCGCGATGAGATACGCCAGCGGATGGAACGGCTGAGCCACCAGTGGCAGCGGGCTATTCCCTGAAGGGTCCCCCCGTGGTCATCGCCGCCGCCTGCTCGCCCTGTTGCTGGATGAGCTTGGCCACCAGTCCGGTCCAACCCGTCTGATGACTCGCGCCGATGCCGGCGCCGTTGTCACCGTGGAAGTACTCGTGGAAGAGCAGGTAGTCTCGCCAGTGAGGATCGCGCTGCAACCGGTCCTGTCCGCCGAAGACGGCGCGGCGCCCCTCGCCGTCACGGGTGAAGATGCGGATCAGCCGGCGAGAGAGCTCGTCAGCGACCTCGCGCAGCGTGCGGTACTCGCCCGAGCCCGTCGGACATTCCACCTTGAAGTCGTCGCCGTAGTAGTAGTGGAAGACCTGCAGCGACTCGATCAGCAGGTAGTTCAGTGGGAACCAGATCGGGCCGCGCCAGTTCGAGTTGCCGCCGAAGAGGCCGCTGGTCGACTCGGCCGGGTCATAGGCGACCGTGTACCGCGCGCCGCCGCCCTCGAAGACGAACGGCTCCTCGGCGTGTCGCCGAGACAGTGCGCGGACGCCGTAGGGGGAAAGATACTCGTGCTCGTCCAGCATGCGGTGTAGCACGCGCTTCATGCGGTGCCCGCGCGTGATCGCGAGCAGGCGGCGGTCACCGCTGCCGGGCTCGTGCCAGCGCGAGACGAGGGCGGCAAGCTCCGGCCGGTGGGCGAGGAACCATTCGAGCCGCGCCTTGAACTCCGGAAGGGCGTCGAGCAGCGCGGGCTCGATCGTCGTGACGGCAAAGAGCGGAATCAGGCCGACCGCGGAATGGATCTTGAGCGGCACATGCTCGCCGGCGGTCGTGTGGAGGACGTCATAGAAGAACTCGTCGTCCTCGTTCCAGAGCGAGATGCCCTCGCCGCCGATGTCGTTCATGGCCGCCGCGATGTAGAGGAAGTGCTCGAAGAACTTCGTCGCAACGTCCTCGTAGACGCGGTCGTGGCGCGCGAGCTCGAGCGCGATCGTCAGCATGTTGAGCGAGAACATCGCCATCCAGCTCGTGCCGTCGCTCTGCTCGAGGTGGCCCCCGGTCGGAAGCGGGGCGCTCCGGTCGAAGACGCCGATGTTGTCGAGACCGAGGAAGCCGCCCTGGAAGACATTGCGCCCCTCGGCGTCCTTGCGGTTCACCCACCACGTGAAGTTGAGCAGCATCTTGTGGAAGACGCGCTCGAGGAACGCAGGGTCGGCGACGCCGCGCTGCTTGCGGTCGATCTGATAGACGCGCCAGGCCGCCCATGCGAGCACCGGCGGGTTCACGTCGCCGAACGCCCATTCGTAGGCGGGTATCTGTCCGCTCGGATGCTGGCACCACTCGCGGCCGAGGAGGAGGAGCTGCTCCTTGGCGAAGTCCGCGTCGACCAGCGCGAGGGGAATGCAGTGGAACGCGAGGTCCCACGCAGCGAACCACGGATACTCCCATTTGTCGGGCATGGAGATGACGTCGGCCGTGTTGAGGTGCAGCCAGTCGTGATTCCGGCCGCGCGCGCGCTCCCGCGGCGGTGGTGGCTGGTCCGGGTCGCCATGCAGCCAGGCGTCGACGTCATAGTGGTAGAACTGCTTCGACCACAGCATGCCCGCGAATGCCTGCCGCTGCACGGCGCGCTCGTCCTCGCTGAGGGTAGGCGGCTGTACCGCGGCATAGAAGGCGTCGGCATCGGCCCGGCGCGCCGCGACGACGTCGCCGGCGGACTCGAGCTGCGGCGCCGCGGCGCTAGCCAGGACGAGGTCGAGGGTCACGCGTCCGCCCGCCGGCACCTCGAGCGCGTAGTGCAAGGCTACCTTGGTGCCGACGCGCGCCGGACTCACCGCAGCCAGGCGGCCCTGGACGATCGCCTCGTCGATGCCGTCCTTGACGAACGGCGACGCGTTCGGCGTGCCGAACAGGCGCTCATGGTTCGTCTCGTTCTCCGTGAAGAGCAGCGACGGGACGATGGGCGCGCCGAGCTTCCCGTCGGCGTCACGCACCTCCGCGTCGGCGCAGCGCCAGACGTACGTCCCGAGCTCCGCATGCTCGACCGCGACGGTCGCGGGCCCGCCGGCGCGCAGGATCGGCTTTGGCGTACCGGCGCCCCATGACCAGGTGTTGCGAAACCAGAGTGTCGGCAGGAGGTGGATCGGCGCGACGTCCGGGCCGCGGTTCACTGCCGTGATGCGGGCGACGATGCTGTCGGGTGCCGCCTTCGCGTACTCGACGAAGACATCGAAGTAGCGGTTCTCGTCGAAGACGCCGGTATCGGCGAGCTCGTACTCCGGCTCCTGCTTGCCGCGGCGCCGGTTCGTCTCGACGAGGTCGGCGTAGGGGAACGTCGCCTGCGGATACTTGTACAGCATCCGCATGTAGGAGTGCGTCGGCGTCGAGTCGAGGTAGTAGTAGTATTCCTTGACGTCCTCGCCGTGATTGCCTTCCGGTCCGGCCAACCCGAACAACCGCTCCTTCAGGATCGGGTCGTTCCCGTTCCAGAGGGCAAGCGCGAGGCAGAGCCGCTGCTGGTCGTCGCAGATGCCGGCGATGCCGTCCTCGTTCCATCGGTAGGCGCGCGAGCGGGCGTGATCGTGCGGCAGGTAGTCCCACGCGGTGCCGCCGGCGCTGTAGTCCTCACGGACGGTGCCCCACGCACGATCGCTGACGTACGGTCCCCATGCGCGCCAGGCCTTCGCGTCGCCGCGCAGTCGCGCGTGCTCGACGGTGTCAGCCATTGGTGCTGAACCCCGGGTACAGCGTCATACCCCCGTCGACGTACAGCGTGTGGCCCGTGACGTAGTCGGAGTCGTCCGACGCGAGCCACACGGCGGCCTTGCCGATGTCCGCGACGACGCCCACGCGGCCGTATGGAATGAGCGCCAAGAGCCGCTGCTCGGCCTCCGGCGTCTCCCATGCGGTACGGTTGATGGGCGTCTTGATCGCTCCCGGATTGATGCTGTTCACCCGGATGTGCTGCGGCCCGTACTCCTGAGCGAGCGTCCGCATGAGCATGCCGACGCCGCCCTTCGAGGCCGCGTAGTTCGCGTGTCCGCCCCAGGGGATGATCTCGTGCACCGACGACATGCACACGATCTTCCCGAGCGCGCACGACAGGCCCGGCACGAGGCCGCGTCGGAGGAACTCGCGGATCGCCGCCCGCGCGCAGAGGAACTGCCCGGTCAGATTGACGTCGACGACGAAGCGCCACTGCTCGAGCGTCATCTCGTGGAACGCCGCGTCGCGCTGAAGGCCGGCATTGTTGACCAGGACGTCGACCGAGCCCCACGCCGCGATCATCTCGCGGAACATCGTCTCGACCTGATCCTCCTTGCTGACGTCGGCGAAGATCGCCATCGCGTCGCCGCCGGCAGCCTTGATCTCGTCGACGACCCGGTCGGCCTGCTCCTTTCCGGAGACGTAGTTCACGACGACCTTGGCGCCTGCGGCCGCGAGGGCTTTGGCCACCTCGGCGCCGATGCCGCTGTTGGCACCGGTCACGAGCGCGCGCTGGCCGTCGAGGACACGGGAAGCTTTCGACATTGGCATGATCGGCTCCTTCGTAGCGGCGGCAGGCGCCGCCATGATGTCGGGTCTCTGATGCCGGCGTGCGGCGGGGGTTGCGCCGCTCAGGGTGAGACGAGCTCGACCGCGTGGCCGTCCGGATCGTCGACCAGCGCCGCATGCGCGTATCCAAGCGCGCTGTCCGGCAGCGCCACGTCCTCCGACGCGGGGGCGTAGCCGCCACGGCGCAGCGTTGCCATCGCGACCGCGACGCTCTCGACGGCGAGGATCGTGTGCCAGTGCACGGCATCGTTGACGCGCGCCTCGGCGGGAAACGGGCGGCCGTCGCGGGGCGCCGTGTATTCGAGGATCTCGACGCCGGGAATCGCGCGAGGCGGGCGGAGCCCGGTGATCCGGACGTCGGCGCCCGTGATGCCGGTCAGCCGGGCCTGCTCCGTGCCGACGTTGTGGCTCTCGCCGGCGATCCGCAGCCCGAGCGCGTCGCGGTAGAACGCCAGGCTCGCCGCGGTCGCTCCGACGCCGATCGCCGTGTGATCGATTCCGAGGAAGAGTCGGCCGGCGGACGCCTGCCAACGCGGATCGCCCTTGCCTGGTGGGAAGTGGATCAGCTCGAGCGGGTGGCCGTCGGGATCGCGGAAGTAGAAGGCCGCGACCCCGGCGGCGGCGCGGTTCGACCGCGGCAGGATCTGCGGCGCCGTCGATATCGGCTGGACGTGCGGGCGCACGCGCGCGTACGCCGCGCCCATGTCGCTCACGACGATCGCGACGTGCTGGAACCAGCGGTCGTTGCTGCGCGACTCCGTGGGGTACGGACGCCCCTTCGGCGTCACGAACTCGGTCAGCTCGAGCATCTCGGAGCCGAGACGCAGGCGGACCACCCGGGCATGGGCCCCGACGACGCCCCACAACCGGTCGTAGGCCGGTCCCGAGAGATCCATCTCGGCGATCCTCTCGAACCCGAGCACGTCGCGGAAGAAGGCGGTCGAGCGCGTGGCGTCGTTGACCGTCATGCCGATCGCGACGACGCTGCGGGCGTGTGCCGTACCGTCGGTCCCGGGGCTCGACGGCGTCGCGACGAGGGGAGCTGCGTCCTGTTCCGCCGGGACGCTCCATCCGCCCGCGAGGAGTCCAAGGATGACGATCGCGGCCGCGACCCGGCACGGCGCCCGTCGCACGCTGGTTGTGGGGACGCTCGCGGCCATGCCCGAGGTCACGACGGCCTCAGCCGAGCCGCTCGCGCAGGTGGTCCCCGACGCGCAGCGCGTTCGCCATGATCGTCAGCGCCGGGTTCACCGCGCAGCTCGACGGGAAGAAGCTCGCGTCGACGACGTACAGGTTGTCGACCTCGTGTGCCTTGCAGTGGGCGTCGAGTGCCGACGTCTGTGGATCCCGGCCGAAGCGTACGGTCCCGTTCTGGTGCGCGACGCCGGCGAGCGGAATGCGCGCCGGGATGTAGGCGTTCAGCGGGATCACGTGGTCGTGGCACCCGATGTCCTTCAGCATGCTCTTCAGCTTCGCGATCAGCCGCTGATGCCCGGTCTCGTTGTTCGGCGTGTACGCGAGCGTGATGCGGCCGGCGCCATCGACGGTGACGCGGTTCTCGGGATCAGGCAGATCCTCCGACGTGAGCCAGAACGACAGCGTGTGCTGGGCCATCTTCTCGAGCGTCCACCCCGGCGCGATCCGCGGCGCGCCGGCGCGAAGGATGCTCGCGTCGGTCTTGCCGATCATCGAGATGTGGCCCATTGGATAGTCCCACTCCGCCGACTCGTAGTAGAAGTCGTTGAGGCCCCACGTCTTCTGGAATCGCGTCGGGTTCTCATCGCGCGAGACCGCGAGCAGCATCGAGTTCAGGTGGCACATGTAGTGCCGTCCGACGACGCCGGAGCCGTTGGCGAGTCCCTGCGGATGGCGATCGCTGGCCGATCGGAGGAGCAGCGCGGCCGAGTTGATCGCGCCGCACGCGACGACGACGACGTCGGCCGAGTAGGTCTCCGGCGTGCCGTCGCGAACCACGCGCACCTCGGTCACTTCCCGGCCGGAGGGGCTCGTCACGAGCCGTTCGACGTACGCGCCGGTGAGCAGGCTCACATTGTCATGCTCGAGGGCCGGATCGACGCACACCACCTGCGCGTCGGCCTTCGCCTGAACGAGGCACGGAAAGCCGTCGCACGTGTCGCAGCGAATGCACTTGCTCTTCTGCGGACTACGCTCGTCCCGCATGATGCCGACGGGCATCGGGAACGGCCGGTGGCCGAGACGGGTGAGATCGTCGACGAGCTGCTGGATGCGCGGCTCGTGGCTGAGCGGCGGATGCAAATATGGTGCGCTCGCGGGAGGCTCCGTGGGGTCGACGCCGCGCATTCCGTGCACCTGGTACAGGTGCTCCGCCTCGGTGTAGTACGCCTCGAGCTCGGAATACGTGATCGGCCATGCCGGCGACGTGCCGCGGTAGTGACGCACCTCGCCGAAATCGCGCTCGCGCAGCCGAATGAGCGCGGCACCATAGAATTTCGTATTACCGCCGACGAAGTAGTGCGTGCCGGCGTGGAATTCCTTGCCGTGCTTGTCGAGCCACGCCTCCTTGACGTGGTAGCGGTTCTCGACGACGACCGCGTGCGAGTCCCAGTTCTCCTTCTCGCGCGGCACGTACGTCCCACGCTCGAGGAGGAGAATCCGCTTGCCGGTCGGTGCGAGGCGGTGCGCGAGCGTGCCGCCGCCCGCGCCGGTCCCGATGATGATGACGTCGTAGTGACTAGGTGTCATTGGCTCCTCCGTTCGGCGGGGAACGCGCAGCGAAAGATGCACGGTTGGTCGTTCGTGTGGTGAAGCTTGGCGCAGAGGACGGATGACGGGCTCGCGCCCGCGTGCAGGTAGCACTCCGCCGCGGCGAGCATGCCGAGCGGCGGCGCGACGAGGTAGATCCAGATTGCGTTCCAGAAATGCGCCGGCAGCGCCGACGCCAGCGTGCGCGCCGGATTCATGCTCATGCCCGAGAGCGGCGCCTCGAACGTGATGTAGAGCGCTACCAGGACCGCGGCGACGGCTGGTGTGAAGCGATTCAGCGCTGGGACGTTCGACACGACGAGCACCGCGGTCATGAGGCCGAAGGAGATGGCGAGCTCGGCGCCGAATGCGACGCCATTGCCGTACGCTCCCGCGGTCACGACGTAGCGAACGGCCGGATGCGCGAGCGCGCTCCGGAGAATCGCCGTCGCGACGAGCACGCCGGTAGCGCCGCCGACGAACTGCGCGCCGACGTAGGCCACCGCATCGACGGTCGCGATCTTGCCGAGCCGATAGAAGGTCAGCGTCATGGCCGGATTGAAGTGGCCGCCGGAGCGCTTCCCCCACGGGGACGTGACCAGCATGAGCCCGGTGAGGCCCATCGCGCTGCCCATCAGCGCCCGCATCATGAGCGGGTGCGGGACGCGACCGGCCAGCGGCGACTCCGGATGCGCGAGCAGCGTGCCGAAGACGCATGCCGAGAGCATGAACGTGCCGAGTCCCGCGGCCTCGATCAGGTATTCCGGCCAGTGCGATATGGCGGCGCGCATTCGCGGGTTCGATGCTGCGTCCTGGCGCGCGGTTACGGCGCGCTACGCGGTCGCGGCGAGCCGGTCACCGCTCCGCCAGGGTGGGGTGCGACCGAGCGTCGCGAGCGTGCGCTCGATCGCGCCGACCGTGCCCCAGTCACTCCAGCCGATGCCGCGGGCGCGCACGACGAGCAGGTCTGCGGTCACGTGCGCCAGGACGTCGTGCGAGAAGTTCCATGCGGCGAGATCGGCATAGGTCGTCCCGAGCGCCGAGCAATCACCGCCGCGGGTCGTGGCCACGGCGAGAGCGGCAACGTCGCGAGGGCGGAGCGCGGTGGCGAGCGCCAGCAGGCGATCGACGCGGCAGACCATGACGAAGCAGTTCCAGAGCGCCCCCCGCGCGACGACCTGCTCAGCGAGCGCCGGTTGGGGCTTCTCGCAGAACGCGCGGACCGTGAATGCGTCGGAGCCGACGCGGGTGCCGGGGAGAATGTAGCCGTATCCCGGATCGGCCCACTCGGGGTTGGTGCCGAGGAGCGCGATGCGATCCGGGTCGCGCGCGACGAGGTCGGCGGCACGGCGCACGTAGCCGCGAAAGGCCGCCGGATCGGCGACGTAGTGATCGCTCGGAAACACGGCGACGGTCGCATCGGGGGCGCGACGAGCGAGCGCCAGCAAGGGGAGCAACAGCCCCGGGCCCGTGTCGCGGTTTTGCGGCTGCACGATGACGTTGCGGGCGGGCAGGGGTGATAGCTGTGTCGACGCGAGCGGCAGGTGATTGCTGTTCACGACGGCCAGCGTGCGCGCCGCCGGCACGAGCGGCGCGATCCGCGCGAGCGTCTCCTCGAGGAGCGAGCGCTCACCGAGGAGGCGGCAGTATTGCTTCGGGATCGGTGCGCCGGTGATCAGGCGCGTGAGGGGCTGGAGCCGGGTGCCGTCGCCGCCGGCGAGCACGAGAGCCCAGAGAGGCGCGGGTGTCGAGGTCGTCATGCCGCTTTCGATGCCACGCGCGCGGCGGCGTAGCGGAAGCGCGCGTCAGGACCGGCGGCGGGCGGCGGCGACGATCGCTTCAACGAGCTCGGCCGGCATCGCGGCCACAGCCGCGTCGTTCTCGCGGGCAGCGTCGCGCGCGAGACGGATCGTATCGCGGTAGCCTCGCATGTAGTCGGCGCATGCGACGCACTCCCCCACGTGCGCCTCGAACCGGGTCCGCACGGACCGGTCGAGGGTGCCATCGAGATAGTCGGCGAGGAAATCCACCACCTGCCGACAGGTCATCGCCGTCGCATCCATAGCCGTCATTGGCGTTTCGATGCCGGGGGGCAGGCACGGATTCCAGCCGGATGACGCGCCTCGTCCTCGAAATTTCGGAGCCCGTCTTCGTGGCGCCCACGATATTTCGGGGGCTTCGTGGGTTCCGGATTCGCTCATCTCAGCGAACCCGCATGATCCCGCGGAGTTACGCCGACCACGATCCGCCGCCGCCGTCGGTACGTCCGTTGCTGTGGTGCACCGGCATGCTCAAGATCACGCACTCCGCATCCACGGATCCGAGCGCAGCGCGCCTTCATGTCGAAGGACGGATCGTCGGAACGGCCGTCCACGAGCTGGAGCGCGCCGTCGCGACGGTCACCGCCGACACGGCACCGATTCTCGACTTCGCCGGCGTCTCCTTCATCGATCATGACGGCGCGCGCGCCCTTGCCGCGCTGGTCCGCGACGGCGCTGCCGTCGTCGGATGCTCGCCGTTCGTCGAGGAGATGCTGCGGACCGCGCACGTCGCGGGGGTCGACGACGATTCCGAGGACGGCGTCTCGATCGACGACGACGAGCGCCGCCTGATCGTCGCGCTGCGGCGCGGCGACCCGGGCGCGTTCGAGGAGGTCGTCCGTCTCCACGGCGGCCGCATGCTGGCCGTCGCGCGCCGCATGCTGCGCGTCGAGGAGGACGCGCGCGACGCCGTCCAGGAGGCGTTCATCTCGGCGTTCAAGGGGCTCGACGGCTTCGCGGGCACGGCGCGCCTCTCGACCTGGTTGCACCGCATCGTGGTGAACGCGGCGCTCATGCGCCTCCGGCGTCAGCGTCGCAAGCCGGAGGAGTCGATCGATGAGCTCTTGCCGCGGTTCGACGAGAGCGGCGCGTGGGCCGAAAGCGAGACGCCGCCCGCGACGCCGCTCGATCTGGTCGACCGCGCCGAGACGCGCGTCATCATCCGCGAGTGCATCGATCGGCTGCCGCCCTCGTACCGCGCGATTCTCCTCCTGCGCGACATCGAGGAGCTCGATACGGACGAGGCCGCGGCGGCGCTCGGTATCAGCGTTCCTGCGGTGAAGACCCGTCTCCATCGCGCGCGCCAAGCGCTCCGCACGCTCCTCGTGCAGCGCCTCGGCATCTGACCGCCATGAGCGCACGCACCCCAACCCGCATCGTCATCGTGGGCGGCGGCTTCGGCGGCGTCTACACCGCCCTCGAGCTGCAACGCTTGCTCCGTCGCGATCGCGACGTCGAGGTGACGATCGTCAGCCGCGACAACTTCCTGCTCTTCACGCCGATGCTGCACGAGGTCGCGGCAAGCGACCTCGACGTCACCCACATCGTGAATCCCGTCCGCAAGCTGCTTCCTCGGGTCCGCTTCTTTGACGGCGACGTCACGACGATCGACCTGAGGCGGCGCGCGGTCGTCGTGGCGCACGGCGCCGACAGTCACACGCACGACCTTCCGTACGATCATCTCGTGGTCGCGCTCGGGTCGGTGACGAACTTCTTCGGGATTCCCGGACTCGAGGAGCGCGCCCTGACGATGAAGTCGCTCGGCGACGCGATCGCGCTCCGCAATCGCATGATCGCGCTGCTCGAGGAGGCGGATACCGAATGCTGCGCCGCCGCGCGCACCCGGCTCCTCACGTTCGTCGTGGCCGGTGCCGGGTTCGCGGGTCTCGAGACGGTCGCGGCGATGAACGACTTCGTACGCGAGGCGGTGCGCTTCTATCCGCGCATCACGCCCGAGATGGTCCGTATGGTGCTCGTCCATCCCGAGGAGGTCGTCCTGCCGGAGCTCTCGCCGTCGCTCGGCCGCTATGCGCAGCGCAAGCTCGAGGCGCGCGGCGTCGAGGTGCACGGTCGGACGAAGGTGACCGCGATCGCCGACGCCGCGGTCGCCCTGAGCGACGGCACCATCGTGCCCGCGAGCACCGTCGTCTGGACCGCGGGGACGACGCCGAGCCCGCTGGTCGCGACGTTGCCGTGCAACAGGCAGCGCGGCCGCATCTGCGTGAACGATCGCCTCCAGGTCGACGGCTGGGCGGGCGTCTGGGCGCTCGGCGATTGCGCGCTCGTGCCGGACGGCGCGACGGGGCGCTTCCATCCGCCGACCGCGCAGCATGCGATCCGCCAGGGGCGCTGCGCGGCGCGCAACATCGTCGCATCGCTTCGCGGCCAACCGTTGCGTCCGTTCGCGTTCCGCACGATCGGCCAGTTGGCATCGCTCGGCCGGCGGACGGGGGTCGCGCAGATCCTCGGCGTCAACTTCTCCGGATTCATCGCCTGGTGGCTGTGGCGGACGATCTACCTCGCCAAGCTGCCGCGCCTGGAGAAGAAGGTGCGCGTCGCGCTCGACTGGACGCTCGACCTCGTGTTCTCGAAGGACCTCGTCAAGTTCGTGACCGCGACGGGTGCGACAGTCTCGCGCCCGACACCCCGGCAGGACGAGGCGTCGTTTCCGTCCGTCACGTCGGCTGCGCCGGTCTGAATCCGGCTCGAAAGGAGAGTCTCCGTGGATACCGTCATCGACCTCATGCTCGCGATCCGCCGCCTCGTGCGCGCGATCAGCGACCGTTTGCAGTGGCTGCCGCCGACCCTTGCCCGCCTCACCGTCGGGTGGATCTTCTTCTGGTCCGGATGGGGGAAGCTGCACAGCCTCGACCGCGTGATCGAGTTCTTCGGCTCGCTCGGCATTCCGCATCCCGAGCTGCAGGCGCCGTTCGCCTCCGCCACCGAGCTCGTGTGCGGCGCGCTGATGCTGGCGGGCCTGTTCACGCGCCTCGCGAGCGTGCCGCTCGTGATCGTCATGCTGGTCGCGATCGCGACGGCTCAGCGCGAGAACGTGAGCACGCTCGGCGACATCTTCGGGCTGACCGAGTATCTCTACATCACGCTGCTCGTCTGGCTCGGCGTCGGCGGCGCCGGTCCGCTGTCGCTCGATCACGCCTTGGTGCGCTGGGCGCGACGCGACGAGGTCCGCCACGTGCCGACCATCGCGTCGTTGGCCACGACGGCGCGTTGACCGCGTTGCGGCATCCCTACGGCGCGGCGTCGGCGCCGCGCCGGATGCCGAGCTTCTTCATTCGGCTGCGCAGCGTGTTTGAATGCAGCCCGAGCATCATCGCGGCTCCCCGCGGGCCTTCGACGGTCCAATTGCACCGCTCGAGGGCGTGCAGAATGTGCCGGCGCTGCGAGTCGGCGAGCGTCTCCGCTGTCGTCGGTGCCGCCCCGTTCCCCTCGGCGGGCGCGGCCGCGGATGTCGACGCCGGCGCCGTCGTCGACACGCGCAGCGCGTGCGGCTCGACCACCAGCATTGGACCGGGTGACAGAATGACGGCACGCTCGACGACGTTCTCGAGCTCGCGGACGTTGCCGGGCCACGGATAGGCGATGAGAAGGCGCATTGTCTCCTGGTCGAGGGACTCGATGCGCCGCCCGATCTTCGCGGCGTACTTCTCGATGAAATAGTGCACCAGGATCGACACGTCCTCGCGGCGGTCGCGCAGTGGCGGAACCTGGATGGGAAAGACGTTCAGGCGGTAGAAGAGGTCGGCGCGGAACGTGCCGTCGGCGACGGCCTTCTCGAGGTCGCGGTTGGTCGCCGCGATCACCCGCACGTCGACGCGCACGGTCTTCGACGATCCAACCGGCTCGAACTCGTGCTCCTGCAGCACGCGGAGGAGGCGTACCTGCACCTCGAGCGGGATGTCGCCGATCTCGTCGAGAAAGATCGTGCCGCCGTCGGCAAGCGCGAAGCGACCGATGCGCTTGTCGGTCGCGCCGGTGAACGCGCCCTTCTCATGGCCGAAGAGCTCGCTCTCGATGAGTCCGGTCGGCAGCGCCGAGCAGTTGACCTTGATCAGCGGACGGTCCCGCCGGCGCGACACGTTGTGGATCGCTCGCGCGACGAGCTCCTTGCCGGTGCCGGTCTCGCCGAGGATCAGCACGGTGGAGTCCGTCGGCGCGACTTGTCGGACCTTCGCCAGCGGGCCCTGGAGCGCCGGCGAGTTGCCGATGATCTCCTCGAAATTGTTCTCGCTCTTGATCTCCTCCTGGAGGTACTGATTCTGCTGGCGCAGGCGGTTGCGCTCCTGCTCCGCCAGCACCCGGGCCGTGATGTCGACGAGCATCGTCCGCGTGTACGTGCCGCCGGGATCGGGCTTCGACCACCATTGCACCCAGACCGGACGGCCGTCGTCCTTGCGGCGCAGCTCGAGCTCGATGCACGCACGCTCCTTGCCGGCCTGCAGGGCCTGGATCTCGCCTTGAATCCTCTCCTGCATTTCCGCCGTCGGCGCGATGAGCGAGAGACCGAGCGTGCCCGGGACGTCTTCGGGCTTGAGGCCAAGGAGTTGCATCGCGGCGCGATTCGCGCTCACGAACCGCGAGCCGGTGCCCTCGTAGACGTAGGCGATCGGCGCCTCCTCGTAGAGGTCGCGGAATTGCTGCTCGGACGTCCGCAACATCTGCTCCGCACGCAG
This sequence comes from Binatia bacterium, assembly GCA_036496285.1. Lineage (GTDB taxonomy): Bacteria > Desulfobacterota > Binatia > UTPRO1 > UTPRO1 > DP-19. Next base: position 38,821 of record DASXLI010000100.1, read on the forward strand.
GCGCTCGAGCTCCGCGGCGGCGCGTGCCGCGAAGATCCGCATGATGGCGATCGCCCGGTCGCCCTGCTGCGTCGGGGCGGTGTCGAAGACCGCGAGGTGGCCGAGGACCTCGGCCTGACCGTCGAAGAGCGGCACGCCGATGTAGCTCTCGACCCCCATCTCGACGAGCGGCCGGTCGTTCGGGAACCTCCGCTGAACGCCTCGAGAATGATGGCACAGCTCGCCGCGCGCGACGTCTTCGCACGGGGTGCCGGCAAGGTCGTACTCGACGTCGTCGAGGAAGCCGCCTTTGCCCCAGTAGGCGAGGGTGCGCACGCGCGAGGGGCTGCCGGCGAACTCGGCGATGAGCGCGTACGCCGAGCCGAGCGCCAGGCTCAAGTTGCGGACGAGCGATCGGAAGAACTCGCCGCCGGTCGAACGCACGGTGCCTTCGACGAGGCGCCGCAGGACGTCGGTGTCACTGTCGCCGGAGGCAACGTGGGGCGTACGAGACGCGTCGTCGGGGGCTGGCACCGGCTTCACCGTAAGCTGCCCCTCGGTATGTTGCCGGGGTGCCCCCCGTCAAGATCGTGCCGCTGCGCGAGGGCCCGGCCCATCCTCGGCGGTGACCAGTACCGCGGGTGCCGTTGAGCCGTCCAGTCAGAAGAAGTTGCTGAGGTTGCGGGACAGCAAAACGGTCTGCTCGATGAAGATCTTCCGGTCGGCGATGCGGAACGAGCCCTCGACCCGCCGCAGGACGTCCCGTCGCGAGCCGATCCACGAGTCCTCTTCCGAGCGCAGCCGCGTCCGATAGACGTGGAAGTTGGACTCGACCTGCAGCTCGCTCCCGTCGTCTCCGAGCACGCGGACGTTCGTGATGAGGTGCCGCGTCCGTGACGGTGGGTCCTCCGCCCAGGACCGTCCGGTCTGGAGCTTCGCGACGCGCCCGCCGAGGAGCGTCTTGTCGTCGTCGAAGTACGCCATCTCCCCCGGCTGCGTGAACTCCCGGTCGAGCTCGCGCTGCATGCGCGTCCGCCGGATCGGCATGAAGTAGCGGGCATCGTCCGTGAAGAGCGCCAGCCACTCCTCGTAGCGATGCGCGTCGAGGAGCGCCGCCTCGTCGTAGTAGAATTGCTCGACCTCGTACTGGCGCACCGCCGCCGCGATGCGCTCCCGGCTCGGCTGATCGGCTTCCATCGCTCCGTCCTCAGAGAAGGTCGCCCGGCGTGGTCGCCGCGCGCAGCGCGTCCCAACTCGTGCCCTTCATCCACTGCGCCCACGCGTGGTACGTCCAGCGCTGGCCGTGCTCGCTCGTGAGTCCCTCGATGCGTGCGAGGCCGTGCTCCTTCACGATCCGGCCGCGCCCGACGCCCATGTTCACCAGATGCTTCACGCGCCGGCTCGCAATGCCGTGGCTCTGCGCGGTCGCCTGCGACCAGTTCTCGCCGTCGTCCTGCTCGAGCAGGCCGGCAGGGCCAAAGACCCGGTTCGCCATCGTGACCATGAACCGTTGCACTTCGGGCGGTGAACGTCGGTCCACGAACGTGAACCACCAGATCTCCGTGTGGGTGGGGTCACGCGGAATGCGCAGCGAAAGCTGCACGGGGACGGTCGTCACCCACGTCGTCGGAAAGATGCTCGGATGGCCCGCCACCCCGACGCCGACGGGGCCGAGCGCCTCCCGGGCCTGCGCGGTGGCGCGCCACGAGCTGTCGACCTCGATGCTGCCCGACGACGACACGGTCGGGCCGCCGATCCCGTGGCCATACTCTCCGATGACGACGACCTGGTCGAACTTCGAGGCGCTGATGAGGCCGACGGAGAGATCGATCCCCGCGCCGGACTCCATGTTGACGCCCGCCATGTCGATCTCGTCGTAGCCGCCGGCCCGTTCGGGAGGGGGACCCAGCGCACCCGAACGGAAGGCCGAGGCGTGGGACACCTGCGGGTGGTACCAGTCGAACAGATTGTCGACGGCGATCTTCCAGTTGCAGTCGACCACGAACTTCTGAATGCCGGGCACGACCACCATGTCGCCGCGCGCCGCGATGAGGTCGAGCCCGAGGCGCCCCGTCGCGCCGAGGTACTCCTCGAGCGGCGGCGCCTTCGGATCGTGCGTGGCGAAGACGAAGCCCTTGTAGCTGGCAAGCTGGGCGACGGGAGTGAGCCCCAGGCGGTTCTTGTCGACCTCGCCCGCGTAGAAGCTCTTGTGCCCCGGGACGCCGAGGAGCCGTCCGTCGATGCCGTACGACCAGCCGTGGTAGGTGCAGAGGAATCCCTTGGCATTGCCCTCGTCGGCGCGGCAGACGGCATTGCCGCGATGCGCGCAGGTGTTCAGCATCGCCCGGACGCCGCCATCCTTCTGGCGGACGACGAGCACGTTGTCGCGCCCCATCACGGCGGCGAAGAAGTCGCCGGCCGCCGGGATCTGCGATTCGTGGCACAGGAAGAGCCAGGCGCGGCCGAAGATCTGTTCCATCTCGCGCTCGAAGATCGCCGGGTCGCTGTAGATCCGCCGATCCACTTCGCCCCGCTCCAGCGAGACGAGATCGTCGATGGGTGGAACGCTCATCGTGAAGGTCTCCTGGCGCCGTTCTTCTCGCGTGCGAGGGCAGTGAGCGCGTGCCGCAGCAGCTCGAAGGAGCGGCGGACGTCGCTCTGCTCCGGATCGATGTGTTGCGCCACGAAGGCCCCGTCGGACACCACGAGCACCAGGCGCGCGAACTCGTCGGCGATGCGCCCGGCGTCGCGCAGCTTCAATGGTGCCAGCAGGAGGGCGAGCATTCTTCGAATGCGCTCCAATGCCTGCTCCCGCACGCGCCGCACGACGCCGAGCGACGTGGGGTCGACGTCGCGCCGCTCGAGCGCGATGAGCAGCAGGAGGCGGAGGAACTCCGGGTGGGCCTCGAGCGACGTCTCGCTGGCGTCGAACAGCGCCTCGATGCGCTCGGCGGGATCCGTCGGGAGGTCGTCGATACGAGGAAGGGCCTCGAACCACCGGCGTGCTCCCTCCTCCATCACCGCCGCGAGCAGCGCTTCCTTGCTCTCGAAGTGCCAGTAGATGGATCCCGACGGCAATCCGGACCGCTGGCTCACTGCGGCGATGCTCGTGCCGGCGAACCCGCGCTCCGCCATCAGCGCCGCGGCCGCGTCGACGATCCGCCGACGCGACTCCACGCCCAGTTGCTGGCGCCGCGAGAGGCCGCGGATGGTGATCCGCCTCGCATCCGCAGTCGGACGCAGTCGGGCCGTGCGCACGATCAGGCGCCCTTTGCCGGTGCCGCGGCCGGTGGACGATGGCCCCACGTGCTGACGCGATCGTACGTGGTGGGCTGCCACGTGGCGTCGTCCACCTTGCGCCCGCCCCAGCCGTACTCGACCTCGAAGCCAGACGGGGTCCACGCGTAGAACGAGAACATGCGGTCGTTCGGGTGCATGCCCAGCCCGCTGGCGATCGGGACGCCCGCGTCGAGGCAACGATCGTACGCGTGTCCGACGTCCTCCATCGCACACGCCTCCAGCATGAAGTGGTGCAGCCGCTTCGGTAGCGGAGCGGCGGCGAAGGCAAGAGTGTGGTGACGGGGATTCGCATGCAGGAACGTGATGGTGATCGAGAACCCCGGCGCGACCTCGGCCGTGACGCGGTCGGAGAGCCGCATGCCGAGCAGCTCGCGGTAGAAGCGTTCGGTCGCGGCCGGGTCTGCGGCCGACAGCACCACGTGGCCGAGACCCTCGTCGCCGGTGACGAACCCCGATGTCGCGAGGGGCGAGACGAACGGCGTCGCCGCACGCTCCGGCCCGTGGAAGAGCTCGATCGGGACGCCACCCGGATCGGTCACCCGATACAGCCGATCGGTGTGACGCAGCCGAGCCGCGTCGGCTCCGGCCTCCTCGGCCTGGAACCCCGCCTCCCCGAGCCGGATCGCGAGCTCGCGCAGTGCCCGCTCGTCGTCGACCTCGAAGCCGACGTACGCCACGTCGTCGGCCGGACCCGGATGGAGCATGATGCGCTGCAGCTGGTCGTCGAGCCGCAACGCCACGCAGCCATCCGTGCGGCGCTCACCGACGGCGAGGCCGAGCATATCGACCGCGAAGCGCTCCCACGCGGGAACGTCGCTCACCTCGAGACCGAGGTATCCCAATCGCGAGACGGCCATCATGCCATCGCTCCTTGGTCAGGCGTTCTAGAAGGATCGCTCTAGCTCGCCCGATGCGTCCGAGTCAAGAACGGCCAATCACCCCGGCCTTTCTTGCTTTCAACCGGCGCGCGGTGCAACCCGGCATGGAAGGGAGACGGATGCATGCCACTTCCCAGCGATGAACGACTGCTCGCCCTGGCGAACGACCTGCTTCACCAATTCGACGCGATCTTCGGCGAACATCCGGGGTTCCGCCCCGCGCATGCCAAGGGCGTAATGTTCACCGGCACCTTCACGCCGGCGCCGGGCGCGGCTCGGCTCACGAAGGCGCCGCACGTGACGCGTCCGTCGACGGCGGTGACCGTGCGGTTCTCGAACTCCACGGGCATCCCGCTGATACCGGACAACGATCCAAACGCGGGCCCGCGCGGCTTGGCCGTCCGCTTCCATCTGGCAGAGCACGTACACACCGACATCGTGAGCCATTCGACGGACGGGTTCCCGACCCATACCGGCGCCGAGTTCCTGGAATTCCTTCGCGCCGTCTCGTCGAGCGATCCGAAGAATCTCGCCGGATCGCCGCTCGAACGCTTTCTGGGGAGCCATCCGGCCGCGCTCGCGTTCGTGCAGGCGCCGAAGCCGGCTCCCATGAGCTTCGCGACGGAGGCCTACTTCGGTGTGACCGCGATGCGCTTCACCAACGCCGACGGCGCGAGCCGCTTCGGCCGCTACCGGATCGTTCCGCAGGCGGGGACCGCGTACCTGGACGACGCGGCGCGGAACGCGAAGGGCGCCAACTATCTCTTCGACGAGATCGCGGCACGCGTCCGGAAAGAGCCGGTTCGCTTCACGGTGATGGTGCAGGTGGCGGCCGACGGCGACACCGTCGACGATGCGACGGTGCATTGGCCGGACGACCGCCCGCTCGTCGAGATCGGCGGCATCGCGCTGACGGCGCCGATCGCGAGCGATGCGCCGGCGCAGCGGCAGATCATCTTCGATCCGATCCCCCGCGTGGACGGGATCGAGCCATCGGCCGATCCGCTCCTCGAGCTGCGTGCCGCGCTCTATCTGATCAGCGGCCGGCGTAGACGGGCCCCAGCGAAGCCGTAGACCGCTCGGCCGAGCGATCGACGAGGGTACGCGGACCGCTGGAGCGATCCGCGCACCCTCGCGTCGAACAGGACCTCTCGTTCAGCTACGGGCAGGCGTTCAGCTGGGTCTGATCGATCACGGCCGCCGGCAGGGACGGCGGCGTCGCGAACGTCGCCGTGTTGAAGTCGAAGAACTCCAGCATCGGGTTGGCCGCGACGTCACGGTTGGTGAGGGACGGCAGCCCGAAGCGCGTCTCGATGAACCGCAGGATCGAGGTGTGGTCGTTCACCACGTGCGAGACGGAACTTGGGTTCGAGTACGGTGAGACGACGGCGACCGGCACGCGCACGCCGTAGTGATCGAACAGCGCGTGCGGATCACCCGCAGCGTAGCGCGGCAGGATGGTGTCGGGGACGGGTGCTACCGGCGGCGGGACGTGGTCGTAGAACCCGCCGTGCTCGTCCCAGGTCAGGAAGAACGCCGACGTCGCCCACGCCGGGCTCGACATGAGCGCGTTGATGTTGTCGGCGACGAACTTCTGGCCGATCTGGATATCCGCCGATGGATGCTCGTCGTTCTCGACGTGGGTGCCACCGCTGCCGCTCGGATCGATGAAGGCGACGTTCGGCAGGGTGCCCGCCGTGAGATCGGCGTAGTATTGCGACATCGGGAACACGCGCACGGCCGCGCGGTCCAACACGTACTTGAAGAAGCGGCTCCCGTAAGAGACCCCGGTCGGCTCCGCCGTGTAGATCCGCCAAGTGACACCGGCGTTGTCGAGAAGATTGAACACCGACGGCCGCGTCAATTGCTGGGGCTGGCCGGTGACGAGGTAGCCGAACGACGACCCCGCCAGGAAGTAGAGACGGTTGGGATCGGTCTGCGCCTGCACCGAGCAGAAGTAGCGGTCGCCGGTCGCGAAGGTGTTCATGACTCCGTAGTAGAAGGGCAGGTCGGTCTGGTCGTAGTACCCCATCGTGCGGTGCCCGTTGGGATCGAGCGTGGCGTTGGCGTTCACGGTGGTGAAGCCATCCATCGCACCGTTGTTCACCTCGTTGTGCGTGCCCTTCCAGCTGTGGTCGAGGTCGAGGACCTCGCAGTAGTTGGTCTTGTGGTACGGCAGGATCGGCGGATTCAGGTTGTTCGTCGGGTCGGGGTTGCCGGTGTTCGGCTCGGCCTCGTAGGCCGGCTGGCCCTGGGTGCTGAGCTGTCCGAAGTAGCTGTCGGCCGAGCGGTTCTCCTGCATGTCGACGACAATGTGGTCGATCGGCAGGTTGTTCGGGTTGGCGCGGATGCACGTCCCGGCCGACGTCGGCTTCAGGATCTTGTACTGCTGCGCTCCCTTGTTCACCGCGGTGCCGGTTGCGTAGTTGATGCTGTAGGAGTCGCCGGAGTTGATCGTCAGCGTGACGCAGCCGTCCGCTCCGGGGTTCGGCGGTACGGTGTTGATCGTGTGGCCGGTCTTGCCGCTGATCGTCGCCTTGATCTTGAACGTCCCGTTCTTGAGGGCGATCTGCGCCGTGCTCACCGCCCCGTTCTCACCCTTCTTGTCCTTGTACTTGAAGCCCTTGATCGAATCGCCGCTCCAGAACGGCTTGCCGGTCATGGGGCTGATCCCCATCGGAAGGTTGAAAGTCTCCTCGTCGGGCGCGAGGCCGGTCAAGCGGACCGTGAGCGTCGCGCCGTTCGTGACGGGATCGCCGACCAGCGTGTCGTTGCTCGGCTTCTCCTTCGCGCTGACGAGGATCTTTTTCTTGTCGGGTGTGCTCGGGTTCTTCACGAGGAGCTTGTTCCCGAGGATGGCCTGCTCGGCGGCCTGGATCGGCACCGGAAGCAGCAGAAGAACGGCCAGGACGACGAGTGATGCGCGCGACATGGGGGCTCCTTTTTCAGCGGGCGGGGCATGAACGGCCACCGCGGGATCGTCAGGAAGTAACCGAACTCCAGCAAAAAAACAATGGATTTTTCGAGGGAGAGCCATCCATCCCGGTTCCGGTGCGCCCATTTCCAGCGTCCGGGCCGCCCCCCCCTTCTCAATCTCGCGAACCCGCACGTATGGCGTTTCCACGGATGGAGGATCGGGGAGGCCGGCTTCCACTTGTTTTCTTCGACTTGTGCGCGCTGTTTGGTGGCCGCGTCCTTGCAATTGCAGCATCGTGAGGTGGCCAAATGACGACTCCTGAAGGGACTTCTGCCATGCGCCGCATTCTGGTAGCACTCGATGGCTCACCGCTTGCCGAGGCCATCGTGGAGCCGGTCCGCGTCTTCTCGACCCGGCTCGGCGCCGACATCGTGCTCTGTCACGTCGTCGCCGTTCCGGAGGCCGCCCCCGACCAGACCACGCCCGCCGCAGCGCAGGCCATAGATCTCGTGGTCACGCGGGAACGAAAATGTGCGGAGAGCTACCTCGAAAGCACGGCGCAGGGTCTGCGCGACGCGGGCGTGACCGTGCGGACGGTGACCGCGGCGGGCGATCCCGCGACGGAAATCGTGCGCCTCGCCGAGCGCGAGGGCGCCGATTTCATCGCGATCGCAACGCACGGCCGATCGGGAATCGGGCGGTGGCTCTACGGCAGCGTCGCCGATGCGGTCCTGCATTCGGCGACGACGCCGATCTTCCTGCTGCGTGCGCCGGACGGGCCGACGCCGCCGTTCGACGTCCGTCGCGTCGTCGTGGGCCTCGACGGCTCGGAGGTCGCGGAGCGCGCGCTTCCGACGGCGGAGGAGATCGCCCGCCGGTTTCACGTGCCGCTCGCCATGGTGCGCGTCGTCGAGACGTCGACGCTCGCCTTCGCCGGGGATCCGGCCGCAGGCGTCTACGTCGACTATCAGCGCATTCTCGAGATGTTGCGAGACGGCGCGGCGCAGTATCTCGACGCGTGCGCGGCCGGCGTTCGCCGCCGCGGGATCACGGTCGAGACGATCGTGGCAGCCGGCAGCGCCGCGGACGAGCTCGTCGCGCAGGCTCGCGTCGAGAGCGGAACGCTTCTGGTCCTCGGCACGCACGGCCGCAGCGGCTGGCGCGCCGCCGCCCTCGGAAGCGTGGCGCGCCGCGTGGCGCTGCTCGCGACGTCGGCGGTCTTCCTCGTTCGCGGGCACGGGGCGGAGCCCACATCGACGAAGCCCTGACCATAAGCGCCGGGTCGTGCCCCATCGGTGTCGAGATCTGATAGTCGGACGGCGGTGAACGCGCACGCATTGCGTCTGCGACGCCTCGGTATCGACACGCGCCAGGAGGTCGTCATCTACCTGCGCGCCGACTGCGAGGTCTGCCGCTCGGAAGGTCTCGAGACCGAGGCCCGCGTCGAGGTGACGTGCGGGATACGGACGATCACGGCGACGCTGAACGTCGTCACCTCGGATCTGCTCGCGCCTGGCGAGGCAGGCTTGTCCGAAGCCGCATGGGAGCGGCTCGGCGCGCGCGAGGGCGACGAGGCGTCCATCGCACACTCGCCGCCGCTCGAGTCGCTCGGCTACGTGCGCGGCAAGCTCTACGGCGAGCCGCTCGACGAGATGGCGATGCGGGCGATCGTCGTCGACATCGTCGCGGGACGGTATTCCGACGTGCAACTCGCGTCGTTCATCACCGCGTGCGCGGCGCGGCGCCTGAGCGAGCGCGAGATCGTCGCGCTCACGACGGCGATGGTCGACGTCGGCAAGCGCCTCGCGTGGGGCACGCAACCCGTCGTCGACAAGCACAGCATCGGCGGGCTTCCCGGAAATCGCACGACCTTGATCGTGGTTCCGATCGTCGCCGCGTTCGGCCTCACGATGCCGAAGACGTCCTCGCGCGCGATCACCTCGCCGGCGGGGACGGCCGACGCGATGGAGACGCTCGCGCCCGTGACGCTCGATGCGGCGACGCTCCGGCGCGTCGTCGAGCGGGAGGGCGGCTGCATCGCGTGGGGCGGCGCGCTCCAGCTGAGTCCCGCGGACGACATCATCATCCGGGTCGAGCGGCCGCTCGACGTCGATGCCGAGGGTCAGCTCATCGCTTCCGTCCTCTCCAAGAAGGTTGCGGCCGGATCGAGCCACGTCGTCGTCGACGTTCCCGTCGGGCCGCTCGCGAAGATCCGCACCGTCGAGGCGGCTGAGCGGCTCAGCACATCCTTGACGCTCGTCGGTCGGGCCGTCGGTCTGGATGTACGGGTCGTCTTCACCGACGGACTGCAGCCGGTCGGGCGCGGCGTGGGGCCCGCGCTCGAGGCGCGGGATGCGCTCGCCGTTCTCCGGCGTACGCCCGACGCGCCTGCGGACCTTCGCCAGCGCGCGCTGCTCCTCGCCGGGCATGTGCTCGAGTGCGCCGCGAGCGTTCCCGCGGGCACGGGCCGCGTGAGCGCGGAGGCGATCCTGGCCGACGGCCGCGCGCTCAGGAAGTTCGAGGCGATCTGTGAGGCGCAAGGGGGCATGCGCGAGCCGCCGCGCGCGCGCCATTGCGAGCCTGTGCTCGCCGCCGCGCGTGGCGTCGTAGGCGCGATCGACAACCGGCGTCTCGCGCGCGTCGCGAAGCTCGCGGGAGCACCGACCGACCCGGCGGCCGGTCTCGAGCTGCACGTCGGCATCGGCTCCAGCGTGGAGCGCGGCACGCCGCTCTACACCGTGCACGCGGATGCGCGGGGCGAGCTCGCATACGCCGTGGCGTACGTGCGTGCGCACGCCGACATCATCGCGATCAGTGCCGACTGAGCAGCGGGCCGCGTCCCGGTGCGCCTCCTATCGCGGAGGTATCTCATCCCGGAGGAAGGCAACGATCGCGCGCGCGGCGGCGTCGTCCAATACGCCGCGAAAGTGCGGCATCGTCGGACGCTCGTCGTCGAGCATGTGCCACACGCCGGCGCGGAGCGACGCGCCATCGTGCGCCGAGAGAAAGGCGCGATCGAACTCCGGTGCTGCCCGTCCGGACGGCGACCGACCGCCGTGGCCTTCCTCGCCGTGGCACCCCGCGCAGAAGCGCTCGTAGGTCTCGTATCCCGGGGACAGCAGCCGCACGTACGCCACGAGCGCGCGAGCCGCGCCATCGTCGATGGGCTCCGGCAACGGGGGCATGCGCGGACCCCCGTGGCGGACCATCGTCTGCAGCTCGCGATCGGAGACCGCGGCCTGGAACGCGGGATCGCCGAGCGCCCGCGGCCGGGGCGCATCGCGTGCGGGGGCCGATCCTCCGAACGGTCCATGGCAATCCGCGCAGCCCGCGACGTACAGCGAGCGCCCGCGCTCGACCAGCGGCCAGTCCACACGGGCCATCCGGCGGAGGTGGCTCACCAGCGCTTCGCCGCGCTCGGCGCGCCGCCGGAGCGCCGCCGGATCGATCGCGAGCGGGGCCGAGCCGCCGTCGAGTATCCGCCGCACGAGCACCTCGGGATCCGCGGCGGCCGCACGGTCGAGCGCTGGCGGCGGATGTACGAACAACGCGGCGTCGGCGCCGTCACCGGCGGCCGTCGCGCCGTGGCAATGGGCGCACTCGGCCGCGAAGAGCCGGGCGCCGATGGTGCTCGCGGTTGCCGGCGGGCTCCCTGCCATGCCGGGAGACCGCACGGCGAGGAGCAACGCCGTCAGGATCGCCGCAATGCGTTGTTGCCGGCCGTCTCCTCCTCGTGCCGTCATCGGGACGATTGCCTGAAGATATCGCCGCCGCATACCACGAGCGGCAACTGCCGGACCAGCATGACAACGGTTCCAAGATCCGGGAATATCCCGATTGCCGGTTTCGCAATTCCGCGTCCCTGCGGCAATGGTCCCCGTGGGCCCCATTGCCTCGATCCGCGACGCCATGGCACGGAATCGGCAAGGGAAGGATTCATGCGCCTTCTGAGAGCAGTGGGACAGGTGGTGCAATGGGCGGCGGCGGTGCCGCTCGTGGCAGCGCTTGCCGCCGGCGCGATCGCGCCTCGGGCTGGACGGGCGCAGCCCCCGCAGGACGAGGACGGCTCGCCGGCCGCGGTGTTCCATTCGCAATGTGCCCGCTGCCATGGGGAGCGTGGACACACGGATACCGCCGGAGCCCGCGCGCTCAAGGTAGCGCCGCTCGTCAACGATCCGCGGCTCGCTGCGATGACGCCAGAGGCGATCGTCGCCCTCGTGAAAGCGGATCCGAAGCACCGCGGAGTCGTGAAGCTGCGCGACGAGGATCTCCTTCGCGCCGCGTCCTTCGTCAGGCAGCTCGCACGGGAGCGGCAGTAGGTCATGGGGCGCCCCGACCGTCATCGCGGGCTTTCCGGAGGTCGAGCGAGCCGCGTCGTGGGCGTCGTCGCCGCTCTCCTGTCGATGCTCGCCGTCTCCGCGTGTGTGATGACCGTGGACCGTGGCGGTGCGCAGATTCAGCTGCCGGGCACTGATCTCGTCGCGCTCGGCCGCTCCGAGTTCGCGCAGGCGTGCGCGCCCTGTCACGGCATCGAGGCGCGCGGCGATGGCCCCGTCGCGCCGGCGTTGCGGGTGCCTCCGCCCGATCTGACGCTGCTTGCGGACGGCGCCGGCGGTGCGTTTCCGCGCGACCGCGTAGTCGCGGTCATCGTCGGAGACATTCCGTTGGCGGTGCACGGCTCGCGGGAGATGCCCATCTGGCGCGATCGCTTCATCGGCCGGAGCGACGGGGCCGAGGCGGTCGCATCGGTCTACGCACGCCGTTGGCTCGAGGCGATCGTCTCCTATCTGGTGAGCGTCCAGCGTCCGGTGCGTGCACCGGAGGAAGCCTGAAGGAGCAATCATGGACTCCCAATACCAAGCCGATCGCGAGCGCATGATCGAGCGGCACCTCGTGGCGCGCGGTATTCGCGATCGGGCGGTGCTCGATGCGATGCGCGCGGTGCCGCGCGAGGCATTCGTCGCGGGCGAGCTGGCGGAGTTCGCGTACGAGGATGCGCCGCTGCCCATCGAAGCCGGTCAGACGATCTCGCAGCCGTACATCGTGGCCGAGATGACCGTCGCCCTGGGCCTCGGGTCGGAGGTTCGGGTGCTGGATGTCGGCACGGGATCCGGCTACGCGGCGGCGGTGCTGAGTCGGATCGCGCGTGAGGTGTACACGATCGAGCGCCACGAGGAGCTCGCGGAAGCGGCCACGCGCCGTTTGCGGTCGCTCGGCTACGAGAACGTGCACGTGCGCCACGGCGACGGTACGCTCGGCTGGCCGGAGCATGCGCCGTACGACGGCATCATCGTCGCGGCCGGGGGGCCCGACGTGCCGAAGCCGCTCCTCGAGCAGCTCGCCGTCGGCGGGCGTCTCGTCGTACCGGTCGGGCCGACGCCGCGCGAGCAGGTCCTCGTGCGCGTCACGCGGACGGGGGAGGAGACGTACGAGCGCGAGACGCTCGGCGCGGTACGCTTCGTGCCGCTGATCGGCGCCGAAGGATGGAGCGCTCGAGAAGCGCCGCGGGCCGGCCGCGCGCCCACGATCAGCACGCTGCTTCGCGAAAGCGCGGAGCCGATCGGCGACATCGACGCGGACCGTATCGACGCGCTCGTCGACCGGATCGGCGACGCGCGCATCGTGCTGATCGGCGAGGCGACCCACGGCACGTCCGAGTTCTATCGCATGCGTGCCCGCATCACGCGGGAGCTGATTCAGCGGCGCGGCTTCACGACCGTCGCCATCGAGGGCGACTGGCCGGACGTCGCCCGCGTCGACGATTGGGTGCACGATCGCCCCACACCGAGCGTCCAATGGACGCCGTTCGCCAGGTTCCCGACCTGGATGTGGAGGAATACCGACGTCGACGAATTCGTCCGTTGGCTGCGACAGCACAACGGCGGCGTGGCGCCCGAGCAGCGTGTCGGCTTCCACGGCCTCGACCTCTATAGCCTCTACACCTCGGTCGGCGAGGTGCTCCGGTACCTCGACGGCGTCGATCCCGGGGCGGCCGGCGCGGCACGCGAGCGCTATGGCTGCCTGACCCCGTGGCAGGGCGACCCGGCGGCATACGGCCGCGCGGTCGTGACGGAAGGCTATCGTGCGTGCGAGGCCGAGGTCGTCGCCATGCTCCGGGACCTCCTGGAGCGTCGGCTCGACTACATGCGGCGCGACGGCGACCGCTTCCTCGATGCGCTGCAGAACGCCCGCGTCGTCGCCAACGCCGAGCAGTACTACCGCGCGATGTACTACGGCTCGGTTCATTCGTGGAACCTGCGCGACCAGCACATGTTCGAGACGCTGCAGGTGCTGCTCGCTTTCCGCGGTCCCGACGCCAAGGCGGTCATATGGGAGCACAATTCCCACGTCGGCAACGCGGCGGCGACCGAGATGGGCGCCCGCGGCGAGTTCAACGTCGGCCAGCTCGCCCGGACGGAGTTCGGCGACGCCGCCTTCAGCATCGGATTCGGCACCGACCGTGGCACCGTCGCGGCCGCGACGGACTGGGATGGCCCGATGGAGGTGAAGCGGGTGCGACCCGCCCACGCCGAGAGCTATGAGCGGCTCTGCCATGACAGCGGCGTCGCGGCGTTCCTGCTCGCGCTCCGAAAGCCGCGGCGCGCCGAGGTGCGCGGCGAGCTCACGGCGCCGCGCCTCGAGCGGGCGATCGGCGTGATCTATCGGCCGGATACGGAGCTCGCGAGCCATTACTTCCAGGCGGTCCTGCCCGCGCAATTCGACGAGTACGTCTGGTTCGACGAGACGCGTGCGGTGACGCCGCTCGCGACGGCCCGGCCGCACGGTGCGCCCGAGACGTATCCGTTCGGGCTGTGATGCCGATCGACTGAACGAGACGGCGTTGCAGGCCTCGAGCAATTTCCCTACGATTCCCGCGGCAGTGGCCGAAGGGACGAAAGGCGCGATTCTCGTCGCGGATGACGAGGCGGCGGTCCGCGAGAGCATCGCGGAGGTGCTGCGGGACGAGGGCTACCAGGTGACCGCGGTCGCGGACGGCGCCGCGGCGCTGCAGGCCGTCGACGGACGCGAGTTCGACATCGTGCTCACCGACCTTCGGATGCCGGGCGCCGACGGGCTCGCAATCCTCCGCCACGTCCGTCAGGTGTCGCCGCAGGCGCTCGTGCTGCTCATGACCGCACACGCAACCGTCGACACGGCCATCGAGGCGTTGCAGCGCGGGGCGCAGGACTATCTCCTCAAGCCACTCATCTTCGAGGACGTGCTGCACAAGATCGACCACCTCCTGCACCATCGCCAGGTCGCGTGGGAGAACCAGATGCTGCGCAATCACTTCGCGCGGCAATGGGACTTCGACAACCTGGTCGGCAGCTCGCTCGCGATGCGTGAGGTGATGACGCTCGTGCGGAAGGTCGCGCCGACGCCGAGCACGGTGCTGATCACCGGGGAGAGCGGGGTCGGGAAGGAGGTCGTGGCGCGGGCCATTCATCACTTCAGTGAGGTCCGGGAGCGAATTTTCCTCCCGGTGAACTGCGGCGCGATTCCCGAGAATCTCCTCGAGAGTCAGCTCTTCGGACATCTTCGCGGGTCGTTCACGGGTGCGGTCAGCAATCAGGAAGGGCTCTTTCAGCGGGCGCGCGGCGGCACGATCTTCCTCGACGAGATCGGCGACGTGCCGTTGAACCTGCAGGTGAAGCTCCTGCGCACGATCGAGCAGAAGGAGATCCAGCCGGTGGGCGCGTCGAATCCGCAGAACGTCGACGTGCGCGTGATCGCGGCCACGAACCGCGACCTGGCGCAGGCGTCGGAGGCGGGGGAGTTCCGTGAGGATCTCTACTATCGTCTCAACGTCATCGGCATCGAGATTCCACCGCTCCGTGAACGGCGGGAGGACATTCCGGCGCTCGTCCAGCACTTCGTCGCGATCCACAACCGCGAGCTGCGCAAGAGCTTCAAGGGCGTCGACGGGGTCACGATGAAGGTGCTGCTCTCGTTGCCCTGGAAGGGGAACGTCCGTGAGCTCGACAACGTCATCGAGCATGCGATGATTCTCGGCGAGGGCGACTGGATCACGGTCGCCGACCTGCCGCGCGCCCTGAAGCCGGAGGACGTCGTGTCGGCGGCGGTCGGCGACAATCTCCGCGAGGCGCTGCGCGTGTACGAGCGGGCCCACATCGAGAGCGTGCTCGCCGGCTCGGACGGCGACAAGCACGTGGCGGCCGAGCGCCTTGGCGTCTCGCTTTCCTCTCTCTACCGGAAGCTCGAAGAGCTGGGGATCACGATGGCGACGATGTGAGCGAGTAGGAACCATGCCGGCCGATGCGAGCGCATATCTGACGGAGGGCATCCTCCGTGACGGCGGGTCGATCGTCGTCCGCGCCATCCGCCCGGACGACAAGACCCGGCTCGTCGAGCACTTCTCGCGCCTGTCGGCACAATCAGTCTACTTTCGCTTCTTCGGCGTGAAGCGACGCCTCACGGACGAGGAGCTCACGCGGTTCACCGAGCTCGATTTCCAACGTCGCATCGGGCTCGCGGCGACGCTGGTCGAGGACGGGGCCGAGCGGATCATCGGTGTCGGTCGGTTCGACACGCTCGAGGGGCAGGGGGCGCCCTGGCGCGCCGAGGTGGCGTTTGCCGTCGCCGATGCGCATCAGGGCCGTGGGATCGGCACGCTCCTCCTCGAGCATCTCGTCGTGATCGCGCGGGCGCGCGGCATTCGCGAGTTCGAGGCGAACGTACTCGGCGAGAACAACCGGATGCTGGACGTGCTGACCAAGAGCGGTTTCGTCGCGCACCGCTCCATCGACGCTGGAGTCTTCACGTTGACGTTTCCGACGGCGGCCACCCCAGCGTACGTCGAAGCGAGCCTGGCGCGGGAGCTGCGCGCAACCGCCGAGAGCGTGCGGCCTCTCCTCGAGCCGCGCTCGGTCGCCGTCGTCGGCGCCTCGCGCGATCCCGCATCGATCGGCGGCGTACTGCTGAGGAACGTCCATGCGAGCTGCCGCGGTTCCGTCTATCCGGTCCACCCGACGGCGACCGAGCTCCAGGGGCTGCGGGCGTACCCGCGGGTCAGCGCGATCGGCGCACCCGTGGATCTCGCCGTGGTCGCGGTGCCGGCGGCCGCCGTGGCGGACGTGATCGCCGACTGCGCGCGCGCCGGCGTGCACGGGCTCGTCGTCATCTCGTCCGGTTTCGGCGAGGTGGCGAGCGGACGCGAAGCCGAGACGCGTCTGCGCCAGGAGGTGCGTGCACGCGGGATGCGGCTCGTGGGCCCGAACTGCCTCGGGGTGATCAACACCGACCCGGAACGCGGCGTGAACGCGTCGTTTGCGCCGGGAGTGCCGACACCGGGCACGCTCGCGATGCTCTCGCAAAGCGGGGCGCTCGGGCTCGCCGTGCTCGATCACGTGCGGACGCGCGGACTCGGTGTGTCGAGCTTCGTGTCCGTCGGCAACAAGGCCGACGTGTCGAGCAACGATCTCCTCTCGTACTGGAGCGAGGATCCGCGGACCTCCGTGATCCTCCTCTACCTCGAGAGCTTCGGGAACCCGCGGAAGTTCGCACGCATCGCGCCGGTGGTCGCCCGACAGAAGCCGATCATTGCGGTGAAGTCGGGGCGCTCCGCCGCGGGCGTCCGCGCGGCGTCGAGCCATTCGGCGGCGCTCGCGAGCCTCGACGTCGCCGTCGATGCGCTCTTCGAGCAGAGCGGAATCATCCGCACCCGGACGCTCGAGGAGCTCTTCGACGTGGCGGCGCTGCTCTCGACGCAACCGCTCCCGGCCGGGCGCCGCGTTGCGGTCGTCACCAACGCGGGCGGCCCCGGGATTCTCCTCGCGGACGCGTGCGAGGCACAGGGTCTCACGCTTCCCGCGCTCGCCGAGCG
Organism: Binatia bacterium; assembly: GCA_036496285.1. Taxonomy (GTDB): domain Bacteria; phylum Desulfobacterota; class Binatia; order UTPRO1; family UTPRO1; genus DP-19. The sequence goes on from DASXLI010000100.1 coordinate 55,739, forward strand.
GACGCGCGAACGCCTTCGCGAGTTCCTGCCCGCCGCCGCGGGCGTCACGAATCCCGTCGACATGACCGCGGCTGCGCCGCCGGAGCACTACGCGCGCGCCATCGAAGTCGTCGGTGCCGATCCGAATACCGATGCCCTCGTCGTCATCTACATCCCGGTGCTTGCGAGCCCGACCGAGATGGCGGCGGCAATCGCGCGCGCGGCCGGCACCGTCGCGGCCGCGAAGCCCGTGCTTGTCGTCTTCATGTCGGCCGACCCGATCCCTGCCGAGCTCGGCGCCGGCCCGCGCGGCGCGCTTCCGGCCTATCGCTTTCCAGAGAATGCCGCGATCGTGCTCGCGGCGGCGGAACGCTATGGGCGATGGCGCAGCCGGCCGGTCAGCGCGCCCTTCGTGCTCGGAGACGCTGCGCGTGCCGCGGTGCGCGCCGTCGTCGAGCGCGCGCTCGAGGGCGCGGACGGGCCGCGGTGGTTGGAGCCCGACGACCTCGCCACCGTGCTGCGGGCGGCGGGGATCACCGTCGCGACGGCCGAGCGGGTGGCCCCAGGCGACGCGGCGGCCGCGGCCGAGCGCCTCGGGTTTCCGCTCGTCGCGAAGGCCATCGCGCCCGGCGTGCTCCACAAGAGCGACGTGGGTGGCGTGAGGCTCGGGCTGCACTCGGCGTCGGAGGTGGCCGCCGCCGTCGAGGCGCTCGGCGCCGCGATGCATGCCGTCGGCACACACCTCGACGGGGTTCTCCTGCAGCGCGAGGTTGCCGGCGGCGTCGAGGCGCTGGTCGGCGTGACGAGCGATCCGACGTTCGGGCCGGTGCTGGTCTGCGGCCTTGGCGGCGTGCTCGTCGAGCTCTTGCGCGACGTGAGCTTCCGGCTGCCTCCGGTGACGGAGCTCGACGCGTTCGAGATGTTGGCGATGCTGCGGGGCGGACGCCTTCTCGACGGCTATCGCGGCAGCCCGCCCGCCGACCGGGCCGCGCTGATCGACGTGATCTGCCGCGTCTCCGCGATCGTGGAAGCGGTGCCCGAGCTGCGCGAGCTCGATTTGAATCCGGTGAAGGTTCTCGCGCCGCACCAGGGTGCCATCGTGATCGATGCCCGCTTGCGCGTCGGCGCCCTCGCCTGAGGCGGTCCGCCGCGCTCACTGACGGCGTGGGGCGGGTGATTCGCATCCCTGGGAATGGACGATGTCTGGCATCGCACCCGTCGGAGTGCCGACTCCCCGGATAGTTGAAATCAAACGACTTTCCCGTGGCATGAAAGCCGCTCCATGACTCGTAGGGAGCCATGCCATGAGCGGATTCAGCCGGATCCTCGTTCCGATCGACTACGCGGCGCCCTCGAGCGATGCCTTGCGGCTCGCCGCGACCATCGCGCGGGCTTTCGGTGGCCGCTTGCTCGTCCTCCATCTCCTGCCGATCGAGGTCTACGGCTACGCGGAGTTCCCGCTGGTCGCCCCGGACGACGCGCGGCTCGAGGAGGAGCGTACGCGTCTCGAGCGCCATGTTCGCACGGTGCTCGGCGATCACGCGCCGGCGTTCAAGGTCGAGATCGGGTGGGGGTCTCCCTTCGAACAGATCGTCGAGCGCGCCGCGGAGCGGTGCGCCGATCTCATCGTGATGGGGACCCACGGCCGCACCGGTGTGAAGCATGCGTTCCTCGGCAGCGTCGCCGAGAGGACGGTGCGTCTCGCACGATGCCCGGTGCTCACGGTCCGCGACTCCGCGGTGGAACCCGCGGCGCTCGTGGCGGCGCGTGGCGCGCGGAGCGAGACACCGCCTCCCGCCATGGTCGGCGCGCTGATGGTGCGCGATCCGGTCGTCGTACAATCCACCGACACGCTCGACATCGCCAATGCCCGGATGCTGGAGGCCGAGGCGCGCCATCTTCCCGTGGTCGCCGGCGGCCGGCTCGTCGGCATTCTGAGCGATCGCGACCTCCAGCCGCACATGAACGTCCTGGCGCACACGCGCGTCGACGCGGTCATGACGCCGAACCCGGCGACGGTATCACCGGACGCCGCCTTGGCGGACGCCGCGCGCGAGATGCTCCAGCGTCGCGTCCGCGCGCTGCCGGTCGTCGACGGCGAGCGCCTCGTCGGCATCGTGACCAGCAGCGACATCCTGGCCGACTACGCCCTCGCCGCGAGCTCGTGGAAAGCCATCGCGCCCTGACGACGCCGCTAGCGGCGGCATCCCAGGGCATCGCGGCCGAGGGGCTCAGCGATGTCGAGGCCGCCGAACGTCTCCGCGTGGACGGAGCCAACGAGCTCTCGTCCGAAGGGCGCGACGGGGCGCTGGCGCTGATCACCGGCGTTGCGCGCGAGCCGATGGTCTTGCTGCTCGGTGCGTGCGCGGCGGTCTATCTGGCGCTCGGCGACCTTCAGGATGCGCTGGTGCTCTCGGCGTCCGTGGTCGCGGTGATCGCGATCTCTTCCCATCAGACACGGAAGACCGAGCGCGCGCTCGCGGCGCTCCGCGAGCTCTCGAGTCCGCGAGCGCGCGTCATCCGGGAGCGCCGCGAGCTGCGCATTCCGAGCCGCGAGGTCGTGCGCGGCGATCTGCTCCTCGTTGCCGAAGGGGACCGCGTGACGGCAGATGCCCTGCTCGTCGCCGCGGCAAACCTGCAAACGGACGAGTCGCTGCTCACGGGTGAGTCGCTGCCGGTTGCGAAAGCGGCCGCCGGCGACGCGGCAGTCCCTGTGGCGCCCGGCGGCGACGGCTCGCCGTGTGTCTACGCGGGGACGCTCGCCGTCGCGGGCCATGGCGTCGCGCGGGTCTACGCGACCGGCGCCGGAACCGAGCTGGGAAAGATCGGGCGAACGCTCGCCATGCCGGACACGGGGACGACACATCTCGCGCGTCAGGTCCGCCAGCTCGTGCGAGCGTTCGCAGTCGCGAGCTTCGTCGTGTGCGTGACCGTCGCCGTCGGGTACGCGGCGCGCTACGGTGATTGGACGGGCGGTCTCCTGGCGGGGCTCGCTCTGGCGATGTCGATGATCCCGGAAGAGTTCCCGGTGATCCTCACCCTGTTCCTCGCCCTCGGCGCTTGGCGGATGTCCCGACGACACGTGCTGGTGCGGCGGATGCCGGCCGTCGAGGCGCTCGGCTCGATCACCGTCCTCTGCGTCGACAAGACCGGGACGCTCACGGAGAATCGCATGGCCGCGATGATGCTCTCCGCCGACGGTGGGCGGTGGGATCTTCGCGCGAACGCGAACGAGCCGCTGCCGGAGCAGTACCATCGCTTGCTCGAGTTCGCAGTGCTCGCCAGTCAGCAACGCGCCTTCGATCCGATGGAGCGTGCCATCAACGAGGCAGGCGAGCGATGTCTCGCGGGGACCGAGCACCTCCATCGCAACTGGCAGCTCCTGCGCGAGTACCCGCTTTCTCCGGAACTGCTGGCCATCTCCCATGTCTGGCGGTCGGTCGAGCATACGCGCTGGATCGTCGCCGCGAAGGGCGCGCCCGAAGCGGTCATCGATCTGTGCCATTTAGACGACGCGCGCGCGGCGACCCTCGCTCACGAGGTCGCCGCTATCGCGGACGGCGGATTGCGGGTGCTCGGCGTCGCCGCCGCCCTGATCGACGGTCCGGAGCTGCCGGCCAAGCAGCACGACGTTCCGTTCGCGTTCGTCGGCCTCATCGGTCTGGCCGATCCACTGCGGCCGACGGCGCGCGGCGCCGTCGCCGAATGCGCCGCCGCCGGTATCCACACGGTGATGATCACGGGAGACTATCCCGGTACCGCGCGCCACGTCGCGGCCGAGGTCGGCCTCGCGAGCTTGGACGTCGTGACCGGTGCGGCCATGGATCTCATGAGCGACGCCGAGCTCGCACGGCGCGCGTGCGTCGTCGACGTGTTCGCGCGCGTCGTGCCCGCCCAGAAGGTCCGGCTCGTCCACGCCCTGCAGGCAGGCGGTGCCATCGTCGGCATGACCGGCGACGGCGTGAACGACGCGCCGGCGCTTCGCGACGCCGACGTCGGGGTCGCAATGGGGGCGCGCGGCAGCGACGTGGCGCGCGAGGCCGCGGACATGGTGCTCGTCGACGACGACTTCTCGTCGCTCGTGGGCGCCATCCGGCTCGGCCGTCGCGTCTACGGCAACCTGCGCAAGGCGATGACGTACGTGATCGCGATCCACGTCGCGATCGCGGGCGTCGCGCTGTTGCCGGTCTTGACCGGCTGGCCGCTCGTGCTGCTTCCCATCCACATCGTCTTGCTCGAGCTGATCATCGACCCGGCGTCGTCGATCGCCTTCGAGGCGGAGCCCGAGGAGCCCGACGTCATGCGACGGCCCCCACGGGATCCCGCCGAGCCGCTCTTCCGGCTTCCGACGGTCGTCCGGGCGGTCTTCCAGGGGGCCGTGGCGTTCGCGATGACGGCCGCGGCGCTCGCCTTCGCGCTCGCAGGAGGCGCGGACGAGCCCCGGGTCCGCGCCGTAGGATTCGCGACGATCGTGCTCATGAATCTCGGCTTGGTCCTGGCGTCGCGCTCGGACGCGGGCGCGGTCGCGGCGCTGCGCGTACGGAATCCGGCCCTTGTGTGGGTGCTGGCGGGCGCGGTGATCATGCTCGTCGCGGGCCTTGCCGTGCCGGCACTGCGCGGCGTACTGCACTTCTCGCCACCCGCGACGCGCGACGTCGTCGTCGTCCTGGCCGCCGCGGCGCTGGCATTGATGGCATTCGACGCAGTCAAATGGGCACGTGGGGGAGGACCTATGAGTGGAATGCGGATGCTGGTGGTCGCGGCGCTGCTGGCCGGCACGGTGGCTCGCGCCGCCGAGCCCGTGAGCGGGGAGCTGCTCTATCGGCGCTACTGCGCCTCGTGTCACGGCATCGATGGGAGGGGCGACGGACCGGTCGCGCCCGTATTGACGATCCCGCCGACCGATCTCACCCGGCTCGAGGCGGGAGTTCCCGAGCTCATGCGGGAGATCGATGGGCGGTCGATGCGGCGCGCGCACGGCACCGCGCAGATGCCGGTCTGGGGCGAGGTGTTCGAGGGAGCAGCGATCGGCGAGCCGCATCGACGGCAGACGGCGCTGCGGCAGGTCGAGGCGCTCGCCGACTACGTGCGACGGTTGCGGACACGCGGCCGCGATGCCCGATGAGCGGGCGAGGCGGCCATCAAACGAGAACTCGGGAGGAATCATGACCAAGAAACAACCGAGTCGGAGCCCCAGGGGCCGGACGCCGGTCAGGGGCGCGAATGCCCCTGTCGCGAAGGGCAAGGGCCTGATTCGCAGCCTCGTTCGTTCCAGTGCAGGCACGGGGAAGAAACGCGCCGTCGAGGCGGCGGAAGGCCATCGGCCCGAGCCCGCGGTGTGTACGCGCTGCGGCGCGATCTTCACCCGGCGCGCCTGGCGTCGCGACGGACGGCTCTCGTTGCAGCTCTTCGAGCGCGCGCGCTGGACCACATGTCCCGGTTGCCGCCAGGCGCGCACGCAAACGGGCTTCGGGCGCGTCCTCCTGCGCGGCGCCTTTGCGCTGGCAAACGAGGACCTCATTCGACGGCGGGTTGCGAACATCGCCGCGCGCGCGCGCAGCACCCAGCCCGAGCGGCAGATCGCGTCGTTCGGCCGCGCCGATAACGCGGATGGCGCGCTGGAAATCATCACGACGTCGCAGAAGCTCGCACATCGCATCGTGCGCGAGCTGAAGAAGCTCTTCCGCGGTCGGGTCACCTACGCCTGGTCCGACGACGGCACGCTCTTCGCGACGTGGACCCGGGAACGCTGAGGGCGAAGCTTAGAGTGGCATCGGCAGCTCGAGAAATCCTTCCGGCGCGAGCGCGATCGCCAGCATGGCGAGGCGCCGGATCGGGCTTCCTTGGCAGGCGGACCACTCGCGCGTAGCATGCCCGCCACCATGGGGTGGGTCGGTATCGGATGACTGACGGCGGCCAGTCCCGCAAGCTCGCCACCATCGTGGCGCTCGACGTCGCGGGCTACTCGGCCCGCACCGAGGCCGACGAGGCCAGGACGACCACGGAGGTGGCGGCGCTCCGTCCCGTGATCGAGTCGATCGCGGCGTCGCGCGGCGGCGCGTGTTCAACACGGCGGGCGACGGCTTCATGCTGGAGTTCGTCTCGAGCCTGGCGGCTGTCGAGGCGGCGATCGAGCTGGCCGCGCAATGCGAGCCCAAGGTCCGGGTCGGCGTCCACCTGGGCGACGTCGTGGTGCAGCCGAACGGTGATCTGCTCGGCCACGGGGTCAACGTGGCGGCGCGCCTGATGGCGCGGTCCTCGGCCGGCGCGGCGCTCGTGTCGGCGGACGTGTACCGCACCATCCGCGGGCCGCTGGCCGAGCGCTTGCGGTCGCGCGGCCGCATGAAGCTCGACAAGATGGCCGAGACCATCGAGGCATTCGCGCTCGGCGATGCCACGCTCGCACCCGGGCTCGCCCCGGCCGACCACGCCGAGCCGCTCCTCGCGGTGCTGCCCTTCGACAATCTGTCGGAGGATCGCGAGATGCAGTTCTTCTCCGACGGCGTCAGCGAGGAGATCATCCAGCGGCTCTCGCGCGGCGCGCACTTGAAGGTCATCGGCCGCACCTCGAGCTTCCAGTTCCGCGGCGACAAGAAGGCCGAGGCCGCTGGCACCTTGCATTGCTCACACGTGCTCGACGGCTCGATCCGTCGCGCTGGTGGACGCGTGCGCCTCGCGGCGCACCTGGTGGAAGCGACGTCGCAGACGACGCTGTGGTCCGATCGCTATGATCGGAACCTCGACGACACGTTCGCCGTGCAGGACGAGATCTCCGAGGCGATCGCGGCAGCGCTGAATCAGACGTTCACGAGCTTCTCGACGAAGGCCATCGATCCGGCGGTCTACGATCTCTATCTGCGCGCAAGCCCGCAGTCGTACGCGCCCGAGGAGCTCCGCACCAGCGTTGGGTTGCTGGAGGTGGCCACGCAGCGTGCCCCCGATTTCGCCGAAGCATGGGGGCGCCTCGCGTTCTCACGGACCTGGCTACGCTTCTATCTGCCGTTCGTCGAGCGCAGGGCGCATGCCGATCTCGTGGCGCAGGAGTCGGAGCGTGCCCTCGTCCTCGACCCGCAGAACGTCGACGCGCTGCTGGCGCGGGTCCTCGTCCTTCCGATGTATGGCCGGTTCATCGAGATGGATGCCGCCGTCGAGCGGATGCGGCGCGTGCCGTCGCCGGGGGGCGAGCTGTACGTCAGCCGCTATTTGCGAGGTGTGGGACTGGTTCGCGAGGGCGCCGAGGCGGCCGAACGCGCCTACCGGTTGAACATGCTGGATCCGGTGTCTGCGAACCTCTACGCGCTGGCCGTCATGGCGACCGGCCGCGTACGCGACTCCGTGCCGGTGCTGGAGGACCTGATCGTGCGCCTGCCCGCCATGAGCTTCCCCGTGGCCAACCTCATGCGCGCGTATGCGTTCCTCGGCGAATGGGCGGCCGTCGATCGGTTGCTCGACCCGGCCGCGAACCGGCCTTTGCGTGAGTTCCAGGAAGGCCTGCAGTTCGTCCGCACGAAGCGCGACCCGTCGCCGGAGAACGTCGGCGCCATGCGCGATGCCCTCGGGGCGCACGTGCAGAAGACGGGCTGCGTCGACGTGTCGCGCCTCGTCTATGCGGCGCACGTCGGCCTGGTCGAGGAGGCCTATGCCGCCGTCGAGCGCGCGTATCTCGGCCCGCGCGGCACCGCCGACGACGTCATGGGGCCCGACGGCTACACGACCGGCATGCTCTTCTGGCACGGCATGCCGGAGATCCGCCACGACCGCCGCTTCGTGAAGCTCTGTGCACGGTTGGGGCTCGTGGAGTTCTGGCTCGCCACGGGCAAGTGGCCGGACTGTGCCGAGGAAGTACCCTACGACTTCAGGGCCGAATGCGAGAAGGCGCGCGACGTTCCGAAGGAGGCATTCGGGTTCTGACGCACCGTGGTGGGCCGCGTGTGCGTCTGGCACTACCCTCGTGGTCCGGCTAGGGTGCCGGTCATCCTCGACTCGGAGGCCCACGTGATCGCATTCGACAAAGAGGCGCTGAAGGAGAAGTACGCCGAGGAGCGCGCCAAGCGCCTGCGCTCCGACGGCAACGAGCAGTACGTCCAGATCGAGGGCCGCTTCGATCACTACCTGGACGATCCCTACCTGCCGGTCGTCCCGCGCGAGCCGAAGACCGATCACGTGACGGTCGCGATCATCGGCGGCGGGTTCGCCGGTCTCGTGACCGGCGCGCGCCTGAAGGAGGCCGGCATCGACGACCTCCGCGTCATCGAGAAGGGCGGCGACTTCGGCGGCACGTGGTACTGGAACCGCTATCCCGGGGCGCAGTGCGACACGACGTCCTTCATCTATATGCCGCTCCTCGAGGAGACGGGACACATGCCCTCCGAGAAGTACGCGCACGGGCCGGAAATCCTCGAGCACAGCCGGCGCATCGGGCGCCAGTTCGGGCTGTACGACAACGCGCTCTTCCATACGCGCGTGACCGAGCTCGAATGGGACGAGCAGCGCTCACGATGGATCATCCGCACCGATCGCGGCGACGCGTTCACCGCGCAGTTCGTCACGACGGGCACGGGGCCGCTCCACGTGGCGAAGCTGCCGGGCATACCCGGGATCGAGACCTTCCGCGGCCACTCCTTTCACACCAGCCGGTGGGACTACGCCTACACGGGCGGCGATCCGACCGGTGCGCCGTTGAACAAGCTGAAGGGCAAGCGGATCGCGATCATCGGCACTGGCGCCACCGCCGTGCAGTGCGTGCCTGAGCTCGCGCGCGCCTGCGAGAAGCTCTACGTCTTCCAGCGGACGCCGTCCTCGGTCGACGTGCGCGACAACCGTCCCACCGACGTCGGCTGGTTCAAGGAGCTGGCGACGCCGGGCTGGCAGCAGCGCTGGCTCGAGAACTTCGCCGCCGTCCAGACGGGCATGCTGCCCGAGGAGGACATGACGCAGGACGGCTGGACCGACATCGCGCGCCGCGTGCGGAGCAAGATCATGGTGCTCCCGGCCGAGGAGTGGACCCCCGAGGGCATGCTGCGCGCGTTCGAGGACACCGACTTCGAGAAGATGGAGGAGATCCGCGCGCGCGTCGACGCGATCGTCCGGGACCCCGCGACCGCGCACAAGCTGAAGGCGTGGTATCGCCAGCTCTGCAAGCGGCCGTGCTTCCACGACGAGTACCTGCAGGCGTTCAACCAGCCGTCGACCGAGCTCATCGACACGGCAGGGAAGGGCGTCGAGCGGATCACCGAGAAGGGGCTGATCGCGAACGGGATCGAGTACGAGGTCGACTGCATCATCTATGCCTCGGGCTTCGAGGTCGGGACGGAGCACACGCGGCGCATGGGGTTCGACCCGGTTGGCCGCGGCGGCGTGCGCCTGTCGGACCACTGGACGCAGGGTATGCGTACCAAGCACGGCATGTTCGTCCACGGTTTCCCGAATCTCTTCGTCGTGCAGGTTGCACAGGGCGCGAACCTCATTTCGAACGTCCCCCACAACCTCACCGAGGCCGGCAAGACGATCGCCATGATTCTCACGCACGCCGCCGAGGCGGGTGCGTCCGAGATCGAGGTCACGAAGAAGGCCGAGGCCGACTGGATGGAGCTCCTGTTCTCCGGCCCGGGCTCGTTCTTCGGCACGACCGACTGCACCCCCGGCTACTACAACGGCGAAGGCCAGCCGACGGTGCACGGCCGGGACTTCGTGACCGGCTACCCGCTCGGGGCGACGGCGTACTTCCAGTACCTCGACGGCTGGCGCGCCTCCGGCACGTTCGACGGACTCGAGTTCCGGGCCGGAGCCGAGGCCGAGCGTTCGTCGACGCCGACGCGCGCCGTGAGCTGAGGCATCGCGACGACCATGGCGCTCCGTGCCTGCGACATCATGCAGCGGAACGTCCTCAGCGTGCCGCCGGACATGCTGATCCCGGAGCTCGTGGACTTCCTCATCTCGCACCGGGTGAGCGGCGTGCCCGTGATCGAGAAGGGGAAAGTGGTGGGCATCGTCTCGCGCTCGGATCTCGTGCGCGCCGTCAGCCTCGAGCGTTCGCTCGCCGGTATCGTCGCCCAGGGCTTCGAGCAGGACGAGTTCGCGCCCGGCGAGGCACCTCCTCTCCCCGGCCTGCGCAGCACCGCCGTGCAGGAATTGCAGCAACGCAGCGTGCGGGCGATCATGGTCACCGATCCGGTTTCCGTTGCGCCCGACACCCCGGTCGTCGAGGTGGCGCGCCTGCTGGTCGCACGGCACATGCACCGCGTGCTCGTCACCGACGGCGCGCAGCTCGTCGGGGTCATCAGTAGCCTCGACGTGGTGCGGCTGGTGGCCGAGCAGATCGCGGGCTAGAAGACCCGCGCGTGAGATGGCCGCACCGGTGGCCATTTGTGGCCGTGAGGCCAGAGCTGGCCCTGCCCGGTACCTCATCCACCTTGAATGGGTTGAGCTTTCTGGTCCCGGTCGGCGGCACGGCGTTTGCCCTTCATGATCAAAGGAGGGCAACGATCATGGGACCGATCATCGCGTTCGGCTACGGCGTCGTCTCGTACGCCGTCTTCTTCGCCACGTTCCTCTACGCCATGGGCTTCGTCGGCAATCTGGTGCCCCAGGGCATGGACGCGCCGCCGGTGAGCCCGCTCGGCACCTCGCTGCTGATCGACCTCGGCCTCCTCGGGCTGTTCGCCGTCCAGCACAGCGTCATGGCGCGCCCCGTCTTCAAGCGGTGGTGGACGCGCATCGTGCCCCACGCGGTCGAGCGTAGCACCTACGTGCTCGCGAGCAGCCTCGCGCTCATCCTTCTCTTCTGGCAGTGGCGTCCGCTCGGCGGCATCGTGTGGAACATCGACAACACGGCGGGACGCGCCCTGATGTGGACGGGCTTCGCATTCGGGTGGGGTTTGGTGCTGCTCACCACCTTCCTCATCAACCACTTCGACCTGTTCGGCCTGCGACAGGTGTGGCTCAACCTGCGCGGGCGACCCTACACGCATCTGCCCTTCAAGACGCCGGGCCTGTATCGGCTCGTGCGCCATCCGCTCTACGTCGGCTGGTTCTTCGCGTTCTGGGCGACGCCGACGATGACGACCACGCACCTCCTGTTCGCGGTCATGACGACGGCCTACATCCTGATCGCGATCCAACTCGAGGAGCGCGACCTCGTGACGTTCCATCCCGAGTACGCAGAGTATCGCGAGCGCGTGCCGATGCTGATCCCCGGCACGCGGAGCGGCGCCGCCGGCAAGCCGGGCGTGCGCGTCGCGGCCGCCCCGCGGTAGCGGTGTGATGCGGGCAGCGCGCCGTCGTGCGCGCGTTGACAGCATCCGAGGAAAGGACGAACGTCGGCCCGTCCATGGCGGCCGACGTTCGTCGTTTCGCGTACACGTTCCGGCTCCCCGACGGGACGGAGCGGCGCTTCGACGTGTCTCTCGACGCCGAGAGCCTCATGGCGGTGCCCGCGCCCGATGCGCCGAAGCCCGCTTGGACCAAACTCTCGTACTGCCAGTGCGTCAACTGCCCCCTCGGCAGCGAGGTCGAGCACTGCCCGGTCGCCGTGAATCTCGCCGGCGTGGTGGAGACCTTCAAGGACGCGGTGTCGTTCGAGCACACTGTGGTCACCGTCGAGACGAGCGAGCGCGTCTACGAGAAGACGACGACCCTGCAGAAGGGCCTCAGCTCGATCATCGGCATCTACATGGTGACGAGCAACTGCCCGGTGATGGATCGCTTGCGGCCGATGGTCCGGTTCCATCTCCCCTTCGCGTCGGTCGACGAGACGATCTACCGCGCGGTGGCGATGTATCTGGTCGCCCAGTACTTCCGCATGCGGAAGGGGCGGACGCCCGACTGGAAGCTCGAGCATCTCGCCGACGTCTACGCGGACGTCGCGCAGGTGAACGCGGGAATGATGGAGCGGCTCCGGCACGCGTCGACGGAGGATGCGAACGTCAACGCGCTCACCATCCTTTCGGCGCAGGGCGGCATGGTGCCGATGTACCTGGAGGAGAGCCTCGCGAAGATGGAGCATCTCTTCCGCGACCTGATCGAGCGCGACCCGGAGCAATGACCGGAGTAACGATGCGTGTCGGATTTGCCCTCGTCGTGATCGGCGCGAGCGCGTGCCTGCCTGCGCGTGTGCCGAACGCGCTCGCCGCCAAGAAGGCGCCCGCGAACGTCGAGACGCTCATCGCCGTGCGGCATGGGGAGAAGCCGCGTCAGGGCCTGGGGCTCCTCACCTGTCAGGGGCTCAATCGAGCGCTCCTGCTTCCCGGATGGTTCGCCGCCAACTTCCCGCCGCCCGACTTCATCTTCGCCCCGGATCCCAAGGTCAAGACGACGGAGATTCACGGCGACGGACAGCGCTACGACTACGTGCGCCCCTTGCTGACGATCGGCCCCACCGCGGTGCGCTTCGGCGTCCCCATCAACACGCAGCTGCCCTACAACGATCCGGGGCTGCTCGCTGACACGCTGCTCGCGCCCGAGTACCACGGCGCGACCATCTACGTCGCCTGGGAGCACGCCAACATCGTCTCGCTCGCGGCGATCCTGTTGACCCGGTTCGGCCAGAGCACGACGGTGCCGGACTGGGACAACCGGGACTACGACACCGTTTTCGTATTCACCATCGATTGGAAGACGCGCGGGTTGCGATTCCAGGTGCGTTCCGAGGAGCTGGGACCGATCCCCGAGGACTGTCCGCGTGCGCCGGCACCGCTCCCGAACTGAACGCGCTTCCCGACGGAC
>DASXLI010000101.1:0-10897 GCA_036496285.1 Binatia bacterium
CTTGGCGGGCCGACGCTCGACGTCGCCATGGTGGAGCACGCGGTCGAGGCCTTCGCCCGCGCGGGCGTTCCGTCGGCCGCCCTCGCGGATCGGGCGTGCGGTCCGGTGCGCGATGCGGGCGACGTCGCCGCCGCCGAGAAGGCACTCTGCGAACACATGCGCGCCGAGAGCGCCACGAGTGACGGAGTGCTCGCTCGCGTCATCGACCGGCGCATCTCGTGCTTTCTCAGCCGCTCGATCGTGCGCTGGACCCCGCTCACCCCGAACGCGATCACCGCGATCGGCACCGCCGTCGGACTCGCCGGCGCGGTCGCGCTGGCGCGTGGCGATTACGCGTCGGGAGTCATCGGGGCGATGCTCTTCCTCGCCGCCGCGATCATCGACGGGTGCGACGGCGAGGTCGCGCGCCTCACGTTCCGGGAGTCCGCGTTCGGTCAGAACCTCGACGTGACGACCGACAACGTCGTCCACCTCGCGATCTTTCTCGGCCTGGCGGTCGGCGCGCGTCATCGCGTCGCGGAGGGCCGCGCCACCGTGCTCGCCGCCTTGCTGCTCGGCGGCTTCGCGCTGAACGGCGCGCTCTCGTATTACTATCTCGTGGTGCGGACGGAATGGCGCCGGGCCGGAGCGACGTCCGACCTCGCCCGGCGCATCCTCGGCAGCCTCGAGGCGTTGATGAACCGCGACTTCGCCTATCTGCTCCTCGTGCTCGCCCTGATCGATCGTCTCGATTGGTTCCTCTGGGGTGCCGCCATCGGCAGCTACGGGTTCGCGGCCCTGTTCGTCCTCGTCCATCGCAGCGCCATGCGGAAGGGCTCGGCGGCGCTCGGATCGGCGCAATGACCCGGCGCCGGCGCGCCGCCCGCGTCGTCGACGCGACCCTCGTCGCCGCGGGCTTCGTCCTCCTGCTCGGGCTCGTCTGGCGGGTCGGCGGCGGCACGTTGCTCGACCACTTGCGGCTCGTGGGTGCGGCGATCCTGCTGATCGTCGGCCAGGAAGCGCTCGCGGTCGTGGCGAACACGCTCGGGTGGCGCGCCGCCTTTCCAATGGGTACCGCGCCGCCGTTGCCGCGGCTCCTGGCCGCGCGGATCGCCGGCGACGCCGTGAACTACGTGACGCCGACGGCTTCGCTCGGTGGCGAGCTGGTGCGTGCCCGGCTGCTCGACGGTCGCGTCCCGCGCCTGGCTCTCGCCACCTCGATCGCGGTCGCGAAGCTCGGCCAGACGGTCGGCCAGGCAGCGTTCGTCGCGGCCGGGTTGGCGTTGGCCGTCGCGGCGGGGCAGCTGGCGCCGGCCTTGCGAACCGCCTCGCTCGTCTCGATCGCCGTGCTCGGCACGCTGGTCGTCGCGCTCTCCATGGCGCAGCGCCGCGGACTGCTCGCCCCGCTGGCGCGCCTCGTGACGGCAGCCGGGCCGCTCGCCCGCTTCGCCCACCTGAGGGGGCACGCCGCGCGGCTCGACGCCGAGATCGCGAAGCTGCACCGCGCGCCCGACCGTCCGTTTCTGCTCTCGTGCGTCTGCTTCTTCGTCGGTTGGGCGCTCGGTGCGGTCGAGATCGCGTTGATGCTGTGGCTGCTCGGCGTGGGGGTGACGGCGACGCGCGCGATCACGATCGAAGCGCTGTCGGTCGGCCTCGACGCGATGGTGTTCTTTGTGCCCGCGAAGCTCGGGACGCAGGAGGGCGGGAAGGTGCTGATCTTCACGGCGCTCGGTCTCGATCCCGCGCTCGGACTCGCCGTGGGTGTGCTGCGCCGCATCCGCGAGCTCGTCTGGGCGCTTGCCGGGCTCGTGATCGTCGGACGGACCGGCCTCGGACGCGACGCGGCGGCCGAGGCCGCACGCGCGTCGTCCGGGCCGCTCACGACGGACTGATCGGCCTGTGCGCGCAGCAGGGAAGGGGCTCGTGTCAGGCGACGGGGCTCGCGGCCGCGCGCGCGCTTGCCCGTCGCCGGCGCCACATCGTGCGCAGGAAGTCCCGTCCTTCGCCGAGCATGCGACGCCGCTCGCGCGGGTCGCGCATCATCTTGCGGACGCTCCCGACGATGTACGAGGGGCGGAAGTAGTAGTCGCGATAGAAGCGCTCGACCGCGGCGTAGATCTCCTCGCCAGACAGCCCCGGGTAGCTCACGGCGCATTTCTGATAGCCGCTCGGGTCGACGATCTGATCGACCGCGAGATGTCCGTTCTCGCGCACCCACTCGTAGAAGTGGGTGCCCGGATACGGCGACGCGAGCGAGACCTGGATGGTAGAGGGGTTCATCTCGCGCGCGAAGCGCATCGTCTCGGTGATCGTGTCGCGCGTCTCGCCGGGAAGGCCGAGGATGAAGGTTCCGTGGATCTGGATCCCGAGATCGTGGCAGTCGCGGGTGAAGCGGCGCGCGCGCTCGACGCTGACGCCCTTCTTGATGTTCCGCAGGATCTCCTCGTTGCCGCTTTCGTAGCCGATGACGAAGAGCCGCAGACCGTTGTCCCGCAGCACCGTCAGCGTCTCCCGGTCGACGTTCGCGCGCGAGTTCGTCGACCAGGTGAGGCCGAGCGGTCCGATCAGCTTGGCGATCGCGCGTGCCCGTTCCGGATCGGCCGTGAAGGTGTCGTCGTCGAAGAAGATCTCGCGCATCTCCGGGAAGAGACGCGGCATGCGACGCACCTCCTCGTACACGTTCTCTGGCGAGCGCGTGCGATAGCTGTGCCCCGTCGTTACCTGCGGCCACAGGCAGAACGTGCACCGCGCCGGACATCCCCGGCCGGTGTAGAGCGAGACGTACGGGTAGTGGCAGTACGGGCTGTTGTAGCGCTTGTAGTCGAGGTCGCGCGCGTAGACGTCGGTGACGAAGGGGAGTGCGTCGAGCGCGGCGGCGTCGAGCGGCGCGAGGTCCGGCGTGTGCACGATCCGTTCCTGGTCGCGGTAGCTGAGCCCGGGGATGCCCGCGAGCGGCCGCCCCGCCGCCAGGTCGACGATCGCGTGGTCGAACTCCTTCCGCACGATCACGTCGATCGCCGGCGCTTCCCGCAGCGAGCGCTCCGGCTCGGCCGTCGGGTGGCCGCCCACGAAGACGATCGTCGTCTCGGGTCGCGCGGCCTTGATTCGGGCCGCCGTGTCGGCGTCGACGCGAAACGACGGCGTGCTCGTGTGCAGGACCACGAGATCGTAGTCGCGCGCGATCGCGATCGTGCCAGCGAGGTCGATCCCGTGTGCCGGTGCGTCGAGAACCCGGCTTTCCGGGATCAGGCCGGCCGGATAGCACAGCCACGTCGGATACCAGAACGACCAGACCTCGCGCGTCGCCTGGTAGCGCGATCCGGCCCCGCCGTCGAAATCGTCGTACGACGGCGGATTGAGCAGCAAGGTCTTCTTCATCGTCTGGCCTTTCCCGTCGCGGCCCATGCCCGGGCCGGAGCCGCGTCAACGGTACCCGTGCCGAGGCATTGCAACTCGTGAGCCACGGTGTCCGGCAACTGGCCTTCACGGCCGATGACTTCGGTGCGTCGTCGCGCGTCAATGATGCCGTGGCCCGGGCCGCCCGCGAGGGGATGTTGACCGGTGCGAGCTGGATGGCCGGGGGTGCGGCGGCCGACCCGGCGCTTCGCCTTGCCACTGAGCTTCCGCTTCTCGCCGTCGGCGTGCACCTGACCTGCGTGCTCGGTCGATCGGTGCTGCCGGCTTCGGTCGTTCCCGCGCTCGTCGACGCCGGCGGTCACTTCCCGGCCAGCCCGGTCGTCCAGGGGCTGCGCCTCGTCTCGTCCCGCGTCGCACGTGCGCAGCTGCGCGCCGAGCTGCGGGCGCAGGTCGAGCGCTGTCTCGCCGGCGGAATCGTCCCGCGGCATCTCGACGCCCACCTCGACTTCCAGGTCCATCCCGTCGTTTTTCCGATCATCGCCGCGCTGGCGAAGGAGTATGGGATTCCGGCGGTCCGATTGCCGCGTGATCCGCTCGTGCCGGCCCTGGCGTTCGACCGCAGGCACACCCTCCGCAAGTGCACGGAAGCCGTCGTATTCCTCCTGCTCTGCCGGCGGGCGGCGCGCATCGCCGCAGCGCACCGTCTCCGCTTCGCCGCCCGCGTGTACGGTCATCACCAGACGGGAGCGCTCGACGAGCGTTACGTGCTGGCGGTGGTGCGTGACCTCCCGGACGGCGTGAGCGAGCTCTACTGCCATCCCGGCGCCGCATCCGGTCCCGATCCCGAGCTGGCGGCACTCCTCAGCCCCCACGTGCGTGCCGCGTGCGATGCGCGCAGCATACGCACGTGCCACTACGACGTGGCGTCAGGGTAGTCGCGCGATCGCCTCCGTGCCGTCGACGGGAGTCGGCGCTCCTCCGCAAGAACTTGCGCGTGTCATACCGGGAGCGTCGGCTGAGGGTGCCGCCGGGTACGCGACGGCTCGCGCGGGGGGGCGGCGTGCCACGTGCTTCCCGTCGCGTGGAATTCTCGGTCGTCATTCCGGCCCGTAACGAGGCGCCGCGGATCGGTGCGTGCCTCGAGGCGCTCGCCGTGCAGGACGTCGATGCGTCCGCGATCGAGGTCATCGTGGTCGCCGCGGGGGACGACGGGACCGGGCGTGTCGCCGCACAGGCCGCAGCCGGTCTGCCGTTTGGGCGATTCGAGGTCGTCGACCTCCCCCGTGGCAACAAGAACGCCGCGCTGCAGCTCGGGTGCCCCCGGGCGACCGCCCCGATCGTCGTCCTCCTCGACGCGGACACCCTCGTCGAGCCGCACGCCCTCGCCGCGCTCGCGGCAGCCGTGCGCGGGGCTCCGAATCACGCCGTTCATGGCGCCGCTCTGCCGCGCTATGACACGTGTGTCTCCCGATACTGGGAGCTGAACCGACGACTCGTGAAGGAAGTGTGCTTCGACGGCCAGTTGAGCGGTGAGCTCATCGCGCTGCGGCGCGAGACGTTGACGGCGCACGGTCTGGCCATGCTGTTCCCCGAGGGTGCCGGAGCGAAGGACGACATGCAGCTTGGCCGGGTGCTCGCCGCGCACGGGTGTACGCTTGGCTACGTACGGGACGCACGGGCGACGACGATGGTCCCGTGGACGCTCGGCGGGCTGACCACGACGATGCTACGCAGCCGCCGCGCCGTCATGGTGCTCTTGCCGTTCAGCTCCGCGGCGATGCAGGCGGCCGTCTCCGCGGCGATCGTCGGCGGCCCGCCTGCAGCCGTCCTGCTGTGGGCGTGGTCGCCGCGGTTGGCCGCCGCCGTCCTGCTGCCGCTCGTCGTCCATGCGAGCCGCGCCGCGCTCCGCATCGCCTCGTTACGGGAGCGGGGCTTCGTGCGCAATCTGTGGCGCTTTCTCGGCTTCGACATGCTCGGGCGCGCGCTCAAGATCGTCGCGTTCGTGGAGCGGCTCCTGGGACGCGATCCCGCACGTATCTTCCGCGGTCAGCGTCCCCACGAGCCCGCGCGCGGCTCGACGAGGCCCGCACCCCACGTCCGGGCCTAGCGCGGACCGCAGCAACGCCGGTTCGCGCAGTCTTGCGAGCCGCGATGGCGACGCGCGCTCCGGATCGGGAGCACGCTGTACGGTCGGCCTTTTGCTTCTCCCAGCAGTCGCGTCCTCGAATTCCACCATGCGTTTCCGCGCTCCACACGCTCACGTCACGATGACGCGCCCCGCGGCCCGCCGAGAGACGACAGTTCTTGCGCGGATCGCGCGGATGCTTGCGCGCCGCGATCGCCGCATCCCGTTGCTCCCCCGCGCGACGCGCCTCGCTGTGCAAGCGCTCGTGATCCTCGCGATCGCGAACACCGCACCGCGAGCGTTCGCGGCGAACTGCAGCTCTGCTCCCAGCTGCGACCCGAGCAACGCGCTGGCAAATACCCAGAACATCCTCTGCTGCGGATCGAGCACGTGCACCGCGGGCGCCGTCACGTTGAAGGAGAACATCAGCATCAGCATCGGTGCGGCGAACGACTTCACGAAGGCGCAGTGCCTGTTCGATCTCGGCGGGCGCAGCCTGCAGATCACGAAGACCCTCCAGGTGCCCGGCGGAACGGGAATCGTCCAGATCCTCCACGTGGGCGACGTGATGATCACGGGAACGGGGAAGATCAAGGTGCGCGGCGACTTCGTCGAGCCGCAGGGCTTCGTGATCGGCGGCGGGACGATCGCGATCGACAGCACGGGCGTCGTGACGGTGCAGAACAACGCGGTCCTCGATGTCCTCGGCGATCCCGCCGGGACGATCCACATCGCGACGGCCGGTGCCAACCCGAGCGGGACCGGGATCGACTTGCAGAACGGCAGCAATCTCCTCGGTGTCGGGCATACCGACTCCGCGGACGCCGGGATGCGCTTCACCGACGGCGGCTTCATCGAACTCATCACGACGGCGGGGGGAATCGCCGACGCCGCCACCGTCACCCTGACCGGCACCAATCAGGGTGGCGGTGGCGAGATCGACATGACGTCGGCGGGGCCCATCAGCGTCACGCAAGCGATCGACGCGACCGGCGGCGGCGGTGACGGCGGTACGATCGACATCGAGGCGGCGGATACGATCACGGTGTCGAAGACGCTGGACGTGAGCTCGACCGTCGGCGGCGGCTTCGGCGGCAGCCTGCTGCTGGTCGGCGGCGACGACTCGCTCGGCCCCGCGGGTGGGCCGGTCGGGGGCGGGGTCACGCTGGACATGGCGAACAACGCTCAGCTCAAGGCGAACGGCAGCGATTCCCAGGCGTCGGGCGGCGACGGCGGTGACGTCGAGCTCGACGCGTTCGGCCTGATCCAGCTCATCAATGCGAGCAACACGAGCACCGCGATCCAGGCGAGCGGTGGACCGCTCTTCGACGGCTCGGGTGGCAGCGTCACGTTCGACTCGACCGATAGCGATCCGAACACCATAGGTCCTCTCGACGGCGCGCTGGTGCTCAATGGCGCGATCGCGTCCAACGGCGGGGGCGGGGGCGGTGCGAGCGGCGGCGACGGGGGGTCGTTCGACGCGAGCGCGGGAACGACGATGACGATCAACAGCAGCATCACGCTCACCGGAGACACGTCGGGCGGCGATCTGTCGACCGATTCAGGGAGCACGACGGTCGTCAGCGGGATCATCGACGTGCACGGTACCGGGTCCACGGCCGACGCCGGCAGCGTCGACATCGAGTCCGGGTTCGCGCGCGGCGGCGCGCAAGGCGCGCTCACGGTTGCGGCAAACGTCCTCGCGGCCAGCGGCGCCGGCAGCGCGAGCATCGGCAGTCTCTTCTTCACCGGCTGCACGCTTACGGTGAACGGCGGCGTCAAGATGGACGGGACGGGCGGCACGAGCGCTGGCACGGCCTGTCTCGGCGGAACGCGCGACGGGTTCCCCTGCGCGGTCTCCTCCGAGTGTCCGAGCGGCGTGTGCACGAATCGCAGCGGCGGATCGGCGATCGAGCTCGCGGCGCCCGGCGCGATGCTGCTCGGGGCCGGCTCACAGTATCTCGCGACGCCCGGCGGCTCCATCTTCCTGACCCATCCGGCCGGACAGGTGCCGCAGAAGACCGGCGCCATCTTCAAGCCGGCGCCGACGGATCACGTGCAGGCGATCGGATCGGGCACCTATCCGAACTGTCCGGTGTGCGGCGACGGAATCCGGCAGGCGGGCGAGGTGTGCGACAAGGGGGCCGGGGCGGACGGCGCATGCTGCAACGCCAGCTGCTCGGCGTTCGTCTGCGCGACGCCGACGCCGAGCGCCACGCCGACGCGGACGGCGACTGCCACCGCGACCCATACCGCGACCTCCACGCCGGGGGCGGCCGTCACCGCGACCCTCACGCCGGTCGCGGCCGTCACCACGAGCGCGACGCCGGTCTCGGCGGCGACCTCCACGGCGGTGGCGCCGACCGCGACCGTCGCCGTCACCGTCGGCGCCACCGCGACGCGCACGTCGACGCCGACTGCCACGGCGACGCCGACTCCGAGCGTCGCCCCGAGCGCGACCGCCACTCCGATCCGCACCGCGACTCCGACTCCGACTCCGACGGCCACGGCGTCGCCTCAGCGGACCGCGACGCCGACCCCGTCACCGACCGCCACGGTCGCCGCGAGCACGACGCCGACGGCCAGCGTCGCACCCACGGTCACGCTGGCGCCGACCGTGACCCCCACGGCGACGGTCACCCTTGCGCGCACCCCCACGCCAACCGTCACCGCGACGGCGGTCGTCACGGCGGTGCCATCGACTACGCCGCAGGCCACCGGGACGACGACCAGGACGCCGACGCCGATCGGGACGGTCGCGGAGACACCGAGCGCGGTCGCGACGCCGACCGCCGCCGGGACGCCGATACCGGGCGCGCTGCGCCGGTTCGCGTGCTACGCGGCTCAGGAGGGAACGGTCAAAGGCGCCGACGTGAGCCTGAGCGACGAGCTCGGGGCGCGCACGGCGACCGTGACCGAGCCGAAGCGCGTCTGCAACCCGGCGGACCAGGACGGCCTCGATCCGGGGGCCCTCGACGACCCGGCACACCTCGTCGCGTACGGGCTCACGGGAATCCAGCCGCGTTTCGAGCGCCGGCGCGGCCAGAGTGTCGAGAGCGCATTCGGCTCGATCCTCGTGGACATCGTGCGGCCGGACATGCTGCTGGTCCCCAGCGCCAAGAGCCTCACCGGGCCCCCGCCGCCGCTCGCCGACGGAACGCTCGACCACTTCCAATGCTATCGGACGAAGGGCGGCCGGACACGTCTCGAGCACGTGCACATCGCGGACGAGTTCGGGACGGTGGTCGTCGACGTGAAGCGTCCGGTACGGCTCTGCGTGCCGGTCGATGCGAACGGGGAAGGCATTGGCGATCCGACCGCGCGCCTCATGTGCTACGAGGTCCGGCTGTCTGCCAGTGCGCCCTTCACGTCGGCCGGGAACGTCTCGATCGAGAACGAGTTCGGCCCCGACCGCTTCGAAGCCAGGCGGCCGCGGGAGCTCTGCATTCCCGCGACGCTCGGTTCCGCGGGCTCTTGAGCCGGCGGTCGTCCCCCGGGTGAGTCTGCGCTCGCGTCAGCGACCGGCAGGAAGCCGCGCTCGACGGCGGTCGCCCAGACGAGGGAGACCGGATCAGACGTCGGGGCGACGCGCAGGCGATGCCGGCCAACGCCGAGGAAGACCGCGCTCGTGCACGGATGTCCGTCGACCCACCCGCTGATGGGGTGCCGCCCGGCGATGATCGCATAGTCCGCTGGGATGGCGACGTCGAACGTGATGGTCTGACGGCGCAACGATCCTTCGGCCAGCCGGCGTCCGGCGACGCGCAAGCGTCCGACCGAGATGTAGTTGGCGCGCAGGAACGCACGGGCGCGCTCGGGGAAACGCGTGTCGTCCGGAGCCGCGACGCAGGTGCGGTGCGCGACGAGCGCCTCGGGGATCGTGTCGGGAATCACGCCGAGCTGCATGCGCGTGAGCGTGACGATCTCGAGCACGTAGTAGAACGGCCGGTCGCGGAACACGGTCTCTCCCTTGAGATCCATGATGGTGTCCGACGGATCCGTGAGCCGCAGCACGTCGGCCAGCATTTCCGGACCGACGCGCTGATGAAAGCTCCACGGCGGCTCGAAGAACAGCAGCAGCGCGATCTGGGCGAGGGCCACCACGCCGCCGAACGCCGTTCGCGATGCCGAGGCGTGACGTCCGAGACGCTGGAGCATCGCGACCCCCGCCGCGGTCGCGACGATCGCGGCGAGCGGCGTCCATGGCTCCACGTCCTGGCGGGTGGCGATGGGCCAGAGCCCCTCGAGGAGAAGAATGTACGCGAAGGTCGTCAGGACGAGGATGCAGCGCCGGGCCGCGAGGCCGGGCGCGCTCATCGACCGTCCGGCCCAGGCTCCCGCGAGCCACCAGACCGGTATCCCGGCGACGAAGCCGAGCGCGCGAAATCTCGGCGGCGGCCGGAGTACGATGCCGCCGAGCACGTTGTGGGTGATGGTCGCCTCGATCATGGCGCCGAAGGCTCCGCGACGGGCGAAGAAGAGTGCGATGGCGACAGGCACGAGCACGAACCCGAGCGCGGCGCTCGGCAGGTGGCGCGCCAGCGTTCGCGTCGCCGTTCCGCGCCGATCGCGGATAATGGTCACCGCGATCGCCGACGCGAGCGCGCCGAGGAACAGCACGGTCTTCAGCGACGTGCAGAACGTCGCGCCGAGCAGCAGCCCCGCGGTCCACGCGCGGCGTCGCGTCAGCGGGCCGCCGAGCAGCACCGCGAGGCTCAGCAGCCAGAGCGTGGTCCAGAGCGCATCCGTCCGGAACTCCACCTGGGTGAGGAAGAAGTTCGGTACCAGCGCGGCGAACACCGTCGCCCATGCGCCGACTGCACGGCCGAACAGGGCCCGGCCGAGCACGTAGGTGCTCCAGAGCGTCGCCGCCGACAACGGCAGCATGGCGACGCGCATCGCCATGAGGATTCCGGGGCGCTCGCCGACGGCGGCCGCTACCGGCGCCATCAACAGGTGGAAGAGGGGCGCGTGGTTGTCGAAGACGTCGCGATATTGCACGAGCCCGCGCACCCACGACCAGACGACGTGAAGGTGCTGCGGCTCGTCCGTGTCGAAGCGAAAGCCCCGGAGATAGACGAGGCGGAGCGCGACGATCGCGCACCAGCTCGCGAGCAGCGTCAGGCGTGCTCCGCCAGGCAGCTCGTCGCGTGGCGAGGTTCGTGCCAGCGAGCCGTCCCGGCAGCCTCCGATGGAGCTCACGGGCCGGCGGCGGCCGCCCGGACCCGATCGCGCTTCCTGATCGCGTCGCGCTGGGAGACGCAGCTCTCCACGTTGTTCGTGATGACGACGTCGACCCCCATCGAGAAGAGCTTGCCGCATGCCGCGGTCCACAGCTCCTGGAGATGTCCTCCGGACCACGAGTTCACCGAGGCTGCTTTGCCGTAGCGGTGGACGAGCGCGACGGCGGTGCGATTCGTCATCGGGCCACGCAAG
>DASXLI010000102.1:0-8827 GCA_036496285.1 Binatia bacterium
TCGTGAGCCGGCCGCCGAGCGCCGCGCGCGCGTCGATCCACCCGGCTGCGTCGTCGGCGCCGAGCCAGCGCCGGCGGAGCGCGCGCAGCAGCAGCACCGCGGTGACGACCAGCGTGCCAGCCGCGCCCCACGTCGCGACCGCGAAGAGCCTCGGCCGGGCGAGCAGCGCCAGCATGACCAGCGCGGCGCCGCTGCCGGCCGCCAGCGCGACCAGCGCCAGGAGCACGCGCTGCAGTTCGCGCAGGTTGCGGCGGCGCCGGACCTGGTGGATCTGACGCTCGACCGGGTCGGCGTCGCGGGGATCGGCGTCGCGCATCAACGGTCTCGGGGTCGTTCGACGATAGTGAAGCGCGCCCGGAGCGTCAACGTGCGTCAGCGGTGCGCCGTCACCCCGCGGCGCGGGCAGTACGCCGTGATCGGGCAGCGGCTGCAGTGCGGCGAGATCGGCCGGCAGAGGCGCTGGCCGAACGCGACCAGCAGGTCGTTGATCTCGATCCAGTGGGCGTGCGGCAGCTTGCGGCGCAGGGCCTGCTCGGTCTCGTCGGGCGCCCGCGTACGCACGTAGCCGAGGCGGTTGGTGATGCGGTGCACGTGGGTGTCCACGCAGATGCCTTGCGCCCTGAAGCCGAGCGTGAGGACGAGGTTGGCGGTCTTGCGGCCGACGCCCTGCAACGTGAGCAGCGCGTCGAGGTCGCGCGGCACCTCGCCGCCGAAGCGCTCGAGGAGCGCCGCGCAGGTCGCCCGGATCGCGCGCGCCTTGGTGCGGTAGAAGCCGACCGGGTAGATGAGACGGGCGATCGTCGCCTCGCGCAGGCGCAGCATCGCCGCCGGCGTCGCGGCGCGCGCGAAGAGCCGCCGTGAGGCGGCCGCCGTCGTCTCGTCCTGGGTGCGCAGGCTCAAGATGGTCGAGATCAGCACGCGGAAGGGGTCGCCGGTCGTCTCCGCGATCAGGGTCACGGCCGGCGCGCCCCAGGCCGGCGCCTCGCGCCGCAGGATGTCCATCACGGCGCCGATCTCGTCGCGCCCGAGGGCGCGGCGGCGACGCGGAGCCGTCTGGACGCTCGCTCGGGCCACGGCTCCTTATCGCGCGCCGGAGGGACGTCCTCAACTCGCGGAGCGTGACGAGGGATCGACCCGGCGCCGCTCGCGCACCGCGTTGCGTGGGCCATGGGCATCGATTAAGCCTTTGCGGTGCCCCGCCGTCCGCTGCCGCGCGATTTCTACCTCGTCACCGCGGCGAACTTCGTCTTCTTCCTGAACTTCGCCTCGTTCTTCCTGCTGCCTGTCCATCTGAAAGCGCTCGGCGTGAGCGAGCGGACGATCGGCTTCGTCATGGGGACGGGCGGTTTCGCGGGGCTCTGTGTCCTGCCGTTCCTCGGCACGCTCCTCGACCGCGTGGGGCGGCGCGGCTTCGTCACCGCGGGCGCGCTCACCATGGCGCTCGCGTCGTTTGCGTACGTCGTCGTCCCCGACGTCGGGCCGGTGCTGTTCTTCCTGCGCATCGTCCAGGGGGTGAGCTTCACGTCGGCGTTCGTGACGGCGTCGACGCTCGCGGTCGAGCTGGCGCCGATCGAGCGCCGCGGCGAGGCGCTCGGCCTCTTCGGCATCTCGACGCTCACCACGCACGCGATCGCCCCCGCGCTCGGCGAGGTCGTCGCGCGGCGCTTCGGCTTCGAGGCGCTTTTTGCGATCGCCGGCAGCCTCGGCCTCTGTGCCGCGGCGCTGACCCTGCGCATCCAGGCGCCGGAGCGCCCCCGGCCGGCCGCGGGGGGCGCCGCCCTGTCGCGCCTGCCGCGCGGCGCGACCCTCTGGCTCGGGGCGGCGACGATGGTTGCGTGCGGCATGGGGTTCGGCGCGGTGCTGACCTTCGTTCCGACGTTCGTGCACGCGATCGCGCTCGAGCACGTGGCGCCGTTCTTCATCTCGTACACGGCGGCCGCCGTCGGCGTGCGGCTCGCGTTCGGGGGCCTCTCGGATCGGATCGGGCGGCGGCGTGTCCTCCTTCCGTCGATCATGCTGCTCGCGCTCTCGGTGCTCGTGCTCGGCTGGGTGCACTCGATCGTCGCGCTCGTCGGCGTCGGGCTCCTCTTCGGAGCGGGGCAGGGCATGGTCTACCCGACGGCCAACGCGCTCATGGTGGACCTCAGCCGGCCCGAGAACCTCGGGCGGGTGCAGACACTCTTCAGCGGATCCTTCAGCGTCGGCGTTGCGGCCAGCGCCTTCATCTTCGGCGGCGTGATCGAGCGCTTCGGCTATCCGGCGATGTTCGCGGTCGCGGCGGGGTGCATCGCCGTCGGCGGCGCGCTGTTCTGGGCGAGCCCCGAGGCCGGCGTCGCGGCGGTCGCGAGGGCACAGGACGCCTTGACGCTCGTACAGGTGGAACCATAGTATTTCCGGGCGCCCGCGGGGCGAACCTATGGCCGTGCCGTTTCCATCCGAGGCGTTCTTCAAGGCGCTCACCGCCGCGATGGCGCACGCCCACGATCGCTTCCGCGCCCTCGGCTTCTTCGACGCGACGATCGGCATCCGCGTGCTCCCGGACGAGCCCGGCGGCGCCGAGCGCTGCTTCGTGCTCGTCTTCGAGGTGTTCGAGTGCACGCGCGCCCAGGAGGTCGCCTCGCTCACCCTCGCCGACGTCGATTTCGTCCTCGAGGGCGAGCTGGCCGCGTGGCGCGAGATGATCGAGAACATCCGCGCCAACGGCGCGGCCGACGTCGCGCACTCGATCAACACGCTCACCCACTTCGGCGAGCAGCTCACCCTGCGCTACGCCGATCCCGACGGTCACGACAAGCTCTACCGCTTTGCCGAGAGCGTGCAGCAGTTCTTCGATCTCGCCGCCACCCTCGACGGCGTCACCTACGAGGCCACGCCGCGCTGTACGGCCCCGGCGGCCTGAGCCGAGGAGACTCCCATGAGCTATCTCAGCACCAAGGACTTCCTCGACGACAAGGACTTCGTCGATCGCTGGCAGTACACGCTGCGGAGCGGCGAGCTCGATCTCTCCTGGATGCGCGCCGCCACCAAGGAGGCGACGTGCGCGCCGCAGAACGCGCGCCGCGGCCTCACCTTCCGCGACCTCGACGTCCCCGGCTACGGCTACAGCGCCATGCCCGATCTGGCGCGCGAGAACCGCAGCTTCGCACCGCGCGGCGCCGAGATCCCGCCCGGCTGTCCGGACCTGCAGGCCGAGGTCAACCGCAAGAGCGAGGTGTGGGCCTACAACATCGAGGGTTACTACGAGGAGGCGATGTCGCGGCAGTGGAACGCGACGACCGACGTCCCGTGGGCTGACCTCGCGGCCGCCGAGCTGCCCGACGACATCGCGCGCGCGTACTCGCAGCTCCTCACGTTCCTCACGGAAGTGGAGATGATCGCGACCGACGTCCCGGCCAAATGGCTCGGCCGCCTGAATGCCGACTTCGTCGAGGTCAAGAACTTCATCGCGACGCAGGTGATGGACGAGGCGCGTCACGCCGAGGTCTTCCGCAAGCGTGCGCTCACCACCGGCTACGGCCTCATGCGGGCGAGCCCCGCGAACGAGGTGAACCTCAAGTTCCTGCGCGACGCCGACAGCTTCTCGGAGTCGTCGACCACGCTCCACCTGCAGGCGGAAGGCATGGTGCTCACCCTCTTCCGCTTCAGCGAGTACATCGCGCCGACCGAGGGCGACAAGAAGCTCTTCCGCCTCGTCATGCAGGACGAGGCGCGCCACGTCGGCTACGGCATGCAGCACCTGAGGTGGATCCTCGATCACTTCCCCGAGAAGCGCGAGATCATCCACAAGCACCTCGACGAGGCCGAGAACTTCGTTTTCGGCGGCGCCTACGCCGTCGAGGTCATGGAGCCCTTCATCATCCTCTCCGGCAAGGGGATGAAGAAGGAGAACATCGAGCAGGGCTGCAAGATCACCGCGCAATTCCAGGTGAAGCAGGTGGAGGAGTACTTCGAGCGTCTCGAGAAGTGCGGCCTGCCCGAGCGCAAGGAGCGCTCGCAGCTCTACAAGGCCCTCGAGCTCGGCCGCGCCAACCTCGAGGCGATGGGCCTGCGCACGCACTGACGCGCTACCCGAAGCTCATCGCGAGCGTGGTCGAACGCCGATGACGTCAGCGACCGGCGCGGACGAGCTCTGCTTCTTTCCGGCGCGCGAGCTCGCAGCGGCGATCCGCGCTCGCGACGTCTCGGCGCACGAGGTGATGGCGGCGCACCTCGCGCGCATCGCCGAGTGGAACCCGCGGCTGAACGCGATCGTCGCCAAGCTCGACGACGACGCGTGCCTGGCACTCGCGGCCGACGCCGACCGCCGGCTCGCGCAGGGCGAGTCCGTCGGGCCGCTGCACGGCCTGCCGTTCGCGTTCAAGGATCTCGAGGCCGCAGTCGGCTTTCCGATGACGCTCGGCTCGCCAATTCTGAAGACCTTCATGCCGATGGAGGACTCGGTGCTCGTCGAGCGCCTGCGCGGCGCGGGCGTCCTCCCCATCGGCAAGACGAACGTGCCGGAGTTCGGCATGGGCTCGCACACCTACAACGCCGTCTACGGCCCGACGCGCAATCCCTGGGATACGACCAAGAGCGCCGGCGGGTCGAGCGGCGGCGCCGGCGCGGCGCTCGCGGCGGGCCTCCTCCCGCTCGCCGACGGCAGCGACTACGGCGGCTCGCTGCGCAACCCGGGCAACTTCAACAACGTCGTCGGCTTCCGTCCGACGGTTGGCCTCGTGCCGCTCGCGCCGCATCCGTTTCCGTTCGTCGGCTTCATGGTGAAGGGGCCGATGGCGCGCTCGGTCGCCGACGCGGCCTTTCTCCTGAGCGTCATCGCCGGCGCCGACGCGCGCGATCCCGGCTGCCAGCCGTCCGACCCGACGATCTTCGCACAACCGCTTGCCCACGACCTGAAGGGGGTCCGCGTCGCGTGGGCGCCCGATCTCGGCGGCCTGCCGCTCGACCGCCGCGTGCGCGCCGTGCTCGACGCGCAGCGCGCGACGTTCGAGGATCTCGGCTGCGTCGTCGAGGAGGCGCATCCCGATCTCCGCGGCGCCGAGGAGATCTTCCTCGACATCCGCATGTGGATGTCGCAGAACCGGCTCGGCTTCCTGCTCGACAACTTCCGCGATCAGATGAAGCCCGAGGCGGTCTGGGAGGTAGAGCAGGGCGCGCGTCTCAGCGGCGCCGACGTCGCGCGCGCGATGGCACGGCACGCCGAGCTGCTCGAGCGCGTGCGCGTCTTCTTCGAGCGCTACGACTTCCTCGTCTGCGCCGTGAACCAGGTGCCGCCGTTCGATGTCGGAATCGACTGGCCGAAGGCGATCGAGGGCGTCGCGATGGAGCACTACATCGCGTGGATGCGCTCGGCGTACTGGATCACCACGACCTTCGGTCCGGCCATTTCGGTCCCGGCGGGATTCACCCCCGAGGGCCTGCCGGTCGGCACCCAGATCATCGGCCGCCAACGCGACGACCTCGGCGTGCTGCGGCTCGCGCACGCCTTCGAGCAGGCGACCGGGGTCGGCCGGCGGCGGCCACCTCGTAGCGCGCCCTGAAACGCAGTGGCCGTGACGCCGGCCCGCTCAGGAGTGCAGCCGCTCCTGCCGGACCGTCCGCGCGCGCGCGAGCTCGGGGTCTTTGTGGACGAGGATGGCTTCCCTCGTCGAGGCGGTCGCGGCGATCCACGCGTCCGCAACCGAGAGTCCCCCGCTCGCCTTCAGCGCCGCCGCCGCGTCGAGGATCTCGGGCTCACACGAGACCCACTCGACTCCCGCCGCGTCGAGCAAGCGCAGCGCCGCGCGGGCGGCGTCCGCGCCCTCGCTGGCGGTGACACGATAGAGGATCTCCATACGCGTCATGAACGAGAGGAGCACCACCGCGCGGCCCTGCTTGCCGAGCCGCAGGATCTGCTCGACGCGCCGCGCGCCGGCCTCGTCGCTGCGCAGCGCGAGCACGGCGGAGGTGTCGAGCACGAACGCCTCAGCCATCGCGACGACGGTCGCGACGGCGATCGGCGAGCAGGCGTCGCGTCTCGCCTTTCTTCCCGGATCCCCTGAGCGCGCCGATCGGATCGTCGGGGATGGGAATCACGCGCACGGTATGGCCCTCGACCACCCACTCGAGCAGGGTATCCGGACGCATACGGAGCTGCCTCCGGACGGCAGATGGGATGGAGGTCTGACCGCGGACGGTGAGCTTCGTACGCATGGAAACACAAGTATCATGTGAAACGCGAGTCTACAAGTATTCACGCGTCGGAAGGATGCTGCGGCGGCCGTCTTGACCCCTCGCACGGTCCAGGCGCATTATTTCGCGACGCCATGGCCTACTTCGCCGAGAAGAACTTCTTCGAGGACCCGGAGCTGATGGAGCTCGTCCAGCGTGTCATGCAGGGCGACCTCACGCTCACCTGGTGGAACGCGAAGACCGAGCGCGTACGTGCCACCGTGCACGACGCGCGGCGCGGCCTCACCTATGCCGACTGCAACCTCGGCTCGTACGGGTGGGACGAGATCCCCGAGTTCGTCCGCGACCGCTACAGCATGGCGGCGCGCGGCTCGGAGATCTGGGGCAAGCTGCCCGACCTCGGCTACACGCTGAACCGCAAGAGCGACGTGTGGGCCGACAACGTCGCCGAGCTGTACGAGGAGTCGAAGGCGCGGCGCTGGACGCCGGCCGTCGACCTCGACTGGAGCACGCTGCCGAGCCGGGCGATGACGCCCGAGCTCGAGGCCGCGACGGCACAGCTCTGTACGACGCTCGAGGAGATCGCGCTCGTCGCGATGGAGATGCCGGCGCGCTGGATCTTCTCCATCAATCAGGAGTTTCTCGAGCTGAAGAGCTTGCTCTGCGGCCAGATGATCGACGAGGCGCGGCACGTCGAGGTCTTCCGCAAGCGCGCGCTCGCGGGCGGCCAGGGCCTGAAGCGCGCCAGTGCCAACGTCGAGCAGGCGTTGAAGGAGCTGCTCTTCGCCGAGACCTATCCCGAGGGTGCGTTCGCGATGAACGTCATGCTCGCGACCGTGATCGCGAATGTCCTGGCGCACGCGTCGGCGGTCGCGCGCCTGCCGATCGACACGCGCCTCTTCCGCCTCTGCCTGCAGGACGTCGGCCGGACGCTCGCCTATGGCATGGGGCAGGCGCGCTACTGCTTCACGCACCAGCCGCACCGCCGCGCGCAGATCGACGACTACCTCGACCGCACCGAGCACTGCCTCTTCGGCGTGATCGGCGCGACCGAGCTGCTCGAGCCGCTCATCGTCCTCTCCGGCGGCGGCACGACGCGCGAGCAGGTGCGGCTCGGCTGCCGTCGCGTCGATGCCCTCATGCGGAAGGCGGTCGGCGAGTACCTCGAGCGCTGCGCCGCGCTCGGGCTCGACGCGCGACGCCGCGACAGCCGTCTCGCGCGCCGCATCACCGCGCGCGCCTAGCTTCTCATTTCCGCCCCAGTGCCGGGCGCCCGCGGCGCGGGCCCCTCCCTTGCCGCGCGGCGTCTCCTGGCCTGCCGTCCGGCAACTCGGCGGCGCCGACTGAGGACGGGAAAGTCCTGCGGCGGCTCGCACGCGAGCGGAATCTCCGCCGCGACGCCGAGGCGTGAACAGGAACCGCAATCGGATCGCCATCTCACACCTCCCAGGCCGCGCATTGCATTGCGGTTCCCTTTTTCGCTAGTGGTTTCGTCGATTCGGGCTTCGCGGCCGAAAGGAGAACGGCAATGAGGAAAAGAACGATAGCAGGGTGGTGTGTCTTCGCTGTGACGCTGGGTGTGGTCTCCGTGGTCGGTAGCGCGCGGGCCGAGATCACGGGCTGCTCCCCCAAGGTCGATAACTTCGTCCTGTTCGTCGACCAATCGGGCTCCATGTACCAGACGCCTAAGGACGCCAAGGAGGTCAAGGAGGTTTCGGTCAAGAAGGTGCTGAGCCAGATGAACGATCAGATCCCGCAGCTCGGCTACAAGGGCGGCCTGACCCTCTTCGCGCCCTTCGCGACGAAGGTGCCGGTGGCGCCGTACTCGCGGCCGGTGATGGGCGCGGGCATCACGTCGATCCCCGACGACCAACCCGTCTATTGGCGCATGACGCCGATGGGCCAGGGCCTCGGCGATCTCAACGGCGTCCTGGCCGGCCTGCATGGCAAGACCGCGGTCGTGATGTTCTCCGACGGCGAGCAGAACGAGGGCCCGGATCCGGTCGCGACGGCGCAGCAGCTCGTTGCCGCCCATCCCGACCTCTGCATCCACGTGGTCTCGTTCGCCGACTCGGCCTACGGCATCTGGGTCAACCTGCGCGTCAGCAGCGCCGGCAAGGGCTGCCGCTACGCGGACGGGCCGGGGTTGCTCGCCGATGCGGGCAAGATGGAGCAGTTCGTCCGCGACGTCTTCTGCGGCGCGGCGGCAGCGAAGCAGAAGATCGTGCTGCGCGGCGTGAACTTCGACTTCGACAAAGCGGTCATCAGGGCAGACGGGAAGCCGGTGCTCGACGCCGCCATCCAGACGCTCAAGGAGCAGCCCGACGTCCGCGTCTCGGTCGAGGGACACACGGACTCGGTCGGGTCGGATGCATACAATCAGCGCCTTTCGGAGCGTCGCGCGCAGGCGGTGGCCGACTATCTGGCCGCCGGCGGCATCGCACGGAGCCGCATGAGCGCCCGGGGCTACGGTGAGTCGAAGCCGGTCGCGAGCAATGCGACGGACGACGGACGGGCGCAGAACCGTCGCGTCGAGCTCGGCGTCATCTCGAAGTAGCGACGTCCTTGGGGCGGCGGCGTTCCGATCCTGGGACGCCGCCGCCTCTAGGGATGCAGGCGGCGAACGAACACATCCGCATCGTTGTTGGTATCGGATGGG
>DASXLI010000103.1:0-51608 GCA_036496285.1 Binatia bacterium
GATCCGTACGGCGCGGCGGTCGAGCTCCTGGCCGATCGTGAGGGCCTCCGGCGCCTGCTCGACGGAGGCAAGTGATGGGCGTCTTCGCGATCGGGGATCTGCACGGCTGCCCCGACGAGCTCGACGTCTTGCTCGCCCGCCGCGTGCCTGGCGGCGCCGTCGGCCGCCACATGGCGGCGGTGCGCCAGGATCGCCTCCGTCAGCTCCGCGATGCCCTGATCGCGGTTGGCCTCGGTGAGCAGCACTGGCACCGCCCACGACGCCGCGGGGCGAAGGTGGAGCATCTGCTCCAGCTCGGCCTTCATGCGGAACGCGCCCTCGCGGTCGGCCTTGTTCACGACGAAGATGTGGGCGATCTCGAGCAGCCCCGCCTTCATCACCTGGATGGTATCGCCGGCCTCGGGCACGAGCACGACGACGACCGTCTGCGCGACCTCCATGATGTCGAGCTCGGTCTGGCCGACGCCGACGGTCTCGATCAGGATCGTGTCCTTGCCGAACGCGTCGAGGAGCCGCACCATCTGCCGCGTGGCGCGCGCCAGGCCGCCGCGGCGGCCGCGCGTGCTGAGGCTGCGGATGAACACCTCGGGGTCGAGGCAGTGCGACTGCATGCGGATGCGGTCGCCGAGCACGGCGCCGCCGCTGAACGGGCTCGACGGATCGACGGCGATGACACCGACCGTCGTCTGCGTCACCCGCAGCTTCTCGACGAGGCGGTCGACGAGCGTCGACTTGCCGGCGCCGGGCGGCCCGGTGATGCCGACCGTGTACGCGCGGCCGCCGCGCGGCGCGATGCGCGCCAGGATCGCCGGGAGATCGGGCGCCTCGTTCTCGGCGCGGCTCATCAGCTTCGCGAGCGCCACCCGATCGCCCGCCAGCATGCGCTCGACGAGATCCATCGCCGCGCTCAGACCGCCGCCCGCCAACGCTCCGCGTCCGGCGCGGCGGCGAGATGGCGGCACGCGATCGCCTGCGCCGCCGTCGCGACCTGGGGCAGCGCGGCGGCCGTGCCTTCCCGTCGCAGGCTCGTCACCGCGACGCCCGGCATGCCGCACGGCGCGATCACGTCGAAGGCCTGCAGGTCGACGTCGACGTTCAGCGCGAGGCCGTGCGTGCTGATGCCGTCGCGCACGCGGATGCCGACGGCGCCGAGCTTGCCGCGCTCGGTCCAGACGCCGCGCCCGCGCGGGTCACGGCGCGCAGCGACGCCGAACACGGCGGCGAGATCGATCATGATCGCCTCGAGCGCCGCGACGAACGTGCCGACGCCGAAGCCGCGCGGCGCGAGCGCGACGATCGGATAGAGGACGAGCTGCCCGGGGCCGTGGTAGGTCGCGAAGCCGCCACGCTCGACGCGCGCGCACGCGATGCCGCGCGCCGCGAGGAGATCCTCGGAGACGCGCAGGTCGGCCGCGCCGGCGCGCTTGCCGAGCGTGACCGTCGGCGGATGCTCGAGCGCCAGACAGACGTCGGACCCGCCCGCGCGGCGCGTCTCCCAGGCCGCGGTCTGCTGCGCGAGCGCGTCGTCGTAGACGCGGCGCCCGAGCCACTTCCAGGCAACCGGCTCGCGCATCCATGGAAAGCTACCGGTTGCTTGACTGCCGTGCAAGCCGATGTTACCCGCCGACGCATGCAGGGGCGGCGCTACTACCAGAGCCGCTTTCTCGTGACCGGCCTGTCGCTGTTGGTGCTGGGCGCGAGCAATGCCGTGATCGGCAGCACGAAGCTCGCACAGTATCAGCGCATCGTCGCGGAGGGACGCGCGCGCGGCTACTTTCCCGACGCCGGCTCGGGGAACCACGTGCTGCGCCCGGTCGACGACGAGGCGGAGCGCTACAACATCGGCCGCGCCAAAGTGGATCTGTATCACGTCGTCCTGAGCGGCGGGCTGCTCATGTTCGTCGTCGGCGCGGTGCTGACGGTGGCCGCCGTCCTGCGCGTGCGCGTGCGGCGCGACGAGCCGCTCCCCGGCGTCGCGCTTCCCGGTGGCTCGCCCGGTCCGCCGCGCTGACGCGCGCGCGACACGCGCGATCCGCGATCGCCCACGACGACGCATGCCGACCGACAGCGCGTGTCGGCGCGGCTCCCGGCGCGCACGGGAAACGCTCGACTTCTCCGTCGCGCGCGGGCGGCACGTGCGTTGCGAGGTCACGTCGCGTGCAGCCTCGGCTGCATCTCATCCGCGGACTCCGTGTGAGAGCGAGCACGAGTCCTGGGGGCAGCGCCGGATCACCATGGGGGTGATCCGGTGCGCGGATGGGCGCCGTCCCAGCATCGGTTTGCCTTGACAGCACGAACTTGAACAACGTACAAAATCGTACAGTTCTGTGTGGGGTCGAGGAGTCGTGGTGGACGACGTGGCAACGACGTCAGTGGCAGCAACGGCCTGCGTAGCCCGGCGGGCTTCGATCTTGCGGGCGGGACGCCTCGCGCCCGCGCCGTTCTCCTCTCCGCTTACTCTTCCACTCAAGGAGCCGGCGCCGGATGGCAGCCATCCTCGTCATCGATTCCTCCTCGACGATTAGGGAGACGCTGCGCATCGTGCTCGGTCGCGAGCACGCGGTTGCGCTCGCGCCGACGTGGGACGACGTCGCGCCCGGCACCCACGCCGACCTGGTGATCTTCGGCGTGCCGCCGCCGCCGCGCGACGACGCCGCTGCGGCCGCCGCGCGCGCGCGCCTCGCGCCGGATGCGCCGCTCCTGCTGCTCGGCGCGCCGGCAGCGCTCGACGCGCGCGCGCTCGCACCGGCGCGCCACCGCGTCGCGTTCCTGCCGAAGCCCTTCGACGCACGCATGCTGCGGACGCAGGTGGCGGCACTGCTCGCGCCAACGGCACGAACCCCGCCACCCGAGCGCGTCGTCGCCCGCCATCGCCAATGGCTCGAAGCGCCGCTCCTCACCGCCACCGCGGCCACGGTCGCGGGTCGCGCCGCGCTCGCCGATCTCCCCGTGCTCGTCATCGGCGAGTCGGGCTGCGGCGCCGTGGACGTGGCACGCGCGATCCACTTCTTCAGCGGACGGGACGGCGACGTCGCGGTGCGCCGCGCCCGTCACGTCGGCCCGGACGTCCTCGACACCGCCTCACGGGCGACCGGCGCGCTCATCCTCGAGCAGATCGAGGATCTGCCCGCCGAAGCGCAGCCCGCGCTGCTTGCCCTGCTCCGCGATCCCGACGACCAGGTCGAGCGTCCGCGCATCTTCGCCACGGCCGCGGAGCCGCTCGACGCCGCGGTCGCGCGCGGCACGCTCGCGCCCGAGCTCGCGCACGCGCTCTCGCCCCTGCCGATCGTGCTGCCGCCGCTGCGCGAGCGGACGGACGACCTGCCGGCGCTGATCGCGCTCTTCTCGTCGCAGCTCACCGAGCGCCTGCGGCTCGAGCCGATCGTGTTCACGGCAGCGGCCGTGAGCCGCATGCAGCGCTATCTCTGGTTCGACAACGTCGCCGAGCTGGAGGCGGTCATCGCGCGCACGCTCGCGGTCCATCGGCCGCGCGTCGTCGAGCCCGAGATGCTTCTCTTCGCCACGGACGGACGCGACCCGGGGACGGCGCACGCCGAGCCGGCCGCGACTGCCCGGCCGACTGCCGCACCGCCCGAGCGCCCCGAGCCCGTCGCCAAGCCCGCGGCGCCCGCGGCACCCCCGCCGCTCTCGCCGCCCCAATCGCCGCCGCGCCCGCGCCTCGTACCGCTCGAGCGCCGGCGCGCCGAGGAGCCGGCGCCCGAGCCGACTGCGCCGGCGCAGTTGCCGCCCGCCGCCGACGCCGCCGCGAGTCCCGCGCTCGAGGTGCTCCTCGGCGAGCTCGCGCACGAGCTCCGCAACCCGATGGTCACGATCAAGACCTTCGCGCAGCACCTCGACAGCGTGCTCGACGACCCCGAGGTCCGCACCCGATTCGCGGCGCTCGCCGGCGATGCGATCACTCGCATGGACACGATCCTCGAGACCCTGCTCGACTTCGCGCGCTTCCGCGCCCCCCTGCCGACGACGATCGACCTCGCCGCCCTGGCGGCGCGGGCGCTCGACGAGCGCACGGACGATCTCGTCGCGAAGGGCATCCGCATCGAGCACGCCGACACGGAGCGGGAGGCGACGCTCGCGAGCGCCGACGAGCTGCAGGTATTGTTCGCGCTCCGCTGCCTGGTCGACGCGTTCGTGACGAACCTGGTGCCGCACACGGTGCTGCGGGCCGACACCGGCAGCGACGGCGCCCTCGAGCTCGCGGTCCGCACCGACGAGGCCGTCGCGACGCGCCTCGCCGCCTACGTGGACGACGTCGGCGCGGACGGCGACGCGCCGCCGCTCGCGTTCGCGCTGGCGTCGGCGCTGCTCAGGCGGAACGGCGGAGGGCTCGAGTCACGGGCCGGAGGCGGCGGCACGACGATCGTCACGGTGCGCCTGCCGCGCGCGGCGGCGCGTGCCGAGGAGCGATGAGGAGGCGGTGATGGAGAAACGCAAGGTCCTGATCGTCGACGACGACGCCGGGGTGCGGGAGTCTCTGCGCATGGTGCTGAAGGAGCGCTACGAGCCGCTGCTGAGCTCGTCCGGCGAGGAGGCGCTCGGCAGGCTCGCCGACCTGAAGCCCGCGCTCGTGCTTCTCGACGTGCTCATGCCGGGCCTCGACGGCCTCGAGGTGCTGGAGCGCATCAAGGCTGAGGACCCCCGCGTCCCGGTCATCATGCTGACCGCTACCAAGACGGTGAAGACGGCGGTCACGGCGATGAAGCTCGGCGCCTTCGACTACGTCACGAAGCCGTTCGACGTCGAGGAGCTGTTGATCATCATCGAGCGGGCGACGCGCGACGCCGCGCGCGAGGTCGAGCTCGAGAGCCTGCGCTGGGAGGTCGGCCGGCGCTACAGCCCGGCCAACATCATCGGCAACAACGCCCGCATGCAGCAGATCTTCCGCACGATCGGCATCGTCGGGCCGCTCAAGACCACCGTGCTCATCACCGGCGAGCACGGCACCGGCAAGGAGCTCATCGCCAAGGCGATCCACTATCAGAGTCCGCGCGCCGACCACCCGCTCGTCACCCTCAACTGCGCCGCGATCCCCGAGAACCTGCTCGAGAGCGAGCTCTTCGGCCACGAGCGCGGCTCGTTCACCGACGCCCACCAGCGCAAGCTCGGCCAGTTCGAGATCGCCGACCAGGGCTCGATCTTCCTCGACGAGATCGGCGAGATGATGCCGTCGCTGCAGGCGAAGCTCCTGCGCGTCATCGAGCAGGGCGAGTTCATGCGGGTCGGCGGGAAGCAGACGATCCACGTGGACGTGCGCATCATCGCCGCGACCAACCGCGACCTCGATAAGGCGATGCGCGAGAACGTCTTCCGTCCCGATCTCTACTACCGGCTGAACGTCGTCTCGCTGCACCTGCCGCCGCTGCGTGAGCGGCACGAGGACATCCCGCTCCTCCTCAAGCACTTCGTCTCGAGCAAGTCGCAGCAGATCGGCATCCCGGAGAAGCGCCTCAGCCCGGAGGCGGTCGACGCGATGCTGCGCTACGCCTGGCCGGGCAACGTGCGCGAGCTCGAGAACGTGATCGAGCGCGTGCTCGTGCTCTCCGACCACGACCCGATCGGCGTCGAGGATCTGCCCGAGCCCGTCCGTCTCGGCCGGGTCATCGAGCCGAGCACGATCCAGCAGCAGGTCCTGCAGCAGCAGAAGAGCCTGACCGACGCGGTGGACGAGTTCGAGCGCGAGATCATCCAGGCCGCCCTCCAGCATGTCGACTTCAACCAGACGCGCGCGGCCGACCTGCTCGGGACCACACGGCGCATCCTGAAATACCGCATGGACAAGCTCGGCATCGGCGCCGAAGACTGATCCGGCAGGGTTTCCGGTCAGATTTCAGCCTGGTTCCGCGTTCAAATTTGGACGGCGCTGGGCCACGGGCGCTCACCGTCTGCTGAGCGGACTCCCCCGTCCGCGCGCAAGCCGGCACATGCACGCGCACTTAGCAACGGCCGGCGGATCGTCGGGGCCGTGGCATGGAACCTGCTCCTTCGAGGTCCGTCATGGCGACCCAAGGAAACGTGCTGATCGTCGAGGACGAGGCCGGCCCGGCTCTCGCGCTGAAGATGATCCTCAAGCCCTACTACGACGTCTTTACCGCCGAGCGCGGCGATGCGGCCCTGGCGATCCTCGACTCCACACCGATCGACGTCGTCACCCTCGACCTCCGCATGCCCGGCCTCTGCGGCATGCCGCTCCTCACCAAACTCAAGGAGCGCGACCCCGACGTCGAGGTGATCGTGATCACCGGCTACGGCTCGCTCGAGACCGCCGTCGAAAGCATCAACCTCAAGGTGTTCGCCTACGTCTCGAAGCCGTTCGACGTGCTCGAGATCCTGGAGACGACCAAGCGCGCCCTGCAGAAGCGTCGCAACCTCCAGCGCCTGCGCCACATCAAGGAGGAGTTCTTCGCCAACCTGACGCACGAGTTCCGCACCCCGCTCTCGGCGATCATGGGATACAGCTCGATCCTGCTCGACGAGCACGGCGGCACGCTCACCTCCGAGCAGCGCCACGCGCTCGACCGCATCCAGCTCAACTCGCACGAGCTGCTCTCGTGCGTCGAAGGCATCTTCTTCCTCGCCGCGCTCGAGGCCGGCGAGATCCCGGTGACCGCGTGGACGTTCGACGCCCGCCAGGTGCTGACGCCGCTCGCGGCGCGCCATGCGCAGGCGTTCGCCGAGAAGGGCGTCGCGCTCGAGATCGTCGAGGGCGCCGCGCTGCCCATCCGCACGGACGAGGAGAAGCTGCAGAAGATCATCGACACGCTCGTGCTGAACGCGCTCAAGTTCACGAGCGCGGGCACGGTCACGGTCGAGGCGTCGGCACAGATGGACACGTCACTCGAGATCCGCATCCGCGACACCGGCATCGGCATGCGTCCCGAGGAGGTGTCGGAGGTGCTCGAGGGATTCAAGCAGGGCGACCCGACCGCGCGCAAGCGCTTCCGCGGCATCGGGCTCGGCCTGCGGCTCGTCACCCGCCTGACGGAGTCGATCGCGGGTACGCTCGACGTCACCAGCACGCTCGGCTCCGGAACGGAGTTCACCCTCCACGTCCCGCCGCTCCCCGAGGAGACGGAGCACCGCGGCGTGGAGACGATGGCGAGCGAGCCCATCGCGCAGATCAAGGCACAGGCCTCGGCGTGAGCGGCGTCCAGTTCGTCCACTGCCGTGACTGCCAGGAGATCTTCCGGCCGTCGGCGGCCGACCGCGCGCCGGAGTTCCGTCTCACGTCCGAGGGCGCCGTCGCCGAGATGCGGGACGACTGCATGGCATTCCTCACCCGCCACGCCCGCCACGCGCTGGAGACGCTGCGCGCCACGGGGACGCCGGCCGTCTACACCGGCCCCATCGCCGACCCGATGACCAGCACGACGTGGGAGGTCTCGAACGGCGACACGACCTGCCTCGTGCAGAGCTCGCGCACCAGCATCGCCGAGCCGCTGCGCTATCGCGTGGTGCCGGGCAGGCTCGTCGCCGACGCCGCCGCGATCGAGGTGCCGACCGACGACATCCGCAGCGACATCGACCGTGCGCTCTTTCCCCACGCGGCGCCCGACCGGAAGCTCGACGCCTTCGTCGCTCGCTTCAAGGCCGTCGCATGGGAGCTCGACCCCGAGACGCTCGAGATCGTCTACGACCTCTCCGGCGACCCGACCCTGAGCGTCGCGAAGCTCCCGCAATGGGCGCTCGACCGCCTCGCCGCCTCGGCGCGCGAGATCTTCGACCGCACCGACGCGGCGCGCATCACC
Source organism: Binatia bacterium (assembly GCA_036496285.1). Taxonomy (GTDB): domain Bacteria; phylum Desulfobacterota; class Binatia; order UTPRO1; family UTPRO1; genus DP-19. The sequence goes on from DASXLI010000103.1 coordinate 7,767, forward strand.
GCGCGCCTCGCCGCCAGCGCCGACGACCCCGACGCCTTCACGGTGCTGCTTCGCCAGCGCGTGCGGATCGCCGCCGACTGACTGTCGGTCGCCCGCCGCGTCTCAGGCGGCCGCGTTGGCCGAGCCGCCGGGATTCCGCAGGCCGCAGAACTCCTCGTAGTCGATGAGCGCCTTGATCGTCGGGTGCTCGCCGCACATCGGGCATTCGGGATCGCGGCGCAGGCGATTGACGCGCACCTCCATGCTGAGCGTGTCGAAGTGCACCATGCGGCCGATGAGCGGCCGGCCGGCGCCGAGGATCAGCTTGATCGTCTCGAGCGCCTGTACGCAGCCGACGAGGCCGGGCAGTACGCCGAGCACGCCGGCCTCGGCACAGCTCGGGGCGGCGCCTGGAGGTGGCGGCTCGGGGAAGAGGCAGCGGTAGCAGGGCCCGCGTCCCGGCGCGAAGACCGACGCCATGCCCTCGAACTGGAAGATGCTGCCATGCACGTTCGGCTTGCCGAGCATCACGCAGGCGTCGTTCACCAGATAGCGGGTCGGGAAGTTGTCGCAGCCGTCGACGATGATGTCGTAGTCCTTGAAGATCTGCATCACGTTCTCGGAGCTGAGCCGCTCCTGGTGCGCGACGACCCGGACGTCCGGGTTGAGCGCGTTGATCGCGATGCGCGCCGACTCGACCTTCGCCATGCCGATGCGGTCGTTGGTGTGGAGGATCTGGCGTTGCAGGTTGCTCAGATCGACGACGTCGTGATCGACCAGGCCGAGCGTGCCGACGCCGGCCGCGGCCAGGTAGAGCGCCGTCGGCGAGCCGAGGCCGCCAGCGCCGAGGAGCAGCACCTTGGCGTCGAGGAGCTTGGCCTGCCCCGCCTCACCGACCTCGGGCAGCAGGAAGTGGCGGCTGTAGCGGGTGAGCTGCTCGGGCGTGAACTGGCGATCGGTCGCGAACGGCTGGCCGTTGTTCTTCCAGGCGTTGAAGCCGCCCGCCATCGAGACGACGCTCGTGTAGCCCATCTCCTTCAAGGTCCGGGCGGCGATGAGCGAGCGCGTACCGCCGGCGCAGTAGGCGATGATCGGCGTCTGCTTGTCGGGAACCGTGTCCTCGACGCGCATCTCGAGAAAGCCGCGCGGCAATGAGATCGAGCCGTCGAGGTGGCCCTCGCGGTACTCTTCCTTCTCGCGCACGTCGAGCAGCGCAACCTTGGGCTCGCGCCCCAACCGCTGGCGGACCTCGTCGACGCTGACCTCGGGAATTTCACGCCGGGCGTCGTCCATGAGCTGCTTGTATGTCTTTGCCATGGGCTCCTCAGTGTCCTTCGGGGCGGCGCGCGGCACGTTCCGCTTCCAGCGCGTCCCGCAGCTCGGCGATCAGCCGATCGGACCGTGCCGCGTGCACGATCGCGATGACGTTGGCCGACAGCACCAGGACGAGCGTCGCGGCCGCCCAGTAGAGATGCGACATAGTATCAGCGCCCCCGTGCACAACCAACATGCCCTTCCCGAAGGTCACCAGGAAGCAGATGGTCGCGAGCACCGTGCCGATGATCGTCACCCTGCCCATCGCGCCTATCCTTGCCGTCCGTCGTAGAGATCGGCCCGGTAGGCCAGCCAGTCGGCAACCCCCCGGGCGTACGTGGGAGAGAAGAGCAGGCGGACGAGATCGAGCCGTCTATAGAGCGGCCAGCGCCGCGACAGGTAGAGCGGGTTCGGCGTGAGGCCGAGGAAGAACCGAAGCTTCTCGCCGTCGAGCCGGCGCAGCAGGCCGCGGCGCAGCAACGTCAGGAGGATCACCGCTCAGTGCATCCGGCGCAGCCCGAGATCGGCGTCGCCGCGCCGCGCTGCATAGAGCCGGAACTCGAGGATCTCGAGCAGCCGGCGCGCGCGCGGCGTCCCGCCCCGCTCTTCCAGGAGACACTGCTTCTCGACCGGGCTCAGCTCGAGCCAGAACGCGAAGAAGTTGACGAGCGTCGCGTCGTCGAGCGCGGCGTCGCCGAGCATGCCGCGCAGATCGTCGTCGGTCGAGCGGCCGAGGTGCTGCTCGATCGCGTGCACCAGCGCCGCGCGCAGATCCTTCGGCACCGGCTCCTCCGGAGCCTGCTCGCGCCAGACGACGCTTGCCTGTCGATAGAGGCGCTCGCGCTGCTCGCTCACGATCTCGAACTCGCGCAAGCCGGCGAGGACGATATTGAACTTGCCGTCCGGGAGCGGCGTCGTCTCGACGATCTTCCCGGCGCAGCCGACGCGGTAGATGTCGGGCGCCGCGTGGTACTCGGGCTCCCACCCGTCGCGCAGCAGCACCATGCCGATCAGCCCCGAGCCGGCGGCGGCGTCGCGCACCATGGCGCGGTAGCGCGGCTCGAAGATGTGCAGCGGCAGCGGCACCTCCGGAAAGAGGACGACGTTCGGGAGCGGGAAGATCGGGATGAAGCTCGGCAGTTCCATGCGGGGGGCCCGACGCGGAAGAGTATGGCGGCCCTTCGCATCCTGTCAATCACGCGCGCCGCTCGGGGGCCGCGCGCCAACTTGTACAAGGACGGGCGGGCCTGGTAGCCCATCTCGGTGCTGGAACGTCTGCCGATCATCGTCGGGGTCGGGCAGTGCACCCACCACACGGCCGACGTCGCCGACGGCCGCGAGCCGCTCGCGCTGATGGCCGAGGCGGCGCGCCTCGCGCTCGTCGACGCCGGCCCGTCGCGCCTCGCCGCGCGCATCGACTCCGTGCGCGTCGTCAACCTGCTCTCGGCCGTCTACGCCGACCCCGCGGCCGCGCTCGCCGAGCGCCTCGAGCTCCCCATCGGCCAGCGCCTGTACACCGCGCTCGGCGGCAACGCCCCGCAGTGGCTCGCCAACCGCACCGCCGACGACCTCGGCGCAGGACGCATCCGCGCCGCGCTCCTCGCCGGCGCCGAGGCGATGCACACGCTCCGCCTTGCGGCCAAACGCGGCGCCGCGCTCGAGTGGACGCGCGGCTCGGTGCGCGCGCCGATGATCGGCGACACCCGCCAGGGGTCGCACCCCGACGAGTGGAAGCACGGCGCGCAGATGCCGACGCAGATCTACCCACTCTTCGAGGTAGCGCTCCGCGCCCACGAAGGGCGCGAGCCGGCAGCCCATCGCGCCCGCATCGCCGCCCTGTCGGCGAGCTTCGCGCGCGTCGCCGCCGGGCACCCGCAGGCGTGGTTCCGCGACGCCAAGTCGGCGGACGCCATCGCCCAGGTGAACGCGCAGAACCGCATGGTCGCGTTTCCGTACACCAAGTTCATGAACGCGATCATGGAGGTCGATCAGGGCGCCGCGATCGTCATGACGACCGCCGAAGAGGCGCGCGCGCTCGGCATCCCGGAGGAGCGCTGGGTGTACCTGCACGGCGGCGGCGACGCGTACGACCTGTGGCACATCCGTGACCGGGTCGAGTACCACGCCTCGCTCGGCATGGCGGCCGCCTTCGAGGAGGCGCTTGGCCAGGCCGGCATCGGCCCCGCGGCCCTCGGTCCGGTCGACCTCTATAGCTGCTTCCCGGTCGCGCCGCAGTTCGCGGGCCGGCTCCTCGGCTTCCCGACCGACGGCTTGCGGCCGCTCACGGTGACCGGCGGCCTTCCCTACTTCGGCGGCGCCGGCAACAACTACGTGATGCACGCGATCGCGACGATGGTGGAGAGGCTGCGCGCCGCGCCGGGGCAGCTCGGCCTCGTCTCGGGTCTCGGCTGGTACATGACCAAGCACGCGGTCGGCGTCTACGGGACGACGCCGCCGGCGAGGCCCTGGGAGCGCCCGCCGCGCGAGACGGTGCAGGCGCGCGTCGACGCGACGCCGCATCCGACGGCGATCGAGGCCGGCGAGGGCCGCGGGCGCATCGAGACCTATACGGTGCTGCACGACCGCGAGGGCGCGCCGCACGAGGCGATCATCGTCGCGCGGCTCGCCGACGGGCGGCGCGTGTTCGCCAACGTCGACGCCGACCGCAATCTCTTCGCCGCGCTCGAGCGCACCGAGATGGTCGGGGCGCCGGGCCACGTGCGCATCGGCCTCGATGGCCGGAACCGCTTCTACCCGAGCGGCGCCTAGACGTTGAAGCGGAAGTGGATGATGTCGCCGTCGGCGACGACGTAGTCCTTGCCCTCGAGCCGGAGCTTGCCGGCCTCGCGGCATTTCGCCTCGCTCTTGTAGCGCATGAACTCGTCGTAGGCGACGACCTCGGCACGGATGAAGCCGCGCTCGATGTCGCTGTGGATCTTGCCGGCCGCTTTCACGGCCGTCGTGCCGCGGCGGATCGGCCAGGCGCGGCACTCGTCCTCACCCGCCGTGAGGAAGCTGATCAGGTCGAGCAGCCCGTAGGCGGCGCGGATGAAGCGGTTCTTCGCCGGCTCCGCGATGCCGAGCTCGGTGAGGAAGGCCGCGCGGTCGGCCTCGTCGAGCTCCGCCAGCTCCATCTCCGTCCGCCCCGGCACCTGCACGAGCTCGAGCGTACGCGCGGCGGCCCACGCGGCGACGTCGGCCGGCGGCGGACTCGCGATCGCGCCTTCGTCGACGTTCAGCAGGAGCAGCATCGGCATGCGGCTGAGGAGATTGAAGCCCGCGAGCGTCGCGATCTCCTCGGGCGTGAAGGCGAACGTGCGGAGCGGCTGCTCGCCGCCGAGATGCTCGTGGCAGCGCTCGAGCAGCTTCTGCTCGCGCTCCTTGCCCTTCTCCTTCTTCAGGCGCTCCAGACGCTTCTCGACGATGCCGAGGTCGGCGAGGATCAGCTCGGCCGCGAAGTTCTCGAGCTGCGCCAACGGCCCCGGCCGCTCGCCGCCCGGATCCGCGAACGCCGCGACGACCTGCGTCAGCGCGTCGACGTCGCGCATCTGCACCAGGGTGCCGGCGTCGAGCGCCGCGCGCTCCTCGCCCCGCCCCGGGACGTCGACGAAGCTGACCTCGGCGTAGGTGAGCTTCTTCGGTTTGTGGATCTCGCCGAGCGCAACGATGCGCTCGTCCGGCACCTTGATCACGCCGAGATTCGGCCGCGACACGTCGCCGTAGCCGCCGACCTGGGCGTGCAGGCCGGTCAGCGCGTTGAAGATCGTGGTCTTGCCCGCGCCGCGGAAGCCGACGATGCCGACCTTCACGGCCACTGCTCCCCGGAGGCACCGCGCCCGTAGCGCAGGTCGGTCTGCACGAGGGCGGCGATCGTCTTGCCGTCGCGGATCTCGCCGCGCCCGATCATCGCCATCGCCTCGGCGAGCGGAACGCTGCGAACGTCGTCGATCACCTCGTCGGCGCCGAGCGCTTGCGGCACCGACCGCAGTGCCGTCGCCACGAAGAGATGGATCACCTCGTCGCAGAAGCCGGGACAGGTGACGATCGAGCCGACCGGCTCGAGGCGGCCGGCCTCGACGCCGGCCTCCTCGCGCAGCTCGCGCGCCGCGCACGCGAGTGGCGCCTCGCCCGGATCGAGCTTCCCGGCGGGCACCTCCCAGAGATAGCCGCCGACCGCGTGGCGGTACTGCCGCAGCAACGTCACCTCGCCTTGCGCGTTCAGCGCCGCGACGGCGGACGCCCCCGGGTGGCGCACGATCTCGAGCTCGACGCGGTGGCCGTTCGGCAGGTCGACCGTCTCCTCCGTCAGGTGGACGATGCGCCCGCGATGGATGTCGCGCACGTTCGGCATTCCGAGGCTATAGACAATACTCGGGGCGGCCGCTACTTGACGCGGCGTGAGCCGCCGCGGCGAGATCGCCATCGACGATGCCGAGCAGCGCCGCTACGTCGCCGAGGCGATGACGATCATCCTCGTCTCGAACGGCCGCGACGGCTACCCGCACGCCGTGCCGATGTGGTTCACCGTCGACGACGACGGCTGCATCTACATGACGACGTACGGGCGCTCGCAAAAGGCGGTCAACCTGCGGCGCGATCCCAAGATCGCGCTGCTGGTCGAGTCCGGCCAGCGCTACGACCAGTTGAAGGGCGTCCTGATCCGCGGTCATGCCGAGGTGCTCGACGATCTCGAGCTCGCCGTCCGCACGCTCATCCGCATCCAGACGAAGCACATGGGCGCGCTCGCCGAAGGCGTCGAGGACGTGATGCGGCAGCAGGCGCGCAAGCGCGTCGTCCTCAAGATCACGCCCGAGCGCGTCGCGAGCTGGGACCACGCGAAGCTGGCGGGACGATACTGATCCCCGTCCGGAGCACGGCTTCGCCCCGGACCACCGCTCCCGCTGCTGCGAGACCTACTCTTCGCTGACCGGCGCGACCGTCACGGGGACCGTGGCCCTGGTGTCGGGGCCGACGTTGATCGTGACCTTGTGCTCGCCCAGCGTCTTGATCGGCTCGTCGAGGAGGATGCGGCGGCGCTCGATCACGAAGCCGCGCGCCTCGAGGGCGCGGTGGATGTCCTGATTGGTCACCGAGCCGAAGAGCTTGCCGTCCTCGCCGGCGCGCAGGTTGAACGTGAGCGTGACCGCGGCGATCTTGTCCGCCACGGCGCCCGCCGTCTTCGCGGCACGGAGGCGACGGTCGGCGACGACGCGCTTCTGGTGCTCCAGCTCCTTCAAGTTGCGGCCGCTGGCCTCGATGGCGAGACCGCGCGGCAGCAGATAGTTGCGCGCGTAGCCGGGCTTCACCTTCACCACGTCGCCGATCGTGCCGAGCGTCGGCACCTCTTCCCGCAGAATGACTTGCATCGCCGGCTCCTCAGCTCACCGACGCGTACGGCAACAGCGCCACGCAGCGCGCGCGCTTGATCGCGGTGGTGAGACGGCGCTGATGGCGCGCGCAGTTGCCCGTGATGCGGCTCGGGATGACCTTGCCGCGGTCGCTGATGAAGCCCCCGAGCACGCGCGTGTCCTTGTAGTCGATGCGAATGTTCTTCTCGGCGCAGAAACGGCACACCTTGCGCCGGCCGGCGCCGCGCCGTCCACGCGGTCCGCGGTCGTCGCGTCCACGGCCCCGGCCGCGTCCCGGCCCGCCGCTGCGTCCTCCCGATCGTCCTGGCATCTCGTTCTACCTTCTACTCGGCGTCGCCGACTTCGGCGTCCGCTCCGAGTCCTTCCTCGTCGTCTTCTTCGATGTCCGGGCCGCCCGGCGCCTCGTCGTCACGCGGGAGCACCGTCGCCGCAGGCGGCGTGTTCTTGTCCTGGCGCACCGAGACGAACCGCAGCACGGCGTCCGAGAGCTTGAGGTTGCGCTCGAGCTCCAAGACGGCGGCTGACGTGGACTGGTACTCGACCAGCACGTAGAAGCCGCGCCGCTCCTTCTCGATCTCGTAGGCGAGCTCGCGGAGCCCCCACTCGTGCAGGCCGCCGATCTCGGCTCCCTGGCCCTCGAGCAGCTTGCGCACGCGCTCGATCTGCTCCTTCGTGCCTGCTTCCTGCAGATCGGCGCGGAAGACGATCATGCTCTCGTAGCGCCGCGTCTCGTTCCCTTGTGCCACCGGACCTCCTTCGTAAACCGTCGGTTTCTACCTGATCGGATCGTCGATTGCCAGTGGCGGCGCACCGTTGCAGCGCCCCATCGCCGCCTCCAGACCCTCGCGCAGCAGACAGGCGACCCCGTCCTCGGCCCGTGCGAGCGCGCGCTCGAGGATCGTCCGCTCCTCGGGCGCGAAGTCTCCGAGCACGAAGTCCACGGTTTCACTGCCCTCCGGGGGACGGCCGATGCCGATCCGCACCCGGGTGAACGCCGGGCCGATGGCTTCCACGATCGAGGCGACGCCGCGATGTCCGCCCGTTCCGCCACCGCCGCGCACCCGGACGGTGCCGAGCGGCAGATCGAGATCGTCGAAGGTCACGACGACCATTTCCGGCACGAGGACCCGCCGCAGGGACGCGACGGCCTCGCCGCTCGCGTTCATGAACGTCGTCGGCTTGGCGAGGACGGCGGGCACGTCGGCGATGCGCCCCTCACCCCAGACGACGCTCGCGCCGGGCACGTCGGGTACGCCCGTACGATCGAGGGCGATCCCGAAGCGCGCCGCCAGCCGGTCGACGAGGAGGAACCCGGCGTTGTGGCGCGTCGCCTGGTAGCGCGGGCCGGGATTCCCGAGCCCGAAGACGAGATGACCCGGCACGGACCCGACTCCAGCGCGCGGCGCTCCCGCTCAGCTCCCCTTCCCCTCCTTGCCCTCCTTGCCGCCTTCCTTCTCCTTGGCCTCGGCACCCTCGGCCGGCGCCGCGCCCTCGGCGGCGACCTCGGTGGGCTCGGCCGCCTTCACCTCTTCCACCGTCGGCGGCAGCACGCTCACGACCGCCTCGTTGTTCTCGAAGGCGGGCGACACGTTCGGCGGCAGCTTCACGTCGGCGAGATGGATCGCGTCGTGGATGTTGAGCGCGCTGACGTCGACCTCGATGAACTGCGGGATGTCGGTCGGCAGGCACTCGACCTCGATCTCGCGGATGATCGGCTGCAGGATGCCGCCCTCCGCGATGCCGGCGGCCTTGCCGACGAAGTGCAGCGGCACCGTCACCTGCAGGCGCTGCGTCAGATCGACCTCGTAGAAGTCGACGTGCAGGACGCTGCCGGAGACCGGATGGATCTGCACCTCGCGCACCAGCGCGACCTTCTGGGCGAGATCGGCGGACGGCGACTGGAAGCGGATCAGGTGCGATCCCTCCAGGTTGGTCACGTGCGAGGTGAACTCCTTGTTGTCGACCGCGAGCGGCGTCGCCCGGCTCTTCGGCCCGTAGAACACCCCGGGGATCTTGCCCTTCTGGCGCAGCCGCCGGGCGGGACCCTTGCCCTGACCGTCACGCGTCTCAACGTTGAGCGCGATCTCTTCCATGGAAAGCCTCCTGCCAGCTCAGATGAAGAGCGAGCTGATCGATTCCTCGTTGTGGATGCGGCGAATGGCCTCGCCGATGAGCGGCGCGACCGGCAACACCGCGATGTTGTTGGTTTGCTTGGCGCGCTCGTGCAGCGGGATGGTGTCGGTGACGACGAGCTTCTTGAGCGACGACTTGGTGATGCGGTCGATGGCCGGCCCCGACAGCACGGCGTGGGTGCAACAGGCGAAGACGTCCTGCGCCCCGGCGGCCCGAAGCGCGTCGGCCGCCGCGCAGATCGTGCCCGCGGTGTCGACGATGTCGTCGATCAGCACGGCGACCTTGCCGGTGACCTCGCCGATGATGTGCATCTCGGCGACCTCGTTGGCGGCGGCGCGCCGCTTGTCGATGATCGCGAGGTTGGCGTTCAGGCGCTTGGCGAAGGCGCGCGCCCGCTCGACGCCGCCGGCGTCCGGCGACACGACGGTGACCGGCTCGTCGTCGACGACCCGCTCACGGATGTAGCGCAGCAGCACGGGCGTCGCGTAGACGTTGTCGACCGGGATGTTGAAGAAGCCCTGGATCTGCCCCGCGTGCAGATCCATCGTGAGGACGCGACCGGCGCCCGCCGTGGTGATGAGGTCGGCCACGAGCTTGGCGCTGATCGGCACGCGCGGCGCGACCTTGCGATCCTGCCGGGCATAGCCGTAGTACGGCAGCACGGCCGTGATCCGGCCCGCGGAGGCGCGGCGTAGCGCATCCTGCATCAGCAGCAGCTCCATCACGTGGTCGTTCGTCGGCGGACAGAGCGATTGCACGACGAAGACGTCGCCACCGCGGACGTTCTCGGTGATCTCAACCGCGATCTCACCGTCGCTGAACCGCCCGATGGACGCGCTGGCGAGCCGGGTCCCGAGGTAGCGACAGATCTCCTCGGCCAGGGTCGGGTTCGAGCTGCCGGAAAATATGATCACTTCGTCCTTCGCACGCAGCGCCATCGCGTCGTCCTCGTGCTCACAGCTGGGCGGGAAGGGTTCGAACCTTCGATACCGGATTCAAAGTCCGGGGCCTTACCACTTGGCGACCGCCCATCATCTTCCCCGGCGAAACGGGAGATTCTAGGCTTCCGAGCCCGGAGGGTCAACCGTCGGGACCCGCGGGGCCCGTCCCGACCGCATGTGTCTGCACGCGGGGCAGCGCCGCCCGCACGTCGGCCGCCATCCGCTCGGCCGCCGCGCGTGACGACGCGATGCCCACGACCGCGGAGCCGCTGCCGGACATCACCGCCGCCGTCGCGCCGGCACGGAGCAGCGCCGCCTTCACCTCGGCGACCGCGGGAAACTCCGGCAGCACGACGCGCTCGAGATCGTTCACGAGAAGCTCCGGCGACGGGGCGGCGCCGGCGGCGAGGCGCGCCACCTCGCTCCCCTGCGCCGGAGCCGCACCCGAGGCCGCGTAGGCGCGGAACGCCCATGCCGTCGCCACGGCAACCGGCGGAATCGCCACGACGAGCGCGAGATCGCCGAGCCCCCCGGGCGGATCGATCGGCTCGATGCGCTCGCCGACGCCGCGCACCCGCGCGGCGCGTCCGTGCAGGAAGAACGGCACGTCGGCACCGAGGCGGAGCGCCAGCTCGGCGAGCCGCGCCTCCCCGACGCCGAGCGCGAGCGCCTCGTTCAGCCCGCGGAGGACGGTCGCCGCATTGCCGCTGCCGCCGCCGAGCCCGCTGCCCGGCGGAATGACCTTGGCGAGCTCGAAGCGCAGCGTACCGCCGAGGCCGCGCTCCGCGAGCACAGCCGCCGCCGCGCGCGCGACCAGGTTGTCGCCGTCGCTCGGCACGTCGGCGCGGTCGCAGCGCACCGTGATCGACACGGCCGCGCCCGGAGCGACGTCCGCGATCGTGAGCGCGATGTCGTCGCAGAGGCCGATCGGCACGAAGACCGAGTCGAGGAGGTGGAAGCCGTCGTCGCGGCGGCCGACGACGCGCAGGCACAGATTCACCTTTGCCGGGGAGCGCCAGCGCAAGCGCCTGGAGGGGGAGACCGTGGACGTCATCGTCGGCAACGCCGCACCAGACGCGGCGTTGCGCGATCGTCTCACCTTGATCTCGCGGGATCAATGTGCGACTAGCCCCTCTCGATGGAGTCGTTCGAGCGCGTCGCCCGCGCTGCCGTGGACGAGGCGGGCGCGCTCCTCCGCGCCACCTGGCGTAACGCGCAGACGATTCACTACAAGGGCGCGGTGGACATCGTCACCGAGACTGACCGTCAGGTCGAGGCGCTCGTCGGCGCGCGCCTGCGGGCCGCCTTTCCCGATCACCTGATCGTCGCCGAGGAGGCGTCGAGCGGTGTCGCGCTGCAGCCGCCGCCGGACGACGCGTACGTCTGGTACCTCGATCCGCTCGACGGCACCACCAACTTCGCGCACGCGTACCCGCACTTCGCGGTCTCGCTCGCGCTCGGCCGCGGTACCGATCTCCTCCTCGGCATCGTGCACGACCCGCTGCGCGAGGAGACCTTCGTCGGACGCCGCGCTGGCGGCGCCGAGCTGAACGGCGAGCCGATCCGGATCTCTCCCATCGACCAGCTCGAGCACGCGCTGCTCGGCACCGGCTTCCCCTACGACCGGCGCGAGCATCGCGACTTCTACCTCGGCTTCGCCGCCGACTTCATGAGCGCGGCGCAGGGCATCCGGCGGAACGGCTCGGCGGCGCTCGATCTCTGCTACGTCGCCTGCGGCCGGCTCGACGGGTTCTGGGAGTGGAAGCTGCATCCGTGGGACGTCGCCGCGGGAACGCTGATCGTGCGCGAGGCTGGCGGCGCGGTCAGCGACTTCCACGGCGCTGCCTTCGATCTCTACGGCCAGCAGACGCTGGCCTCGAACGGCCGCGTGCACGGCGCCATGGTGGACACGCTGAGCGCGCGGCTCCGGAGGACCTCATGACGTCGCTCGAACGTTTCTCCCTGCGCGGCAAGCGCGCCATCGTCACCGGCGCGAGCCGCGGCATCGGCCGCGCCATCGCCCTCGGCTTCGCCGAGGCCGGCGCGGACGTGGCCCTGGTGAGCCGCAAGCTCGAGGCGCTGCGCACCGTCGCCAAGGAGATCGAGGAGCATACGGCACAGCGCGCGCTGCCGATCGCCTGCCACATGGGCCGCGCCGACGACGTGAACCGCATGGTCGAGGAGGTCCTGCGCGAATGGGGCGCCGTTGACATCCTGGTGAACAACGCCGGCACGAACCCGGTCATGGGCCCGCTCGCCGACATGGACCCGGCGGCCTGGGACAAGATCATGGACATCAATCTCAAGGGCCCGTACCTCGCCAGCGCGCGGGTGATCCGCGCCATGATCGAGCGCGGTGACGGCGGCAAGATCATCAACATCTCCTCGGCGGCGAGCCTCGAGCCGGCCCCGATGCTCGGCGCCTACAGCGTCAGCAAGGCCGCGCTGAACCACCTGACCCGCACGCTCGCGAAGGAATGCGGGCACGCCAGGATCTGCGTCAACGCGATCGCGCCCGGCCTGATCGAGACGCAGTTCGCGGCCGCGCTCATCAACAACCCGGCGATCCACCAGTCCGTCGTACGCGGGACACCGCTCGGCCGTCACGGACAGCCGGACGAGATCGTGGGCGCCGCGCTGCTGCTGGCATCGGGCGCCTCCGACTTCATGACCGGCCAGATCGTCGTGGTGGACGGCGGCGCGCGCATGTGAGCGGCCCCTCGGCGTCCTGGGTTCCCCTGGCCTTCATCGTCGTTACGGCGGCGGCGACGGCGCTCGGGGGGCTGATGCTCACCACGCGCGACCGCTGGGATGCGACCGCGCTGCAGTACTTCGTCGCGGTCGGCGCGGGGTTCATGCTCGCGGCCGCGACCCTGCAGATGGTGCCGGTCAGCGCCCGCATGACGGAGCGGGCGCCCCTGCTCGTGCTGGCGGGCTATCTCCTGATCCACCTCGTGGAGCATACCGCCGTCCGCCACTTCCACTTCGGCGCCGAGACCCACACGGAGCATCTCGACGTCGGCCTGCCCGCGCTCGTCGGGCTCTCGATCCACAGCTTCTTCGACGGCATCTCGATCGCGTCCGGGTTCCTGGTGAGCCGGGAGCTCGGCCTCCTGCTCTTCGTCGCGATCGTGCTGCACAAGGCGCCGGAGGGCTTCACCATCGCCTCGATCATGCTCGCCGCCGGACGCGGGCGCGGCGCGGCGCAGCTCTCGTCGATCGCCGTCGGCGTCGCGAGCATCCTCGGCGCGCTCTGCGTGTACCCCCTGCGGCGCTTCGTCGGCGAAGGGCTCGCGCTGTCGGCCGGGGTCACGCTGTACGTCGCGGCGTCCGACCTGATCCCCGAGGTGAACCGCGGCGAGGCCCGCGGCACCGCGCTCGCCGTCTTCGCCGGGGTGCTCCTCTACTACGTCACCGAGCGGATGCTGAGCACGCTCGGCGTCTGACGCGCCCATCGCGTTGACGGTCGGAGGCCCGCGTGGTACCCAACCGCCTCGCCTGCCGCGCCCGCCCCCGTAGTGAAAAGGACATCACGAGGGTCTCCGGAACCCTAAGTCCCAGTTCGATTCTGGGCGGGGGCACTTCCTGGCGGTGGACGGACCCCGCACGCGGGGATTGCCCCAGGCGCGCCACCGCTTCCCCGCCTCCTGCCGCTGCCGTTATCCACAGCCACGCGGTCCGCGGAACCCGCGCGTTTCGGGAAGCGTTCCAGTCTGGCGCACGTCCGTCCCGTCCTCGGGTAGCAGATCGTAAAAACCGCCGTAAATTCAGTGGATCACGGCGATGGCTGCGCAGAAATGCGGCACCCGTGCACGTTACCTGGGGATTACGGGGCGCAAGTAGCTGAATTAGTACGGTGAGCCAATCCACAGGTTATCAACAGCCTGAGGATTCCGAATACTTAGGACGCGGCCGGACGCACAGGCCGCGCCGGTGCGCCGAAGAACGAACCCGGCGCAATGGCGACGAGTCGCCCTACCCGACCGCCGCCATCTCCTTCTCATTGCGGGCGATGACGACGGTGAAGAGCGAGCGCGGCGACGTCTTGAACTTCTGCTCGATCAGCACCGGCGCGCCGTCGAGGATGTCGTCGAGCTTGAGCGTGGTGCGCCAGCCCAGCTTGCGCGTCACCGGATCGGCGAGATCGACGATGTTCCCTATGAACGGACGCTCGCTCCGGAAGTGGTTGATGATGACGATCTTGCCACCGGGCCGGCAGACGCGGCGCGCCTCGGCCATCAGGCGTGGCGCGTCGGGTACGACGCTCACGACGTGGAACGCCATCACGTAGTCGAAGGAGTTCGACGGGAAATCGAGATTCTGTGCGTCCATCTGCTGCAACGTGATGTGGCGCCAGCCATTCTCGCGGATCTTGTCCGCCGCCTGCTCGAGCATGTCCTGGGCGAGATCGATGCCCATGACCGAGCAATGCTGAGGGTACGCGCTCAGCGAGAGGCCCGTGCCGACGCCGAGCTCGAGCACCCGTGCACCCGGCGGAATGTGGAGCGACGCCAGCACGCGGGCGATGCGCGGGAAGAAGATGCGCTCGAAGATCTTGTCGTAGAGGTGGGAGAAGTCTGCGTAGATCTTGCTTTGGTGAGGACTGGAACGTGTCGCCCCGTTCACCAGGTCCGCCATGCGTATCCCCCTTGCCACGCGGCCGCTCATCTCGTCAGGCCGTCCGAACCAGGCCCTCGGCGAGCGCCCCGGGCCGACACGCAACGCCTTTCGCCGACCCAGCGAAAGACGGGGTATTCACGCGGCCGTCGTGCCGCGCAGCTGACGTTTGAAGGATGCGATGTCCCGCTTGCGGAACCGCCACTGCCGGCCCTGCTTGAAACCGGGCAGCAGGTGCTTGCGCGCGAACTCGTTGACCGTATCGGGACTCATGTCGAGGATCTGCGCCACCTCTTTGCTGTTCAGATAGATGTCGTCCCGGTCGAGCATGGGGCGCGCTCACTCCTGCCGTGGAATGGCTCGGCTCATACCACGCGGTCAAAAAACCGGTCAAGCCAGCGGCCGCCGGCACGGACTGGTCCGACTCTGCAACCCCATGATCTAGCACGTCTTTATTCTATCGGCCGGACCCAGGGTACGCAAAAGGCATGCGCAAAGCTAGGAGGCCTGACGCTGGGTCCGGCCGCCGGCGGTCACCCGGCCCACCCGCTCGAACGCGAGCACGATCGGGCTCGCGACGAAGATCGAGGAGTAGGTGCCGATGATGAACCCGACCAGCAGGGTGAAGGCGAAGCCGTGGATGACGGAGCCGCCGAGGAGGTAGAGCGCGAGGATCACGAGGATCGCCGTCCCGGTGGTCAGCACCGTGCGGGACAGGGTCTCGTTGATGCTCTTGTTGATGACGATGCCGAGCGGCTCACGACGCGACTTCCGCATGTTCTCGCGGATGCGGTCGGAGACGATGACCGTGTCGTGGACCGAGAAGCCGACGATCGTGAGCAGCGCCGCGACGATCGTCAGGTCGAACTCGTAGTGCGCGAGCACGAGCGCTCCGGCGGCGACGATGACGTCGTGCAGCAGCGCGACAGCCGCGCCGATGCCGAAGCGGATCTCGAAGCGCAGCGCGATATAGGCGCCCATCATGACGGTGGAGAACAGCACGGCGAGCAGCGCCTTCTGGCGCAGCTCCTTGCCGACGCGTGGCCCGACCGTCTCGTTGCGCAGCACCTCGTAGGCGTCGGCGCCGAACTTGGCGTCGAGCTCCTGCTTGATGCGCTGCCCGATGCCACTCAGATCGGCGGCCGACTCCGGCACGCGCAACAGGTACTCGCCCTTCCCCGAGCCGAAGTCCTGGACCGAGGCGTCGCCCGCGACATCGCCGAGGGCGTCGCGGATGGCCGAGACCTCGACCGGTTGGTGGAACTTCAGGTGGAGCAGCGATCCACCCGCAAAATCGATGCCGTAGTGCGGCCCCATCACCACCATGGCGAGAATGCAGGCGGCGGTCAGGATGCCGGAGAACCAGTAGGCGTAGCGCCGGTTCCCGACGAAATCGATGTTGACGTCTGGCTTGATCAATTCGAGCATGCGGACCTCGTCAGATGCTGATCGTCGTCAGGCGCCGGTTCTCGATGCGCCAATCGTAGATGATGCGCGTGCACACCACCGCGGTGAACACGGAGGTGAAGAGGCCGATCACCAGGGTGATCGCGAAGCCCTTCACCGGCCCCGAGCCGAACTGGAAGAGGATGATCCCGGAGAGGAACGTCGTGATGTTGGTGTCGAGGATGGCGGGTAGCGCGCGCGCGTAGCCGGCCTCGACCGCCGCCCGGACGCTCTTCCCGAGCCGCAGCTCCTCGCGGATGCGCTCGTTGATGAGCACGTTGGCGTCGACGGCCATGCCGAGGGTGAGCACCAGGCCCGCGATGCCCGGCAAGGTGAGCGTCGCCTCGAAGGCGGCGAGCGCCGCGACGATGAAGAACACGTTCAGGATGAGCGCCATGTCGGCGAGCGCCCCCGCGCCGCGGTAGTAGATCAGCATGAAGAGGACGACCAGCGTGCCGCCGACCGCGAACGAGATGAGGCCGCGGTGGATCGAGTCGCGCCCGAGCGTCGGGCCGACCGTCCGCTCCTCGGCGAGCGACACCGGCGCCGGTAGCGCGCCGGCACGCAGCACGATCGCCAGGTCGCGCGCGTCCCGCAGGTCGAAGTTGCCGGTGATCGAGGCCCGCCCGCCGGCGATACGCTCGCGGATGACCGGCGCCGAGTAGACCGTCTTGTCGAGCACGATCGCGAGCTGGCGGCCGGTGTTGGCGGCGGTGATCTCCTCGAAGAGCTTGGCCCCGCGGCTGTTCAGCAGGAGCTCGACGTACGGCCCCTCGAGCTGGGTCGACGGCCGCACCCGGGCGTCGGCGATGACCTCGCCCGTCATGAGGGTCTTCCGCTCGAGCACGTACGGCGTCTTGCCGCGCGTCTCGCCGCCGCGCGCGTCACCGCCACGCTCCTGGCCGTACAGCACCTCGGTGCCCGCCGCCGGTTTCTTCGGGTCACCCTGATTGGCCACGATCTTGAACTCGAGCACGGCCGTCTTGCCGATCAGGTCCTTGGCGCGCTGCGCGTCCTGGATACCGGGGAGCTGGATGAGGATGCCGTCGGCACCACTCTTCTGGATCAGGGCCTCGCGCACCCCGAACTGGTCGATACGATTGCGGATCGTCTCGATCGACTGGTCGACGGCGAACTCGCGGATGCGCCGGCGCTCGCGCTCGTCGAGCTTCAGCACGGCCTCGCCGCCCTCGCCGCTGTCGCCGTAGATCAGGGTCGGGAACTTGTTCTTGATCAGATCCGAGATCGCCGACCCCTTGTCGGGGGTCTGCGGCTGGACGTGGATCGTGTCGCCCTGGCGCTCGAGCTTGGCGGTCGGGATCTGCGCGGTTGCGAGCTCGCGCTTCAGGTCCTCCATCGTACCGTTCACGGCGTTCTCGACCGCCTTATCGACCTCGACCTGCAGGATCAGGTGGATGCCGCCTTGCAGATCGAGCCCGAGCCGGATCGGCTCCTTGGGGAAGAACGACGGCCACCACGACGGTAGCGGCTGCATCAGCGTCGGGCCGAGATAGACGAAGCTCGCGCACAAGAGCGCGATGACCAGCAACGCTCGGTAGATGACCCTCATGACTTCTCCTTGTCCTTCGGCTCCGGCCTGGCCCCCACGACGTCGGCGACCTGGGCGCGATCGATGCGGACGCGCACGTTCGGCGCGATCTCGACCGTCAGCACCTTGTCGGCAAGCGTCTGCACGCGCCCGTACAGGCCGCCCGTGGTGACGATCTCGTCGTTGCGCTTCAGGTTCTGCACCATCGTCTCGTGGTCGCGGGTGCGCTTCTGTTGCGGGCGGATCAGCAGGAAGTAGAGCACCACGAACATCACCGCGATCGGCATCAGGCTGACGATGGGTCCCGGACCCGCCGCCCCTCCGGCCGCGCCCTGCGCGTACGCTAGGCTTGGCATCCTTCCATCTCCTCTCCGAGCTGGCCCATCGAGAACGCGCCGAACGCGTCGGCGGCGATCGCAGCGCGCATCTCCCGCATCAGTCCTTGATAGTAGGTGACGTTGTGCATGGTGTTGAGCGCGACCGCGAGCGGCTCCCGCGCCATGTGCAGGTGGCGGAGATAGGCGCGGCTGAAGCGGCTGCACGTATAGCACGAACAGCGCTCGTCCGCGGGCCGCGGATCGTCGGTATAGGCGGCATGGCGCAGAACCACCACCCCGGCGCTGGTGAAGAGGGTGCCGTTGCGTGCATGGCGGGTCGGGACGACGCAGTCGAAGAGGTCGATCCCCGCAGCGACCAGACGGACGAGATCCTCCGGCGTGCCGCCGCCCATGAAGTAGCGCGGGCGGTCCGACGGGAGGAGCGGCGCGGTCGCCGTCGCGACGGCCCACGTCGCCTCACGCGCCTCGCCGACCGAGAGGCCGCCGAGCGCGTAGCCGTCGAAGTCGAGCGCCACCATTGCCCGCGCGCTCTCCGAGCGGAGCGCGAGATCGGTGCCGCCCTGGACGATACCGAAGACCGCTTGATCGGCGCGGCCGCGCGCCGCGCGCGCCCGGGCGGCCCAGCGCAGCGACCGTTCCGTCGCCGCCTCCACGACCTCGCGCGCGGCGCCGCCCGGCGGGCACTCGTCGAGCACCATCGCGACGTCGCTGCCGAGCGCCTCCTGGATGCGGACGACCTCCTCCGGACCGAGGAAGTGGGCGCTGCCGTCGAGGTGCGAGCGGAAGTCGACGCCCTCCTCGCGCACCCGCGCCAGGGCGGCGAGCGAGAAGACCTGGTAGCCGCCGCTGTCGGTCAGGATCGGGCCGTCCCACCCCATGAACGTGTGCAGGCCGCCGAGCCGCTTGATCACATCGGAGCCGGGACGGAGCGTGAGATGATAGGCGTTCGACAGGAGCATCTCGGTCCCGCACTCGCGGAGGTCGCGCGGCGTCAGCCCCTTCACGCTCCCGTGGGTCGCGACCGGCATGAACGCCGGGGTCGCCACCTCGCCGTGCGTCAAGGTGAGGCGCCCGAGGCGCGCCTGCGAGCCCGCCGCCTGATGCAGGACGTGGAAGCTCACTGGATCAGCATCGCGTCGCCGTAGCTGTAGAACCGATAGCCGCCGTGGCTCGCGGCGCGGTACGCGGCGAGGGTCGGCTCGATGCCGGCGAAGGCCGCGACGAGGCCGAGGAGGCTCGAGCGCGGCAGATGGAGGTTGGTGAAGAGCGCGTCGATTGCACGGAAGCGGTGCCCGGGCGCGATGACGAGCCCGGTCGCGCCGGCCGTCGGCTGGACGGTGCCGTCGGCGGCGCAGGCGCTTTCGAGCGCCCGCACGGTGGTCGTGCCGACCGCGACGACCCGACGCCCGGCGGCACGCGTGGCGTTGATCGCCTGCGCGGTGGCAGCGGGGATCTCGAAGCGCTCGGCCGGGACGTGATGCCGGCCGTCGGCCGAGGGGCGGAGCGGCAGGAACGTCGCCGGCCCGACGAGGAGGGTGAGCGGCGCGACCCGCACGCCGGCCGCCGCGAGCTCCGCGAGCAGCCCCGCCGTGAAATGCAGCCCGGCGGTCGGCGCCGCGACCGCGCCCGGGACGCGGGCGAACACGGTCTGGTAGCGCTCGAGGTCTTCCGGCAGCGGCCCGTCGGGCCGGCGGATGTAGGGCGGCAGCGGCACCTCGCCGCGCCGGCGCACGACCTCGTCGACCGTGCCGTCGGCCTCGAGGCGGATCGTGCGGAGCGGCCCGTCGTCGGAGGCGCCCTGCCAGACGCCCTCGAGGTCGTCGGCGAAGCGCAGGCGCTCACCCGCGCGAACGCGGCCGGCGCGCCGCGCGAGACAGCGCCACTCGCCGGCGACGCCGGTCGGCTCGGTGAGCAACACCTCGATCGCGGCACCGCTCGCGCGCCGGCCGTGGAGGCGCGCCGCCATGACCTCGGCGTCGTTGACGACGAGTAGATCTCCGGAGCGGAGCCAGCACGGCAGCTCGCGCACGGCGGCGTGCGCCGCGATGCCGCCTTCGCGTTCCACCACGAGCAGGCGGGCGCCGTCGCGCGCTGCGAGCGGCCGCTGCGCGATCTGCGCCGGGTCGAGGTGATAGTCGAGCGCCGCCAAATCCATGGCCAAACCCGTTCGTCTACCCCGGAAGGACCGGGGAATCAAACCCGCATCAGCGCTCGGCTTTTTGCAGGAACGGTGTGAGCAGATCGACGGGCACCGGGAAGATCGTCGTCGTGTTGTTGCCGGCCGCCACCTCCACGAGGGTCTGCAGATAGCGCAGCTGGATCGCGGTCGGGTGGGTCTCGATGATGCGGGCCGCATCGGCCATCTTCTGCGCCGCCTGGAACTCCCCCTCGGCGGCGATCACCTTGGCGCGGCGCTCGCGCTCCGCCTCGGCCTGCCGCGCCATGGCCCGCTGCATCGACTCCGGCAGATCGATCTGCTTCAGCTCGACCAGCACCGCCTTGATACCCCATGGCTCGGTCTGGGAGTCGAGAATGGCCTGGATCTGCGCGTTGATCTTCTCGCGCTCGGCGAGCAGCTCGTCGAGCTCGCCCTGCCCGCACACACTGCGCAGGGTGGTCTGGGCAAGCTGCGAGGTGGCGAAGAGGTAGTTCTCGACCTCGACGACGGCCTTGCTCGGATCGATGACGCGGAAGTAGAGCACCGCGTTCACCTTCACCGAGACGTTGTCCTTGGTCACCACGTCCTGCGGCGGGATGTCCATCGTGACCGTACGGAGGTCGATGCGCATCAACTTCTCGATGCCGGGGATGACGAAGATCACGCCCGGGCCGCGGTGGCTCACCAGACGCCCCAGGCGGAAGATCACCGCACGCTCGTACTCGCGCAGGATCTTCACGCCGCTCACCAGGAGAAATCCCGCAAAGACCACGAAGGTCATCAAAGGTCCGAGTCCCAGCATCACTGTCCTCCTTCCGTTGCCGGCGGCGCGAGCCGCCGGACGCGCAGCCGCAGGCCCGGCTCGAGGCTGACCACCGTCACCCGGTCGCCGGCCCGCAGGTCCTCGTCCGCGACGACGTCCCATTGCTCCCCGTGCACGAAGACGCGGACGCCACCGCCTGCGCCGCCCCGCACGACGCCGACCTCCCCGAGGAGGCCCTCCGCACCGGTGCGCACCGGGCTGCGCTGCGCCCTGAGCACGAGGTAGCCGATCGCGAGCATGACGCCGCTCACCAGGACCACGGCCGTGCCGATGAGCGAGCGATCGACGGCGATCGTCGAGTCGGGCGTGTCGAACAGCAGCAGCGAGCCGAGCGCGAACGCGACGACGCCGCCGACGCCCAGCACGCCAAAGCTCGGCACGAACGCCTCCGCCACGATCAGCGCCGCAGCGAACAGCATCAGCAGAATGCCGGTCGAGTTGACCGGCAGCGCCTGGAAGGCCGCGAGCGCCAGGAGGAGCGAGATGCCGCCCACGACGCCGGGCAGCACGGCGCCGGGATGCGTGATCTCGATGTAGAGCCCCAGGAGACCCGCCATGAAGAGCAGGTACGAGACGTTCGGGTCGGCGATCACGTTCAGCACCCGGTCCTTCAGACGCATGTCGAGGCGGACGACCTCGGTCGCGGCGCCGAAGTGCAGCGTCACGGAGCCGTCGCCGACCCGCACCTCGCGCCCGTCGATCGCCGCCAGGAGCGCGGGCACGTCGGGCGCGACGAGATCGACGATCCTGTCGCGGGCTGCCTCGCTCTCGGTGGCAGCGACGCTCTCGCGCACGGCGCGCTCCGCCCATGCGACGTTCCGGCCACGCTGCTCCGCGATCGACTTGCTGAAGCTCGCCGTGAAGTTCTCGATCTTGCCGCGCATGTCCTGGCCGAGGTCGCCGCCACTGCCGTCGACGGGGTGCGCCGCGCCGATCGTAGTGCCGGGCGCCATGGCCGCCACGTGCGCCGCCATCGTGACGAACATGCCGGCCGAGGTCGCCGAGGCGCCCGTCGGCGCCACGTAGACGATCACCGGCAGCGGCGCGCCGAGGATCTCCTTGACGATGCTCTTCGCCGACGTGAGAAGACCGCCCGGGGTGTCGAGCTCGACCACGAGCGCCTGCGCGCCGTCGCGCGCGCTGCTCGCAATGCTCTCCCGCACGAAGTCGTCGGAGGCGGGGTTGATCGCGCCGTCGATCACGATGAGGTTCACGCGGGCCCACGCCTCGCCCGTGGGTGCCAGGCCGACGCCGATCAGGAGGATCGGCACGACCCAGGCCAGCCGGACGGCGCGGCTCATCGCGGTAACCCGAGCGCCCCCATCACCTGCTGGATGTCCGCCCACACGACGCGCTTCTCCGCCGGATTGCGCAGGAGATAGGCCGGATGAAACGTCGGCATCAGCGGGATGCCGTGGTAGTCGGTCCACGTGCCGCGCAGGCGCGTGATCGGCGTGCGCGTCTTCAACAGGGTCTGCGCCGCGAACGTGCCGAGCGCCACGATCACCTTGGGGCGGATGAGCGCGAGCTGACGCACCAGGAACGGCTCGCACGACGCGATCTCGTCGGGCTCGGGGTTGCGGTTCTGCGGCGGCCGGCACTTGATGATGTTGGCGATGTAGATGTCCTCGCGCCGGAGCTTCATCCCCTTGGTGATGATCTCGGTGAGGAGCTGGCCGGCGCGGCCGACGAACGGCTCGCCGCGCAGGTCCTCGTCGCGCCCCGGCGCCTCACCGACGAAGACGAGCTCCGCCGCCGGGTTGCCGACACCGAACACGAGATTGGTGCGCTCCCCGGAGAGCTTGCAGCGCGTGCAGTCGCCGATCGCGGCGCGCAGCTGCGGCAGGTCGGCCGCCGCCAGGACCGCGGGCTCGACGAGGAGATCGAACGCCTCGCTCACGACCGGCGTCACGCGCTCGGCGCCGGCCCGCGGTGCGGGCTCGCGCTGGCCGTCGCCCGCGTCGGATGCGGCAGCGCGCGGCGCGTCTACGTGCACGGGGCCTGCGGGGTGCGCGGGAGCCGTGGGGGCCGCGGCGGTCGCCGTCGCGACCG
The DNA here is from genome assembly GCA_036496285.1 of Binatia bacterium. Taxonomy (GTDB): domain Bacteria; phylum Desulfobacterota; class Binatia; order UTPRO1; family UTPRO1; genus DP-19. The sequence goes on from DASXLI010000103.1 coordinate 30,486, forward strand.
ATGCCACGTCGACCTCGAAGCCGGTCTCGGCGCACCACTCGACGCGGGCGTGCAGTGCCGCCACCAGCTCGCGCAGCGCCTGCCGCTCACTCATCGCGGCCGCTCCCATCCCGCAAGTGCGCGGTTGTGGGGTGCCAGGACCGAGAGTAGACTTTCCGCAATGGGCCTCCTCGTCCTCGGCGTCGCCACCGCCCTGCTCCTGCTCCTGCCCGGTGAAGCGCACGCGTGGGGCCCGGTCACCCACCTGGTGCACGGAGCGAACGTCCTCTCGAGTCTTAACATCCTGGCTCCGGCGCTACAAGAAATCCTGCGCGATCACCCCGACGCGTACCTCTATGGCTGCGTCGGCGCCGACATCATCCAGGCGAAGAAGTTCACCCGCGACCTGCGCTCGCACTGCCACTCGTGGAACGTCGGCTGGCAGGTCCTCGAGGGTGCGACCAATCCCGCCGAGCGCGCGTTCGCCTACGGTTACCTCACGCACCTCGCCGGCGACACCTACTCGCACAACTACTTCGTGCCGCTGCAGCTCATCGTCAGCTTCCGCGCCCGCGCGCTGAAGCACGTCTACTGGGAGGCGCGCTTCGATGCGCAGCAGGCGCCGGCCGACTGGCGGCGCGTGCGGCAGGTCGTGAGCCGGGTCTATCCCGGATGCGACGATCTCATGGAGCGCACGGTCGAGCGTACGCTCTTCTCCTTCAAGACCAACAAGCGCATCTTCAACTCGGTGATGGCACTGCACCGCTTCGAGCAGTGGCGCCGCCTGATGCGCCGTCTCGGCACGCGCTCGCGCTATCCGCTCGGCACCGACGAGGTGACGCGCTACGACGAGCTCTGCAGCGCGGCCGCGATCGAGATGCTGCAGAGCGGACGGGAGGCGCGTTGCGTCGCCGCCGACCCGACCGGGCGCGAGAACATCATGCGGGCCGAGATCATCCGCAAGCGTTTGCGCGCGCTCCGCCGGCGCCGCGAGCTCACGCCGAGCGTGCACGACGCGATCCTCGCCAAGGTCGTACCGGAGCTGAAGGCCGCGGTCTGCTGCTAGCGGCCCGCGCGGCCGCCGTCCCTCAGCGCGCGCCGCGCCGCCGGCCGCCGGAGGCGCGGGTGATGCGGCTCGGCCGCGGGCGCATCAGGCGCTGCACGCGGTCGAAGATCACGCCGGCGACGGCATCCTTCGACATCTGCTCCAGCCGCTCGATGCTGCCGCTGCGCTCGATCAGCGTGACGATGTTGGTGTCGACGTCGAAGCCGGCGCCGGGCGCGGTCACGTCGTTCGCGACCATCAGGTGCACCCCCTTCGCCTGCAGCTTGCGGCGCGCGTTGGCAACGAGGTCGCGGGTCTCGGCCGCGAAGCCGACGAGCGTGCGGCGGCCAGGCAGCGCGCTGATCGCCGCGAGGATGTCGGGGTTCGCCGCGAGCCGCACCGTCAGCTCGCCGCGCCCGCGCTTGATCTTGTGGCGGGACGCGTCGATCGGCCGGTAGTCGCCGACCGCCGCGGCCATGACGACGCAGTCCGACTCGGCGGCAAGGCGCAACGCCGCCTCCTCCATCTCGCGCGCGCTCGTCACGTGCACGCAGGCGACGCCGCGCGGGTCGGCCAGCGCCGTCGGCCCCGTGAGCAGCGTGACGTCGGCGCCGCGCCGGCGCGCGACCCGGGCGAGCGCAAAGCCCATCTTGCCCGAGGAGCGATTGGCGATGTGGCGCACCGGGTCGAGCGCCTCCCACGTCGGCCCCGCGGTGATGAGGACGCGGCGGCCCGCCAGATCCTTCGCGCTGACCGCGACCGCGACCTCCTCGACCAGGACCGCCGGCTCCGGCAGGCGGCCGGCGCCCTCGTAGCCGCAGGCGAGCGCCCCGCTGTCCGGCTCGACCACCTGGACCCCGCGCGCCCGCAGGCGCGCGAGGTTCTCCTGCACGGTCGGGTGCTCCCACATGTGCACGTTCATCGCGGGCGCGACCACGACGGGGGCGCGCGTCGCGAGCACGATCGTCGTGAGCAGGTCGTCGGCGATGCCGGCCGCGAGCTTGGCGATGACGTTGGCCGTCGCCGGCGCGATCAGCAGCGCCTCGGCGGAGTCGGCGAGCCGGATGTGGCCGATCTCGGACTCCTCGGTGAGGTCGAATGTGCGGCGCGCGACCGGGTGGCCCGAGAGCGTCTGCAGGGTGAGCGGGGCGACGAACTCCTCGGCTGCGCGCGTCAGCACGACGTGCACCGTCGCGCCCGCCTGCGTGAGGAGCCGCACGGTCTCGCAGCTCTTGTACGCCGCGATACCGCCGCTGATCCCGACGACGATCGTCTTGCCGCGCACGCTCACGCGCCCTCCTCGCTGGCCCGGATGTCGCGGAAGCTTATGTTTTCGCGCAGAAGAAACACAACCCCCAAAACGATCTGGGACAGCCACTGCACCGCCCACACGATGAACGAGTACGGTACCGCATCCGCGCGGTCGATGCCGAACAGCGCGAGCGCGACGATGCACCCCGCCTGGAACGTGCCGATGAAGCCCGGCGCCGACGGCGCCGAGACCGCGCCGGCTACGATGGTCACGAGCGCGAGCGAGCCGCTCACCGTCGGCACCGGCAGGCCGCACGCCACGAAGCCGATCCCGTAGACCGCCGCGATCACGAGCCACACCCAGAGCGAGAGCGCTGCGATGCGCACGAGCACGGTGCCGTGGCCGAGCGCCTGCAGCCCGTCGATGAAGCCGTGCAACGCAGCGTCGGCGCGCTCGCGCACGCGCGCCGGCAGGAGCCTGAAGCCCGCGCTCACGATCCGCAGCGCGACCGGCGCGCGCCGCTGCAGCGCCAGCACGAGGCTCATGGCCACGACCGCGAGCACGAGGAACGCGATGCCGCCGCGCCGGATGGTGTCCGAGACGGGCACCATGAAGATCACGCTGCCGAGCAGCAGGAGGATCGTGACCATGTCGAGCAGGCGCTCGAGGAGCACCGAGCCGAGCACGCTGGTCGTCGGCAGACCGGCGCGCCGCGCCAGCAGCACCGGACGCACGACCTCGCCGATGCGCAGCGGCAGCACCATGTTGCAGAAGAACCCGATCGAGGTGGCGGAGAAGAGCGGCAGGAGCGGCACGTGGCCGAGCGGGTGCAGCAGGAGCTGCCAGCGCTGGCTCCGTACCAGGACGCTGTAGGCGGAGACCAGCATCAGCGGCACGACGTACCAGTACTGGATGCGCGCGAAGGCATCGCGTACGTGTCCCCACTCGCTGCGCGGCGGAAAAGCGAAGTACAGCGCCACGACCGAGATCACGACACCGACCAGGATGCGGACGCTACGGCTCATCGCATGCCCTCTCGTTCGCTCACGGCTGTCGCCGCTCGAGGACGAGCAGGGCCGCCCCGCCGATCACGAGCGCGCCGCCGCGGATCATCCAGTCGGCGTCGAGCATCGTCCCCGCGCCGAGCAGGACGAGGAAAACTCCGAGCACTCCGTACGGTAGGCGTGACTGCACGGCAGCTCACCCCAGCCGGCGCACGACGGTGAGTGCGCGCTGCAGCGCGGTCACGTTGGCGAGCACGGCGACCGCGACGAGCGCCGCGACGAGAAGCCCCGGAGCCGCCCCGGGCGCGCACGCGAGATGCGCTCCCAGCGCGCCGAACATGGAGGCGCCGCCGATCAGGACGTAGCGCTCCGGGCGCTGCATCATTCCCTCGGAGCACTCGACGCCGACCCCCTCGGCACGTGCGCGGGTATAGCTCACCATGAAGGCGCCGAACGCTGCGCCGAGCACCGCCCAGAGCGGCCAGCCGCCGCGGAGACGCGCCGCGAGCCCGAGGAACACGGCCGCCTCGCCGTAGCGGTCGACGACGGAGTCGAGGAAGGCGCCGCGCGGACCGGCCGCGTCGCGCTTGCGCGCCATCGAGCCGTCGAGGACGTCGAGGGTGCCGGCGCTGAGCAGCAGCCAGCCGGCGGTGAAGAGCCAGCCACGCGCGTAGGTGAGGCCGCAGAGCGCGCTCATCGCGAGCTGTATGGCGCTGACGGCATCGGCGCGCACGCCGGCATTGAGCAGGAGATCGACGAGCGGCTCGATGCGCGCGCGGAACCAGCGGCGCAGACCCTGCCCGAGGAGACCGTGCTCGAGCGGCGCCCCGTCCTCGCCGCTCCGGACGACGGGAACGATCTCCCGTACGATGAGGACGCCGAGGAAGACGGCAACGCCCGCGGCGAGCCAGGAATGGCACATGCCCGCGGCGCCACTCTCGGCTTAGTGGTCGATCTCTCCGCGGATGAACTTCTCGACGAGATCGCGCGCCAGATCGTCGGTGATCTGCGTCGGCGGATGCTTCATGAGATACGCCGAGATGCTGCGCAGCGGGCCGCCGACGCCGCGGTCGCGCGCCAGCCGGCAGCAGCGGATCGCGTCGATCGCGACACCGGCCGAGTTGGGACTGTCCTGCACCGACAGGCGTAGCTCGAGCTCCATCGGCACGTTGCCGAAGGCGCGGCCCTCGATGCGGAGGAAGCAGATCTTGTTGTCACCCTGCCACGGCACGTAGTCGCTCGGACCGATGTGCACGTCGCGGGCCGGGAGACGGCCGGGGATCACCGACTGGACCGCCTCCGTCTTCGAGACCTTCTTCGAGCCGAGACGGCTCCGGTTGAGCATGTTCAGGAAATCGGTGTTGCCCCCGGTGTTGAGCTGGTACGTGCGGTCGATCTTGATGCCGCGGTCGGTGAAGAGCTTGGCGAGGGTGCGATGCACGATCGTCGCACCGAGCTGCGACTTGATGTCGTCGCCGACCGCCGGGATGCCACGGCTGGCGAAGCGCTCGCCCCACGTCGGATCGGAGACGAGAAAGACCGGCATGCAGTTCACCAGGCTCGTGCCGGTCTCGAGGCAGGCCTCGGCGTAGAATTCGCCGGCTTTCTGGCTCCCGACCGGCAGATAGCTGATCAGCACCTCGGTGCCGGTCTTCTTCACCATGGCGGCGACGTCGACCGGCGGCAGATCCGCGGGGAGGAAGGTCTCGTCCTCGGGGTAGTCGGCCATGTGCTCGGAGACGCCGTCGAGCACCGGGCCCATGACGACCGTGACGCCGAAGTCGGGCAGCTCGCGCTGGATCTCGATGGCCTTGTTGGGCTTGGCGAAGACCGCCTTGTGGAGCGGCTGGCCGACCTTGCGGCGATCGATGTCGAAGGCGCAGACGATCTCGATGTCCTGGGGGCGATAGCTGCCGAGATCGTAGTGCATCAATCCGGTAGCGTTGCGCTCGGCGTCCCCGTTCAGGCGTCGGTAGTGTTCGATGCCCTGCACGAGACTGCTCGCGCAGTTGCCCACCCCGACGATGCCGACCCGGATCTTGCTCATAGCCTCTTCCCCCGCCACCGCTCGCTCAGACGGGGCCCGTGACACGCCGTCCGGCGCGCGAATCGACGATCAAAAAACCTCCACCAAATCGCTGCGTCAATAACGAAACATCCCCGTGTTGTAAAGAGTACGTCACATAAGATGCCGGCCCCGATCGTGGGCCGTCACATCGCTTCCGCCGCGCAATTGCGTCGGCGTTGGGGCTATTTTTTTTGAAATCGTGACGGGCAACCCGGCTCGAAGGAGCGGTCGGGATGGATCACCCTGGCCTTCGCGATCAGCTGCTCCTCGGTTTCCGGATCATCAGGGTTGGGAACACAGCAGTCAACCGGACACACCGCCGCACACTGCTCCTGATCGAAGAATCCCACACACTCCGTGCACTTTTCGGGCACGATGTAATAGATGTCGGTCGCGATCGCGGCGTGCTTCTGGCCGGTATTCTCCCACTCGGCACCGCCCTCATAGATGGCCGTGTTCGGACACTCCGGCTCGCAGGCTCCGCAGTTGATGCACTCCTCGGTGATCATCGTGGACATGCCGGGACCTCCGCTGGAACCCTAACGGCTAACATGGGCCGCCCTGGTCGTAAAGCGGCTCACGACGCTCCCGCGCCCGAGCGGTCGTCCGCGGCGAGCCTCGCCGCGACCTCGGCCGCGATCGTGCCGAACGCGGCCGCGACGGGGCTCGACGGATCGGCGACGACGACCGGGGCGCCGCGATCCATGCTCTCCCGCAGCGCCGGCACGAGCGGAATCTCCGCCAGCAACGCGACGCCGAGCGCCGCCGCCTCGCGCCGCCCGCCTTCGTGGCCGAAGACATCCTCGCGCGAGCCACAGTCCGGGCACTCGTAGTAGCTCATGTTCTCGACGATGCCGAGCACCGGCGTGCTCACCGTGTCGAACATCGCGATGCCGCGCTGCACGTCCTGGAGCGCCACGTCCTGCGGCGTCGTGACGATCACGCCGCCGCTCACCGGCACCTGCTGCACGAGCGTGAGCTGGGCGTCGCCGGTGCCCGGCGGCAGGTCGATCACCAGCACGTCGAGCTCGCCCCACGCGACGTCCTTGAGGAACTGGCGGACGATGCTCATCACCATCGGTCCGCGCCAGATCACCGGCGAGCTGTCGTCGAGGAAGAAGCCCATCGATACGACGGCGATGCCATAGCGCTCGATGGGGAGGATCTTGTTGCCGTCCGCCATGCGCGGCCGCGCCTCCGGGATGCCGAGCATGAGCGGCACGCTCGGCCCGTAGATGTCCGCGTCGAGCAGCCCGACGCGCAGCCCGCGCGCGTGGAGCGCCAGCGCCAGGTTGACCGCGACCGTCGACTTGCCGACGCCGCCCTTGCCGCTCGCGACCGCGAGGATGTGCGCCACCCCCGGCAGCGGGGCGCGCTCGTCGAACGGACTCGCGCCGGCCTTGCCTCCTGGCCCCGCCGGCTGCGGCATCACGATCTCGACCGCCTCGACCCCAGGCGCCGCGCGCAGCGCGCTCTCGACCGCCGCCTTCAGCGCCGCCACCACCTCCGGCTTCGCCGATCCGGCGGCCAACACCACCCGCACGCGCCCGCCCTCGACCACGACATCCCGCACCGCCCCGAGACTCACGACGTCGCGCTGATACCCCGGATACTTCACCCCCCCCAACCGCGCCCGAATGTCGTCAACAGTCACCACGGAACCCAGCACCCTACTGTCCCCCCACCCCCAGCGCAACGCCACACGCGGCATGCGTTGCGCGTTTTTCGTTGCGGAGATGCATTGCCTTCCCCGAAGCCGAAGCGGGCGAAGCCCGCACGGCACGCAAGGACGCCACGTCGTCGCGCCCTGCGCGGGCGACGCCCGCGCAACGGGAGGCGCGCGGCTGCGCCGCGCGCCGACGCCCATCGGAGCACGGCGCGGGCCTTGGCCCGCGCCGCGCGCACGGGGGCGACATCAACTTGACAATCCCGAATCATTCCCATTAGGTGTCGCGGTCTGTCATTACGCCAGCGCCTCGAAAAAGGATCCACCAGGAGTGAGTGATTCCCATGACCCGCGCGGGCGCAGTTCCCTGCTCCGCTCCAACGGCAACGCCGCGCTCGGCCTGATCGCAACCGAGCTGGCACAGGTCGAGGAGAAGCTCACTGATCTCCTGGTCTCGCGGGAGCCGCTGCTCTCCGAGATCGCGATGCACCTGATCGGCGGCGGGGGCAAGCGCGTGCGTCCCGCGGTGGCGCTGCTCGTGTTCAAGGCGTGCGGCGGCGACAGCGTGATCGACATGGTCGACGTCGCGGTCGCGCTCGAGCTCATCCACTCCGCGACGCTCCTCCACGACGACATCATCGACGGCGGCAAGACGCGCCGCGGGCGACCCTCGGCGTTCAGCCAGTTCGGCCTCGCCGACACGCTCGTCACCGGCGACTTCCTCTTCAGCAAGGCCTTCGAGCTGTGCGGCCGCTTCGAGGAGAACATCGTGCGCTGGGCCGCCGACGCCTGCGTCAGCCTGACCGAAGGCGAGATCATGCAAGGACGCTTCCGGCGAAACCCGAGCGTCACCGTCGACGACTACCTCGAGATCATCGCGCGCAAGACCGCATCGCTCTTCTCGCAGGGCGCCCGTGTCGCGGCGCACCTCGCCGGCGCCGGCGAGCAGACCGCCGAGGCGATGTGGGCGTGCGGCTTCAACATCGGCATGGCGTTCCAGGTCGTGGACGACCTGCTCGACGTCGAGGGCGACGAGGGCCTCACCGGCAAGCCGGTCGGCATCGATCTGCGCGACGGCAACCCGTCGCTGCCGCTCGTGCTCGCGCTCGAGCGTGACGAGACCGTCCGGCGCGTATTCCTCTCGCCCGAGCCCGAGGAGGCCGCAATCGCCGACGCCCTGCAGCGCGTGCGCGCGCTCGGCGTGCTGCCGACCGTGCGCCGCCTCGCCGAGGACTACACACGCCGGGCGCGGACGCTGCTCGCCGGGCTGCCGTACTCGGTCTTCCGCGAGTCGCTCGACGGCATCATCACTGAGATCGAGGAACGCCGGCTCTGAGCCCTGGGCGGGCCCAGCCCGCGCCGCGCATTTGCCTTGACAGGGCCGGGCGGCGACGAAACAATCTCACATGCCGCTCGATCGTTTCGGTCGCGAGATCAACTATCTACGCATCTCGCTGATCGATCATTGCAACTTGCGCTGCGTCTACTGCATGCCGCTCACGGGGGCGCCGTCCGCCCCGAGCGCAAATCTCCTGACACCGGCCGAGATCGAGCTGGTCGCGCGCGCGGCTCTCGCGGTCGGCTTCCGCCGTATCCGCCTCACCGGGGGCGAGCCGACGCTGCGCACGGACCTGCTGGAGATCGTCGAGCGCCTGGCGCCGCTTCCCGGCCTCGCCGACCTCGCGCTCACGACGAACGCCATCCTCCTGCCGCGCCTCGCCCCCGCCCTCGCGCGGGCCGGCCTGCGACGGGTGAACGTGCACCTCGACTCGCTCGATCCGGAGCGACTCGCGCGGGTGATGCGCTTCGGCACGCTCGAGGACATCTGGGCCGGTATCCTCGCGGCGGAGGCGGCGGGGCTCCGTCCGATCAAGCTCAACGCGGTCGTGGTACGCGGCTACAACGAGGAGGACGTCACGGCCCTCGCGGCGCTCACGCGCACGCGCGACTGGCACGTCCGCTTCATCGAGCTCATGCCGCTCGGCGTCGGCGAGCCGGCGGAGGTCTCGCGCCGCGCCTACGTCTCCAATGCGGAGACCCGCGCCCGCATCGAGGCCGCGCTCGGTCCGATGGATGCGCTGCCGGTCGTCGACGCTGCGGACGAGTCGCGCAACTACCGCGTCGCGGGGGCCAGCGGCACCGTCGGCTTCATCAGCCCGGTGAGCGAGCCGTACTGCGGCACCTGCAACCGCATGCGGCTCACCGCCGATGGCAAGTTCCACCTGTGCCTGCTGAACGACGACGAGTGCGACGTGCGCGCGGCGCTGCGCCGCGGCGGGATCGAGGCGGTCGCCGAGATCCTGCTCGCCGCGGTCGCCGCGAAACCCATCGGGCACGCGCTCCACACCGGACAGACGATCGAGCGACGCGAGATGTTCCAGCTCGGGGGATGAAGGGACGCCGATGGCCGTGAAGATCGACGAGGCGCGCGCGCTGTTCGGTGACGCCATGCTGGGACCCGACGACGTCGCGCTCGCCCTCGGCACCGACGCCGAGCACCTGGCGAGCGGCAGCGCGGCCGTGCTCTCGACCGTACCGTTCGAGCTCGCCCGCCTGCAGCAGGCGAAGGAGCGCGGCCACCTGCTGGTCTTCCGCACCCCAACCGACGGCACTGCGCCACTCACTGCCCGCCGCCTGCTCGAGCGCCTTCCCGGCTCGATCCTGGCGAAGCTGATGCAGGGCGTCGGCTACCAGCTGAAGGACGAGTGGACGCTCGACGCCGAGCCCTTCTTCTCCACCGAGACGAACGTGCTCGAGTGGCGGCTCGTCCATCGCGAGCCGGTGCCCGCGACCCGCAACCTCACCTACCACCAGCAGGACGCGGCGCTCGTGCAGTACGCCGACGCCGCGGATCTCGACGGCCTCGTGCGCCGGCGGAGCGCAGTGGCGATGATCTACGACACGCTGCTCTTCGCGCAGGCGCGCGGCGTCAAGCTGCTCGAGCACGCGTGGGACTGGTCGAGCACGCCGACCGGCGACGGCGGCTACATCACGGCGGGCGAGCTCTCCGCCGACGGCCTCCGCGTGCTCGGCTACTCGCGCGCCGTCCGCTTCGGCACGCTCGGCGTGTGCCCGGAGTATTGACCGGTACGGCGCCTTGACTGGGTGACCCCCATCCTCTAGCCGGGACCTCGAATGTACTTCGTCACCAGCAAGAAGGCGGGCTACGTGCTGTTCTGCATGACCCCGAGCGGGCGCGCCGCGATCGGTCTCACCGAGAGCCAGAAGGTGCACCTCTTCGAGCGCGAGGGCTCCGGCGAGTGGAAGGTGCTGAAGGAGTGGGACGCGGCGGAGCACTCCCACACCGACATCATGATCCGCCTCGGTGAGTGCGAGGAGCCCGCCGACCCGAAGCGTCTCCTCGACCTCGTCGCGGCCCCGTGAGCGCCGCAGCGACCGTGCAGGGTGACGGCGCGCTCGCCGGCCTGCGCGTCGTCGAATGCGGCGACGGCGTCGCCGCCGCCTATGCCGGGAAGCTCTTCGCCGACCTCGGCGCCGACGTCGTCAAGGTGGAGCCGCCGGCCGGCGACGCGACGCGCCGGCGCGGGCCGTTCCCAGGCGGCACGGTCCACCGCGAGCGCAGCGGCCTCTTCCTCTACCTGAACGCGAACAAGCGCGGCATCGTGCTCGACCTCGGCCGCGCCGTCGACCGCGGCGCGCTCGACCGGCTCCTCGAGGGGCGCGATCTCCTGCTGACGGATCTGCCGGGCCGGGCGCGCGAGCGCGACGGGCTCGAGTGGCCGGCGATCCATGCGCGCCACCCGGACGTCGTCATGACGACGATCGCGCCGTTCGGCACGCACGGTCCGTGGGCCGACTTCGAGGCGACCGACCTCACCCTCTGGGCCGCGGGCGGCATCGCCTACCTGAACGGTGGCGGTCCGGGCACCGACGCGATGCCACCGCTCAAGGCGTTCGGCCAGCAGGCGGCCTTCCAGGGCGGCGTGCACGCCGCGGTCGCGTCGATGGGCGCGCTCTTCGGGCGCCGCCGCACCGGCGCGGGTCAGCACGTCGAGGTGTCGATCCAGGAGTGCGTCGCGTCGATCCTCGAGCTCACCTACGCGTTCTGGCCGTACATGGGCCTCGTCGCGTCGCGCCTCGGCCACAAGCCGATCCAGCCGCTCGACTTCTTCGAGTGCCGCGACGGCTGGATCTATCTGTGCTGCATCGAGGAGCATCAGTGGCAGCGCTTCGTCGAGCTCATGGGCTCGCCGGAGTGGGCGGGCATGGAGCTCTTCCAGGACCGCATGGCGCGTGGCGCCAACTGGGACGCGCTCAAGATCTTCCTGCAGGACTGGATGCGCGAGCAGAGCGTGCGCGAGCTCTACGAGGCGGGCCAGGCGCGCCGCATCCCGCTCGCCCCGGTCTCGACGATGGGCGATCTGATGCAGTCGGAGCACCTGGCGACCCGCGGCTTCTTCGCCGAGCTGGCGCATCCCACGGCCGGGACGCTCCGCTATCCGGGCGCGCCCTACCGCTTCGGCGCGACGCCGTGGCGTCTGCGCACGCCAGCCCCGCTCCTCGGACAGCACACGGCCGAGGTGCTGGACGCGCTCGGCGTCGATCCGGCGAGCACGGCCGCGCCCGCGGGAGAGGCGTCGTGACGGGACCGCTCGCCGGCATCCGCATCGCCGACTTCACCTGGGTCTGGGCCGGTCCCCACGCCACGCTCCAGCTCGCCCACCTCGGCGCCGAGGTGATCCGGGTCGAGGCCGTGGAGCGTCCATGCGTGACCCGGCTCCTGCCGCCCTGGCCGGACGGCCAGCCCGGGCTGAACCGCAGCGGCTACTTCAACCAGTTCAACCAGGGCAAGCGCAGCATCGCGCTCGATCTGAAGACCCCCGAGGGGCTCGATCTCGCGCACCGTCTCGTCGCCTGCTCGGACGTCGTCACCGAGAACTTCGCCGCCGGCGTCATGGACCGGCTCGGCCTCGGCTACGAGGCGCTGCGCGCGCTCAAGCCCGACGTCGTGATGGTGGCGCTCTCGGGCTACGGCGCGACAGGCCCCGAGCACGAGTTCGTGTCGTACGGCCCCGCCCAGGTGCCGCTCTCCGGCATGTCGTCGCTCACCGGCTACCGCGACTGGCCGCCGATGCACGTCGGCATCTCGTACGGCGACCCGAACGGCGGTGCGCACGGCGCGTTCGCCGTGCTGGCGGCGCTCTGGCACCGCGAGCGCACCGGTGAGGGGCAGTACGTCGACCTCTCGCAGTGGGAGACGGGCATGGCGGTGCTCGCCGAGGGCCTCATGGACCAGGCGATGAACGGCAGCGCCCCGGCGCGCGACGGCAACCGCGATCCGCACATGGCGCCGCACGGCATCTTCCGCGCCGCCGGCGACGACCGCTGGATCGCGATCGCGGTGCGCAGCGACGGGGAGTGGCATCGGCTCGCCGCGCTCATGGGCCTCGCGGCCCCCGAGCGCGAGCGCTACGCGACGCTCGCGGCGCGGAAGGCCGACGAGGACGCCGTCGAGGCGCTCGTCACGGGCTGGACCGCGACGCGAACGCCGGAGGATCTCATGGCCCTCCTCCAGGACGCCGGCCTCGCCGCCGCCCCGGCGATGACCAACCGCGACCTCCACGACGATGCGCACCTCGGGGCGCGCGGCTTCTTCGTCGAGCTCGAGCATCCCGAGGTCGGCAGGCGCCGCCACCTCGGCATCCCCTGGACGATGAGCGGCACGCCCTGCACGGTGGCCCGCCCGGCACCGTGCTTCGGCGAGGCGACCGACTACGTCCTCGGCGAGCTGCTCGGGATCGACGCGGCGACCCGCGCCGATCTGCGCGCCCGCGGCATCGTCGCCTGAGCACGCCGCTCAGTCGACGTCCGGCGGTACGCGGCGCACCAGCGCCCACACCGAGCGCCGCACCTTCGGCCGGAACACCAGCATCGCGAGCGCGAGCACGAGATAGATGAAGCTGTAGTAGTAGCGGAACTCCGGGCTGGTCGAGACCATCTGCGTGCTGAAGAGCACGAAGAAAGCGGCGCCCTCGAGCAACGAGAACGAGAAGTCGGCCAGCACCATGATCGCGAAGAGCGATTGCGCCGCGGTCAGCAGGATCTCCTCGACTTGGCGGGCGTCGAGGTGCATCGGGTGCGCGAACGAGCCTGCCGAGGTGCCGTAGGCGAGCGGCAGCATGCCGATCAGCAGGGTCCACTGGTTCACCTTCGACGAGATCAGCGTGCCCATCGCCGCGCCGGCGTTGCCGCGGAGCGCGAAGAGGATGGCGACGATGAACTCCGGGGCCTCGGAGGCGATCGGCGCGAGCCATTGCACAAGGACGAACTCCTCGATGCCGAAGCGCCGCCCGCTCGCGAGGAGACCCTCGGCGAACGGCTCCGCCGCCATCAGGATCGTCCCGCCAGCGAGCAGGAAGCAGCCGATCGTTGCCGCGCGCCGTGCCCCGACGCCGAAGCTCGCGACGTACTCCGACGGGCCTTCCAGCTCCGGCTCGACGACGTGCGAGCGCGCCGCCGCCACCGTGTAGGCGATGAAGATGCTGAGCAGCACGACGGCGTCCCAGACCGAAAGCGTGGCCTTGAACGGCAAGACGAACGAATAGACGGTCGCCAGCATGAGGAAGAAGAGCTCGACGCCGTGCCCGTGGGCGATCGCGATCGCACGCTGGCGCGTGCGCACCCAGAAGGCCACCACGACGGCCACCCAGCCGACGCCGATCAGCAGGCGGTTTGCGCCGGTCATGTTGGCCGTCGCGAAGGCGGTGTAGGAGGGATCCTTGCCGGCGCGCCACGCGAAGTAGATGTCGACGGTGTACTCGGGAAGCACGGCGACCAGAGCGAGGAAGGCGAGCGCCAGCGCCTGGGGGATGTCGAGCTGGGCGACCTCGGCCCCCCACGAGAGCAGGAAGGCGGCGCCGAAGATCCCGGTGCCGGCGAGGAGCGCCTCGTAGTGCGGTGCCAGCTCGACGTGCAGCAACCGCAGGACGATCCATTGGATTGCGAGCGCCGACGCAATGCCGATCGCCAGCACGGAGCGTCCGCCGCCCGCACGGGCGGCCGCGTGATCCGTCACGACCTCACCCCGCCACGCCCCCGGATCAGCACGGGACGTATATTCGGGACCTCGGGCGGGGAGTCAAATCAGGCGCCGCGCCTCGGCCCGGGCGCGAGAGCACCCTGCCCGCGACTCAGTGCGTGCTCGCGACGACGGTCACCGCCCGGCGGTGCTTCACCCCGAAGCTATTGGCGTCGTGGACCGACGGTACGTAGACGTCGATGTGATTGCCTTTCACCGCCGAGCCGACGTCCTCGGCGATGCGCTCGCCGACGCCCTCGATGAAGATGCGGGAGCCGAGCGGGATGACGCGTGGATCGACGGCGACCGTGCGGCCGGCGCGCGCCGACGTCCCGGTGTACGTGATGGCCTTGGCTTTGCCCCCCTGCGGGCCGGAGTAGGCGGTCAGCTTGAAGCGCCCGAGGGGCGGCCGCGGATGATCCGCGGCAACGGCATACGCGCGGGGATGGGCAGCCTCCGCCACCGGCAGCACGACGGGCAGGTCACTGCGCAGCGGACGGATGGGACCAGCCTGCCAGGGCGCCACGGAGGCGCTCGCGCTCGCCGTCGAGGACACCGCGCGCACGGGTGCCGCTACGCTGAGGGTCGAGGGAATGGGCAGACCGATATCCGCAGCACTATAGGCGATGATTGCAGCCGACAAGGCGGCACTCATGGCTAGAAGTCGCATGAGCCGTCCTCCTGACCTGAGGATTGGCGCGGACCGTGGGAGCTGGACCGCTAAGGGAGCACCTGGGTACCCCGCGGTACTGCCCCCTGTCAAACTAGCCCAACCGTGCGCTTCCGCCCACCCAACGGGGGCTCAGATCCGCTCTCGATCCCTCGAACGGGGGTGCTCAGTGCGCATCCGCCGCGGCATCTGCCATGGCAGATGCGGGGACGGAATCCGGCCCGTCGAGCCGCGGGGTGAAGATCGCGAGCGCGGTCGCGCGACCCGACGGCGCGAAAGCGTGCACCTTGCCGCGCGCGATGTGCGCGACGTCGCCGGCATGCAGATCGTGGCGCCGGCCCTCGACGACGAGCGTTCCGCGGCCGCGGAGGAGCACGACCGTGAGGTCGTGGCGCCGGTGCACGTGCGGCTCCTCGGCATCGGCGCTCTCCATGAGGAGCAGGCTCTCGCCGGCGGCGTCGCCCCAGGGTCCGCGCCGGGCCGCGGGCCCCGCGGCGGCAAGCCCCGCCGTCGCGCCGCCGACGCTCGTTTCCCGTGGCGGCCCGGCGCCCTCCCACACCAGTGACGGCGGCCGCCCGCAGGCGACCGGAACGAGGGCCAGCACAACGAAAAGAAGCGCGCGCACGGCCGTCGCAATGCCCGAGCCGCCCCGCGCTTGCAAACGCCCGGACCAGCTCCTACGAGGTTGCTGCTTCGCGCGGCCGCCGCCGGCGCGGCCCCATCGGATGCGCGCCGCCTACTGCACCGCCCCCCATCGGATCGAGCTTCGCGACGTACCGGAGCCCGTACCCGCCGCGGGCGAGGTGCTGGTGCGGGTCGCGGCCTGCGGCATCTGCGGCAGCGACCTGCACTACTTCAGCGGCGCCGCACCGCCTCCGCCGGTCTGCCTCGGCCACGAGATCGTCGGCCACATGGCGTCGGCCGCCGCGGGATTCGCTGCGGGCGACCCGGTCGTCATCGAGCCCCTTCTGGCGTGCGGCCGGTGCCAGCGCTGCCGGGCCGGCCAGCCGAACCTCTGTCCGCAGCTCCGCATCCTCGGCAGCATGGCGCCGGGCGGATTCGCCGAGCTCGTCGCGGTGCCGGAATCGACCCTCTTCCGCGTCCCGCCCGGTCTTCCGGTCGAGGCGGCGATGCTGGCGGAGCCGCTCGCGGTCGGCGTCCACGCGAGCCACGTCGCCGCCGTCGGGGCGGGCGAGCGGGTCCTCATCATCGGCGCCGGCGCGATCGGTCTGCTCGCCGCGTTCGCCGCCGTCCAGGCGGGCGGCGCGGTGACCGTCAGCGCGCGCCATCCGCATCAGGCCGACGCGGCCTGCACGCTCGGCGCGGAGGTCGTCGGGGCCGAGCCGGACGCCGTCCGGACGTTGAGCGCCGCCGCCCCGCCCGACGTGGTCCTCGAGACCGTCGGCGGCGCGGGCACGACGCTCGATCTCGCGCTCGAGGTCGTCCGGCCCGGCGGCCGCATCGTCGCCCTCGGCAAGTTCACCCAGCCGATCGTCCTCCCGCCGCTCCGCTTCCTGATGAAGGAGCCGCACCTCACCTCGTCGATGACCTACTGCCGCCGGGGCGCGCGGCCAGACTTCACAACCGCGCTCGCCCTCCTCGCGGCGCACCCGGTACTCGCAACGCTCGTCACGCACGCGGTGCCGCTCGCGGACACGGCCCGCGGCTTCGCGCTCGCCGCCGACAAACGGAGCGGCGCCCTGAAGGTCGCCGTGACGCGAGCGTGACGCCGGCTCAAAAGCTGTAGCTCAGCTCGGCGAAGGCACCGGTGTTCTTCTCCACCCGCCCGAACAGCGAGTGCATCGGCCCGTGGAAGATCTCGCCGCCGACCGCCGCCCGCCAGCCGTCCGCCAGCAGATACGAGAGCGTTGGGCGCATGAAGAAGTCGTTGCGCTCGAAGTAGTGCAGCGACAGGAGCTCGAACTCGAGCGTGTCGTTCCACCAGCGCTTGTCGAGACGCAGCGACCAGCCGTTCTGCACCGTGTCGAGCTGCTGGTTGATGATGAAGGTCTCGCGGGCCGCAAGGAACCGGGCTTGCCCCTCGACCGGATCGGGATCGGCGAGCGCGCGGGCCGGGTCGACCCGGTTGACGA
Organism: Binatia bacterium; assembly: GCA_036496285.1. Lineage (GTDB taxonomy): Bacteria > Desulfobacterota > Binatia > UTPRO1 > UTPRO1 > DP-19. The sequence goes on from DASXLI010000103.1 coordinate 47,302, forward strand.
CGTAGCGGCCGACGTACTGCACGATGACGCTCAGGTTGTCGAAGAACGTCCGCTCGATCCCGAGCACGTAGTAGAGATACGGCGTCGTCTCGTCGACCCGGTGGCCGTCTGCGTTCGGCGTGAGCACGTAGGCGACCTCGCCCCGGTAGCCGAACCTTCCGAGCGCGGTCGCGAAGTCGGCGCCGATCATGTGACGGCGCGGGTGCACGAGATCGACGTCGCCCGCGAGCGCGCCGGTCACCGGATCGGCCTGTACCGAGGTCACGCGCAGCTCGGGGAGGAGGTTGTATCCGTAGAAGTACGCGAGCGAGGCGTCGACGTTGCCGCCACTCCGGTCGAGCTTGATGCCCGCCGAGCCGTTCTCGATCGCGACCGCCGGCAGGTCCTCTTCCAGATGGACGCCGGGGGGCACGTCGAACGGAATGCGCGACGGGCTGAACACGGGCACCCACACACCGATCGCGCGCGTGCGCTCGTCGAACGAGTAGTCGGCGCGGAGCGCCGTCACGCCGTAGCGGTACGCCGGCGTCCCCTCGGGAAGCAGGAGGAGGTAGTCCTTCGGCGTGATGACGTCGGTCGGGTTGAGCTCGTCGGCGCGGCCCCAGGCGATGATCTGCTTCCCGAGGCGCAGCGCGATGGGACCCTGCTCGATCTCCGTGTAGCCCTCGCGCAGCTCGGCGATCACGCCGTCGACGTAGCGTACGTTGCGCGCCGCGCTGCCGATCGGATCGTGGTCCTGATGCCCGATCTGCTGCGCCATGAAGCGCGCCTCTCCGACCCAGCGCACGCCCTCGCCGAGCTGCAGGCGCTGCTTCAGCGTGAGATTGACGCCGCCGAAGTGGTCCGCGTCGTCGATGGCGTGGTCGGACGAGAAGTAGTCGAGCGCGAGCGTACCGCTGAGCCCGGCGCGCGCGAGCAGCTTTCGCGCCGTCTCCTGCGCCGCCTGCGCGGCCGAGGCGTGCGCCGCGTCCGGCTCGCCCTGCGTCGCCTGCGCGGGCTCGGCGGTCTGCGCCCGTCCCGGAGCCGACCCGCAGACGATCACGAGCGCAGCGACGGCGGCCGCCCCCCGCAGGTCAGCTCTCCTTCTCGAGCTCGCGTTCGGTGAACAGGTCGTCCGGCAGACCGACCCCGACGTCGAGCTTCGTCCAGACGATCTCGGTGCTGTGGCCGGTCTGCGTGTTGGTCATGACGATGCGGTACGCCTGCCACTTGTGGTGCGCCGGATCGGTCTCGCGCACGTCGGTCGCGTGCAGCTCCTTCAACGGCTTCTCGGCGGTGTCCCAGTAGAGGACCTTCACCGCGACGAAGTTGTCGGTTCGCACCCAGGAGCGCCGCTTCGCGTAGCCGCTCGTCTCGCGCACGTCGTCCGTGCGCGGCACGGAGTCGACGACGTACGTGTCGACGCCGTCGACCTGCTCGGTGCCCGTGAGGGTGTGGGTCCAGCTCGCCACCTTGTGGCCGATGACGTCGCCGTAGGAGAAGTCGGTGCCGACGAAGCTGTCCTTCTTGTTGTTGGCGACGAGGCGCCGCACCTTGTGTAGCGCCGGCAGGTAGATCCAGATGTCGTCGTCCGCGTCCGCGTGCTCGACCAGGAGCGTTGCGGTGCCCTTGACGTCGGCGGGAGTGAGGAAGCGCACGAGCCGCTTCTGGTCGATGCCGTTCGCGGTGAGCTTCGACGACGACAGCGTCGAGCGCTCACGCCGTGCGCCGCTCGAGCTCACGAGGGTCATGGTCACCTCGGCACGCGAGTCGGCGACCTTGTCGACGACCTCGTTGCGCCGCATGATCTCGTCGGCCGACAGGTTCCCCGCCCGCGCGTGAGGAGCTACCGCGAGGACGGCCGCCAACGCCACCCACCACCGCGTCATGGACGCTGCATACCGCAGTCCGCCGTGCGTCGCCACCTCGCGCGAGGGCGTAGACGATCGTCGGTGAATGCGATACGACGCACGCGGTCGTGACGCGGGAGGTCGCATGAGCACAGGAGCATGGGGGAGCCACGTGGCGCGGCACGTCGGGCTGGCACTGCTCCTCGGCCTCGCGGCGTGCGGCGGCGGTAGCAGCGGCAACGACAACTCGCACACCTTCGATCTGCCGGCGGGCACCGCGTTCGACACGACGCCGAGCAACCAGATGCTGCTCGTCGTCGAGGCGAAGAATCAGTGCCGCGACTCGGTCTCGTGCATCGCGACGCCCCTCCCCTCGCCGACCCCGGGGCCCGCCGGCGGGGGCTGCGACACGGGCAGCGGCAACAGCCGCGGCCTCGCGTTGTACCGGCTCGGGACGAACGGCCTGTTCCTCGAAAACCCGGCGCAGCCCGGTACCGCCCTGCCGGCCGAGCAGATCATCGCGACCGCCGACAACCCGCGGCGCGTGAAGGTCTCGCAAACCGATCCGACGCTGCTCTTCGTCGCCACCAACGAGCGCATCCAGGTCTTCAAGCTCCTGCCGGGCGGCGGCTCGCGCTGCATCGCGCAGACGAAGACCGAGCAGGAGTCCGACAAGAACGCGAGCAAGGACCTCGATCCGGTCGACTTCGCGCTCGATCCGACGATCGGCAACGGTATCCTCTACGTCGCGGGACGCGGCTCGAACCGCATCGACGCCTACCCGATCGCCGATGACGGCACGATCGCCAACGAGCCGACGAACTGCGTCATCGGCTCGAACAACTCCGAGTATACCTCGCTCAGCCTGCTGAGCCGTGACTTCGTCGCCGCTTCGGGGCGAAGCGAGGTCCAGGTGTTCCGCCGGGTCGACGGCCTCTTCCCGCCGCCGACGCCGGCGCCGAGCGCGACGCCGACGCCGGGCTCGACCCCAGGCTGCTTCGGCGGCCAGCTCGTCACAATTCCCGTGTCGTCGATCGGCGCGGCAATCGTGAACGACACCTTCTTCTCACCGTCGCAGACCGCGCCGATCGGCGAGCTGTTCCTCTCCGAGGAGGTGAGCGACAAGCTCTTCACGTTCAACATCGACCCGAGCGGCACGATCGGCTCCAAGGAGACCAGCAGCACGAAGCAGGACGGCTTCTACCAGAACCTGCTGCGCCGCGACCGTCCTAACGGCTCTTTCATCTACGCGTCGGTCTTCCAGGAGGGCAAGGTCGCGGTGTTCCAGCTCGAGAACAACCTCCTGCCGGACTTCCCGCTCAGCAAGACCGCGCAGGACCCGAAGACGCTGCCCGTGGGCCTCGCCGTCGACGAGCCCTCGGGCACCCTGCTCTACGTCGCCGAGGCCGGCGTCGGGCGCATCGACGCCTTCCGCATCCACCCCGACGGGACCCTCGATCGCGAGCCGGTGAGCAGCACGGCGCCGGTCACAACGGTCGACGGGCGGACGATCGACAGCTTCCCGAACGACATCGCGATCATCCCGGCACCCTGAGCACGCGAAGCGACCCGCAGCGTCCTGAGGCGAGCGGCGGCGCCGCCCGCGCGGCCTTCCGCGCGCCGGCGCTTCTCGAGATCGCCACGGCGCTCGTCTGCGGGGCGGCGCTCGGCGCGAGCTTCGTCGACTTCCGCCTCTGGCCGCTGCCATGGATCGCGATCGCGCCGCTCCTGGCCCTCACGGAGCGTGGGCGGCCGGGGCGCGCGCTCGTGCTCGGCTGGCTCGCCGGCACGACCGGCATCGCGCTCGCCTTCTCGTGGCTCGTCTACGCGATGCGCGTCTTCGGCGCCTTCCCCATGCCAATCGCGGCGCTGCTCTACGCGCCGGTCGCCGCGTCGATGGGCCTGCAGCTCGGCCTCTTCCTGGCGCTCGTCGCGTGGCTCGGGCCCTCGCCGCTCGGGCTCGGCGCGCCGCTCGCCTTCGTCGCGCTCGAGTTCCTCTTCCCCAAGCTCTTCCCGTGGCGCCTGGCGAACTCGCAGTACCGGGTCGTGGCGCTCCTGCAGAGCGGCGAGCTCGCGGGCCCATACCTCCTCACCTTCGCAATCGTCTGGGTCAACGCGGCGGCGCTGGCCCTCGCGCGTCTCGTCGGGACGCGCGCCCGGCGCGCCGTCGGGCCGGACACGGCCGCGCCGCCGGCCGCGACGATCGTCGCACCGCTTGCGCTCGCCGCGCTCCTGCTGGTCGCGGGTACGTGGCGGCTCGGCGCGGTCCGCGCCGAGCGCGCGAGCGCGCCTGCGCTCCGCGTCGGCCTCGTCCAGGGCAACATCAGCATCGAGCACAAGGGCAACCGCGCCTTCTTCGGACGCAACCTCGACGCCTACCGCGAGGCGTCCCGCGCCGTCGCCGGCGGGGTGGATCTCCTGATCTGGCCGGAGACCGTCTTCCAGCACGACCTCGACACCGGCCTCACCCGTCTCGCC